>NZ_CP007139.1:4577791-5231762 GCF_000724625.1 Fimbriimonas ginsengisoli Gsoil 348 | reverse complement strand
AGGCTTAGGGAGAGAACCCAACGGTTGACTTACCGTGATTTGGTCGAAATGCAGGATTAAGCTTAGCTATGCCCAGCCAGCCCGAAATGCCGAAGTTTTTCTCTACATTGGACCGTTTTGAGCCGATTTACTGCCGATTTCTGCATTCCTATACACGGTCGTCTACCTCGTAACGGAAAAATCGCGATAGCGTCTCAAGGCCCGGTACGATAGCGCAGTGAGTGCCAATCATCCCCGCGTCCTTGGGGTCCTTGCCGGGGCGGATATGCCTCTGGAACAACTGAACGCTTGGGCTCGCTCGGCCGACGTCGTGTACGCCGCCGATGGGGGAGGCGACCGGCTTCTGGAGGCGGGCGTCCCGCCGGATACCACCATCGGCGATCTCGATTCGATTCGATCCGTCCTTCCGTTTCGCCGCCTGATCCAAGATCCGGATCAGGAGACGAGCGACTGCGACAAGCTTCTCACGCTCACCGAGCGAAGCGGTCACAACCGAATCACGTTGATCGGCCTCGAAGGAGATCGCCTCGACCACGTATTGGCAACTCTCGGAAGCGCGGTCCGCTCCTTGCTCGACGTTCGCCTGGCGCTTCGCTCAGGACTCGGCTACATCCTCCGTGGCCCCGCCCAACAAAGCTTCGCCACCTCCCCCGGAGAAACTGCTTCTCTGATGCCGCTGAGTCCCTGCACGGGCGTGAGTTTCTCGGGGGTCGAATGGCCTCTGGAGAACGACGAACTTGGTCTCACCGCCTTCGTCAGCCTGTCGAACAAGAGCCTCGGAAGTACGGTCGACGTCCGCCTCGAAACCGGGGCCGCGGCGTTATTTTTCTATTCTGAAGACCGACGACTTCCGAGTTGGTAATCGTCAAGGCTTCACGTAGCACGGGCAGCTTGCCCGTGTGTATCTCAGGCGGCCCGCCCGAGCAAAAAACGATCGCCAACCGCGACCTAAACCACATCGACGATAGCCGCGGTTCATGGTCCCACCGAAGGATAATGCCCATTCACCGTTTGGGTTTACATTTAGCTTGCCCGTAGCCCGAGGATTTATCCCCGGTAGAACCTTGAACCGCGGCTAAAGCCACGGGCTACGGGTGAAATTTGGCGAGGAAATGTGAACTTATTTCGTTGATGACCATTATCTCCCGACTACGGTCCAACTCATATTCTCGTGCTTCTTAGGCTCTGCGAGAACCTCGCGAGTGCTATTCCAGCCTACGTAACCTTGCCTCGAGCATATCAACTTCGGAGGGCGATCCAAACGCGTCCAGGCGAATCGGCACGAAAGCGAGTTGGCGAGTGCGGACGAGCAGGAACTCCTTTCGCCGGACGAGCTCGCGCACGTTGACAAAAGGTATCACCATTCGATACGGCTTGCCCGATGGGCCGGGCTTCTCGCCTAAAAACTCGAGCAAATCGTCGTTAATCCGAACCCGGCAGCCGCCGGAGACTAGGCGGGAAGTCTTGGCTGTCGATAGAACCGAACGCGCGGGTATCGAAAAGGGCCAAAGGATCGCGAACATTCCGATCGCCTGCATCGGCCCGCTGCCGAAGATCAACGCGAGCAGGCCAAAGACCGGCGTCACCGCGACGAACCACCAGAATTGGCGCAGATATTCCGCGGTCGCCAGGTTGGTCAGTTCCGTACGGCTAACCCGATAGCTGGAGGTTTCGATAAGCACTAGAACCCTTCCACCTTTGGAACGCGGTGCCGTAAGAATTCTTGGAATCGCGACTCATCATCGGACACGAAGGCATCGGCCGGCACCGGAAGAAACTGTTGGCGATCGATCGCCAATAAATAAAAGCCTCCGTACCGCTTCACCCAAAATAGGTTCTCTAGAAGGAGCTTGACTTCCTCGGCATCTCCTAGCGAGCGAACCGTGATCTGGTCCTGGCTGACCTCCGCAACTCGTTCAGTCGCGAGTCCTGGCACTCGGGCCAGCTTTGTCGCCATCCGATGCCGCCTCGTCACCGTGAGCATAGTAAAAGCGACCGCGAGACTAGGCGCCGAGATGTACCAAGGGACGCCAAGCAGTGCGAGGACGGCGACCTCCGCCGCGCCGCCGATGAAGACGTACATCACCAGCCTCCGGAGGGTCATCAAGTGCGTCGCCCGCGCCAGACCTGCTGGATCGATCGCGTACGGCCGCGTGCGGACAATGTCGGGCACGTATGAATTGTGCCGTAAGGGGGCGAACTCCCGCCGCCGTGCCATACTTCGCCGATGCTCAACGTGGAGTCTGAGGGAGCCGTCCTTCGCGTAACCATCGATCGTCCTGAGGTTCGAAACGCCTTTAACGACGAGCTGATCGCTCAGCTCTCGACCGTCTTCACGCACGTCGCTCCGGAAGTCAGGGCGATCGTGCTGACCGGCAGCGGCGACACGTTTTGCGCGGGCGGAGACCTCGCCTGGATGCGAAAGGCCGCGGGTTACACCGAGGAGCAGAACGCCGAAGATGCCCTCCACTTGGCCCAGCTGTTCCAAAGCATGGTGGAGTGTCATGCCGTGGTGATCGCTCGGGTCCGCGGTGCTTGCTTTGGGGGGGGATGCGGCCTCGTCGCCGCGTCCGACGTGGCGATCGCGAGCGAAGACGCCCTCTTCGCCTTTAGCGAGGTCCGCCTCGGCCTGGTACCCGCGACGATCTCCCCGTTCGTTCTGCCCAAGATCGGCGCTGGTCATGCCCGCCACCTCTTTTCGACCGGGGAAGCATTCGGCGCTGCCCACGCCTTGCGCATCGGCCTCGTGCACGACGTCGCCCCTCCCGACGACCTCGATGCCGCCGTCGCAAAACGGATCAAAGCTGTCCTAGCCGCCGGCCCCGCCGCGGTCGCCAGCGCGAAGCAACTGGCCCAGGAGCCGCCGCTGAGCCTCCCCGAAGCCGCCGCCCTCCTCGCCCGGACGCGGGCGAATGAGGAGGCCAAAGAGGGAATCTCGGCTTTCCTCGAAAAAACGCAAAGCGAGTTATCAAGGATGATCGAGAAGCTGCTCATCGCAAATCGAGGCGAGATCGCCGTTCGGGTAATCCGCGCCGCGCGAGAAATGAGGGTGCGAACCGTCGCCGTCTACAGCGACGCCGATCGCGACGCGATGCACGTTCAGTTGGCCGACGAAGCGGTTGCCCTCGGCGCGCCAGAACCGTCCGCCAGCTATCTCGACGCCGCCAAAATCCTGGACGCTGCCCGCGCCACCGGCGCCGACGCGATCCATCCCGGCTACGGCTTTCTCAGCGAGCGCGCCGAGTTCAGCGACGCATGCGCGAAGACCGGGATCCTTTTCGTGGGGCCGCCGGCTTCCGCCATGCGCCGCCTCGGCGCCAAGACCGATGCGAAAGCGCTCGCCGTCCAAGCCGGGGTACCGATCGTGCCCGGGATGTTCGAGCCCGGCGCAACGGACGCGCAGCTCAAAGCGGCCGCGGACCAGATCGGCTACCCGGTAATGCTCAAGGCCAGCGCCGGGGGCGGCGGGCGGGGGATGCGCGCGGTCCACAATCCCGCCGACTTCGATGGCGAGTTGAAAACCGCTTCCGATGAGGCGCTCAAGGCGTTCGGCGACGGCACGATGATGGTGGAGAAGCTCGTCGAGCGCCCCCGCCACGTCGAGGTCCAAGTGCTGGCCGACCGCCACGGAAATGTGGCGACCCTTTTCGAGCGTGAATGCTCCATCCAGCGGCGTCACCAAAAGCTGATCGAAGAATCGCCATCCCCGCTTTTCGATTCCCAGCCCGGCTTGTGGCCCCAAATGGCGGAGGCGTCTCGGAGGCTCGTGCTGGAAGCCGGCTACTTCAACGCCGGCACCGTCGAATTCATCGTCGACGAAGCCGCCGGCGCCTTCTATTTCCTCGAGGTGAATGCCCGGTTGCAGGTCGAGCACCCCGTCACCGAGATGGTCACCGGCCTGGACCTCGTGCAATGGCAGATTCGAATCGCCCAAGGTGATCGCTTGGAGATCGACCCTCGACTGATCGCCGGAGACCGGGGCGCGATGAAAGGCCACGCGATCGAAGCCCGCATCGTGGCCGAGGACCCGGCCCGCAATTTCTTGCCGTCGGTGGGGAAGATCCTCGCCTGGGCCGAGCCCAAAGCTCCCGGCGTGAGGGTCGATACCGGCTACGCCGCCGATGCCGAGATCCCGCGCTACTACGATTCGATGATCGCCAAAGTGATCGCCCATGGCGACACCCGGGCAGAAGCCATCCAGCGCCTGCGAGGCGCGTTACTCGACTTCCACGTCCTCGGCGTTCGAACCAACGTCGCCTACCTCCTGGATGTCCTGTCTCACGCGGGCTTCCAGAAAGGTGACATCGATACCGGCTTCCTGGGCCGGGAGTTTTCCGAATGGGCTCCCGGCGATATCCCTGCCGAGATCGGCGCGATTCTTCTCACGGTAACTCCCGTCGCCAAAGCGGGAGCCCCATCCGCCGTCGGCGCATGGGCGCTCGCCGATCGGTTCCGGAACGCCCGCTGATGGAGACCAAGGCTCTTCAGCGATACCTGCACGAACACATTCCCCTCACCGCCGCGATGGGGGTAAACGTCGAGCACGCCGACGAAAGCAGGGTGGTTCTAAGCGCTCCGCTGGCCCCCAACATCAACCACCGAAATACCGCCTTCGGCGGCAGCATCGGCGCCATCGCGACGGTTGCCGCTTGGGCCTGGTTGCATTGGCACGCGGCCCGGTTTCCGTTTTCGGTTCGCCTCGTCGTCCGCTCCAGCCGTGTTGAGTTCCTCCTGCCGATCGAGGGCGACTTCACCGCGATCTGCGAGCGCCCGCCGGACGACGAAATTCGTGGCTATGAAGCTTCCTTGCTTAGGCGAGGAAAAGGGCGGATCGAGCTCCATGCGCGACTGGAGCAAGGGGGCCAGGTCTGTGCCACGTTCACCGGAACCTTCGTCGCGATCCGCCCCGATGAGCCATAATCTCGCCCGTGGCGGACTACAAGGAGACGATTGGCGAACTTGCGGAGCTGATGCAGGAGTATCGGCTGACCGAGGCGCGTCTCAAATCCGCGGATCTCACGATCGCCTTCCGTCGCCGTAGCGCATCCAAGCCGTCGACCTCAAGCGAGGAATCGACGGAATCGCATGAAGAGTATTCGTTCGATACTGCCGCGGCCGCACCTGCCGTTCCTTCGGCGCCAAAGGGCATTCCCGTCGCCAGCCCCATGACCGGCATCTTCTATAACTCCTCCAGCCCCGGATCGCCGGCGTTTGTCAAGGAAGGGGAGACGGTTACCGCGGGCCAGATTATCGGCCTCATTGAGGCGATGAAAGTGTTTAACGAGATCCCCTGCACCGCGAGCGGCACCGTATTGCAGATCGTCGCCCAAAGCGGACAGATCGTAAACCCGGGCGACGTCATCATCTACGTCGGCTAGCTTCCATAATTAGGGCGTGACCTCCACCCTCACTCGCACCGTCCGCGTCGGCATCCTTGGCTTCGGTACCGTTGGCAGCGGCGCGTACCGGATGTTGCAGGACAACCGCGACGCTATTCTTCGCCGGGTCGGGGTTCCTTTCGAGGTTACGAAGATAGGCATCCGCGACACCGCAAAGCCTCGGCAACTGCCGGCCGAAATGTTCACCACCGACCTCACGTCGATCGTCGACGATCCCGCCATCGAGGTAGTCCTGGAGCTTATTGGCGGAGTGGACCCGGCCGCCGAGCTGGTCGAGCGAGCTTTGCGAAATGGCAAGCACGTGGTCACCGCTAACAAAGAGCTGATCGCGAAACACGGCGCCCGGCTTATTTCCCTCGCCAAGAGCAAGGGATTGGACCTCCACTACGAGGCCGCGGTAGGAGGCGGAATCCCGCTTGTGCAGCCGTTGAAGCATCAGCTTGCCGGCAACGACGTGTTGAAGATGATGGGAATCCTCAACGGCACCACTAACTACATCCTCACGAAAATGCAGCGTGAGGGGGCGGACTTTGCCGACGTCTTGGCGGAAGCGCAGGCGAAGGGATACGCCGAGGCCGATCCGACGAACGATGTCGATGGCTTCGACACTATGTATAAGATCTCGGTGCTGGCCAGCATCGCTTTCCACAAGCACTTACCGGTGGAAGGGGTCTATCGCGAGGGGATTCGAGGCGTTTCTCTGCTCGACATGCAATACGCCGACGCCCTCGGCTACACGATCAAGTTCTTGGCGATCGTGGACGCCATCGCGGAAGATACGATCCTCGCACGGGTTCACCCGACTCTGATCCCGAAGACGCATCCTCTGGCAAGCGTCAACGACGTCTACAACGCCCTTTACCTGCACGGAGACTTTGTCGGCGACCTGATGTTCTCCGGCCGAGGCGCCGGCTCGGACCCCACCGCTTCGGCGGTCGTCGGCGATCTGTTGGATGTGGGCCGAAATATCGCCGGCGGAGGCTCCGGCAGCGCGATCCCGTTCGACGAGGAGCCGCTGAAAACCTGCCCGATCGACGACCTTCGAACCGCTTTCTATCTCCGCCTCGTCGTCCAAGACCGCCCCAAAGTCCTCGGCATCATCGCCACCGAGTTTGGCGAGCACGACGTCTCCCTCGCCGCCATGGAAATGAAAACCCTCGACGAATCCCGTGGCGAGATCGTCTTCCTCACCCACCCATGCCTAGAGAAGAACTTCCGAGAACTGCTCGTCGGCTTGAAGCAAAGCGGAGTCGTGGAAGAAGTCTGTAGCTCGATAAGGGTAGTGAGTTAACTCCGGAGCCCCTCCTCCTCCCGCTCGCGATTGGGGTTGTCGGCTTGAGGAAGTCGACAGCCCCAACGGCAAGAGGAGGGGGCTCCGGAATTTACTCTTCGATTACCGCTTCTTCGCCGGAGGCTTCGATGTCTAGGTCGCCGTCGTCGGTCCCCTTGACGATGCGGGCGATGCTGGAGACGGAGTCTCCGGCGGCGAGGTTGACCAACTTGACGCCCTGGGCGACGCGAGCGGTGGTGCGGATCTCCTTCACCTTCATCCGAATCCCCTTACCCTTGTTGGTCATGACCAACAGCCGGTCGTCTTCTTCCACCACTTCCGCGCCGATGATCTTGCCCGTCTTCTCGGTGCAGTTCATCGTGAGGATGCCGCTGCCGCCGCGTCCTTGAACTCGGTAATCGGAGAGCGGGGTTCGCTTGCCGTAACCGTGTTCTCCGACTACGAGCAGAGTCATGTTCTCGTCCACCATCGCCGCGCTGACTACTCGGTCCTCGCGGTTATCCTCTTTGAACGAGATCGCTCGGACGCCGCCCGCAGCGCGGGAGCGAGAAGTGGCATCTTGCTCGTTGAACCGGATGCTTTGTCCCTCCCGGGTGATCAGGATCACGTCGTCGTTGCCGCGGGTCTTCAGAGCCCAGCCGAGCTCGTCCCCTTCCTCGATATCGAAGGCGATAAGGCCGTTGTTTCGGATGTTGGCGAAGTCGCGGAGCGACGTTCGCTTGATCTCCGCATGCCGCTTCTCGCCGGTACCTCGGGTGATCATCGTTAGGTATCCGTCGATGTTCAGGTCCTTGACCGAAATCGTAGCCGTAACCCGCTCGCCGCCCACGATGTTGATGTAGTTGATGACCGGCATGCCGCGGGCGTAGCGTCCGCTCTCCGGGATCTCGTACGCCTTCAACCGGTAAACGCGGCCGCGGTCGGTGAAAAAGAGAATGGTGTGGTGCGTGTTCACCTGGAACAGGTGAGCCGGCTCATCCTCCGCCTTCATCGTGTTGTTCACACCCTTTCCGCCGCGCTTTTGTTGGCGGTAAGCGTCGACCGAAACTCGCTTGATGTAGCCGTCGCGCGAGATGGAGATGATCGCCTCTTCCTCGGGGATCAGGTCCTCGGGCGAGAATTCGCCCGCTTCGCGGGCCACGATCTTGGTCCGCCGGTCGTCGCCGTGTTTGTCGCGCAAAGCCACGATCTCGTCGCGCATCACCTTCATGAGCCGCTCGGTGTCGTTGAGAATGTCGAGAAGGTTCTGAACCCTTCGAGCGACATCCTTGAACCGGTCCTCGAGTTCGTGCTGCGAAAGCCGAGTGAGCTGACGGAGCTGCATGTTCAGCACCGCGTTAGCCTGCACCGGGCTCATCCCGAACGTCCGGATAAGTCCCACGCGGGCGGCGGCGGTGTCTTGGCTGGCTCGGATGAGGGCAATCACCTCGTCGAGGTTCGACCGCGCGATCTGATATCCCTCGTTGATGTGCAGCTCTTCGAGCGCTCGGAACAGCTCGAACCGGGTCCGCCGCTCGATAACGTTTCGGCGGTGCCGGATGTACTCGTCCAGCGCCGTAATGATGGGGCACGTTCGCGGCGCCAAGTCCACCAGGCTGAGCGCGATCACGCCAAATGTGGTCCGCAGATTCGTGTGCTTGAGAAGGTAATTCAGCGCCCGGTTCGGGTTCACGTCCCGGCGGATCTCGATCTCGACGCGCATGCCGCGCTTATCCGAGTAGTCCTGAACGTTAAGGATGCCGTCGAACTTCCGATCCTTCGCGATCTGCGCGATCGCCTTGACTAAGTTCTCTTTGTTCACCTGATACGGCAGCTCGGTCACCACGATGACGGACTTGCCGCTTTCGCCCGGATCGATGTGGGTCTTCGCTTGGAGGACGATCGAGCCGCGCCCCGTCTCGTAAGCGCTCCGAATCCCCTTGGTCCCCATGATGAGACCGTAAGTGGGGAAGTCTGGCCCCGGAAGCACTTCCATTACCTGGTCCAAAGTGCACTCCGGCTCGTCGAGCCGAAGGATCAGCGCGTTGCAAACCTCGGTCAGGTTGTGAGGCGGCAAGTTGGTCGCCATGCCGACCGCGATGCCCTGAGAACCGTTGCAGAGAAGGTTCGGGAATCGGCCGGGCAAAACCGTCGGCTCGAGAAGCGTAGAGGCATAGTTGTCCGCCCAGTCGACCGTCTCCCGGTCGAGGTCCTCCATCAGCTCCATCGAGAGCGGAGTAAGGCGCGCCTCGGTATATCGCATCGCCGCCGGCGAGTCCCCGTCTACGCTACCGAAGTTTCCCTGCCCGTCGATCAGCGGGTACCGCATCGACCATGGCTGAGCCATGCGGACGAGGGTCGGATAGATGACCGCTTCGCCGTGCGGGTGGTAGTCGCCCGATGTCTGGCCGCAGATCTTGGCGCACTTGATATAGGCGCTGTCCGCGGTGTTGTTGAGGGACCGCATTGCGTACAAGATGCGGCGTTGGACCGGCTTGAGACCGTCTCGGACGTCCGGGAGGGCTCGGGCGATGATGACCGACATCGCGTAGTTAACGTATGAGCGTCCCAGCTCCTCATCGACGTTAACGATGGAAAAATTTGGATTCTCTGCCACTTCTATTCCTAAAAGACGTCCGTAAAGGGCGAAATGAAGCTCTCGGAGGTGTCTCGCGAACCTAAATTGTACCCGAAAGGGGGCCGAGAAGCCGATTTGCGGCGGTTCACCGCACTCCAGACACTCCCTACACGCGACCTAGGGGGTTATTCGCCGTGCGCGGCAATCGCGCGTTCTTGCTTCCCCTCGATGAATTTCGCGCGCGCCCGGGTGCAATTTTGCTGCCCTCGATAGGGCCTTAGGCCCACTGTAAATGCAGGTAATTATACGTAGTACGGTGGCTATTCGCTTTTTTCGGTTGTTAAGGAACATTTTTCGGAGTTCTGACGCCAGTGTCCAGGAGTTTGGGCCCAGCGAGGTCGAATCTCACCTTAATATAACCTAGTGAATTCACCAGGGTATTGACCCTGAAAAGAACTTCACCTCGGTTGAGGGCCTTAAAAAGGAGGAATGAAAGGAGATGCGCAGAGGTTTGGTTTTCTTGGCGACGGCGGCGTTTGCTAGTGGCGGTTCTGTTATGGGAACCACGTATTTTCACGGTGGCGGAAGGTACGCGCCGATTAATCAGGGCGTCACTGACGCACGCGACGTAGATGTCAAAATTGATAGTGCTGAATACACTACGCGCTGCTTGGACGGCGATTCGTCCGTAATCTCCCAACGAGGAGGCAAGCTCCTCGTTATTCACTACTCGATTAAGAACAAAGCGAAATACCCGCTCCCCTATGGTCCGGGTTCGATAACGCTGAGCATCAACAGCGCTGGCTATAGCCAGCGTTCCTCTGGGATGGCCGCGATGTGGCTGGGCCGCGATGAAACGCAGCTCGGTCCCGGAAAGTCGGTGAAGGCCTCTACTACGATCGAGATTCCAAACGAGATCAAAGATCCTAGCGTGACCGTGCACCTAAGTAGCGGAGAGGAATTCAAGATTGATCTGAAAGGAAAGATCAAGCATACCGACGGGTTCTTCATGAAGGACGGGGTCACCCTCGACGAGAAACCGCTGAAGTTCAACCAACGAGCCGAATTCGGCGTGCTCGACCTCAAGGTCACCAAGTATGAAGACGTGGGACGCCAACTCGGAACGCTGGTATTTGCCCAGGTCGGTGAGCACCTCGCCGTCGTCAAGGTCGAGTTGACCAACGTCACCTCCGAGCCGTTAATTCTCGGCGAGGGAACGGTCTACCCCGAGCTGCTCGGCCTGGAAAAGAACCAGTGGAGCTACGCCGAGCACTTAGTTGCCGAAAGCGCTCTCGAAAGCGGAATGATCAAGATCAAGCCGCACGGCACATTCAAGGGACTGATCGTCATGCGCGTAGTCGACGGCGTAAAGCCGACCGGCATTCGCATCACCGACAGCGCGACGAGCCGCCGATCCGTGGTCGTTAACTTCTAGATCCGGAACCGTTCGTGCCGCCGATAGGGTAGCAAGCGTTCATGCGCTTTCTCGTTATCGGCGGCACCGTTTTTGTCGGCCGCCACTTTGTAGAGGCCGCCCAGAGCCGGGGCCACCACGTCACTCTGTTTCACCGCGGCACGAAAGGGCCGGGACTGATGCCGGGCGCCGACGAGATCTTCGGCGATCGGGACGGCCAAACGGATCGCCTCGCGGGTGGAAAATGGGATGCCGTCGTCGACTGCTGCGGTTACTTCCCGAGAGTGGTCGAGCAATCGGTAAAAGCCCTCGCCGATTCCGTAGACCGCTATCTCTTCGTATCAACGATCAGCGTCTACGATATGGCGGGACGCGACCGGCTAGACGAAGAATCCCCTGTCTTGACGATCGACGATCCCACTATCGAGGAGATCCGAGGCGATACGTACGGCGCGCTTAAGGCGCTATGCGAGAACGTCGTAGTCGAGACCTTCGGAGATCGCGCGCTTATCGTGCGGCCCGGCTTGATCATGGGGCCAAACGATGTCAGCAATCGGTTTACCTATTGGGTCACCCGGATGGCCGAGGGAGGAAGGGCCGTCGCCCCTGACCGTCCCGGTCAGCCGATGCAGCTCATCGACGTGCGTGACCTGGGGCTCTTCATGGTCCTGGCGTTGGAAAAAGAGCTTGGCGGCGTCTTTAACGCATGCGGCCCGGAGACTCCCAAGACGCTGGCGGACATGATCGACGCATGCCACACGTTGAATCTCGGGACGGAATTGGTTTGGGTAGATCCCTCGGTGCTTGCGGCCAACGGTATCGAGCTTTGGCAAGACCTGCCGCTCGTGATGCCCGCCGATGGATCGGACGAAGCGATGCAGAGAGTCGATAACCGGCGCGCCATTGCCGCCGGACTCGCGTTCCGCCCCTGGGAAGCGACGGCGAGAGATACGCTGGCCTGGCGTCGGTCGCAACCCGAGGATGGGCCGCCTCGTTTCGGTATGGACCGGGCGAGAGAGGCTGAGTTGCTTTCAAAGCTTCACCTCTAAGTCTAAAATCACCCATGACTCCAATCGTTCTCTCGATCGCCACCCTCACCATGATCCAGGGGGTGGCCGAGAAGTTAGACCCGATCTCCCCCGACCGCCCGTCCTTCGCCAACGCCACCCATATCGTGCCGTTGAATCACCCGTATCTCGAGGTCGGAATTCGGCAAACCGCGTTTGGCGACTCCACGACTACCGATTACGGCGATGGCAACACGTTGCGTCTCGCGTTGAGGGAAAACCTCGAGGCGCGTATCGGCTTTCCTTCCTATCTCGCCGCCCGCGGGGACGGCGCATCGGACACCGGATTTGGCGACGAGACAGTTGGATTCAAGTGGCGCTTAACCCCGGATGCGGCGGGGCACCGATCCGCCTTTGCGGTGGAAGGTGATGCGACCTTCCCCTCGGGTTCACGCGCTTTCCGGGGGGCGCGAGTTCAACCTGTCTTAACCGGGATCTGGACGGTCTTGCCCGACGCACATAGTGAACTGGACGTCAACCTCCTTGTCGCCCGCCCAGCCGACGACGCCGGCTCGTTTACCGAGTTCGGCGCGGCCGCCGCCTATGGAAAGGACCTCGGCCAGGGTTTTGGAGTGTACGGAGAGCTGTTCTGCCTCCTACCGCAAGTCGGCCGGGTCGACCGCTCCGCATACGTCGACGCCGGCGTTTCAAAGTTGCTCCGGGACAACCTGGCGCTCGACGCCTACATCGGCCGTGGCCTGAACGGGGTCGGACGAGACCATTTCTTCGGCGCCGGCGTTTCGTATCGATTCTAACGGTCCAGTAAACTCCCCACGAAATGTCAACCGGAAAGCTGGTCGTGGGGGTTACGGGCGCCAGTGGGGCCATCTACGCTCAACGGTTCCTGGTCGAAGCGGCCCGCCGGTACGACGAAGTGCTGCTTATCCTGAGCGAGCAGGCGATCCAGGTCGCCGCAACGGAGCTTGGCGTTTCCCCGAAGCGGCAGGAGTTTTCCACCAAAGAATGGCTCGGTCAAGACCTGCCGAATATTCGGCTACTCGACTCTAAAAACTACTTCACCCCTCCCGCCAGCGGCTCTTTCCGGCACGACGGCATGGTCATCGTTCCGTGTAGCATGGGGACTGCCGGCCGCATCGCGAATGGAATCTCCGACGACCTCCTGACTCGATCCGCGGACGTTTGCCTAAAGGAGAGGCGCCGCCTGATCCTCGTTCCGCGGGAGATGCCTTGGAACCTCATCATGCTGCGTAATCTCACGAGCCTCGCCGAGGCCGGCGCAACGATCATGCCCGCCTGCCCCGCCTGGTACCACCGCCCCGCAAGCCTAGAAGAGCTGGCCGACACGGTAGTAGCCCGGATCCTCCAACTGCTAGGTCAAGAACAAGACCTCGCCAAAGAATGGATGACTTAAAGCGGCGCAGCCGCCTTGGAGTGCGCGAGCTCGCTCGCGCTTGTCCGGCCCATTACGGCCGGGGCAATCTTTCTCCTACCGTCGGAAGCGCTGGAAACGGCTTGTGCGGCTCGTGTTGATACCAGTAAGCCGTCGAGCTCATGTCCAGCGTGAGCGCGTTGGCCTCCCCGTGCTCGATCGACACCCGGATCGACTTTCGAAATCGGACCGGGTCTTCGATATGGAACCGATACATCGAGTTCTTCCCCTTGAAAGGCCACTCGTCGTTTCCTGAGTAAAGGGTGATCCCATGGTAGGGAGCGCAGAATTCGGTCGAAGGGCCGAACGCGGTGTTGAAGTAATCCTCGGTACCGGTCCCGTGGAGGCGCGGCGGCCACGGCTCGCCGTCGATGACGATCATGTCGTCCCCTTCGCCGTACCAATCGTTCCCCTCTCGCTGGAAGCAGTCGACGTTGAGGTTGCAACCAACATAGATCCCATCCCCTTCCGCTTCGAGAATCGTGTAGTTCTCTTTGTCCGATAGGTTCGGGTGCTCGCGCCAAATCTGCAAGTAGTTCTCCGGGCCGAGCTTCTCGGTGAGCCAACCTTCCGTCGGGTTCTCTCGCCGCCACTGGGCGTGGAACCGCGCGGGCTTTTCCGGAACGTCCACCGCCTGCCCCCTCCTCCTCCCGTTCGCGTCAGGGTCTTTTGGTGGGCCGGCTTTGTCTGCCGCGGCGGCAAGAGGAGGGGGTTCGCAGGCGTACTCTTCCCAATCGATGTAAAAGTAGAGGTTGATTGGGTTTTCGCATTCGTTGTGGATCTCGACTCGAGCGGTGTCGAACGGCATCGGCCACCAACAATTCATGCCGCGGCCGTCCGCAGGAGACATTTGGAGCGGCAGAGAAGCAAAGTTCTTCCGGACCCCGTGCCCCATTCCGAAGAAGTCGCCCAGCGGCGCCTCAACGCTCGGGGCGTCCTCGCCATCCCACCAGCAACGCAAGACCACCCGACGCAGATAGCCGTCATCTCCACCCACCGTGGTCCAGATGTGGCGAATACACCCGGCCACGTTCGCCGACAGAATCGTGCGGCGCTCACCCGGCTGGATCGTCCACCAATCCTCGTTCCCCCCGGTTACGTCGTAAGAACTGGCCCGGCGAGAGGTGTAGTCGCGAAGATAGGGGAGCTGTCCGAGGCTGGTTTTTCCAAGCATCGCTCTAGTCGGTTGGGATCGGTTTGCCATCCAAGGTCGCCTTGGACGATTTGATGTGCATTCGGAAAAGTTTCCAACCCCGACGAATATATATCCAGGTGTCGAGCTGCTTCTCGGTCCCCGCCACGACGTGCACCTTGCCGTTCGGTCCCTTTAGAGTCATCTCCCAGTCGCTGGTGACGCTCGCCTCCAGGGTCTTTCCTTTGGCGGCGATCGAGTCCACATGCATATCGGCTCGAGTGAAGGAGACGACCTGCTTCATCATCGACTCCGTATCGTCGATCATTTCGGTCGCGCTTTGTTTACGCCCTTTGTGATCGGTATAGATGAAATCCCGCGTTCCCTGTAGCAGGAAGATCTTCCGCATCGCGGCGATATCTTTCGTTTTGGAGGCCTTGGCAAGGCGGCTATAAATCAGTTGCAACTCGCCCTTGAGGTCGGCCGCCTGGGCCGAGCCAACGAGCAGCCCCAAGGCGACCAAAGCGCCGAATTTTATCATCCGCTAACAACCATATCGGAAATCGGGCATTTCATTGCTTGGACATTTTCGTGTCGGACTTGGTCTGGATGCTTTTTCGGAGCTTCCACTCCTTACCTATCCGCACCCAATCGTCGACCGTGTGACTGTGGTCGACCAGCTTCATCGCCTGCTTGTCGATCCCGAGAAGGAGGGTCGTATCGCCATCCAACCCGACCGTCGCTTTGCTTCCGGAGACTTTGATGGATGTGATCCGGCTGACGAGGCTGATCACCTTTTGAGTCATCTGAATTTGTTGGACGACCATCTCTTCGAACTTGGCCCGCTTGTACAGGTTCTTGTCGTGCGACCCGTAAACGAAATCCTCCGTCGTATTAACCTTAATCCACCGAGCGGTTGCGGCGGCATCTCTGCGAGCAACCGCTTGGTCGAAGGCATGGTACTTCGCCTGCAGGTCGGAACGCACATCCGCGTGAGAAAGGAGGGGGAGGGCCAGAAGGAGCAAGGAAAAGTTGCGAAGGATCATGCGTAGAGTGTTCCACACCTACGGACGTTCGGGAACTACCTCACACTTCGCTCTTGCGTCGATTACAATAGGCCCGATGCCGAATCCGTTCGGAAACGTGGTCTATATCCAGATCCGCCGAAGGTGGGTCAGTATCCGCTTGTTGGGCTGGAGCGGGCGGCTTGGCGAATGGTCGGGTGTGCCGGAAGTCGTCTTTGGACAAGACGGAAAAGGTCGCGAGCACGCCTATCTTCCCGATGATCCGCGAGCGACGACCACGATACGCCCCCGGGCTTTTATCGCCTTTGCCCACCCGCGGGTTGTCCTCGACGGATTTGACGATACCGTCGCGGCGTTGAGGATTATGCTGAAGCTGGCGGGGGTACCTGCGCAAATGGTGGCGCGGACTACGTATCTGCTTCACATCCGCGACGAGTGGTTCGGAGGGGTCTCGGATGTTGAGAGGCGGGCGCTGATTGAAATGGCGAAATGGTTGGGCGCCGGCCGGGTGCTGTTCGTCGATTCCCCGACGGAACTGAGCCCACCGGAGGTGCTTGCGTTGGTTCGATCGCCGCAGGCGCAGACCGGGTCGAGTGTGCCGCTTGCGGGTGGAGTATCCTAAGCAACCCCGCCCTATGCGTCTGAAGCGCGTCCGTATCTTCGGGTTTAAGACCTTTGCCGACCGCACCGAGTTTTCGCTCGAGGGCGGCGTCATTGCGGTCGTTGGCCCCAATGGGTGCGGGAAGTCGAACCTCGTCGACGCGATCCTTTGGGGGCTAGGCGAAGGTAACTCTCGGCATCTTCGCGCCGCAACCAGCCAAGACGTCATCTTTAGCGGCTCCGCCAACCGGAAGCCGGTCGGGTTTGCCGAAGTAACGCTGCTGTTCGACAACGAGGACGGCGGTCTCCCGATCGAGACCTCGGAGGTCTCGATTACCCGCCGCCTCACCCGCTCCGGCGACAGCGAGTACTCGATCAACCGGCACCCCTGCCGTTTACGCGATATCTACGACCTTTTGGCCGACTCCGGATTGGGGCGCGCCGGTTATGCGATCGTCGGGCAAAAAGAGATCGATTCCGCTCTCAGCGCGTCGGCTGAAGATCGCCGGGCGTGGGTGGACGAAGCCGCCGGGGTGCAGCGGTATCGGGCGAGGAAACTCGAGAGCCAGCGGCGTCTCGTGGCGGCGCAAGAGCACCTAAGCCGCGTAGCCGACATCCTTCACGAGCTCGAATCGCAGCGCGAACCGCTCCGCGAGGAAGCGGAAATCGCCCAGCGATACAAGAGCTTGATGGGCGCGTTGCGCGAGGTGGAGGTCGGCCTCCTGGTGGAAGAGGTGGCGCGGGCGATCGCGGAGGTTCGGGAGAACGAGGCGCGATTGGAAGAGTCCGCGAGGGTCTCGCAGGCGGAGCTGGCGCGAGCGGAGGCTCTGGACCATAAGATCCGAGAGACGGGAGCCGCGATCTCGGCCCTCGAGCAAGAGCTAGACACGATCCGCGGCCTTCAGCAAGGAAGCCTGACCGCGCTGGAACGCGCGGACGCCAACCTACGGCTGCTGGACCAACGACTCACGAGCCTGGACGACCAGGAGAAGAATCTAGCCGATGACGGCCGCAGCGTCGCGAATCGGATTACCGAAGCCGAACGGGAAGTGGGCGAACTGCGCCAGGAATCGGAAGGAGAAGCGAAGGCATTCGAGGAGCTCCGGGCCGAGCTGGTGGGCGTTGGGGAAGAGGCAAAGCAGCTTTCCGATGCGCTCAAATCGGTCGAGCGGGAGTTGGACGAGGCTCGCCGCCGTCACGCGATCCGGCTCCGCCAAGAAGCCGAACGAGCCCATCAAGCCGATCGAATGAAGCTCGTGCGCCGCGAGATCCAGGGGATCGTTGAAGCGTTGCCAGAGCTGGATAGCGCGATCGCCGAGGCCCAGGCCGCTTTTGACGGCCTGTCCGGCCAGGGGCAGGCGCGTCAGGGCGAGATAAAGAAACTTGAAGCCCGAATCCAGGAGATTCGTCAGGAAGAGGAGCGGGACGCGGCGTCGGTGCGCAAGGCGCTGGCCGAAAAGGCCTCTTTGGAAGGGCGCAAGCGAGGGATCGAGGCGACGATCGACGCCCACGAGGGGCTTACCCAGGGCTCCCGCGCGGTGCTGGAGGCGGCCGAACGAGGTCTTCTCGACGCGGACTACGTACCGGTCGGCCAAGCCGTCGACACCGATAAAGAGTATGCCCTCGCCATCGAAACCGCGCTCGGCGGGAGCGCGAACGACCTCATCTGCGACGATCCCGCCGACGCGAAGGCCGGCGTCGAATGGCTCAAGAAGCATCGAGCGGGCCGCGCCACGTTCCAGCCGATCCCTCTGATGCGCCCTTCGGAGGCGAGCTATGAGCTGAAGCGGCTGCTCGGCGAGCGTGGAATCGTCGGTCGAGCGAGCGAGCTCGTCTCATGCCGGGCCCACCACCGGCCGGTCATCGATTCGCTGCTCGGCCGAGTCGTCATCGTCGAAGACATCGACGTCGCCCTTCGCCATGCCCGCACCACCGGATGGTCGCGATTGGTGACCTTGGATGGCGAGGTCGTTCATGGGAGCGGCGCGGTCACCGGCGGCCAGCAGGCACGTCAGGGATACGGATTCGTCCAGCGGAAGGCGGACCTTGCCGAGCTGGCGATCGAGCTGGAGAAACTGGAGAAGACCGTCGGCGAGTTCGATGGCCGAAGTAATCGGCGCGCTCGCGCGAAAACCGAGGCAGAAACCGAGATCCGAGGTATCCGGGAGGCGATCGCCGCCGAGCAGTCCGAGATTCAGGAGGCGAGAAACTTCCTGCAGACCCTAATTGACGAGCGACGAAGCGCCGAGCGGTCGCAGGAGAAGCTGCAAAAGGAGCTGGAGGTACTTACAGACCAGCCAGTCGCCGACGAAACGCCGATCGATTTGCCCGGTCTGGAGGCGCGCCGTGACGCCGCCATCAAAGCGCTCGCCTCAAAATCGGCGGACGCCGACCAAGCGGAAAACCGGATACGGGAAGCGGAGGGGCGAGCCCACCAGGCGGCGGTGCGGCTGCAAGCGGGCGAACGGAGACTGCAGATCGCGCGGGAGGCCGAGGAGCACCGGGTTCGCCGGCTGCAAAGTCTCGAACCGGATCGGCAGAAAATTCGCGCCGAGCGCGAAGAGTCGCTGCACGCCCGGATGCAAGCGAGCCAGTCGAAGGCGGAAGCCGACGTTCGCCTGGAAACCGCCCAAAGCGAGCGCCGAGAGCTTCTGGAAGCGAGCCTGAAGCAAGCGGAAGAGGCTAAGGCGGCCCGGGCGAACTCAGCTCTAGTTGTCGAAGCTGCGCATCAGGCGGAGCTTGGCCGTACCCGCGCGGAGGCGCGCCGCGCCACCGCCTTGCAACGGTTGTATGAGGAGTACGGGTTGGTCGAGGAGGAGGCGCTGGCTCAAAGAGGGCTTCACGAAGTACCGGCGGACGCCTCTACGGTGGTCAATCGGCTTCGACGGGAGCTGCGATCGATGGGCGACGTCAATCTCGGCGCCATTGAGGCGTTCGAGCGACTCAACACCCGGTTCGAGGAGTTGGAGGCGCAGCAAAACGACGTCTTGGAGGGAATCGAACAGGTGGAGGCGAGCATCCGCGAGCTAGACAAACTCACCCGAGAGCGGTTCGTCTCGACCTTTCTCGCCGTGGAGGCGGCGTTTACGGAGACGTTCCAAAAGCTGTTCGGAGGCGGAGAAGGGCACCTTGCGTTGAGCGATCCGGAGCGGGTGCTGGAGAGCGGGATCGACATTTTGATCACCCTTCCCGGAAAGAAGCGCCAAGCGTTGCAGCTTCTCAGCGGCGGCGAACGATCTTTGTCGGCAATGGCGTTCCTGTTCGCCCTGCTCAAGGTCAAGCCCTCGCCCCTGGTGGTGCTGGACGAGGTAGATGCTCCACTCGACGGGCGAAACGTGGAGCGGTTCGCGGCGATTCTTCAGGAATTCACCGCGACCACCCAATTCATCGTGATCACCCACAACCCGACCACCATCGAGCACGCACCGGTTTGGCTTGGGGTCACGATGCAGGAACCGGGCGTCTCCACCCTCGTCCCGGCTCGCCTCCCCGCCTAGACGTAGCGTGGCACGGGCTTCCAGCCCGTGTGTATCACGACCATCCTGGTCGTGCTAGAGGGCCAAGGGCAAGATGCCCTTGGGACCCACTGGCTGGAAGCCAGTGCCACGTGTGAAGCCTACGGCGTACAAGATCAGCGGCCGCCCCATCCACCCCAGATCGGAACGCCGTCATTTCGGAAGATGAAGGTGTTGTTGCCGGTGTAGAGCGAGTCCGCGACGGTGACGTATGCTCCGGCTTGATACGGTGTTCGGGTTCCCACAACCTGCACATACGCACCGGGTTGGAGGACGTAGTCTTGGCGGTCCATGTACCACTGCGGAGCGGTCACCACGTTCACGTTGCCGTCAGGGGTCTGCACTACGTAGCCGACCAGGTCCGTTCCATTGATATTGAAAGTGTTTGACGACAAGATCGTTCCGCCGATGGCATTGGTGGGGACCTGGGCCACCACCGCTCCTCGGTTCGCCGACCAGTACGGCGCGCCGTTCATGTCGCGAAGCGTCAACACCCGGGTCGTTTTAGTGTTAACGATCTGCCGGGCCAGCACCACGGAATCTCCATTGACCGTCGCGCGGGAGCCGATCACGCGAACTTTGTCACCGACATTGATCTTTGCAACCTGGCTGGCCACAAACCAACTTGGGCCGACTTCGACTTGAATGGTTCCGCTCTTCGGCGTCTTCACCAGCAGCGAGACTCCTTCGGCCATCCCGGTCATCGGGGGCGCCTTCAATTTGCCGGTCACCTTGCCGGTGAACATCACCTGCCGGTTCCGGTTGTACAGCTTATTGTACGGGGAATCCCATCCGTACCCGCCGCTCCCGGTAAGAACGACCGCCTGCCCATACGAGAGCCCTGTCACTAGGGCCGCTGCCAATATCGATACGAACTTTATCATCCTGCTCTCCAAAAACCGTCGGCTTTAGGAAGTTGGACGACAACGGATAGCCCCAGGATCGGGCGCTTTACAACTCGGAGCTCCACGACAGCATCAAAGCGTCGCGGGTAAGGGTCTTAACGTGAAAATCTCCGAACAGGGTGTTGTAGCGGTAGCTGTGCAGGAGCGGAAGGTAGTTGCCGCTGTTAACGTCGCCCATCTCCAGCGCCCGCCCGTCCCCATGCCAGTGGCCGCCGCCGTCGAATAGAACGTTGACGTCGGCAGGAAGGCGGAAGCTGGTATCGGTAAACGCCTTAAAAGCGATCTCGGTGCGGAAGAAGTAGCTCGACCCGTACATCTTGAACATGCTCGGCGAGGTCACAAACTCGGTGTCGGGATGGCTGTCCAGCATTCGCGTTCCCGTATCGGACGGGCAGTGGAACACCTCGAGGTTCTTTAGATACGGCTGCAGCACCTCATGCAGCATAGGCATGTGGGGAATTCGCGCGCGAAACTCGGGGAATGCATCCCAGATTTGAGGAGTGAACTTGTCCGAGGCATCCAATGCGTGCGGAAAAACACCGTCGGCATCGTTCATGTAGAGCGCGATCGCGCTGCCGATTTGTTTTAAATTGCTGAGGCACTGCGTCTTTTTGGCTGCCGCCTTGGCCCGCGCGAAGACCGGGAACAGGATGCCGGCCAAGATCGAGATAATCGCGATCACGACGAGGAGCTCGATAAGGGTAAATGCGCGGCGGCGATTCATAAGTTGGCAGACCTTATTTCATGGTACGCGAAACGATCGCCCCGGGTGCCGCTTTGTTATGGCATTGGAGCCCTTAAAACGGTCATAATAGGAGGTTGCGCCGTGCATGTGGCGGCGCGTGAGGAAACCCTTTGGCGAAACCGAGTCCTATTAAGCCGGAAGAACAGTTTGCGCGATCCTACGTCGATCGCTTGATCCTCGAGCAGCTAACCGATATGGAGTCCGCCGTTAAGCTCGGCGAGCTCGCAGATCGGCTCTCCGGGGCCGGGATCGGCCTCGCCACCGTGCGCTCGCTCCTTGCATCGAACCCCGACCGGTTCGCCTACCACGAGCGAAAATGGATTCCTGCCTCGCGCCTTCTCGGCCAGGGCCGGCCGTTTGCCGAGGCGATGGCGGTCGTTCTGCACGGTTTCGGCGGTCCGATGCCGATGAGCGTTCTCGTAACCGAGATCGGTCGAATCCGCCAGCTACCCGCCGAGGAGGTCGAGCCGACGGTTCGCCGAATCGCAAAGTACGACTGGCCGTTCGTGGTCACGGGCGACGATCATGTCTCGCTCACCCAGTGGGGCTTTGAGGCGATCGACCAGAAGCTGGACCGCGCGCTCGCGCTGAACGGAATCACCCGCGAAGAGTTCGACGGCGCGCAGGCAAAGCTTGCCAACATCAATTTCCGCGACCCGGCGGCGATCGCCGACGCCGTGCGAATCGCGGCTCCGATCCGCCTTAAGGTGCTCGGCGCGGTCGCTTATGCGGCGCTCAACCGTCCGGACCCGAAGACGGTCCTGATGTTCGACGCGCGACAGTTCTACGCCGACGCCATTTCGGTACCCGGTTACGTGTTCGCGCCGGACGGCGTTCTGTATCCGGAAGCGGATGCTAAGAAGTGGATTTCGAACGCGATCCGCCTCGCCGAGCGGCTCGCGCCGACGGTCGAGGTCGAGGACGTTCAGCCGATCGAGGTCAAGCCGGAAGATGTCGACAAGCTCGTCGCCAAGGTGCTTGCCAACGAGAACACCACCACCGCCACTCGTCTGCTCGAAGAGAACTACGAGATTACGCTGAGCAACAAGACGTTCCCCGACGACATGGCGAACATCATGGCGGCGCTGCGCGGTCAGGATCAGCTTCAGTGGGTCGGTGGAGACCGATTCCGGCGGAAAGGGGACTTCCCCGAGTACATCCTGGAAGTTCCTGAGCCGTTCCAATTCACCAAGAGCGACCAGACGAGCGAAGAGGGCGACCCGATCGACGTCGAGCTCACGGACGACGGCCTCAGCTCCTCCCTCCGCAAGCTTCTTCAGCACCCGCTGGCCACCGACGTCCTCGACGAGGATATTCAGCCAGCCCCCAAGACGATGCCGGAGCAGGTTCGCCTCGTTCTGAAATCGATCCACCGCGAGCTCGGCACCTTCCCGATGGCTCAGATCCCGACCGGCTGGCTGAGCGCAGAACCGAAGATCCAGGAGATCATCGCCTACGATCCAACCGGCCGCGAGCTTCAGATCTGGGCGAACCACGACGCTCGCCTGCTGTACGGATTCCTCGACTGGTGGTATGAGCAGCCGGTGGAGAGCGGCGCGGTCTTCACCCTTACGAAGACCAACAAGGCGAACGTCCTCGAGTTCGAGTGGCTGGATCAGCCGGATCCCGTCGTCTACATCTCGGCCCAGCGAATGGAAGAGCTTCGTCAGCTCGGCGTCACTTCGGAAGGGAAGAGCACGCTCGACCTTCTGATCGAAGTGATGGCCCACTGGCCGAAGGGCGCCGACTACCTCACCATTCTCGCGGAGATCAATGTCGTCCGCCGCTCTTCCCGCCGGCTCATCGCCTCGCTCCTGTCGAGCTACCAGTGCTTCTATCAGCGCTCCGGTTCGCCGGTCTGGCACTTCGACGCGAAGAAGGTGGAGCTCGGCTTCGACAAAACGAAGCGGAAGTTCGTCAAGAAATAAGCGGACCACTACGGGCTCAGGATGCCTGAGCCCGAACCCGAGGTATACTCTCAAACTCACAAGCCATGGCGAATACGAAATCAAGCAAAAAGGACCTGCGCCGAAGCGCAAAGCGGCGCGTACGCAACCTCGCGACCAGGAGCGCGCTGAAGACGTATGTCAAGAAGGCGCGAGTGGCCGCCACTGCCGGCACCCCCGAAGTCGCGCAGAGCGCGCTCGTCGCCGCGGTGAGCGCCCTGGACAAGGCTTCTCAGCGAGGCATCATCCACAAGAACCAAGCCGCCCGCCGCAAGTCCCGCATCGCCAAAGCCGCCAACAAGGCCAAAGCGAAAGTTGTGGCAACTGCCTAAAGCGGTACGGATTCCAAAGTAAATAGCCCGAGCGCAAAGCGCTCGGGCTATTCTTTTTCTCCGTGGCACGGGCGAGCCGCCCGTGCCACGGGGGCTACGAGATCCGCAGGACTTCTAGTTCGAAGATTAGGGTGGCGTTGGGGGGGACGGCGCTTCCGGCGCCGCGGGAGCCGTAGCCCATCTCCGGCGGAACGGTGATGCGTCGCTTTTGGCCGACGGTCATCCCCATGACGCCGAGGTCGAATCCCTGAATGACTTGGCCGGAGCCGAGCACGAAGCTGAAGCTTCCTTTGTCAAACTCCTTGCCATCCGGGAAAGTCCCACGGTACTTCAGCTCGACCTTTTGGCCGGACTTCGCGGGCTCGCCCGTTCCGGGGCCGAGTTCTTCGATCTTGATCATCGGCTGATCCCCACGATCTCCAGGTCGAAGACCAAGTCCGCGTTCGGAGGAATCACGCCGCCGGCGCCCCGTTCGCCATAGCCAAGCGCAGACGGAATCGTCACGCGCCGCTTTTCCCCTTCCTTCATTCCGAGAAGTCCCATGGTGAACCCCGGAATGACTCCGCGTCCCACGGTGACCGGCATCGGTTGGCCACGGTCGTAGCTGCTGTCGAATTTCTTGCCGTCGGTGAGCTTGCCGATGTAGTGGACCTGCACGGAATCGCCCGCCTGGACCGAGCGTCCGTGGCCCGCCTTGAGGATCTGCTTCTTCACCCGCGTGATCTTGCGGAGTTCGACGGTGAACTTGAGCGTCGACTTGGGCGGAATATCCGCGCCTGCGCCGACATCGCCGTAGCCGAGGGCCGAAGGAATAATCAGGGTTCGCTTTCCGCCAACCCGCATCCCTTTGATCCCCTGGTCCCACCCCTTGATGACCTCTCCGCCGCCCAGGACGAAGCTGAACGGCGCGCGTCCGATCGAGGAGTCGAACTTCTTCCCGTTCATGAGTGTGCCGGTGTAGTCCATCGTGAGGTAATCGCCCGCCTGAGCCGGCGCGCCCTTTCCGACCTTAGTGTCGGTAATCTGAAGCTTCCCACCCTGCATCGTCACGAGCGGAAGCAGAACCAAACAAATCTGCATGCGAGGAGGGTACCCCGTACGACGCGCCCCTATGGCCGTGGCACGGGCGGCTCGCCCGTGGGTATCTCGGGCTGGCCGCCCGTGCCACGGTTAGGCGGCGTAGCGGCGGCGATCGAACACAAGGTCGCTCGCGATTTGCCAGACGTCGGCTTCGATCTGGTGCTCCGGACGGATCTTGCTGAAGTGGACGATGGCGCTCGTTAGGCCGACTTCGCGGGCGTAGTGGAGGAAGGCGGAGTTCAGGATCTGGCGGAGCGCGGGCTTGAGGCCGAAGCTTACGTTGGAGACGCCGAGGATGGTGTTGACACCGGGATGTCGCTTTCGTATCTCCTCGATCGCGTCGAGCGTCGCCACCGCCGACTCTCGAAATTCCTCGTCTCCCGATCCCAGGGTGAACGTTAAACAGTCGAGAAAGACGTCGTGGTCGGGCAGGCCGGCGGCACGGGTGCGGGCGAGGAGGCGCTCGGCGACCTCGACCTTCTTCTCGGCCGACTTCGCCATCCCGTCCTCGTCGATGGTCAAGGCGACCACGGCCGCGCCATATTTGCGGCACAGTCCCAGCACCTTTTCCGTTCTCGATTCGCCATCTTCGAAGTTGATCGAGTTCACGATCGGCTTGCCGGCGAGGCACTTGAGCGCGGCTTCGACGACCGGTACCTCGGTCGAGTCGATCATGAGCGGCACCGTGATGTGCCGGTTGTAGTAGCTGAGCAGCGTCGTCATGTCGCGCTTCTCGTCCCGCCCTACGTACGCGGTGCAGACATCGAGGACGTGGGAGCCTTCGCCCTCCAACTCGCGGGCGAGCTCGGTCAACCCTTCCCAGTTTTCGGCGGCCAGTAGATCGCGAAATGCGCGAGAGCCGTTGGCGTTGGTCTTTTCCCCCACGATGAGGAACGAATTATCTTGCTCGTACGGCTGGAACGTGTATAGGCTGGAGCAACCCACGAGGGACAAGGCGCTCGCTTGATCGTCCGTCTTCATCGTAAAGTCGAAACCGGGGAACAGGTGCCGCACCCGACGCCAGTGGCAATCCGCGGTATGGGACCGGCCGCCGACCGCTTCGGCGACCGCCTTAATATGTGCCGGGGTGGTGCCGCAGCATCCGCCCGCCAGCGCAACTCCGTGTTCGGTCACGAAGCGAACATGATGCTCGGCCAGCTCTTCCGGAGTCAGCTTGTACCTCGCCTGACCGGCTTCCATCACGGGTAGACCGGCGTTCGGTTGCACGGCGAGGGGACGGGTCGAGTTCTGGCCCAGGAACCGGATGTGAGAGGTCATCTCCACCGGCCCGGTCGCGCAGTTGAGCCCGAATGCCTTCACCGACGGAAACGCTTCGATCATATTGAGCGCCGCCGCCATTTCCGATCCCAACAACATCGTGCCGGTCTGCTCCATGGTCACTTGGACGAAGAGCGGCACTTGACGCCCAGTCTCGGCCATGGCGCGCTCCGCGGCGACGATGGTGGCTTTGACCATCAGGAGGTCTTGCAGCGTCTCTAGGAGGAGCGCGTCGGAGCCGCCTTCGAGTAGGCCACGGAAGCCGTCCGCGTAGGTGTCCTCCAACTCCTGCCAGGTCGTCTGTCCCAATGAAACGAGCTTGGTTCCCGGACCGATCGCCCCTACTACGAACCGAGGTTTGGCGGCGGTGGTGTACCGGTCGGCCGCGCGCCGGGCGCACCGGGCGGCCTCTAGCGAGATGTCGTACACCAGCTCCGAAATTCCGTATTCGGCGAGCACGATGGAGGTGGCCCCGAACGTGTTCGTCTCGATCAGATCCGCGCCGACCTCGAGGTAGGCGCCGTGGATATTCTCGACGACGTCCGGACGGGTAAGCACCAGGATCTCGTTGCACCCATCGAGCGGTTTATCGCCGACTCGTTCCGCCGCCTCGCGAACCTTCTGCGAGTAGTGCGGCTGAGGCACGAGCGTAAAATCTCGGTTCGCCAGCGCCGCCCCTTGGATCTGGGTTCCCATCGCCCCGTCGTATACCAAAACGCGCTCGGCCAAGGCATCGAGAAGTGGCGATTCCATATTGAAATTGTACTTGTCTCCCTTCGTTGCTACAGCGATGGAGACCGCCGATCCACACGGTAGAAGGCAATCGACTCGGTCGACCCCTCTCTCGTTCTGGCAAAGCGGCCTGAGTCCTTCAGATTCTCCTCCTGCCGCCCACCAGGTAGGGCTGCTGAAGTTCCCAATCGCGGCCGTGGTCCAAAAGCACGTTGACAAAACAGATTCACCCGTAGCCCGGGGATTTATTCCCGGTAGAACCTTGAACCGCGGCTAAAGGCACGCGCGTTCTGACGGAGAGGAGAGTGACGCGGGCCGATAAACGGTTCGTTATCGGCAACGCTAACTAGATCATTTTCAGAACTAGCCCTTCTGAACTTGGAGGCCGAGCCGATAACAATCCTTGGGTAATCGCGCCCGGGAGAAGCCGATGGAATTATTGTGGATTACGGGGGTCATAGCCGTTGCGGCAACGGGTGCAATCGCTACGGTTATAAAGAGCATTCGAAATCAGGAGCGAGAGTTAGCGCTTTTTGAGCCGCTTGACGTTGCTCAGGGAGGTCCCGAAAGGTCAAAGTAGGGAGTGAGGTCGTTCCGACGCACTCTCGCGATACTTCGCCCTTACCGCGGGCGCGTTCTGTTGGCGGTCACGATGACGCTTCTCGTGACGCTCCTGCAGATCGTGCCCCCGCGTATTTATCAGGTCGCGATCGACGACGCGATCCGCCCGGCCCTCGCCGCGCGAGGCGAACTTTCTAAGCCGACGCCGGCTCGTCCACCCGCTCGGGAGACGGCTTTGCGGCGTCAGGTCGATCGGGCTCCTTCCACGATTACATGGCTGGCGGTCATCCTGATCGCGGTCATCGTCGTTCGGAACGTCTGCAGTTATCTCAACAGCTATACGGTCAGTTGGATCGGCAACCGGTTCGTTTTCGACCTTCGATTTGCCCTTTGGAGACACCTTCAGCGCTTGTCGCTGACTTTCCACAACCAAACCCAAACCGGCAAGATCATGGCCCGGGCGACGGCCGATATCGAGCTGATCCAACAGCTCATCCAGGGCCAGCTCGTCACCTTCATCAGCGACCTCGTCACTCTCGTGGCGGTGCTGGCGATGCTTTTCTTTCTCGAGTGGCGCCTTGCCGGCATCATCGTTCTGCTCGTTCCGTTCTATGTCGTCAGCTATCTCACGTTCCTCAAGAACATCCGCGAGGTGAGCAACGACCAGCGGCGGCTGTACGACGAGATGATCGGAAAGCTCTCCGAAAAGATCTCCGGAATCGCCGTGGTCAAGGCGTTCGTTCGCGAGGACTGGGAACGGCAAGATTTCATGAAGACGGTCCGAGCGAAGTTCAAGGTAGATATGCGCCAGGTCCACCTGAACCGTCGCCTCGGACTGGTTTCCGCCATCATCAGCTCGCTTGGGACCGGCGTCGTCTACTCGTACGGCGGCTGGATGGTGCAGCACGGCGAGATGACCACCGGAAAGCTGGTGGCGCTCACGTTTTACATCGGCTTCATTTTCAACCCCGCCGTGCGCGTGATCGACTTCAACAACTCGCTCCAATGGGCGGTGTCGGCGATGGACCGAGTGTTTCAGACCCTCGATACCCGGCCCGAGGTCGAGGACAAGCCCGACGCGTTGCCACTCCCTTCCTTGCGTGGCCAGGTCGACTTCCAAGACGTTCACTTCGGATATATGGAGGATCAGGAGGTCATCCGCGGCGTGGATCTCCACGTGGACGCGGGGCAGGTGATCGCCATCGTCGGCCATAGCGGTGCGGGGAAAACCACCTTGATGAACCTTCTGATGCGGTTCTACGACCCGACGCAGGGGCATGTGCGGGTCGACGGCTACAACCTTTGCGACGTCCGGCTCGAATCGCTACGGCGGCAGATCAGCATGGTCGCTCAGGAAAACGTGCTGTTCAGCGTCACGCTTATGGAGAACATCAAGTACGGAAACCGTGACGCATCCGACGAGGAAGCGATTCGCGCCTCCAAGGCGGCCGACCTCCACGACTTTGTAGAGTCTCTCCCCGACGGGTACGAAACGATGATCGGGGAGAACGGCATTAAGCTCAGTGGAGGGCAGAAGCAACGCTTGGCCCTTGCGCGGGCTTTGGTGACCGATCCAAGGATTCTGATCCTCGACGATGTAACCAGCGCCCTGGATGGAGAGACGGAGGCGCGGGTCCAGGACGCCCTTCGGGTGGTGATGAAGGGGCGGACGACGTTTATCATCGCTCACCGGCTCTCCTCCGTGGTGGACGCCGACCGAATCCTCGTCATGGAGGAAGGCCGGATCGTGGATCAAGGCACCCACGACGAGTTAACGGAGCGGCCAGGGATCTACCGCGACCTGTACCAAGAACAGTTCCGAAGCGCTCTTCAGGCTTGAATCGGGCAAAGGTCAAGATTTATCGTGTAACTTACACACACCGATTTGCGTGTCGTAAGATACGTATAAGTTTTCGCGCCCTTTCAAAACGGAGACCTGATATAAATGCCAGGTAGCGTCCAAGCCTATAGGAATAGTCGGCTAGTTATCCACAGGTTTTTCACGAAACGCCATGAGGCATCAAAATGTGAATAACTTAGGGCAAAACATGTAGGCAGGCGTACACGTCAACCTAGAAACCTCCGCATAAATTGCGCAAAACCGCGACAAAAGACTCTTCGCCCCTTCCATTCCCAGGATTCTCCCAGTATTCTCCCTATCAGCAAAGCCTAGTCAAGGAATGACGAGGCCAAGCGGGGAAGGGCGGGGTGCTCAACCCTTGTTCTGTGGACGGCGAGCAGGATGCGGAAGCCGTCCACTTAAGTTTCCTTTAGTCGGGTTCGGGGGAGCGTTGGCGGTGTCAGAAAGCGAGGTTTTAGGTTCAAAACCCAAGCCGCTGCTGGGTACCGACGAGGCCACGATCGACGGTAAGGGGCGGATCCTGATCAGTAAAAAGAAGCGTGATCGCCTCGGCGACGGCTTCGCTATCTGCCTGGGAGAGCACGGGTGCCTCGATGCTTATCCGGCCGAGAAGTGGCAACAGATTCTCGACGAAAT
Organism: Fimbriimonas ginsengisoli Gsoil 348; assembly: GCF_000724625.1. Taxonomy (GTDB): domain Bacteria; phylum Armatimonadota; class Fimbriimonadia; order Fimbriimonadales; family Fimbriimonadaceae; genus Fimbriimonas; species Fimbriimonas ginsengisoli. The sequence continues at coordinate 5,202,296 of NZ_CP007139.1, read as the reverse complement.
CGATCAGCACGATCCGATTAATCCTGGTAGACGCCAGTATACGCGTTTGATGCTAGGGAACTCGGATGACGACCTAAGTTTCGACGATCAGGGTCGCGTCGTCGTCCCCCAGAAGTTTCGAACTCTCGCCAGCCTCACGAAGGAAGTCGTGATCGTCGGTTGCGGCGACCACCTTGAAATCTGGGATAAGGCTCAACACGAAGAGTTTGAGAAGAAGAACGATACTCTTGGTCCGGGAAGGCAGGAGAGTATCCAGAAAGCCTATCAGGAGATGAAGGGGGCGTGATTGGTCTTCGCAGACTCAAATACGGCTCCCAAAGCTGCTTTCCGCTAGAAAGAATCATGTTGACTCACGACCCGGTAATGCTATCGGAAATCCTGGAGGTTCTCTCGCTAGAGCCGGGCCAGGTCGTGGTCGACGGCACCCTCGGCCTCGCCGGCCATTCCCTTCGGTTTCTGGATTTCATCGCTCCGGGGGGCACGCTGGTCGGCTTCGATTGGGATCAATCCATGCTTTCCGAGGCCGATACGAGGCTTAGGGAAAAGGCTGGGAAAGCAGACAGGGAAAATCCTGGGACAAGAATCGAACTGATCCACTCCGATTTCCGCGAGATCGGTCCGGTCCTGGACAAATTGGGCCTGAGGCCTAACGGCATCCTTCTGGACCTCGGCCTCAACTCGGCTCAAATCGAAGATCCCGAGCGGGGAATCGCTTTTAAGACGGAAGGTCCGTTGGACATGAGGATGGATCGGAGCGCTGGCGAGCCGGCTTCGGCCCTGCTCAACCGGCTAAGTCCGGTCGAGATCGAGCGGATTCTGTTCGAGCTCGGCGACGAGCGCTGGGCCAAGGCGATCGCCAAGAAGATTGTGGAGCGCCGTCGAGAGTCTCCGCTGCGGACCACGACCGACCTGGTGGAAGCGGTGCTCGCCGCCGTGCCTCCCGGCGCGCGCGACAAACGGATTCACCCGGCGACCCGCACCTTCCAAGCCGTCCGGATCGCGGTGAACCGAGAGCTCGACGGGCTGGACGAAGCGCTGCGAGACGCGGCGGAGCGGCTGGCCCCCGGCGGCACGCTCGCGGTTCTGAGCTACCACTCGGGCGAAGACCGGATCGTGAAGACCGCCTTCCGGCAGCTCGCGGAAGAAGATTTCGAAGACGTATATCGAAAGCCTCGGCAGCCGGCTGCCGAGGAGATTTCCCGCAACCCCCGAAGCCGGAGTGCCAAGCTCCGCGCGATCAGGAGGCCAAGAGATTAATTGCCTTGCATGGAAGCAGCCATGGGTCACGGATGACCCACTGGCGCGAGGATATTTAGGATGAGCGTTGCCCCTCTCGACCGAACCGCCACCACCAACACGACCGTCATCGATCGTCCACTAGTTCAGCCGCGGCGTTCGCCGCTGCCTAGAACGAAGCCTTCGCGCCGGCCGACGGTAGCCCCGGAGATTAGGGTCCGGGCTCGCGTCGTCTCGCGACAAAAATCGAACGCCGCCGCGCAAGCCTGGGGTTTGCGCGCGGTCGCGTTCCTCGGTATCTTCACCGGCACGTATGTCGCCAGCGCTCTCTTGGGTCAGGTCATGGTGGAGGGCGCCCGCCGTCAAGAGATCGCAGCCAGGGAGCGCGCCTCAGACGCCGCCCGCGTCGAGGCCGCCCTGAGCGATAAAGTATTCGCCCTCAAGAGCGCGACATTCATCGAGGGGTGGGCGGTCGCCCACCAGTTCGTGCCGCCCGACGCGGCGATTCAAAAGAAAGCCGAAGCGCCCACCGAGGTCGAGAAGAGCCGGTATGTCGCAAGTCGCTAGCTCCCCGGTTCGAATCACTTGGGCAGCCCGCGGCATGGGGGCGCTCTTCGTGTTGGCGGCGTTCAGCCAGCTCAAGCTGCAGACGGTAGAGCAGCGGGGAACCCTCGCGCTTGCCGAGAAGACCCGCCGCTTCACCCTCAGCCGCACCGATTACGCGCGGCGGGGCGCAATTTTGGCGTCGGACGGTAAGCCGTTGGCCCAAGACGAAGACGCGACCGAGCTGAATATCCAGTTTTCCAAGATTCCGAAGAGCGAGGCATTCTTCTTGGCGCTAGGCGCGGCCACCGGGATTCCGGCGTCGGAGTTTCAGGCGCTGGCCGCCTCCGGCCAAAAGCAGCGCACATGGCGCCAGCCGATGAGCGCCGAACAATCGGCGGAGATCGCCCGCGTGAAGGCCGAATGGCGGGCCGACGGGCTTTCCTTGGCGCGCACCGGCCGCCGTGCCTATCCGCTGGGGGATGCCGCCGCTTGTGTGGTCGGCGTGGTCCGGCAAGGGAAACCGGTTCTCGGACTAGAGGCCAGCAAATCGAGGATCTTAACTGGAGAAGACGGGATGCGGGTCGGCCTCACGGACAAGCGGGGGGCTTTCCTTCCGATGCGTCTGGTGCAGGCGAGCAAGGAACGGCGGGATGGATCGAACATTACGCTGACCCTCGATAGCGATTTGCAAACAGAGGCTACGGACGCGGTTCGAAAGGCAGTCGAGCTGAACAAGGCCGACAACGGGGTTGCCCTGGTGATGGACCCCAAAACCGGAAACCTGATCGCGATGGCGAACTGGCCAAGTTTTTCGCCCTATCAGCCTGATGGCACCGAGGGGGACCTCCGCGATAACAGCGGATACAACCCGAGCTACATGGCGCAGCTCGAGCCGGGCTCTACGTTCAAGATCCTTACCCTGGCCAAGGCTTTGGACGTCGGCGCGGTTCAAATGGGAAGCATCATCCATTGCTCGGGCGAGTTCCATCCCACGGAAAGGACGCGCATTCGCTGCGATAGCCACCACGGGAATCGGGCTCACGGGACGATCGATTCGGTGAAGGCGATCGCCAAGAGCTGCAACGTAGCCGCCGCGACCTGGGCGTTGAAGGTTCATCGGGAGCCGTTCCTTCAGTACGTTCGCGACCTTGGCCTGCTCAGCCGTTCCACGCTGGGCGTCCCCGGAGAGGCGCACGGCAATTTCAACTACGCCGAGCCGGCCCAGCAGCTACAGTTGGCGACGGTCGGATTTGGGCAGTCGATCACCTGTACGCCGGTCACCTTGCTGGGCGCTTTCGGGATGCTTGCAAACGGCGGCGTGCGCATGGAGCCGCGTCTGGTCGAGAGAATCGGTACGACCGAGATGCCGATCGAGCCGGGCAAGCGGCTGATAAAACCGGAGACGGCCCGTGAGCTTCTGCAGTGTATGGAAGCGGTTATCGAGACCGACGCAGGGACCGGAAAGGAGCTTCGGATTCCGGGATATCGATTAGGGGGCAAAACCGGAACCGCCCAAAAAGTTGGAAAAGGGCCCAAGGGATACGTCTCCAACTTCGTCGGCTTCGTTCCCGCCGACGATCCCAAGGCGGTCATCCTTGTCATGGTTAATAATCCCAAGGGCGGGAAGTACTACGGCGCCACGGTTGCCGGCCCGGTGTTCAAACGGCTGGCCCAGGCGGTCATCCGGCGGTATCACCTGCCGCCAAGTAAGCCATTGAATCAAAAGGAGCCCATTTCGGTCGAGTGAAGCTCTCCCACTTGCTTTCGCAGGCGCGGGTAGGTGCGCGCTTGTGGGGCGACGCTGAGATAGGCGGCGTCGCCATCGACTCGCGCCGGGTAACTCCCGGCGCGCTGTTCGTTTGTATGCCCGGCATGACGCGGGACAGCCAGAGCTTTCTCCCCGCCGCCGCGGAAAACGGCGCGACGGCGGCCATGGTGTATGACGAGGCGGGAAGGGAAGCGGCAATCGCTCTTGGACTCGCCGCGGTTCAGGTCGACGACTACGACGACACGGTGTGGCGGATATGCGATGCATTCTTCGATCATCCGACCCGCCAGATGAAGGTGGTGGGCGTGACCGGCACGAACGGGAAGACGACGACGGCGTGGTTGCTGCGCGACATTCTCGCTCACCTCGGGATGAAGGCGGGATATCTGGGGACTCTCGGGTTTAAGCTTCCCGACGAGACCCGAGAGCTGCCGAATACAACCCCGTTCGCGGTCGACCTCTACAATCTCCTGGCCGAGGCGCGAGACAAAGGGATCGAGGCGCTGGCGATGGAGGTTTCATCCCATGCGCTGGCGCAGAAGCGGGTCGACGGCGTGGAGTTCGACGCAGCCGTCTTTACGAATTTGACCCAAGACCACCTCGATTACCACGGCACGATGGCGGAGTACGAGGCCGCCAAGTGGCGCCTCTTTACCGAGCTTCCCGCGCAGTCGTCGAAGGCGTTTCGCGCGGCGTTCAACATCGACGACGCCGTCGGTCTTCGCTGGAGCGAACGCTTCGATGGTCCGCTCAGTTATGGCATCGACAACCCCTCCGCAATTCTCCTTGGGAAGCCAGCCGAAGTGGGGGTCGACCGGATTCGTCTTACCGTCCGCGAAGGGGATACGAGAAAGGAATTCGTGACGTCCCTCGGAGGCTCCTACAACGTCTATAACCTCATGTCTGCGGTGGCCGGAGCGCGTTGCCTCGATATTCCGTTGGGGTACATCTCGCTGGCCGCGTCCGGTTTGCATGCCGTTCCCGGCCGGTTCGAGCCAGTCCTCAACGATCAGGGAATTGGCATTCTCGTCGACTACGCCCACACGCCGGACGCGGTGGAAAAGTTGCTCGAGGCGGTGCGGCCGCTTACCGATGGGCGGGTGATCACGGTTTTTGGGTGTGGGGGCGATCGGGATCGGGCGAAGCGCCCGCTGATGGCGCGGGCGGCCAGCGAGCGGAGCGACCTCACCGTGGTTACGAGCGATAATCCGCGGACCGAGGACCCGGCGGCCATCCTCCAGGAGGTTGTCAGCGGAATTGCTCCGGGGCGGTCCTATGTCGCCATTCAAGATCGCGGGGAGGCGGTCGCCCACGCAGTTCTGGCGGCTCATCCGGGCGATGTGGTGGTGATTGCCGGCAAAGGACACGAGAACTACCAGATCATCGGACGCGAGAAGATCCACATGGACGACCGGGAGCTGGCGCGAGCGGCGCTGGGGGAGCGGCTGTGAAGCCTACGCCACTTCGCGTGTTGGCCGACCTGCTGCAAGGGAAGCTTTCCGGCGACCCGGACCTGAGGGTCACCGGTTTTGCCACCGACAGCGGGGGGGGCAAGCCTGGCGATCTCTTCCTTGCGATCAAAGGAGCCCGGGTCGATGGCCATGAGTTCGTGGCGGAAGCTTTAAGGACCGGGGCGGTCGCGGCGGTCGTGGAGCGGCCGGTCGACGGGCCGCACATTTTGGTCGAGAATCTTGTCGACGCTCTTGCCCGAATGGGCTCCACTCTGCGGAGCGGTTTCGATGGCCCGGTGATCGCGATCACCGGCTCGGCGGGGAAAACGACGACGAAGGAGTTCGTCGCGGCGGCCCTCTCGCCGCTGGGCAGCGTGCTGAAGAGCGAGGGGAACCGGAACACGGAGTACACCTCGCCGCTTCTGTGGATGGATCTTGAGCCGGATCATCGCGCCGTCGTCGTGGAAATGGCGATGCGAGGGTTCGGCCAGATTCGCCACCTGGCCGAATTCACCCGTCCCACGGATGCGCTGATTACCAATATCGGCTACTCCCACCTGGAGCAGGTCGGAAGCCGCGAGGGCATCGCGGATGCCAAGGGGGAGCTTTTGGAAACGCTCCCCGAGAACGGGGTAGCGATCCTTTGGCACGAAGACGAGTTTCTCGAGCGGCTCAGCAAGAAGACCAAGGCGAAGGTTCGGACCTTCGGCTACGATCCGGGCGCGGACTGCTTGATCACGAGTTATCGTGCTTTGGATTGGGACGCCTGCGAAGTTGGCGGAACTCTCGACGGAATTCCGTGGGAGGCAAGACTCCCAGCGGTCGGTAAACACATCGGTTTGAACGCGGCGGCGGCGGTCCTCACGGTTGCGGGTCTGGGCGTCGCACCGCAGGAGGCGGCGGAGGCGCTCAAAGGGGCGCGAATTCCGCCGATGCGGATGGAGATCGTGGAGCACCGGGGCGCTCGCGTGTTGCTGGATACCTACAACGCGAGCCCACCCAGCATGATCGCGGCGATCGAGACGCTCTCCGACCTTCCGGCGACGGGGCGAAGGCGAGCGGTGATCGGCGAGATGCGCGAACTGGGGGACCATCGCGAGGCGGCTCATCGTCTCGTTGGCCAGGCTCTGGCGCAGAATGGGCTGGACGAGGTGATCTTGTTCGGCGAGCCGGTGCACTTCGTCCGCGAAGCCGCGATGGAAGCCGGGATGGAAGCGAGCCACATAGGCATCGCCGACTCGATCGACGATGTGCGGGCATTTCTGGATCGAACCGAACCGGGCGACGCCATTCTTATCAAAGGAAGTCGGGCGCTGGAGCTGGAGCGTGCCCTTAAGCCATGAACGTCTTCTTGATCGGTTTTGAAGGGTTCTTCGTCATCTTCTTCGTCTCGTTTCTGATCGCCGCCCTGCTGGCGGGACCGATCTTCAAGATCCTCCTCGCCGCCAAGTCGCGCCAGACGGTAAGCCAATATGTTCCCGAACATGCCGGGAAGCAGGGGACGCCGACGATGGGCGGCCTTATCATCGCGGCTGGGTTCATCGGCGCGATGCTGATCGCGATCTTCCTTTTCTTTCGGGACTCCATGTACCCCCCAGGGCTACGGTACTACGCCGCCTGCCTCTTGCTGTTCGTCGCGTACACCGCGATCGGGTTCGTGGATGACTATGTGGTTCCCCGGATGATGAAAGGGAAGCGAGGCCTGGGGTGGACTCAGAAGCTCGTCATGCAGTTCCTCGCCGCGGGCGCGTTCTTGGCGTTGCTGGGCCGGTCGATGACTCCGATGGAGATCGCTCTGGGCCTCTTCGTCGTGGTCTTCTTCGCCAACGCTTACAACTTCGCCGACGGCATGGATTTCCTCGCCGGGTCGATCCTTCTTTGTTTGGTGCTCGGCCTCGCCATCATTTCCCGGGTGACGGAAGACGGCGCTCTGGTGCCGCTGGCGGCCCTCGCCGGGGGCGCTCTCCCGTTTCTGTATCTCAATCGGCCGCCGGCCAAGATTTTCATGGGCGACGTCGGCGCCCTCCCGATCGGCGCGATCCTCGGTCTGGTTGTCGCCGGCCTCGCCGTCCCTTCCTGGGGAGTTGGCGTGCTGGAGGGCGGCCACTATCCCGGCCATTTCGAAGCGCACCCGCCGATGACGGCCTTGGGCTTGGCCGGGCTGGTGATTCTCAGCTTCGTCATGCTTGCGGAGCTGGTCCCGGTCCCGTTGCAGATCCTTTCGGTCAAGCTTCGCAACAAGCGGATCTTCCCGGCGACGCCGATCCACCACTCGTTTCAAAGGGCGGGATGGCCGGAAGGGAAGGTGGTGCGGCTGTTCGTCGGCGTCCAGCTCGCCTGCGCGCTCCTCGGCGCGGGGCTCGCCTATTACGGCTGGGCAAAGCACGATTCGGACATGCGGAAGGCGTTCATTGAGCACCTGCAGGAGTTCCCAAGGCAGCCCGAGCGATGATGCGGGGGAAGAAGATCGCGGTTTTTGGCCTCGGCCGCAGCGGCCTCGCCATCGGCCGGGCCGCCCTCGCGGAGGGAGCCTACCCGCGCGTCTTCGACCAGAAGCCGCTCGAAAGCCTGCCCAAGCGGGACGCTTACGACGAAGCGATCGCCGCCGGCATCGACATAACCCTCGGCTGGGACGGCGTTCTGCCCGAGGATATCGACCTGCTCGTCGCCAACCCCGCAGTCCCGAAAGACCACCCGACTTTGAAGCTCGCCGCCGTCAGCGGAATCGAGGTGATCAGCGAGGCCGAATTCGCCTACCGCATCAGCAAGGCGCCGATCGTGGCGATCACCGGCACCAACGGGAAAAGCACGACGACGGTGATGACCTACCTTTGCTTGCGCGCGTGCGGAGAGGATGCGGTGCTGTGCGGCAACATCTTCGGCTCCGGATACCCGGAGATGCCGATGACCGAAGCGGCGATGAACAGCACGCCGGACCAGATTTTGGTGGCCGAGATCTCGTCGTTCCAGCTCGAATGGGTCGTCGGTTTTCGCCCCGCCGCCGCCGGGATTACCAATATCTGGCCGGACCACCTGGACCGCTACTCCGGGTTCGACGAGTATGCGGCGACCAAACAACGGATCTTCGCGTGCCAGACCGCGGAAGACTTCGCGGTTGTGAAAGCGAACGACCCGGTAGTTAGGATCCCCGGTCCCGCCAAATCCACCCTAAGGCGCGGAACGCGGCCACGGAGCCGATTGTCGATCGGCTCGTCCGAGGTCGAGGCGAGCTATCCGACCGTCTTCACCATCGGCGCTACCGGAGAGCACGCCCAGATCGACGATCTCAACCTCACCATTCTCGACCAGAAGATCCGGCTCGAAGATCTACCGTTTAGCGAGCCGCACAACTACCTGAATGCAAGCATGGCCGCGTTACTTGCCTACGGCGTTCTGCGCTTCAAGGCGGCGAGAGATCCGGACTCAAACGCGGCGGCGGTCATTCGCGAAGCCGAAGATACCGCCCAAGCCCGTCGCAACTCCAAGCGCAGCGTCTACTCGGCGCGAACGTCCGAACCGTCCCCTCTCGCCCTGCCTCCGCAGATCGTCGAGGGGCTAAAAAGCTTTCACGGCCTCGCCCACCGTATGGAGCTGGTAGGCGAGCGGAACCGGATTCGCGTGGTGAACAACTCGATGTGCACCAACCCGGACGCGGTGATCAAGTCGGCGATGTCGCTCCGCGATCCGGCCCACCTGCTGATCGGCGGCGTCAATAAGGGGCTCGATTTCGGGCCGCTTCGCCACTACCTGGCCAACCATCGCCATCGCGCGTACCTTTTTGGCACAGATGCCGCAGATCTGAATAAGATGCTTGGCGAAACCTACCCGGTATTTCGTACACTAGATGAAGCGTTCCATGCGGCCACGGAGGCAGCGGTCGGAGGCGAGGTGATCATGCTCGCTCCCGGTTGTGCCAGTACGGATCAGTACAAGGATTTCCGCGATCGTGGGGACGTGTTCCGGAATCTTGCCAAGGAGTGGCTATCTCGGTGAAGCGCAGCTTAGGAATTTACGACCCTGTCCTGTTTTGGCTCGCCCTCGTGGCGACGCTACTCGGGATGTTGTTCATCTTCGACGCGGGGTACGCCCGAGCACTGTCCGCCGACAAAGGGGCCCTCCCTCCCGAGTTCCGATCGCAGCTTATGTTCGTCGTACCGGCGATCGTGCTGTCGTTAGTCGCGGGGGCGATGCGGCCCGAGGCTTGGAAGAACGGCAGCAAAGCGTTGTGGGTGGTCACCCTCCTCGGCTTGTTCGCGGTAGAGAAGTTCGGCAAGGAAATGAATGGCGCCCAACGGTGGCTCAACGTCGGTCCGATCCAGATCCAGCCCGCCGAGTTCGCCAAGCTTGCCGCCGTCCTGTACCTCGCCGGCTACTTCGCTACTCGTAAGGTTTGGCCGAAGAAGATCGCCCCGAGGAAGGATTTCGCGCATTGGTTAGATACGATCGCGGTGCCCAAGCTGCGGCGTTGCCTTCCGATGGTTTGGGTGCTTCTGGCGGTGCTGCTCATCGAGAAGGAGCCCGATCTGGGGACCGGCGCGGTCGTGGCGGCGACGGCGTTCGCGATGTTTATTCCAGGAAACGTTTCCTGGAAATCGATCGTCGCCGCCCTGGCGATCGCGGGAATCGGGGCCGGTGCGATGATCGTCAAGGAGCCATACCGAATGGGCCGGATCTTGAACCACACGAGCCGGTGGGATCCCCAAAACGTCGACGACCAGACGTTCCAGACCGTCCAGAGCGAACTTGCCATCGCGAGTGGGGGCGTCTTCGGGGTCGGCATCGGCAACGGCCGAGCCAAGCACGTCCTGCCGGCCACCACTACCGACTTCATCATGGCGACGGTGGGCGAGGAAACCGGGCTTCTTGGCTCCCTCTTCACCCTGGCGATTCTAGGCGCGCTGGTATGGCGGCTGCTCTACCAGGCCCAGCGCGCCACCTCGCATTTCTCGACGCTCGTCCTGTACGGGGTGGGCGCGTGGTTCGGTCTTCAAACCTGCGTCAATGTGATGATGGCGAACGGATTCCTACCGGCGATCGGCATCCCGCTCCCGTTCATCAGCTCTGGCGGCTCCAGTTTGGTCGCGCTGTGGCTCGCGCTCGGCATCTGCCAGTCGGCCCTGGCGCCCGAACGGGTAGAGGAGGAGAACCCGCCGCAGCGAGCGCGGCGGTCGGCCCATCTCGCAACTCGATCGACGGTCCCAGGAGCCGCCCGCCCCTGAGGCGATGCGCCTAGTCGTCACTGGCGGGGGGACGGGCGGGCATATCTATCCCGCCCTCGAGGTGGCGCGCCTTGCCAGTGAGCGGGGAACGGAGATCCGCTATCTCGGTTCGCTCCGGGGGCAGGAATCGGCGGCGTGCGCCGCCCGTGGCATCTCTTTTCTTGGATTCCCGAGTGAGCCGCTCTGGAGCCTCAAAACGTTTGGAGGGTGGCGGGCGCTCCTTGCCTTACAACGCTCTCGCGGCATGGCTCGGCGGGCGCTACGAGCCGACCGGCCCGATGTAGTTTTTTCGACCGGCGGGTTTAGCGCCGGTCCCGTGGTCGCCGCCGCGCGAGATCTCGGTATCCCGTACATCGTCCACAGCGCCGACTCCGTTCCGCCTCGTTCCTCCGCGATGTTCGCCCGGCAAGCGTTTGCTTTTACGACGGTCTTTCGCTCGACCGAAAAGTTCTTCACCGAGCGCCCCGTCACCCGCACCGGCCAGCCGATACGAGACGAGCTTCGGTCGGCGGCGGCAACGGAACGTCCGGAAGGCGAACCGACCGTCTTGGTTATCGGAGGCAGCCAGGGCGCCGAGTTTTTGAACACCTATGTACCGCTTGCCGCGGCGACCGGCCGTTTTCAGGCCCGCGTGATCCATGCCACGGGTCCGAAGCATCTGGAGGTCACGCTCGACCGGATTCGCAAGGCGGGCTTGGGAGAGACCTATCAAGCCGTCCCGTACTTGGAAGCGCCGGCGTTGATCCAGGCGATGAGAAGCGCTACCGTCGTGGTGGCTCGGGCAGGTGGCACCTTGGCGGAGCTCGCTCTCTTCGGTTTGCCGACCGTGCTGGTACCGTTGCCTACCTCCGCGAACGATCACCAGCTCCACAACGCCCGCGAATTCCAAGCGATGGAGGCCGCGACTGTGTTGTGGCAGCCGGATGAGCGCCGCCATCCCGCGCCCGAGGCGAGGCCGGAGGCGATCGCCGAAGCCATCGCCGGATGGCTGTCGGACGCGCCAAGAAGGGAGGCGGCGCGTCACAATCTAAAGGAGTGGGACGTTCCCGACGCCACCGCTCGAATCGTTAGCCTCATCGAGCAAGCCGCTCAGTCCCGTAACGCCTAAGTCAATGCGAAAGCCCTCCGAGATCGCCACCGCCTTCGCCCCTCGCGACGCCCTCGATGGCAAGACAAGCTTCTTCCTCGTCGGCATCGGAGGCGCGGGGATGAGCGCCCTCGCCCGCCTCCTTCGCCAGCGCGGCCTTGAGGTTCGCGGCACCGACTCCACCCTCTCTCCGGAAGTCGAGCGGCTTCGGGAGGAAGGGATCGAGGTGCATGTGGGGCATTCGGGGGAGGCGCTCCGCCGTGGCACGGGCGGCCCGCCCGTGCCACGGCACTCATCCTCAGCGACGCCATCGACCTCGACAAGTCCCCCGAAGTCGCCGCCGCCCGAGAGCTTGGGATTCAGATCTTCCGCCGGTCGCAACTTCTTGGTTGGCTGCTGAAGGGGAAGAAGGTCATCGCGGTTACCGGGACGCATGGGAAGACCACGACGACGGGCATGACGGGAGCCGGATTGATCGCGGCTGGGTTGGACCCATTGGTCGTGGTTGGGGCCGCCATCCCGGAGTGGGGTGGTCCCGTCCGCTATGGCAACGGCGAGTACGCCGTCGTGGAGGCATGCGAGGCGTACGACGCACTCCATGACCTCGACCCTTACATTGTGATCCTTACTAACCTGGAACTCGACCACGTCGACTTCCACGGAAACTATGAAAACCTACGAGCCAGCATTCTAAGGTTCGTAGATCGAATCCCAAAAGAAGGTGGTCTGGTCTTCTGCGCCGACGACCCGGGGGCCGAAGAGGTAGCGAAGCTGACCACAGCGCGAACTTTTGCCTACGGCCACACAGGAACTTGGTTCCGGCTGGCCCCTGACGCAGGAAAATCGAGACCCTCCGCCAGTGAGGCGGCGGGACGGACAATAGGGATGTCCACGCCGGGCGAGCATAACCGCCTGAACGGTGCCGGCGCCTTCGCAGCCAGCTTATTGCTAAACGAGCACGGATTGAAGGTCGATCCATGGCAGACGATGGAAGGGATTTTTGCCTTTAGCGGGGCCGAACGCCGGCTCCAGCTTCTACGAGACGGCGATTTCACCGTCGTCGACGACTACGCCCATCACCCTTCCGAAATTCACGCCTCGTTAACGGCGTTACGAGAGAGATATGCCGGACGCCGCTTGGTCGTCGTGTTCCAACCCCACCTCTACTCGCGGACCGCGCCGCTGATCCAGGAATTTGCCGACGCGCTCAGCGAGGCGGATGTGGTCGTCCTAACCGACATCTATCCGGCCCGCGAGGACCCGATGCCCGGCATCTCGTCCGCCCGTATCGCGGAGAAGATCTCGAAGCCGGTTCACTACGTTCCAAGCCGGCATCTGCTTCCTCGTAAAGTGGCCAAGTTTGCCCAAGAAGGGGATGTGATCGTCGGTATGGGCGCCGGCAATATCTCGGAGTTCGCCCCCGCCTTGGTCAAGGAGCTCGAGCGCCCTAGCGTTGGCGCCTTGCCTCCGAAATCTGCATCGATAGACGACATCGGAGGCGGGGCGCCTCCGCTACGGAGGAAAGTCGTCGTCCTCTACGGGGGCGACAGTGCGGAGAGAGAAGTTTCTCTCCACTCCGGACGCGCGATTCACGCGGCGCTCCAGTCACGCGGTTACGACTCGAGGCTTGTAGATATGACCGAGCTTCTACTGGGCAAGGGCGATTTGGGCCAATTCATCGGCGCGCACCGGCCGGATGTGGCTTTCCTCGCGGTCCATGGAACCCATGCCGAAGACGGCGCGATCCAGGGCCTGCTCGAACTGCTGCACATCCCGTACACCGGTTCGGGGATCCAGGCGAGCGCGATTGCGATGGACAAGGCAATGACGAAGCAGGTGCTGCAGAGCCACGGGATCCGGGTTCCGCGCGGAGCTCTGCTCACCGACACCGACGTTCCGTTCGATCTGCGCCCGCCCCTGATTGTCAAGCCGAACGCCCAAGGCTCTACGGTTGGCCTAACATTTGTGGAGAAGCCGGACGACCTTTGCCCGGCTCTGGCCAACGCCTTCGCTTACGACGACTCGGTCCTCGTTGAGGAATGGATCACCGGGGTCGAGATCTCGGTCCCGGTGCTTATCGATCGCGCGCTTCCGCCGGTCGAGATCGCGCCGAATTCGGGGCGCTACGACTTTGCGAGCAAATACCTGCCGGGCGCCACGAACGAGATCATCCCCGCCCGACTGCCCGAAAAGGTTCTGGAGGAAGCCAGGCAGATCGCGATGAAAGCACATCGCGCTCTGCGGTGCGAAGGGGCGACCCGTACCGACATGATGGTGCGCAACGCCGAATCGGAGTCTCCGGAAATCTTCGTTCTAGAGATCAACACGCTGCCCGGGATGACCGGAACCTCGCTCCTGCCGAACAGCGCCGCCGCCGCTGGAATACCATTCGACCAACTATGCCAGACCCTCTTGGAGGATGCGTTGAGGCGCGATGCGGCGAAGTATTAGGCAACGAAGGCAGCGGCTGCGTCCGGCCCCGTTCCTGTGGCTGTTCCTCATCGTCAACCTTGGTTTCGCCGCGGTCGACAGCCGGGTTACCTCAGTCACGCATGTAGAGGTTCACGGCGCGCGGACCGACGACCGCCCGCGCATCGACGCGATTTTGAGTGAGCTACGCGGCGTTCCCGCCCGGCGCATTCATTGGCGAGCATTGGAAACTGCGGTTCTTCGCGAGCCGTCGGTGCGAAGCGTCGAGTTCACTCGCAACTCCTTTGGTCGCGGCGATCTCTGGTTGGCTTACCGCCAACCGGTCGCCCGGTTCGTCGGCCGCCCCGATTTTGGGCTCGATGCCCAAGGGGTGCTCTTCGTTTCGCCCGGGATATCGAGGGATATTCCAACCCTGAAGCTGCCGAACGGCGGCGTTCCGACATTATTGACCCAAGGGGGCAATTGGGATGCGGTTCGGATTGCCGATCTGGCCCAAAAAATCCGCGCCTTTTCAGGTTCGAGCGGCGTAGGTATTGAGGTGGATGAGCGCGGCGTCGTGTGCTTAAATATGAGCGCCGGTCGCGTCGTCCTTGGGTCGTGCGACGATATGGAAAAGAAGCTGTCCGCCCTCAAGGCGCACCTCGCGGACCTTTCCCAAGTCCAAGAGCTAAACCTCACGAGGCCCGACGTTCCTACCGTGGTTCCCCGCAAGAACGCTTCGCAAGAGCAAGTGAAATTAACCCCGTGAACCCTTTCGTTACGCGCATCAATAACCAGCAGTGGGTCGTTCCCGTGAGTCTCATGTGCCTACTCCTGGGCTTCATGATCTCGCTCGCCTGGGTGGGTAAGGAGACGCGAAACTCCCGGAGCGCCTTTTTACGCGCCGACCAGCGGGTCCGGGTTAGCGAGGCTTTGGTCGACCCCGAGGCATACGAGCAGAGCGTCAACGAAGTTAAGAAGCTTCAAGAAGAGAAGACGAAGCTGGAGAATGCTCTTTCCAGGAACGGCACGGATTCCAAGGTCCTCAACGATTCGCTTCAGGAGATGAAGAGCTTCGCTGGCTTAACCGAGGTCGAGGGGCCAGGCGTCGCCGTCACCTTGCGCGACAGCGGAAAAACTGACACCGGCTTCGGGGGCCAAGTCGCCACGAATCCCGACTCAGTGATTCACGACCAAGACGTGGTTCACGTCGTCAACGAGCTGTTCGCGTCCGGTGCGGAAGCGATCGCGGTGAACGGCCACCGAGTCGCCGGCACCACTTCGTTCCGTTGCGTCGGTACCACCATCCTGGTGAATGATGTTAAGATCGCTTCACCGATCGTCGTGCGGGCGCTCGGAGATAGCGATACCCTCTTTGGTGCAATGAACATGCCAGGCGGCGCCCTCAGCCAAATCAGAATTTTCGATCCGGCCATGGTTCAGGTCGAGAAAGTTCAGATGATGCGCCTGCCCGCGTACACCGGCACGACGGCGAAGAAGTGGGCGAAGGTCGTTGCCCCGCCGCAAGAATCAAAGGCGGCGAAATGATCCTCGTTCTCCCGCTGGTGATGTTGCTGGTCGGCGCGCTCGCCGCGGTGGCGTTGCGATTCGGTCCCCTTCCGGGCGCATTCGGTCAATACCTGGCGGTGGCCTGCCTCGCTGGCTTCGACACGATCTGCGGCGGAGTCCGGAGCGGAATGGAAGGGAAGTTCCGGACGGACGTGTTCATTACCGGGTTCCTGTCGAACATTCTAATTGCGTTCTTTCTGGCTTGGCTTGGAGACCAGATTTACATTAATCTGTTTCTCGCGGTTGCTCTCGTGCTTGGCGCGCGGATCTTTACCAATTTGAGCCTCATCCGGCGCTTCGCTCTGACAAAATGGCAGGACGCGCGCGAACGGAAGCGGCTTCAGGCATTGGCACAGAGCGCGATCGGCACGCAACCGGAACCTAACCCATGAAGAACGACCTTGTCACCGTCCTCGACCTCGGCTCGACGAAGGTCGCCTGCCTTGTTGCAGCTCCGGACGGTGTAGACGGCATGCAGGTCGTCGCAGTGGCCACGACCCCCAGCAAAGGAATCCGTAAAGGGGTGGTCGCCGACCTGGACGAAGCCTCGGTCGGCATCGACGTCGTGTTTCGAAGGGTGGAGCAGGAGATCGGCCAGGAGATCGGCTCCGTCATCGTCGGCGTTTCGGGCGCCCATACGGAGGGGCTCAACGCCCAGGGGTTTAAGCCGATCATTCCGCGAGGCCGGCTCATCACTCACCAAGACGTTCTCGAAGTTCTCAACCATAGCCGCGCGCTCGTCCTCCCGCCCGATCGGGAGCAGCTTCAGGCGCTCCCCCGCGAATTCCGGGTCGACGGCCAGCGCGACGTCCGCAAACCGATTGGGATGAGCGGAAGCAAGCTGGAGGTGGTGACCTACATCGTCACTGGGCAGACCTCCGCGATTCAGAACATCGAGAAGGCGGTCACGCGCGCCGGCAAGAAAGTCGAGCAGATGGTGCTCAAGCCGCTCGCATCCGGGATCGGAGTGCTCACGCCGGAAGAGCTGGAGCTCGGCGCCGCCGTGGTCGACATGGGGGGCGGCACCACGGACATTGCGGTATTCACAAACGGCTCGATCGCTTTCAGCGCCAGCATCCCGGTCGGAGTGAGCATGGTCACGAGCGACCTCAGCAAGCTGCTGCGGACCTCGCCGGAAGAGGCCGAGCGGCTGAAGGTCGAATTCGGCTTCGCGCTGGCTCGGCTGAGCTCGGAGAAGGATAGCGTGGAGGTGAACCAGATCGGTCAGATCCAGGCACGCCCGATGCAGCGGCGCGTCCTTTGCGAGATTATCGAAAGCCGGATGCGCGAGATCGCCACGATGGTTCGCCAGCAGTTGGAAAAGAGCGGTCTCCTCGGGGTTCTGCCGGGCGGAGTCGTACTTACCGGCGGCGGCGCCCAGATGCCCGGAACGGACAAGCTGTTCGACGACGTTTTGAAGCAGCTCCGAGTTCGGGTTGCGGAGCCGGACCTCGCGCTGAAGCTCCCGAACCAGCCGGGTCTCGCCACCGCGGTCGGTCTGGCCCGATTCGGGATCCAGTGCCAGGACGACATCACCCCTGCGACCGGCACCAATCCTTGGAAGGATCGCGTGCGCGGTCTATTCGGAATGCTCGGCGGAAAACCTTAGAGTCGGGGTTACCCTCGGAGCGCCTTCTCGATCGCCGCGATCGTCTGGCGCTCTCCGTCGGCCCCTTGGTAATTCAGCTCACCGGCCCATTTGAAAGCGATCCTTCCTTTTTTGTCGATCACGTAGATGGTTGGCCAGAACTCTTGCTTCCAGCGGTTCCAGTTCCGCCCGTCGGTGTCGATCAGCACCGGATACTTGATTCCGAGCTTCTTAACCTCGAGCCGTACGTTTTCGTCGACTTTTTCGAACGCCAGCTCCGGGGTGTGGATGCCAACCATCTCGACGCCACGCTTCGCGAACTTCTCGTAGAGGAAGTCGTAAATAGGTAGGTTCGCCTTGCAGTTGCTGCAGGCAAAGGTCCAGAAGTGGACGACCGTCACCTTGCCCGCCCGCGACGTCAGGGTGATCGGCTTCTGCCCGTTCAGGTTTAGCCACTTGGTTCCGACAACCTCCGGGGTATGCGGGTCCTGCGCGCAGCCGACGGCGGCGAGGGCGAGAGCGACGAAAGAAAGTCCAAGTTTCACGGTCGACATAATGCGTCCCGAACGGGGAAGTTCCACCCTTCCTCCGATTATCGAGATTATGCAAGTCCGTTGTACGATGAGACGGGTGATTCTTTTTGCTAACACCCCGCTAGCGCCACTTCCAACCCTTTTTTGCGCCCTCATGGCCGGAAACGTGGCATTCCGGGCGCGGGAAAACTACAATAGGGAATCAAGGGAAGGCAAGGTAAGCAAAACGTGAGCGCGCAAAACGCAGTAATCAAGGTTATCGGAGTCGGCGGCGGCGGCAGCAATGCTGTGCAGCGCATGATCGAGAGCGGCATCAAGGGGGTCGAGTTCATTGCGATGAACACCGATATCCAGGTGCTAGATCTCAGCAGCGCCCAGCGTAAAGTACAGCTTGGCGGCAACCTCACCCGGGGCCTTGGCGCCGGCGGCAACCCGGAGATCGGAAAGAGCGCGGCGGAGGAATCGAAGAACGATATCCGCAAGGTGCTCGAAGGTTCGGACATGGTGTTTATCACCGCCGGTATGGGCGGCGGCACGGGTACCGGCGCGGCCCCCGTCATCGCCGACCTCGCCCGTGAAATCGGAGCGCTTACGGTGGCCGTCGTCACCCGTCCGTTCACCTTCGAAGGTCCGCGCCGCTCGCGCCTCGCTGAGCAGGGCGTGACCTCGTTGATGGGTCGCGTCGACACCATCATCACCATTCCCAACGATAAGCTTCTCAGCGTGGTCGAGCGGAAGACGACGCTTGTCGACGCGTTCCGCGTGGCCGACGATGTGCTTCGCCAAGGCGTCCAGGGCATCTCCGACATCATCACCATCCCTGGCCAGATCAACGTCGACTTCGCCGACGTCCGCGCCGTCATGGCGAACGCGGGCCCGGCCCTGATGGGTATCGGCTACGGGGTGGGGGAGCAGCGCGCGCTGCAAGCCGCCCAGTCGGCAACCAACTCGCCGCTCCTCGAGCAGACGATCCACGGCGCCAAGGGGCTCTTGGTCAACCTCACCAGCTCCGAGGATCTGACCCTGGCGGAGGCGAACGAGGCGATGCAGTACATCCAGAGCCTCTGCGACGCCGAGGAAGCAAACATCTTCTTCGGAACCGTGGTAGACCCGGAGATGGACGGCACCGTCCGCGTTACCGTCCTCGCCACCGGGTTCAATCCGTACACTCGAGAAGGGCGCAAGGTCGCGGAGGCAACGTTCTCGGCTCAGCCGGCCGCTCCGGTACCGGTCCAGGCCCAACCGATCATCCCGGTGCCGCCGACTCCGACGGTTGCCCCTCAGGCGACCAGCGCCGAAATCATCGCGCAAGCGCGAGAGCGAATGGCGAGCCGAAACACCCAGCCTCAGGATACGAGCGCGGTATTCGACGAGTCCGACCTCGACATCCCGGCGTTCATCCGCGAGCATCGTCAGCGCAACGGCTAAGGCGTGTTGCGACAGTAAGAAATCGGGACCAAGCCGCCGGCTCGGTCCCGATTTTCTTTTGGTTAGGAAGAACGATGCTTTGGGCTGCCGCGGTTCGTCCTTACCCTTAGAGGCCAGTGTCTCACCCAACTGCCATGCCTGCCACGCTCTTTTTCGCCGCGTTTCTCCTCTCGCAAAACTCGACTCCGGTTCAGACACCGGCAACCGCGCCGGCCTTCCAAACTCCGATGACGGTCGCGGAGCAAATGCGGCTGGCGATCACGCCCAAGCTGGACGGGGTCATCGAGGACGAGGAGTGGGACCCGCTCGTGTCCGCCGAGGGGCTGAAGGGGTACTTCCAGTGGGAGCCGGGCAAGTTGCACGTCGCCGGGGTTGTCCCGAACGGCCGCGACCTTCTTTTGAGCCTCGATCTCCGCTCCGACGGTTGGCTGGTCGGCGGCGACAACATCGAAGTGCGCATTGGAATGCGCGACGGCCAACCGCGGATCTCAGCGCGACGGGTCGACGCGACGCAGGTGAACGGCCCCCGCTGGATCGACCTTCCCGGCATCGGGATGGCCTCCGCTGTCGCCGCTAAGAGCGACGGTACCAACACGACTTTCGAAGCCAGCCTGAACGACGCGGGCCTCGGCTATTTCCCGACCGACGATCGCGGCCGGATGTCCGTTCGCCTCGACACCGTGGCCGCCGACGCGCCTCCCACCGAGCCGTTCGTGCCCCGAGTTCTCACGCCGGTCCAGCTCAGCTTCACCAGGTCCGCCGCGTTGCCGAACGGTCTGCGGTGGAACGCGGAAGGGACCGGCGAGACGGTCATGCCGGGCGACAACATCCGGATCCGCTTAACGTTCAACGGTACCGATAAGCTCGGCCTTCAGAGGCTGGCGATGCGGAGCGAGGGGCTCGTCCGAGCCGCCACCTCGGAGTCGGCCGTCCCATTCCCGCCGTTCGACAACAAAGGGCGCGCCTTCGTAGACTACAACACCCTGGTCGTAAAGGGGGCCGACCTCGGTTATCGGGTGCTCCGCGCCTCCCTCACCGGGTCGGATGGAGTTACCGGCGTGATGGAGGCCAGCTACCGGGTCGCCCCGCCCCTCGAGGTTCGGCTTGTTCGCGAGCCAATCCGATCGAAGCCTCAGGCCCAAAAGGTCAAGCTGACCTATTACATCAAGTCGTTCTCGCCCTTACGCCGCCAGGTCGGCTCCGTCACCGTGGTTCCGCCGACCGACTTCCACCTGGTCACCGGCGCCGACAGCAATTTCTTCATCGATGCCGCCAAAGGCTCCCTCCGCCGAGTCTTCGAACTCGACATCCCGGCCGGGGCTAAAGGGGTCTACCCGATGTTGTTCCGCGTACAGCGGAACGGACAGGTAACCGAATACTCTGCTTATATTAATATCGATTGATATCCTTGGTTCGCGCGAAGAGCGGAAGGGACGGGGGCGGATTAGATCGCCCTTTCAGGGCTCTTGACGATAGATGATCTTTTAACCAGGGCTTCGCCCTTCGCTTTAGGAGGTCGCGCTTTCAGCGCTAATTGCCCACCCGCTTAATCGCTACGATTGCCCAGGGAGTCACATTTGGATTTTGTGTCAACGGCTCTTCGGGCTCGTCTAACGGACAGGATGAATTTCAAAGCGGGGCTCGAACTTCCCTTCACGTCCCTCGATTTCGCCACCGCCACGTTCGCGGGCGAATCTTTCCGTCATCTCGCGATACGAGCGCTCAGCTCGCGCCCTGACTTCCTGAACGCGCATGTGCTCCTGGTAGTTCAGTTGCTGCTGTCGATGAGCCGCGTATCGTCCATACCATCCGAGGTCTTGGCTCTTGCTAGAGCCAAGACGGTCTACGAGGTAGGACTCCATTCGGGTTCGGGGCGACGACAAGCCGCCCAACTCGTCGATAGCAGAAGCATAGGGCGCGATATTTGTCTTCGGCGCGGCGGGAGCTAGGGTGCGAACGAAGTGGTCAATGTACTCCGTAAGGTCCAGTCTTGGCTGGGAAGGAGGGGGATTTGGCGATGTACTACCAATCTCATGAGGAAAAGCCAGCGAAAGTGCGGGAGCCGTTCCCGAGAATTCCGTCGACGGTTTTCGAGTGGACTCCAGGTTTGCTATTTCATCCTGTAACAGGGCGAGCCGCGCCTGGTACGGATGAACGGAGTCTAAATCGGCAAGCAGTTGGCTGCCAACTTGCTCGACGATGGTCCAATCGGTGCGGCGGGAAGTGTGAAACGGGTTCGCCAACGAGGATGGTATGGACAGCGAGGTCATGGGATCGCCGGGTTCTGGCTCCGGAGTGTATTCCCTGGCGTAGCTGTAGCCGCCCATCCCCGCTTTCTTCTCCTCAACGAGACCGGTCCATTACTTGCGGAATCTGTCGGCTAACGGCTCGTATTCGGACTTGACGCGCCGGTTGGCTGCTTGGCGCTCGGCGGTCAAGGGAGCTTCTATTGCGGAGAGCGACACACCGGCGCGGTCCAATTCGCCGCTCTCGGACTTAGCGCCGATGCGAGAGCCGCACTGGCCGGAGCGGCGATGGATTCCGTCGCCGCCGCATGGGCTTCCTCGATCAGGTCCACTTTCTTGTCTCGCCCAAGCACGCCTTCAACAAATCGTTCTGAGATCTTGTCCAGGCGTTCTCCCAACCGGTCGACGACGACCTCGCCTACCGCCTCCAGGATCTCCTTGAGCAAAGGGAAATTGCCGGCGATACTGGCGTAGAGAAGCTTCAGCTTAGGATTGAGAGCGAGCTTCATTGCCCCGGTCGGAATCTTCGTCGCCAACACCGAGTGCTCTGCTTCGGCAACCTCGACTTGCGCCTTAGCTTCCACGTCGGCCATCTCGCGATCGGCCTGCTCCACCTGCCGAATCGTGAGGTCTTCGTTCCGCGTATCCGGTACCGCGGCCGGGGGAGGAGGCGCCGCCGCGCGATAGGTGGGCGCCGGCGACGCCTCGACTGGTGCTGCCTCGGGGTGAGTCCCGCCAAAGTCGAGCTCGTACGTTCGTCGGTCACGCTCGTAGCTCGCGGTTCGCGCGGCCAGGCCCTGTCGCTTTCTATCTACCTCGCCAGCCACCGGTCGATTGACTTGAGCGGAGCGGTAGACGTCCGCGATCGCCGCATCCTCGGCTGCCTCCTGCGCCCTTTCTCGGAACCCCTCCAGCTTCGAGTGAGCTTCCTTCAGGTGAAGACTGAGATCTTGGGAGAACGCCTTCGATTCGCCGTCGAAGAGCGTGAAGCACGTAAGGAAGGTGATGACGGAGAAGCCGAAGGATACGAGCTTCTTGTACCGGCCGATGGTCTTATAGGCGTTGGCGGCGAGTTCGCCGTGACGCCGAACCACGATCTGGAGCACCGCGAGAACCACCAGAATTCCGAACCCCGTTGCGCCGCCAAGGCGGATGACGCTCAGGATCTTATTCGATTCAAGAGCCTCGAACGTTTCCGCGATTCGGCGAAGCTGGCCCAGAGTTGCAGTGTCGCCGGAGTGGCTCTCCGCCCATCGGATGAGCGCGGCGTAGAAGAACAGTACCAAGCTCATCGGAGCGAGGAAGCTCCAGCCCGCGCCGGCTACCGCCTTGGCAAGCGACTCTTTTTCCGCGATAGCGGCCCACCGCAACGAGGCGATCGCCAACGCAGCCAACACGATTGCGACCACGAGAGTCATACGTAAGTAACAATAGCATAGATTCTGACGGGACGGAATCGCAGCCGTAACGTCTATTTTTGGACGGAAGGCGGGTGGGCTAGACGAGGCGCATCGGCAAACCCGACTCGGCCATGTGCGCCTTTAGGTCGCGGATTTTGTAAAGACCGTCGTGCACGATACTTGCCAATAGCACCGCGTCGGCTCGGCCGTCGCGGACGGCGTCGACAAGATGCTGAGCCGTTCCCGCGCCGCCGCTGGCGATTACGGGGACGTTGACGGCTTCGCTTACCGCTTTTGTCAACTCAAGGTCGTAGCCGGCCTGGGTGCCGTCGCCGTCCATGCTCGTGAGCAAGATCTCGCCGGATCCGCGGCGGACGGTTTCCCTTGCCCATTCCACGGCATCGAGACCGGTCGGTTTTCGGCCCCCGTGGGTGAAGACTTCCCACCCTCCACCCGGCCGCTTCCGCGCGTCGATGGCGGTGACGATGCATTGCGCGCCGAACCGGTTCGAGGCTTCGGTCACCAGCTCCGGATTCTGGATCGCCGCCGTATTGAGCGAAACCTTATCCGCCCCGGCCAGGAGCGCCTCTCGAATATCCTCGACACGCCGTAGACCCCCGCCCACGGTGAACGGGATGAAAACCTGTTCCGCTACGCGTTCGGCCAGCGCGATGACCGGCGCTCGCGACTCGTGGGACGCGGTGATATCCAGGAACACCAGCTCGTCGGCCCCTTCAGCGTCGTAGAACTTGGCGAGCTCCACCGGATCGCCGGCGTCGCGGAGGCCGATGAAGTTGACCCCCTTCACCACCCGCCCATCCTTGATGTCGAGGCACGGAATAAGCCGCACTGAAGTCATACCGAACGAAGCCTCATTATTCGCACCCTGGTAAACGTATCTTTAGCCGGTTCGAAGATAACCCGGAACCGGTCGTCGAACGCCTCGACTTCCAAGCTCTCCGGAAGGATCGGGTTCGACCAGATCCGCCGGATCGTCTCCTCGAGAACCATCCGAACGAGCACCCGCTGATCGGTCGGTGTAGAAGGCGTCTTCAGCTCCTTATGCCCGACCTTTACTAGGCCGCGGGTCTCCGCGTGGCCGTTGTCCAGCTCCGGTTTCCACAAGACCCTCGCATGCACATCCGGGCCGGAGACGTCGGCTTGGTTACGCAGTACATCCTCGAGTTCCGCGCGCATCATTAGCGACTCGGAGCTCACATCGTAGATCAGCTTCGCCTCGCCAAGTTCCGCCACCGCGTCAACAAGGTGAGGAAGGAACTGGAGGTGCCGCGCGTCTTTCAAAGGATCCTCGCTGATGTAGCGGATCTTGACGAAAGCGTTTGCCTCGGCAAGCGCGTTCAATGCTTCCGCGCTCGCATCCGCTCCCGCAAAGAGATCGGGACGAAACGCGTGTGGATTCTTTTTCCGAAGAACTAAAGCGATATGCAGCCGAACGTCCGAAAAGATCAACCCCTCTGCCGTGCCTACCGCCGCGCGACCCCGGTGGGAGTAAGGGTTTTTGCCGATGGTTCGGTCCATCATTGCGTTCTGGTCCGGCATCTTTTCGCCGGGCAGATAGACCCAGTACTCGGTCGTCGCGAGGTAGGGATTCTTCGGCTTCCGGCTTACCAGCAGGTAACTGGCCACGATGCCGAAGACGAATCCGAGGAGCAGGTAGAGCGCGGTCATGGCGCGGTGCCGCGAAGCCAGCAGGTGGCCAGCTCCAGCTCCTCGCCCTCTAGGGTGCTGTAGCAGACGTCGCAGAGCGCCGCCTCATTAACATGGGGCCGGCGACAGAGGAGGCAAGCGTCGATTCTCCGAGCGCTCTGCACCTTGTACCGGTTCCTCAGCGTGAAAGCCAGCTCGTCCCGCCGGATTCCTTCGCTGTTCAATCGCATCGCAAGAGGGTACCGCGATAGCGATGCCGCGAAGAGAGGGGCCTTGGCGTGTATAACGGTATCTATCCTATGTTTCGTATCTCATTCAGCGCGTTATTCTTCGCCTCGCTGAGCGGTTTCGCGGCGGCGCAGTTGCCGCCGCCCCAAGCCTCTCCGTTGGTAGGCGCCCGCTCTCTCGCTCTTAGCCCCGACGGCACGCAGCTCGCGTTTAGCTATCAGGGTGACATTTGGGTGGCCCCCTCGTCGGGCGGCAAAGCCGTCCCTCTCACTAACCATGTCGAGATGGACGACAATCCGATCTGGTCTCCCGACGGAAAGTACGTCGCATTCGCATCCAACCGAAGCGGTAACTGGGATGTGTACATCGTTCCGGCCGGCGGCGGACAGACCCGGCGGCTTACCTACCACTCCGGAAGCGACATCCCGAGCGACTGGTCGCCGGACGGCAAAACGATCCTGATCCGGACGACCCGCGACGACAGCAATAACGGCTTCTACACCATCGACGTAACCAACGGCCGGGCAAACCGGCTGATGTTGGACATGATGCCGGTCAGCAATCCCCGGTTCTTGCCGGACGGCAAGTCGATCGTTTACAACCGGTTCGGCTTCCCCTGGGTCCGCTCGCGGTACCAGGGTTCGGCGGCCGCCCAGCTCTGGCGGTACGACCTGACGACCCAGAAGCGGGAGAAGATCCGGGACACCGGATTCCAGCATCTCTGGCCAAACCCGTTCCCGGACGGCAAGTCGGTCTATACGATCACCGTCACCGAGAAGACCCCGTCGACCGCGCCGATCGGCAAGAGCGTGGGGAAGAACGTCGATAACGTCAACCGCACCCCGAACGTTTACGCCGTCGCTATGAACGGCGGCGCCCGCCGACTCACCAGTTTTATCGGAGCCCCCGCCCGGTTCCTCACGGCAGCCAGTAAATCGGACGCGGTCGCTTTCGAGGATGACGGTGACGTCTATCTGATGGCCGGCGGCAAAACGCCCCAAAAGATCGCCCTCACCGCCAGCATCGACGACAAAACGACCCAGGAAGAGCGGCTCGTGCTTACCAATGGCGCGGAAGACGCGGCTCTCTCGCCGAAGGGAGATAAGTTCGTGGTCCAGGTCCGCAGCGAGCTGTGGCTCGTGCCGACCAAGAAAGGAAAGGGGCCGAACGCCGACGATGCGGTGCAGCTCACCGACTGGGCCGGCACGGACGAGCAACCGCTCTGGGCGCCGGACAACAAGACGCTCTTCTTCGTGAGCGACCGTAACGGAGCCGAGCGGCTCTACTCGATGAACACCGAGACGAAGGCGGTCACCGCAATCACCAACGCCGATGCCGACGTCGAGCAGCTTCGCCTGACGCCCGATAAAACCAAGGTCAGCTTCTGGATGACCGGCAAGGATGGCGGCCTTTTCACCGTTCCCGTCATCGGCGGAACTCCGACGCGGGTCATCAGCCATCCCGGAGATTCCAAGTTCTATAACTGGTCGCCCGACGGGCGCTACGTCGCGTACTCCGAGACGCTGCTCCGATCCGGTTACTACTACTGGGAGTCGACGCAAAACATTTACGTGTTCGACACGACCACCGGCAAGTCGACCAACATCACCAAGCTAAGCGCCCAGCACACTCAGCCGACCTTTACCCCCGATGGCAAGTATCTCCTCTTCCGGAGCAACCGAAGCGGGGATGCCGTCTACCTGGTCGCTCTTCATCCGGAGGATGTGCCGACGACCGAGCTCGATCTGAAGTACACGAAGCCGACCGGCCCGGTGAAAGTCGACATCGATTTCGACGACATCGAGAGCCGCCCCCGGCAGTTCCTCAACATGCCGGTCCAGAGCGAAATTCTGGTGGACCCGGCCGATGGCGCCCTGTACTTCTTGAACAGCGGCGACTTATGGAAGGCCCCCTTTAACGGCGACGAGCCCCGGAAGGTAACCAACAGCGGCGGCTTCAACGCCATCACTTGGAACGACGACCAGACCAAGGTGGTGGCGCTTCGATCGGGTCTCCCCGCCATCGTCGAGATCCACCAACCGGGAACGCCGGTCAACGTCACCACCTTCCGCGCCGATTGGACCCACGACCTCCGCAAAGAGCGGGAGGCCGCTTTCAACGAGTTCTGGCGCACCTACAACCGCCGGTTCTACGATCCTAATTTCCACGGCCGCAACTGGACCGCGCTCCGCGACCGATACCGGAAGTATCTGCCGTCGATCGGTCACCGAAACGAGATGGCGACGGTGCTGAACATGCTCGTGGGCGAGCTCGAGTCCTCGCACTCGGAAGTTTCGGCGGCGCCGGGGAATCCGAGCAGCCAGACGAGCGCCCACCTCGGGTTTACGTTCGACTACTCCTATCCCGGCCCGGGGATCAAGATCAAGGATGTTCCGGCCCGGTCACCCGGCAGCTACGCTAAGTCGAAGCTGTCTCCAGGCGAGATCGTCCTCAAGATCAACGGCAAGGACGTCTTGCCGGACGAGGTGCTCTACCGGGATGTGCTGAACGAGCAGGTGGGCCGTGAGCTGACTCTGCAGGTCCAAGGGGCCGACGGCAAAACGCGTGAAGTGAAGTACCGGGCGATCAGCTCGGGCGCCTTCGCGGGCATCGTGCAGGGGAACCGGCTCGAAGCTCGGCGCAAGTACGTCGAGGAGAAGTCGGGCGGCCGGCTAACGTACGTTCACATCGCCGGTATGGGCGAGGGTGAGTTCCAGCGGTTCAACCAGCAGGTCTGGCAATACGCCGAAGGGAAGAAGGGGCTGATCATCGACGTCCGAAACAACGGCGGCGGCAACACCTCCGACCGAATCATCGACGTGCTGGAGCGTCAGCCGAACTCCTACTACCAAGTTCGAGACGAGCCGCTGCAGCTCGGCCCGGGGCAAGCGTTGGGAGTTCCGATGGTCGTGATGATGGCGGAGTCGAGCTACTCCAACGCCGAGATGTTCCCGGCGGCGATGAAGTCGCGCAAGCTGGCGACCTTGGTGGGCCGCCCCACTCCCGGCTACGTCATCTACACCGGCGGTGGCCGCCTGGTAGACGGCACCAGCATCCGCCTCCCCGGCACGGGCGCGTACCGGCTCGACGGAACCCCGCTCGAAGATAACGGCGTGATCCCGGACTACGACGTCCAGATCACCCCGGAGGAATACTTTGCCGGGAAGGACCCGCAACTCGATAAAGCGATCGAGGTGCTAATGTCGCAAACCAAGTAACTCTCCGAGCCCCCTCTCCCTCCTTCGGATGTTCGTGCCGAACGAGGGAGAGGGGGTTGGGGGTGAGGGAGTCCGATCCGGAAGGACCGCCGCTCTCCAGAGCGGCTCCCTCCGGATGGCGAACTTACGTTCGCCACATGGGCGGGCCGCCCATGCCACGCCGATTCCCGCGCACTTTTCGCCACCACGCCCCGTCATATTTCCGGCCCTACGATACAATGGGCTGTCTTTTTCCCCGGTGATTCTTTATGCAATCCGTCCGCCGAGCATTTACTCTGATCGAACTCCTCGTCGTCATCGCGATCATCGCGATCCTTGCCGCTATCCTCTTCCCGGTCTTCGCCCAGGCGAAGGAATCGGCTAAGAAGACCCAGTGCCTCAGCAACGGTAAGCAGACCGGCACCGGCCTGTACCTGTACGTGAGCGATAGCGACGACATGTTGCCGATGGCCAACTACCCGTCGACCTATGTCGGACCTCCTTTCACCGTCTTCGCCTGGCACGCCGGCGAAGGGAAGGCCGAGCTGAACTGGGCCGACCTCCTCCTGCCCTACACCAAGAACGTGGACATGTTCAAGTGCCCCGACGACAACAGCGGCGCGGCCGACTGGCCGAAGGGAAGTGGAGTGAAGGTAACCGGTAAGCCGCTTAGCTACGCCCTCAACCAGTTCTTCTTCAAAAAGCCGACCGGCAACTTTTTCTCGTTGACCGGCGGCGATATGGGTTCGATCACGACCCCCTCGAGCAAGGTCTTCATCATCGAGAGCCAGTCGAACTCTCACTATGAGCTAATGGCCCCGAATCGCTGGAAGGCGCCCGACGGCCACTCGATCTTGGACAGGCACTTGGGCGGTTCCAACTACGTCTTCGCGGACACCCACGCGAGGTACCGCAAGATGCCGGCATCGTACAAGTCGCTCCCCACTTCGGGATGGCCCGCCGACATCAATACCGTCGACACGCTCAACATGCCCCAGTGGTTCCCCTGGCTGGACAACGGCGACGAAAAGTGGTGATCGCTTAACTGCGGAGGTGAAGTAGCATCGGCTCCCAGCCGATGAACCTTAACGACCATCCTGGTCGTGTGAATGGTCCCAAGGGCAGGGATGCCCTTGGGACCCACTGGCAAGATGCCAGTGCCACGATCGGCGTTTACTTATCGAACGAAATGTCGATGCCGGGCATCAGACGGGCTCCGTTGTTCTGCCGCCCTTGCAGGCTGCGCCCTTGCATTCCGAAGAACCCGACCCCGGTGATCGTCGCCTTTTGATTAACGTCCTGCGGCATCGGAGTCGGCCCGAACCGCTTGGCGAGCATGTTCCGCACATGCTGAATCTGCTTGATCAGCTTGCTCTTGGGGCAGAGCCGCGGGTCCGGAACCTCGACGACCGTACGCGCGCCCGACGCGCCCTCGATCACCATATAGTAGTCGCCGTCCGCTCGCAGGATGATCTGCTTGATGGTGGCGGTCACCTGCCACATCGTATTCTCCAGCGGCCCGATCCGGCGGTTCTGGTACTCCGCTCCCTTTGAATCCGGCTGTAGGGCCGGGGGCCGCACCGCCGCCAGTAGATCTTCGACGGTCGTCTTCACCGGCGTTTTCGGAATCGTCGCCGCCGCCGGATCGAGCGCCCTCTTGATCGCAATCCGCGCTCCCTCTCCTCTTTGGCCAAATGCCGAAGCCATGGCGACGATCGTGAGAAGAGCAACTGCGGAAACTCGGTTCATGAACCGTATGGTATCCCACACGATCCATAAAAACGACAAGGGTGGCGGAACCGGCCGGTTCCGCCACCCTTGTCGTTTTTATTCGACTACTGTCCCTTAAGCCGTCGCTCGAGCTCTTCGATCTGCCGCTCGGCTTCGGACTGAGCCGCCGCTTCCGCGGGAGCGGGAACCGCGCCGGGAGCCGCGGAGACGGAAACCGTTTGATCCGTGGTGACCGGCGTCACCGGCTGGCGAAGGCCGAGGCGCTCTTCCAGCTTGGCAAGCTCGCTCTCCGCTTCCATGTCGCGCGTCTTGTCTTCCATCGACATCACGCGCCCCTGGAGCGACGTTCCCATCATCTCTTGACGAGCCGCCGCTTCGCTCTGCGCCTCGCGGATCCGCTCTTGGGCCGCGCCGAATCCCTCGAACTGGTTCTCAAAGGTGAGCCCTTCGAGCGCCTTGGAGATCGAGTTCTGGATCTGCGCTTGCTTCCACTGGGCCTTCATCGCGAGCGCCTCGGCGGTCTTCTTGCGGACCTCCTCCTCTTGACGCTTGATCGCGATCTTGACCTGGTCCACGGTCGCCACGGCTTGCTCGTACGACTGCTGGAGCGTGGCGATCGTCGCGTCGTGGTTCATCTTCTCGCGCATGAACTGAGTCGCGAGCTCGCGGTCGCCCTGCTTGAGAGCCATGGTGGCTTGGCTTTCGAGCTGAGCCGCCTTTTTTCGCTCGTCGTCCAGCATCATCTGGAGACGATTCTTTTGGGTGATGGCCTGAACGGCCCTCTCCTTATTAGAGACGAGCGCGCCCTGCATATCGCGGCGCGCCTGATCGAGCATGATGTCAGGGTCCTCGACCTTGTCCATCGTGCGGTTGAAGACGGCCTTAAGCCAGTTGAAGAAACGCTTCATGGGTGGATGTCGGCTGCCGCTAGAGGCCGCCCCGATTATAACACGCTAGGTTCAACTGAGGTTGCGTCAACGTTTTTCCGCTAGGACCTTGCGTCCGTTGAACGTTGCACGGGCAGCCAGCATGAAGTTCGGGCCCTCGATGCGCCGCCGAGGCGCGGAGCTATCGCCAGGATTTGTCTCTCAAAACAAAGCAGGATGTTCCGTAAATCACGCAGATTTCGATTTTTATGTTATCTTAGTTATATATCGCGATCAGCAACGAACGTGCTGCCTGAATCCGATAGAAGGAGAATCATGCACTGGAACTTCCTGGTCCAAGAGCCTCACATCGATTCGCAAGGGTCTGTCCGGCTCAAGGATATGGACTCGGATCGGCGCGCCGAATGGCGGACGTTCCTAACTCGGAAGGGCCACTTCCCGCCTCAGGGCGTTTCTGGGCAGATAGAGCAATTGGAGGAGGCCACAAAGAGGTTCCAGAAGGAAGACGGTGCGAAGGTGACGGGCAACTTGGACCGGGAGACGGTCGAAAAGGCGCTGACCGATCCATTCTGGCCGGGGGTTACGATTCGCCCGGGCGCCAACAGCGACTTTCGCCGAGATCGGCCGTTCTTTCTCATTCCAGTGCTGGAGAGCCGATTTCCGTTTCAGAACCAGATCATTGCCGACCAGGTCAAGGCTTACGTTCAGCAGATCGGTAGTCAGAACATTTCGGACATCTTCGTGGTGAGTCACGGTTGGCACCGCAACTACCTCGGCGGCGTTCAGGCCTACGATCGCCTCGTCAGCCGATTCTCGATGCTTTGGCGGAGAGGGAAGTTTGGTGTCGACGAGCAATACCGTCCGCTATTCCTCGCCGTCCATTGGAACTCCGACCCCGGCAAAGACATTTGGCTCGACCGCGCGGGGCGCCGCGATAAAGCGTCCTTTCTGGAACTCGTTGAGCGCACCTTCGAGCCCAATCCGACGTTCACGGCCCAAAAGAGCGCGGGAGACTTGGTCGACGACTTCGAACACTTGTTCGAGCAGCTCGCTTGCAACGTCCTCCCCGACACGGAGGCGCTTGCCTCCGATCCGGCAAGCCTTCACACGCTAACTCAAGTGCTCAACGCCTATAAATACCGGGGCGTGGAGCAGCGGCCGACCTTGGACGAGAAGGTCTGCACGCTCTGGCGCTGCTATTGGGAGAGC
This sequence comes from Fimbriimonas ginsengisoli Gsoil 348, assembly GCF_000724625.1. Taxonomy (GTDB): domain Bacteria; phylum Armatimonadota; class Fimbriimonadia; order Fimbriimonadales; family Fimbriimonadaceae; genus Fimbriimonas; species Fimbriimonas ginsengisoli. Next base: position 5,170,896 of record NZ_CP007139.1, on the reverse strand, counting down.
CAGGCGAAGGGCTTTCTCCTCGATCAAACCGAGAAGCCGAAGCCAGCCGGCGATTGGCTGACCGGGATCGGCACCTTGGGCAAGTTCCTACTGGCGGTGGTCGGCTTGCCGGCCATCGCTGGGTTCATTTGGAAGCTCGTGTCCAAGCGCAAGAGCGGTCAGACCGGTACGTCTTGGCTGGATCAGGCCGTCGACAAAGTCGGAAATGCGCTCTCGCAGATACCTTGGTGGGAACAGATGACGGGCACCGGGCGAATCGTTATCGGCGTCATCACCTGGGTCGCCGTCAGTTTCCTGATCCTCCTGATTTTCCAGATTCTCTATCGGCGAAAACGCACGATCGCGGGGCGCACTCAGCCCGCGAAAGGATTCCCATTCATCCAGGTGGTCGCTTGGATCGGCCCTCAGTTACTTTGCCTGACGCCGATCTTGATTTTCCTGCTCTTTACTTTCCTCTTCCGCACCCCGGTTTCTCTGCTGGCCCTCGCCGCCTTTGCTTATGGACCCCAAAACTTTTGGGGATACGTGGCAGGGGCGGCTTTATTGGCCATCTGCGCCATCGTTTCGTGGATTGCCGCCAAAGCGGAGAAACCTCTGTCTGGGGTTTTCCGCGAACGGCTGCTCGACGAAGGGGACCGGGCGCGAAACGCCCGCGATATCCTTGCCGCGATCGCACGAGCGCCGGTTCGACTGGTTCAATCCACCGTCGGTCCGGACAGTTCGGTGCGTGCGATGACTTCGATGCTCGACAATCAGCTCGCATTCTTTGCCATGCAGCGGAAGGGAGTTCAAGCGGGGGTTGAGCTGGGCCAGTTTGTCCGCAAGCTTGTTACCGCATGCGATTTGGGCGAACGGCCGCTGCACCTTATCGGGCACAGCTTTGGGGGGCTGGTCGTGGTAAACGCGGCCCGCACGATCGTGGGGACGCGGGCGAAAAGTAGCCGCTGGCACTCGTTCGCGGCGATCTTCCGTCCCCAGATGAAAGCGAGGAGCGGCGCGCATCCTGGGCACCGGATTACTTCTCTTTGCACCGTTCAGGGGGCCATCGCCTCGAGTTGGTACACCGGTGAGGAGCATCTGCTCACCCACACGGATGGCGCGATCGCCAGTATCTTCACTGGCTACGACACCGCAAACGGGGTCTACTACCCGCTTGCGAACAACGGCCGCCTCGCCGCCGGCTATCTCGGCATTTGTCGCCTCGGTGCAAAGGGGCTTGGCGGATTCCGGGAGGCGACGTACATCGGCAGGAACGGAGAGTTCTCGATGGTGGTCGACCCGCCCGACCTATCCAAATATAGTTTCCCGACGGGGCCTACCCTTCTGAATATCGATGCCAGCCGCATCTGCTACGAAGGAAACCCGGCCGCCGGCGGCGGCCACGACGACGTCTTCAAAGACGACGTCGTGAACCTAATCTGGTCTGTAACCCGCCTCCGTCCAAGACCGTAGGTCGCCGTTCCGCCCGCCAGGAGCGCGGGCGTCCTCGCCCACTCCCCAGACCCCGGGCGTCTCGCCCGGTCCCCTGCGCCGGTCCCTGCGGCGGTCCGCCGGACATTACGGACACCCCAACTTTTCGACGTCGCACGAACATCGCCGACCAGGAGGGGCCTGGAATTAATCGCTTTCCAACAGCGGCCCCGTTTTCCAGTCTCGACCCGACAACAATTCCTCCGCGACGACGTCGAATTCGGGCCTAATGTGGTGCGAGTGGGGGCTGGGCATCTCCGGGACCCCCGGCGTGAGGCCCTGCGACTCGAGGAGCGGCACGTACCGTTCGGCGGGGCCATAGGCATAGATAAGGTCGTGCTGATCGTAAAAAAGTAAAGGTTCCGGCGAATCGTTACCGATAAAGACGTGGTGCCGGGCGTCCCCTTGAAAGAAAAGGCGAAATTGATCGAGCAGGAGCTCGAGAGATTCGTGGTCGAGACGTACCGACAACTCGTAGCGTCCTTCGGCATATCGTCCGAAAGGACCGAGAAGAACGTAGACGAACCGGAACGGCCCATCGATCTGCCGGGCGAGGGCGAGGAATAGGCCGATCTGGTCCCGTTTCGGCGCGATGACGAGCCGCCCCTTCTCCCGGTGATAAACGTTGGCGTAGCGATGCGCGACCATTCCGGCTCCCGGCTCGTGCCGTCCGAGCTTAAAATCTGCCGACGCCGCTACATCCTCCATCTTCCTCTAGTTTACGGCCAAGAGATCGAAACTCAGTTGCGACGCCGCCGAGCGGTAAACCTGAAAGCGTAGTAGCCGCTTGGAGCGGGGCGAAGGTATACTCCTTCTCCGATTGGGTCTGGCCGAATCGGTCGTAACCCATCGTAGGAGATTTACTCAAGCATGCCCGGAACCGGCAAGATCATTAGCGTCGTGGGACCGGTCGTGGACGTTCGATTCACGGCTGACACCCTCCCCGAGATCTACAACGCGTTGGAGATCAAGGACCCCGCTCGAAGCCAGACTCTCATCTGCGAGGTTGCCCAGCACCTCGGAGACGACATCGTCCGCGCCATCGCCCTCTCAACCACCGACGGTCTCGTCCGTGGAATGGAAGCGGTGGACACCGGCGCCGCGGTTTCGGTGCCCGTGGGTAACGACACCCTCGGCCGAATCTTCAACGTCACGGGAGACCCGATCGACGGCCTTCCGGCACCCACGGGCGCGCCGCGCCTGCCGATCCACCGCGATCCGCCAAGCTTCGACGAACAGTCGACGAAGGTGGAACTGCTGCAGACCGGTCTAAAGGTCGTCGACCTGATGATTCCGTTCAACAAGGGCGGAAAGATCGGACTGTTCGGCGGAGCCGGTCTCGGAAAGACGGTTCTTATCCAGGAGCTCATCCGAAACATCGCGGTCGAAGCCTCGGGCGTGTCGGTATTCGCCGGCGTCGGTGAGCGCACCCGCGAAGGGAACGACCTCTGGCGAGAAATGTCGGAGACCGAGTTCAAGGACGCGAGCGGCCAAATGCTCCGCGTCATCGACAAGACGGCGATGGTCTTTGGCCAGATGAACGAGCCGCCCGGCGCACGCCTCCGCGTCGCCCTCACCGCTCTCACGATGGCGGAGTACTTCCGCGACGTGGTCGGCAGCGACGTTCTTATCTTTATCGACAACATCTTCCGGTTCGTCCAAGCCGGCTCCGAGGTATCGGCGCTTCTCGGACGTATGCCGAGCGCCGTCGGCTACCAGCCGACGCTCGCCACCGAAATGGGCGGCCTCCAGGAGCGGATCACTTCTACTAAGAAGGGATCGGTTACCTCGGTACAAGCCGTCTACGTCCCGGCCGACGACCCCTCCGACCCGGCCCCGGCCACCACGTTCGCTCACCTCGACGCTTACGTGTACCTCGACCGGAACATCGCTTCGAAGGGTCTCTACCCGGCGGTCGACCCGCTCTCCTCGACGTCCAAGAACCTTGACCCCCGCGTGGTCGGCCAGGCTCACTACGACGTCGCCCGCCGAGTGCAGCAGACGCTGCAGCGGTACAAGGAGCTGCAGGACATCATCGCGATCCTCGGTATCGACGAACTTTCGGACGACGACAAGACACTGGTCGCTCGCGCTCGAAAGATCGAGCGGTTCCTCTCGCAGCCGAACTTCGTCGCCGAGCAGTTCACCGGTAACCCTGGCCGGTTCGTTCCGGTCGAGGAGACGGTTGCGGCGTTCCGCGAGCTGGTCGACGGAAACCTGGACGATATCCCCGAGCAGGCGTTCCTTTACTGCGGCGGTCTAGACGACGTCCGCGAGAAGGCGCGCAAGCTGCAGGCGGTGGCCTAACCTCATGCCGCGAGATTTCCACCTTTCCGTAGTGGCGCCCGATAAGTCGGTCGTCGAGGAAGAGGTGCAATCGGTGATTGCGCCAGGGTTGGAAGGTTATTTCGGCGTGTGGGCGGGCCACATCCCGCTCGTCGCCGCATTGCGGCCCGGGCTGTTGGAGTACCGCGACCATGCGGGAAATCAGCACTTCGTGTACGTCGGCGGCGGCTTCGCCGAAGTGCAGGGTGAGAAAGTAACGGTCCTCGCCGACGAAGCGCAACTCGCCCGAGAGATCGACATCTCGGAAGCGGAGCGAACCCTGGAGAACGCCCGACGGGCGCTCCGGGGCGAGGACAGCGCTACGCAGGCCGAGGACGCCGTTCTCGAGATCGAGCGAGCCATGAGCCGCCTCCGAGCTGCCCGCTCCTCGCGCTAGCGAAGAGCGGACGTTGCCTGCCGTACAAAGTACGGCAGGCGTCTACTGCTTGGCGATCGAGAAGGTCCCGTGCGTCGCCGTCGACGCCGTACTCACCCAAGTTCCCGCAACGACGTTGCTCGTCGTTGTTCCGGTGCAGACGAAGCCGGTCGCGCCGGAAGTGGTGGTGAAGGTCACCCGGTTGCCGATCTGGACGCCCGCCACGGTCCCGGCGACATCCGTGCCGATTAGGGACGTTCCGGCGAAGCTCGAGTCGCCCGTCGATGTCGCCACCACGCGAAATGTCTTGGGAATGTTGTCGGAGGCGCTGGTGATCGTTCCAAGCCAGGTCGAGCCGTTTGTCACCACCGGGGTCGATGTGAAGTGGCTCTGCGTAACCGTTCCGCTTTCCCCGTCCGACGTGTAGGTGCCGGAGAACGAATCGCCGTCGACGGTGCCGACGAGGTGGACGGAGGTTTGGCCGCCCGGCAGAGCGGGGTTGAAAGTGATGGTGGCGTCGATATCTCCGCCGGCGTCCGTTCCGGTAACCGTCCCGATGTACGAGGCGGTCACGCCGCTTGTTACGACGGTCAGCCGCGCGGTTCCGCTGACGTCCGCCCCGCTCTGAGAATAATGGATATCCAGGTCGCCCGAGGAGGCGCCGGCGAGTCGAGCCTCTGAGAACGATCCGACCCAGTCGCCGGCGGCCGAACCGTTCGGATTGTTGACGTTACTGCCAGAGCCGCCGCAGCCGATTGCGCCGAATATTCCAATAAGGACCGCCGATCCCGTGATCCATCTCAATCGCATAGATTCTCCTTCGCGCCGTTGCGCGGACCTAATGTATCGGAGATTCGGCTCCAACCCAACCCGTTTATGGACTTTGCCTTACTCTCGCAGCTTGACCAAGCTAAATCGCGATCCTTTGACCACCACTTCGCCAAGTTGCTCCGCGGTTACTAGGGGCAGGTAGTTGACCGTCTCCTGGGCAGGCAAGATCGCGTAGTTCGCGTGGATTCCGCGGGCGAACGCTGTTCGCTCTTCGTCGCTCATGACGTTACGGACTTGAGGGAGAGGCTCGCGGAGGAAAAATCGATACATCTCCCCGGCTCGGTGGGTGTAGTTTGGGGTCTCGCTCCAGTGTCCGGCGTAGGTGTAGGCCCCGGTAAGGCCAGATGCGAACGGCGCCAAATCGGGCAAAACCGGCTTGAGGAAAGTATCCGGGATCGGATTGCCGGTTTGGCTGTCTCGTGCCTGAGCCGGCGTACCCGGGAGGGCGAGGAGAACTTTTTTCCCGGGTTGCGAGTTCAGGTAGTCGAGGATAGCGACCACGTCGGTTTCGAGATACACCGGATGGCGGGTCGTGTTGGAGACATCGGTCCCGATGAATTGCAACTCACGCGCAAGCCACCGCACGGAGGTCGCTCCGAGCAGGATCGTGCATAGGGCCACGACGAGGTTTCGGACGGATCGCTCCTGAGTGCGAAGCATGCTATGGAGACCGAAGGCGGCCAAGATCGCCCAGGGAACGCTAAGCCCCATCGTGAGTTTCCGCTGGAAGAGGCCAGGGAAGTAGACGGCTACGGTACCAATCACGGCCCAAGAGAAGAGGAGGTTCCACCCCGGACTCTCGTCCGAGGCCAGGGTAACTGCGGCGATCGCCAGGAGCAGCGCTCCCGCGAACGCCGGAATTCCCATGAAGTAGCCGCCGGTGTGGTTCGAGGCGAGTAGATACATTCCGGCGAACAAGAGGATGGCGAGGGCGATACCGACGACTCTCCGCTTTCGCGTTCCGGCATCGGCCGTCCGCATGGCCGCGCCGACGAACGCGAATAGCATCAGTACGAGATATCCGGGAACGACTTGCCTGAAATTGGGCGAGTACGTCTCCGTGGCCGCTCGCGCCTGGAAGACCGGGTCGTTATCGAGGACGTGCTTGAACCAGAGGGCGGCGGGCAAGACTCCCGCAACGATTACCGCGGAGCGCAGGAGCCAGTCGCGGGTTACTTGGCGCTGCACGAGGGCGGCGCCCAGGAAGCCGACCATCACCAGCGCGACCATAAGCACGTCGTAGCTGTGGATGTTCATCAGCAGGCCGATCGCCACCGCGCCCACTCCCGCCGCCCGCCAACTGGTTCGGGCGTCTAGAAACGCTTGAAAGGTGGTGAGGATCAAACACAGGCTGACCATGAACAGCCCGTTAGTGAGCATGGAAGGGAAGACAAAACCTTCGGGCTGCCAGATGTCGACGGGCCCTTCTGGCCCGAAGTTGTGCCAGTAGAGGAACCCGAGCCCGCCGCCGATGATGGTGAGCGCCACCGCCAGCCGCGCGGCGAAAAGCTCATCGGTTACACGCCGTGCCAAGCGGTAAGCAAGCCAGATGAAGAGCGCCGAGAATCCGAGCCGCCCAAGGGTTGCCGCGACGGCGATTCCGGTGACCTTGGCGATTAGGCCGAGAACGAAGAAGTAGAGATGGACGGTGAGTCCCGGTTGCGGATCGGTGGTGAACCGGTTGTCGAAGAACAGATGGCCGTCCATCGCCTGGCGCATCCAAGCGGCATAGACCATATGGTCGTCGGTGTTGTACTGGTAGCCGACGTAGCGAGATCCAGAGGGAGCGCTGAGTGCTCCGTAGATGGCAGGAAAGGCGGCGAATAAAACGGCGACGATTACCGCGAACCAGACGAACTTCGTCTCGGATTGTCGCCGTCCGTCGGCATCGATCTGGGCCATTTACGTCGCCGTAGTATTCCCTACTTCGGAATCGGCCGGCCCATCTGCTTGTAGATCGCGATCATCATGTCCGATTCTTTCTTCGCGACCGGATTATTCGGGTTGATCTTAAGCACCTCCCGGTAAATCCGGAGCGCCTGACGATACTTGACCTTAGCCGGCAACGCCGGAGACTCCATGCTGGCGTGGCCGTACTTGGTGGCGGCTTCCTCAAACTTGTCTCGAGCCTTCGGATTCTTCGGCGCCTTGGTATAGGCCGCCTTCGCCGTCTTGTAATCCCTCTCGAACTTCTTCAACTCCGCCGTAGCCTTCGCCATCTCCGCCGGGCTTGGTTGGGCGCCGAACTGTTGAGAGAAGGCGGCCGTGGAGATCAGAAGGCCAAGGAGGATAAGCAGTCGCTTCATGAACCCATTGTATCGCATGGGCCAGGTTCCCCCTCGCCAGGATAGCGCTACTTGTTACTTGGAGAATCGGCGTAATTGCAGACGCAATGGCCACTGCCGCTGATCGCGTGGCGATGTTTAGATTTGGATGTCAATGTCCTGCTTACGAGGACCGTTTCCTGGGAAGGTGTCGCGTTGCGCTTCTCACGAGGTCATCTCCTATTAATCGAAGGTGCCTCCCCGCGCAGATCCCTGAGTCAGCGCTGAAGGCGCGGTGTCTCAAAGCGAAGGGTGAGCGAAGCGTAACCCTGGTATCGAGCCGATGAACCCTCCGAGCCCTGAAAGCGGCGATATCAACTGTCCACGATCAACCTCCTCTCGGCTTTGGTGATATCTCTCGGCTTTGGTGATATCTCTCGGCTTTGGTGATATCGCCCCTACAGGGCTCGAAGGGGGTGGGTGGCTCCGTTACCAGGGTTACGCTTCGCTCACCCTTCGCTTTGGTATTACGCCACCTTCGGGGCTGGATTCGGTTGGATGTACGTTGGGTCAGATTGCCTTCGGCGGTTAGGAGCATCGTTGGGAGAAATGCAACGCAAAAAGCTCCGCGAGGGAAGGCAGGGTGGGGGGAAGGTTCTTGTAAGCGGCGCCGATCGCCGATGGGTGGTTCTCGCCGACTCGGTATCTGGAGAGGCAGGTTGCCCGAGCAAGAACTCTGTCGCCTATGGAGTGAGTTGGTAAATGCTCTATCGAAACTCCGTAGCACGCCCCCGCCGGGCGCCCAAGAACAGGTCTGTTTCTTTCCGCGCCTTTACAATCAGCTCGAGTGCCCGCTCGGGCGGAGTGCGGGCTTCCATCTCCGACGCGGCCTGCAGGCGCGTCAGCGCCACCGCGAGCGATTCCGGCAGGTGTCGGTCGCGATCGGCGCGGACGGCGTCGCGCGGGAGCCGGAGCGCGCTGCTGATCTCGTTGTTCGTCCTCTCCAGCGCTGCCGCCATCGCCGCCTTCGTTTGTTTCCCCCGGTGATAGGTGTAGGTGAGCGCCTCCAAAAGGTCGCGCGCTCCCCGCTGGGGTGGCCGCGTTTCTTCCGGGATCCCGAACCGCTTGCCGAGCGTGTACACCACCACCACGCCGAGGAAAAGGATCTGCTGCCAGCCCGCGTACGCCCAAGCGCCGATCGACTCCATCAACCCAGGATTATCGACGTCCCCGAACGAGGCTTGGGCAAAGACGAGGTGGTCGCCGGGTCGGGCGATTGTGCCGATGAGCGCTAGCGCCGCCCGGGCATCGTCCCCCCGGTCGAGGAACCGGTTTGTAACGAACGATCCGCTCTTTGCATACAGCACCCGCCCCTTTCCGATTTGATACGCCCGCACTAACGGTCCTTCGGAAGTATCCCAAAGCCCGATGTTCGGCACCTTATTCGAGGCCGCCCAGTCGTCAAATTCATCCGACAGATTAGAGGAGACAAGCATCGAGAGCGATCCCGGACGGCCACGAATCGTCACCTTCTGCGGCGTCGAGGCCAGTAACGCTTGGCTCTCCGAGCGAAAATTGGCCGGAATGGAGAAGACAACTGCCCGCCCGCCTGCACGAATTTGTTTGAACACCTCATGCCGGAACGTCGTGTCGGTCTCCCCGATGGTCGGACCCTGGTAGGTCATCGAAAATGTGACCGCGACATCGTTCGAAGCCAGGCGGGGTCGCGGATGTCGGTCGATCCTCACGTCGTATCCATTCCGCTTCAGCAGCTCGGCAAGCGCGGCGGTTCCGCTCGGTGAATACGAGTCCGCGCTCGGCTTGGCCGTGTCGTCCCGCTGGCCCAGCGAAAGGATCGAAGACGAAATCGCCAGCAACCCCAGGAGCACCCACACGAAGCTAGGAAGGGAACGGAGCCGTTTCACGCGGATCCTTCCTTGAGCGTCTTCGAGAGGCCCAGATACCAATTTCGGAAGAGATCGACGTCCGGCATCCCCTCGGTTCGTTTGCCGTACCAGATCCGGTCGAACGCTTTTGTCGGCGGTCCAAAATCCAGCCCCGCCGGACGGCGCGAGCTCGCGTGGATGCGCGAAAGATGCTCCCAATTCGTCTCATGCCGGTCAAACCTCGCGACCCGGTGCTCGTCGAAGCGGAGCAGACATGCAAGGTACAGAGCGCGCACCGCCTCGCGGTAAGCCCCTTGGGCGGCAAACTCGTCGGCCGCCTTCAGCCACTCGTCGAGTGTTCGCTCCGGCTCGTCGTCTTCCAAGACCGCCTTGGCCTTCCGAGCGAGCTGACCCTTCCACGAGAAATGCTTGACGCCGAGGAAGATTAAAAAGCCGACCGCGGCGGCGAGGGCGCCCCACATCACATACGTGATCCAACTGAGATTGACGTTGGGAGCGTCGACGTTCGGCGGGCGCATGTTGAACCGCAGGTTCTTCAGCCTCTCCAGGGCCGCGCCGAGCCAGTTCGAGCCTTCCGCCACTCCCGCATCGGAGTAAAAGGGGGAGTTCTTGATCTGTTTGACCACCCCGGATGGGTCCGCCTTGCTCACCGCCCCTTCATTCATCGATCGGAGCTCTAGCATCGACTGAAGGGTCGCCCTCGTTTCCTTGTCGCTCGAGCCAGACTCGTTCAGCTCCGAGCTGATATCCGGATCGTTCAAGGCGTCCGGATCCGATCGGACGATGCCGATCGCCGCCTCATCGGTCGGCGCCGCGTGGACGCGCTTGGCCAGCGATGCGAAATCGCTCGACCACGCGAAGCTCACGACGAGCGTGAGGCTACAGCTCAAAACGGCTCGTACGAGAGCTCCGCGCAAGGTCACGCCCCAAGATCTCAATGTCGAACCCCTCCAGCCGAATTCGGCGGTCGTAGTAAAGCATCGTCACCGTCGTCGCCCACACGGGAATGACGGTCCAAATGGCGATAAAGGCGGGCAGCAGTTCCAGCGCCTTCTGGAATATCGGTTGAAGCGGAAGTCCCGACGTCAGGCCGTGGAAATGTCCCGGAACCTCCAGCACGGAAAAGCAAATCTCGATCCCGCCCCATAAGACCACGACCATGAAGCCGATTAAGATGTAAACGCTCCATACCGCCGCAGTCCCGGGGCCATGGAACGGCACCTTCTTCATCAGGGCGCGCGCCCGCTTGCCCGCCATCTTGGGGCCGAGGTCCTCCAACACGGTCACCGGCGCGACCAATGCGTCGCTCGCAAGCACCGAGAGGCAGATCATGAACCCGCCGAACACCCCGAACAGGCCGAGAAGCACAACGATCCCGCCGGTGGCGCTCGTCTCCGGGGTCATTTTCGTCAGCCACTCTCCCAACAAGGTGACGGCGCCCGCGACGAGGATTCCGGAAAGCGAGAGGAGGAGCTCGCGGAAAGTAACGAGAAGGAGCCGGGGCTGAGCCCGCCGCGCCACTTCTTGGGCCGCGCCGGGGTCCACCGCATTCCCCACCATGTAGTCGGACACCAGGCTCACCACCAGCGCCGTGGTGTAGGAAAGACCGGTCATGAAGAGCGGGCCGCCAAAGAAAACCGCCATGAGAATGGCGAGCGCTACATCGGCGATGTGGCGGGAAAACTCGCCATTGTCCTGGCTGTAGAGTAGCCCCGGCAACACGTAGACCATCACGAAGGCGACGGCCGAGAGACAAAGGAGCGCGGGGACTACGGTTAGGCGTAGAAAGGAAAGTCCGAGCTGCTGATAGAGCCTCAGCGACGCATCGATGATTTCGCCCGCCGTCATGGGGCGCAAGCGCGATGCGACAAGGGTCTTCGAGCCCCTGAGCGAAAGGTAACGCGCCACCGGATCGGACGTCACGATAAGTTACAGTGTATCCAACCTTTCACCTTGCCGGATCAATGGCGTCGCTCGGTTTCGAATGGTTCGGGAAGCGCGAAGGATAAACTCAACCCATGATCATCACCACCGCGGTGGCGGTTCTTGCACTCACGCAGGGCGCCCAAAACATTCAGTCGTTCGTTCAGCCCGACCTTAAGGACGCTACGTTCGTGGCCCGCAAGGTAAAGGCCGACCAGCGCGAGCTTCGGAAGATCAATGACTCGTTCGGTAACTCCTACCGATTCGACACCACCACGATTTACTTCAAGGAGCCGTTCAAGGTCCGCCTGGAAGCGAGCGTCGAGGATACGACCGTCGTCTACGTCCTCAACGGGCCGATCCAAACGATCAAGATGCGCAGCTTCCACCAGCGCCTCGATCTGACCGGCAAACCGGGCCGGCGGCAGACGCCGCTCGATTTCGGTCTGTTGACCCCGTCGCTGTTTGAGGGGTTGTTCCAAGCCAGATTCGTCCGCAACGACCGGGCTACGGGAGATGTCGTATTCGATCTGACCTATCCGGAGCGACTTGACGACACGAGCCGCCATCGTATTTGGATCGACCCGCAGAAGAAGTACGTGACGAAGCGCGAATGGTACAACCAGAGCGGCCGGCAACTCGCCACCTTCATCTACGAAAACCCGAAGAACGAGGGCGGCGTCTGGATGCCCACTCGGATGACGGTGAAAAACGTCGACAACCGAGTCGCTGGAATCACCACTTACGATTCCATCAAGACCAACACCGGCTTGTCGGATTCGATGTTCCAGGGTTGATGGGCGGTTAGCGGTCTGCTGGTTAGTCCGGGCTCGAATTCAGGGCGAGAACCTCGCGTTCGCGGGGCGGGCCCCGGACTAGTGCTCACGAGGGCCGATCTGATGGTCGGAGACGAACGGGCTAGATTCCCCTTGTCTGATATGGCCCGTAGTCCGCACTTAAACAGGCCATGTCAATCCTCTAGAACCCGATGTAGTCGCCAAAATCCGGCATCAGCGCTGAAAGCGCGACCTTCTAAAGCGAAGGGCGAAGCCCTGGTCATGAGAGCACCCATACCTCCGAGCCCTGAAGGTGGCGACCTCATTCTTCGCCGTCCCTTCCGCCAACAATCGTGGGCAACCAGAACACGCACCAGGGTTTTTGCGATGGTCCGTAGCTGCGGTTCAAGGCTCCTCCGGGGATAAATCCCCGGGCTACGGGCAAGATAAACATAAACCTAATTTGTGAATGACCATCATCCCTGGGTTATGGGGTGAACTAAAATTGTTCTTGATGGCCAAGAGGCTGGGGCTCTTCAAGCCATCACTCATCAAACATCAAGCCCGGAATTCTCCACCCCCAACCCCCTCCTCATCGCACAAACATCGACGAGGAGGGGGCTTCCGGAGTGTTCACAATGAACCCGTGAGCGAACTTACGGCAAAGCGGGTTTCGGAGACTCGCGTCGAAATGGCTTTGGTGATGGAGCCGAACGATGCGAACTTCCTTGGGAAGGTTTTCGGAGGGACAATCCTCTCCAAGATCGACCTGTGCGGTTACGCAACCGCCTCCCGCTTTGCGGGCACGATCTGCGTCACCGCTAGCTTCGATCGGGTCGATTTTCTCGAACCGATCGAGGTGGGCGAGCTCGTCACCTTTGTCGGCCACGTTTCCTACGCGGGGCGTACCAGCGTCGAGGTGACGATCGAGGTTTACGCGGAGAATATCCTGCAGAACATCCGGCGGCACACGAACACCGCTCGGGTGACGATGGTGGCGATTCGCGACAACAAGCCGACCCCGGTCCCCAAGCTTATCTTCGAAACCCGCGAAGATAAGATCCGCTTCCTCGAAGGAAAGCTTCGCCGCGAGCTTAGGTTCAAGCAGAGGGAAGAGCGGCAAAGGATTTTCGACGACTACGCTCAGGCAAGCGACGAAGAGCTCGACCGGCTATTGGACCGAAGCTCGGGCGCTTAGTCCAAAGGAACTATTGAATGCCTCCCTCCGCCAAAGAAGTTCAGACTCGGAGGCGAAAATGCTACCGACTTATGGTTGCAGTTTCCTTCCGCACCCTCTAAGATAAGTTATGGACACGGCGATTCGAAAGAGCATGTCCCGGACCACGCCGATGCTGGCGATCGGACTCATCTTCATCGCGGCCTTCGCGTGGTTTCGAAGGGCGAACGCGGCGGCATCGCCGGACACTTACGCGAACTATTCGCTGGTGTACGCCCTGCCCTCCGGTTGGAAGGAGATTCCGCACAGCCCTCAGGCAATCTTTCTGTTCCGAAGTCTTCACTCAGACCTCTTAATGCGGGGCGCGATGAACGACGTCGTCGCGGACTACAACCCGACTCCCGATCTTGATCGGGACGGTTTGGCGCAATGGATGCTGGACATCACTGCCGCCAATCTGAAGTCGTGGAAGGGTGAGATGCTGGATACTGTGAACGGCACAAACGGAACCACGTTCCGCCTCGTCCGCCGTTGGAGCCCCGACAAATGCGTCGTCTCGGCCATCGCCGTCCGAGGCAACACCTCCATCGTGGTAACCCTCTCCGGCGACGAACGAAAGGTCGACATCCTCGACCAAGAGATGCCCGCATTCCGAACCTATCTAACAACGCTCGGCATGTCTCCCCACGTCTACAAAGACAGCGACGAGACTCTGAGTCAAAGACCGAAAGCCAAGATGTAGGCCTAAAACTCGCCTGCTCCAGCCGTTTCCGAGGGTTCCACGGCGTATCGAATGTGCGTGATCCATGTATCGGGCGCCTCATTTCCGGTGATGACGGTAACCCATCCGGGCTCTTTTTGACGCTTTCGTAGGAGCGCCTCCCGCTTGCTTTTGCTATGACCAGGTTTGATGCCGACCTCTCGATCGCCGAATTTCCAAATGCTGGTTCCGTCCTTCTGATACCTCAGGTGGTATCCCAATGCCGCCAATTCAGCGGCGGCGTCTCGCTGCACCCATTGAGCGTCCTGGCGCCAACTGTAGATCCGGTACTCCATCAGCCCAGCAGATCCGTTACCGACCCCCGACCCGATCAGGCCTTGCCCGTTTAAGAATCGAAAGCGATCTATCCGGCGGGAGTCCGAAACGATCCTCGCCAGAAAGACGACCGGGGAGGCGATCAGCAAGAAAAACAGCAGAGACGCTCGGCGCTTTCTTCGCCGAGCGTCTCTGCTGTTCGAATCGTTATTGTTCGCGACCGCTCCCTAGCCGTTCAGGGCCTCGGCGCCGCCGACGACTTCCAAGATTTCCTTGGTAATCGCAGCCTGGCGCTCTCGGTTCGCCTTGAGCGTTAGGTTCTGGATCATCTTGCCCGCGTTGTCGGTCGCCGACGTCATCGCCGTCATTCGGGCGCCGAATTCGGAAGCGGTCGACTCCAGCATCGACTGCCAAACCAGGGTTTGGAAGTAGCGGGGAAGCAGGGTATTCAGCAAAGTCGCCGGATCCGGCTCGAACTGGTAGGCGAGGCCGCCGGAAGCGTCCCCTTCGGACGCCGGCGCCTCGATCGGGAGGAGCTGCACGATCTGCGGGACCTGCCGGATCGCCGAGTAGAACTTCGAGTAGCAGACGTAGATCGCATCCGCTTCGCCCGACTCGAATAGCTCGCGCGCCTTCTTGGTCACCTCGATCGCGTCTTCCAGCCGAGCCCCGCTGCTGGGCACCGTGACGGTGTGCAAAATCTTGTAGCCACGCCGCCCGAAGAACAGGGTCCCCTTCTTACCGACCGTCAGCAGCGACACATCGAACCCGGCATCCCGGATGAACTCCGACGCTTTCCGGGTGAGCGAGGTGTTGAAACCGCCCGCCAGACCCCGGTCCGAAGTCAAAAGAATGAGAACAGCCTTCTGCACCGGCCGCTTCGTCATGAGCGGGTGCTGAGGCAGGTCGCCCGCCGAGGAAAGGGAGCGCATAACCTCGCGGAGCTTGTCCGCGTACGGCCGGGCCTCAAGCACGCGGTCGGTCGCCTTCTTGAGGCGCGCCGCCGCTACCAGCTTCATCGCCTTCGTGATCTGCTGGATGTTCTTGGCCGCCTTAATGCGGGCTCGGATTTCCTTTAGGGTTGCCATTCTTTAAAAATTGCTTGATTGCTCGATTGCTCGATTGCTCGATTGCTCGATTGCTGGATTATCTTTGATGCCCGATCAAGCGATCAATCAATCCAGCAATCCAGCAATTATTTGAACGTCGCCGCGAACTCTTGGACTGCCTTCTTCAGCGTCTCTTCGACGTCCTTGCCAAGGGCCCGGGTTGTGCGGATCGACTCCACCACGTCCGGATACTTTTCGTGGACGAACTTCAGAAGACCCGCTTCGAACGACTTGACCTGGTCGTTCTGGAGATTATCGAGAACGCCGGTACCACCGGAGTAGATCGCGATAACCTGGTCCACGACGTCGTACGGCGTGGCAAGGTCCTGCTTCAGCAGCTCGGTCAGACGCTGTCCGCGAATGAGCTGCATCTGCGTGGCTCGGTCGAGGTCGGAGGCAAACTGGCTGAACGCGGCCACGTCGCGGTACTGCGCCATCTCGAGCTTCAGCTTTCCGGCAACCGATTTCATCGCCTTGATCTGGGCGTTTCCACCGACGCGGCTCACCGAGATACCGACGTTGATCGCGGGGCGGACGCCGGCGAAGAACAGGTCGGGCTCGAGGTAGATCTGGCCGTCCGTGATCGAGATAACGTTCGTCGGAATGTACGCCGAAACGTCGCCCGACTGCGTCTCGATGATCGGAAGCGCCGTCAACGACCCGCCCCCCTTCTCGTCGGAGAGCTTCGCAGCGCGCTCCAGAAGGCGGCTGTGGAGGTAGAAAACGTCTCCCGGATAAGCTTCGCGGCCTGGCGGGCGGCGGAGCAGGAGCGAAACGGCGCGGTACGCCTGGGCGTGCTTCGAAAGGTCGTCGTAGATAACCAGCGCGTGCTGTCCGTTGTCGCGGAAGAACTCGCCGATGGCGGCTCCTGCGAACGGCGCGAGATATTGCATCGCGTTCGAGTCGGAGGCCGATGCCGCCACGATGGTCGTGTATTCCATCGCGCCGGCTTCGGTAAGCGTCTGCACGATACGCGCCACGTTCGCCATCTTCTGGCCGATCGCGACGTAGATGCAGAACACCGGCTCGCTGCTCGAACCAGGGAGGTGGGTCGACTTCTGGTTGATGATCGTGTCGATACAGACCGAGGTCTTACCGGTCTGGCGGTCGCCGATGACGAGCTCGCGCTGGCCGCGGCCGATCGGGATCATCGCATCGATCGCTTTGATACCGGTCTGGAGCGGCTGGGTAACCGGTTGGCGGTCCACGACGCCGGGAGCGATCAGCTCCAAGCGGCCGAACGACGTTCCAACGATGGTGCCCTTGTTGTCGATCGGCTCGCCGAGCGAGTTGACGACGCGGCCAAGGACGCCCATGCCGACCGGGATTTCCATAATCCGGCCGGTCTCTCGGACGGTGTGGCCTTCCTTGATCTTCTTGTCGTCGCCGATGATAACGGCGCCAACCGAGTCCTCTTCAAGGTTGAGTGCGAGTCCCATCACGTTGTTGGGGAACTCGAGCAACTCTCCCATCTGGCAGTCCGGCAGTCCGTGGACGCGGGCAATGCCGTCTCCCACTTGCAGGACGGTTCCGACGTGCTCACGAGTAGCCGCGGGGTCGAACCTCTCGAGCTCTTTTCGGAGGATGTCGGTGATCTCTTCGGGTCTGATACTGGCCATTGAGGTCTCTTGGGTTTAGCTGATGCGCTTGAGCAAATCGTACTTGAGGCGCTCGCGAAGCTTGCTCAGCGCTCCGCGGACCGATCCGTCCATAACGTAGTTGTCGTAGGCGACGCGGACGCCGCCGATAATGAGAGGGTCGATCTCGAAGTCGGCTTCGATTCTCTTCCCGAGTACGGAAGAAAGCTTGGAGATCAGCGCATCGCGCTGAACGGTTTCCATCGCCTCGGCCGAAGTAACGGTGACGTGGATCACGCCCTCGTGCTCTCTCCGAAGCTTGATGAATTCGCTACGAACCGTCGGAATCTCATGCTCGCGTCGTTTTTCGAGCATGAGCCGCACCGCCTGCAGCGTCAAAGCGGTAACTCGGTCGGAGAAAAGCCGATCCAAGATCGCCAGCTTCTCGTCGCGGCTCGTGTAAGGCGCGAAAAGAAAACCTCGGAACTCTGGGTCGTTTTCCAGAAGCGAGTTAATACCGGTCAGGTCGTCTTCGACGCTCGCCACGATGTCGTACTGGCGTGCGGTCTCGAAGAGAGCCTGGGCGTACCGCCTTCCTAGGCGAGTGTCTTCCATTGGGTTAGCGGACCACCTCTGCCTGATCGATAAATTCGTTGACGAGCCGTCGGTTTCGGTCGGTGTCCATGTTCTCTCGAACGACCTTTTCGGCCGCTCCGAGAGCTAGGTCGACGACGTAGCCGCGAAGGTCGCTGACGAGCCGGTCTCGCTCGGCGGCGATCTCTTGTTGAGCCTGGGCGACGAGCGCGTTCGTCTTCTGAGTCGCTTCGTCCATCAGGGTCGTGCGAAGCTGCTGAGCCTCGCGGATCTGCCCTTGAATCTGCTCGCGAGCCTGCGCCTCGGTATCCACGAGCCGTCGCTCGTATTCCACTCGCATCCGCTGCATCTCCGACCGGAGCTCTTCGGCTTCCGAGAAGGTGCGCTCGAGGTTCGTGTTTCGCTCTCGAATCGCATCCTGAAGCGGGACGATGAAGAATCCCCTCAAGAGAGGGAACAAGATCAGCAACACGCCGATCGTGGCGAGGGTCATCCCGAAGTCGAGTTCGAGACCCTGCTCTTTCAGTGTCTCCGTCAACTTGATAAGGTGGTTGGCGGAAACATAGGTTCCTACCACCATAAGGACGACGCCAATGCCGGCGTTTCGCCAAGTTGCCGCTGCCGAGGGCTTCTGATCGCTGGTGCTCATGAATTCAGGTTGCTCTGTAAATTTGGTTTCGATCCCCGAACAGGTCTCTGCCCGGGGATCGGTCGATCGGGGCCGGTTTAGCTCTTAACCAAGAACGGCAAGACGAAGACGCTGAGCAAGAAGACGAGCTCAACGAACGCGAGCGCGATCAGCATCTGAACCTGCAGCTTGCTGATTGCTTCCGGCTGCCGGGCCATTCCCTGCAGCGCACCGTTTCCGATAAGTCCAAGGCCGATTCCGCAACCGAGCCCGGCAACTCCAATTCCTAGTCCTAGCATAAGTTAGTTCCTCCAGTTAGTTTCGCTTTAATGCGGATACAAATTTAATGGGCGTGAGCGGCGTTGTCCGCTTGAGGCCCGTGGTCTTCCTCGTGATGGGTGACAAGCGACAGATACACGCAGGTCAGAAGCGTGAAGATCAGCGCCTGCACCAGGCAGGTGAGGAGTTTGATCGGGAGCAGAAACTCTCCGAACGGGATATAGCCTCCGCCGAGCTTGTTCATCGACTCGACCGCGACGTGGCCGCCGTGAATGTTTCCGTACAGTCGAAGACTGAGCGAAAGATTCTTCATCAGCTCGGAGATGATCTCGATGACGAAGATCATCGCGGACACGATCACCATTGCGCCCGTCAGTTTCGGACCGGTGAAGTGCGAGATATGCCGGCCGAAACCGTTTGCCTTGATTCCCTCGTACTGTACGTACCCGATGGAAATCAGGGCCATACCGAGATTGAAGCTGAGACTGGAGGTCGGCGAGAACGGCAGCAACAGCGCCATCAGGTTCCCGATGAAGATGACCAGCCAAAACGTCATCATCATCGGCAGATACTTGCGGCCGTGCGAGCCGATCGTGCCGATGCACATGTTCTCGATGAACAGGAACAACTGTTCCGCGCACGCCGTCAACGGGTTTCGGAACACTCTCTCTTTAAGTCCGGACTTCGCATTCGCGAGAACCGCGAACATGATCACCAGCATGAGGATGATGTAGAACCACAGCCTCACGAGATCGTGATTGGGCGCCTCGTTCTGAATCTCCTCCGCGGCAAGAAGAGACGTTCCGATGTGTAGAAAATCGAGCATATGGAGCTAGGCGGCACGCTGGTCGCGTGTTAGAAGCCACCAGATCAATACAAAATATACCAGACCGAGCCCCCCTAAAAAGCAAGCGGCGGCCGCCCCGCCGAGGTGTCTGGCTAAAAGGCCAAGCAGCAGGAAGATCGGGATCTTGACCAGGAAGATCACCACCACGTAAGACGTTCCCAGGGTCGCCGCTTTGCGGTTCGGTAGATCGGGGTCCGCCCCGCTGATCTCGTCGGCCACCGTCCCAAGCAGTCGGATTGGCGGCCACCAGCCGAGAATTGTCACGCTAGTAGCGATGATTCCGAGCACCATTCCCGCCGCGCCGGTCAAACCCCCGAGGGCAGCGGACACGATAACGGCCACGGCCACCAGCGCCGCCACCCGTTTCGCGAACATATGGCCCGTCACAGATTTTTATTAACTCGATTAAGGGCCTGAAAAGCAAGGACGCACCCGGCAAGCATCCCGACGAACCCAAGCACGGGAAGCCAGAAAGTCGCCCCCGTCGCCCGATTGATCCCCCAGCCGATCAGCACGCCAACCAGCGGAAACCCTAAGAACATATAGGCGATGCTCAACCCGAGGCCGAGCCCCATCGCATTCTTCTGGTCCTGCTGATGCGATCGAGCCTGTTGCCGACTCGCCTGCTCCCGCGCCGTCTTCACCCCTTCGGCTCGATCGTGCAGCGACTGAAGTTGGGCGGCAAAGCTCGGATCGTCCTCCGGCAACGCCGGCCGCCTTGGTGTCTGGGCGTCCGGAAGATCGGGAAGATCCTGTCCCGCCAGCTCCTGTTGAAGCTTTCGAAACCTGGCCTCGATATCTTCCTCTTTCTCCAGCTCCTCAGGTGGAACCGAAAAAGACCGCTCCACCGCACGTCTCAACCGCGCCTCGATCTCATCGTCCGACGGCGGCTCAGGATGGCGTAGATCGTCCGGCATTCCTATAGGTTACTGGTTACACCCACTTCGATGTTCCATTCCGGAGCCCCCTCCTCGTCGATGTATGTGCGATGAGGAGGGGGTTGGGGGTGGAGAAATCGGAAGTGGCACCGGCATCTTGCCCCCTCATGTCTAACGAGGTCCCAAGGGCAGGATGCCCTTGGCGGACTCACATGCCCAGGAAGGGCATAAGACACACGGGCTGGAAGCCCATGCCACGCGGGGCCGGCTTAACCGCGATTTTTCAATCTCCGCAGTGTGGAATCGCTACTCGGAACGTCGAGCCGGACCCCAACTCCGAGTCGATCGTCACTCGGCCATCGTGAGTCTGGGCCAACTCCAAAACGATCTTCATTCCCCAGCCTGAGCCGCTCCCCTTATCCCATTGACTCCGGGCGTTGCCCGAGAGGATCCGCTCCGCGGTCGCCCGCGTCATGCCGGGACCGGTGTCGCTGACCTCGATCAGGTGCTGCTCGTTCTCGAACGCGTACCGGACCGATACCTCGCCGTATACCGGCGGATCGTCGTCATCCTCCGCCCCGCCGACCCAGTCGTCGGGCACGGTTTCCTTAACCGCCTTGATCGCGTTTCCTACGAGGTTCTGAACGATCCGGAAGATGTACAGCTCGTCGTGGAGGGTCGCCGGCGCCTCCTCGTCGATCTCGAAACGTAGCGCCACGTGGTGCTTCCGGGCGTCGGTGGCCAGGTAAGCGGCGCTCGTTTGAATCGTCGTCGCCATCGGCGCCACTTTTTTGTTTGGCCGAAGCGCGCGCCCCGCCGACATGTCCGAGATCAGCCGTGAGTAGCCTACGATCCGGTCGACCGACATCTTGAGGTCGTCGAACATCGGGTCGAGCGTCTCCACGTACATCGAAACCATTGGCTCCGGCTTCTGCTTCTGAAGCTCGTCCTTCAGCCCGGTCATCGCCATGTCGCTGAAGCTGAGAGTGGCGTAGAGCGAAGCCGCGAGGTTGCCGATGTCGTGGCCTACCTTGCCCATACCGAGCAGGGTCGAAGCTCGGGTGCTCTCCTCGGTGAGCCGGTAGTTCATGTATGCCATCGTCGCGACGGCGGCCACGATGTCCAGCACCGCGATATCCGTCTCGTCGAAGCAGCCATCGGTCTTGTTGAGAAGCTGTACCACCCCGATCGGAGTCTCGTCCTCCATCATCAGAGGCGTCGCGACCATGCTGCGCACCGGTGTCCCCGTAGCGCGCTCGAACGAGTTCCAGTCGCTCTCGGGCTTCTCGGGAAACTCACGGCACACCGTGGAGTGGTTTTGGAAAGCGGCTCCCGCCATTCCGAAATCGTCGGGAATATCCTTCACGGGCAACCGGTCGGCTACATCTTCCGGTAGCACGTGCTGGAACGTCAGCCGGCAAGCTGCTGCGTCGTGAAGATAAATCGTGCCACCGGACGCGCCTACCGCCTCTACACAGATGGCGAGCACGTCCTTCATCAGCAGGTTAAAGTTCCCGCTGCTGGCCAGCTTCCGCGTGGCCATCTGAACCGCTCGTATCAGCTGTTCGTGGGTGGTCATTCCGAAGGACCTATTTTACATGAGGTGAACCTGATTCGTAGCCAGAACCTAGACATTGCTCCGGTATAAGCCACAAGAGCCCGAATTCTGCCCGCAACGGAGGGTAGGTCGCAGTGACGGTCGGCTCCGGGGCGGCAAAAGAATCGAAGCTCCAACCAAGTGAACCCGCCTAAGCGGCCCCCATCCCTCCCTCCACGGCGAAGCAGTAAACGGACCGCTGGTCTCCACACCGGCCTCCCCTACGTCCGAAGGACGTGTAGCCGGCACCTATGCGTGCCGCTCGCCATACCGCCGCCAACTTTCTGGATCACGATTAGCGGATATCGAGTCAGGAGCCAAAATTGTACAGAAATGGGGGTTCCTCGACCTAGTTCGAGTCATCGTTCTCCTCGGCCGCTGGCGTTCCCGCCTCGAATCCTCTGCCTGAGGAGCGGTAATAAACTCGCCCCGCCAAGCTGTCCGGAAGGTGCGTCTGGTCCACCTTGGCGTCCTCGAAGTCGTGAGCGTATTGGTATCCCTTCCCGTACCCCAACCCCTTCATCAGGCCGGTGGGTGCGTTGCGTAAGTGGAGCGGAACGGGATCGTTGCGGCTCTCCCGAACGTCGCCCAGCGCCAGCTTGTAGGCCACGTATACCGAATTGCTCTTGGGCGCCAGCGCCAGATAGGCCACCGCTTCCGCCAGCGCGAGCGCTCCCTCCGGCATCCCCTGAAAATGCATCGCCTGCTGCGCGGCGATCGTCAGCGGCAACGCATGCGGATCGGCCAGCCCGATATCCTCAGTCGCCATCCGCACGATTCGTCGCGCCAGGTAGAGCGGATCCTCGCCCCCTTCCAGCATCCGGGCGAGCCAGTAGAGCGACCCGTCCACGTCGCTATCCCGCACCGACTTGTGAAGCGCCGAGATCAGATCGTAATGCTGCTCGCCGCTCTTGTCGTAAAGCACCGTCCGTTGCTGGATGGCGGATCGGACCACCTCCAGGCTGATCGGCGCCCCTTCCGCAACCGCCGCGCAGAGCTCCAGCATGTTCAGCGCCGCCCGCGCGTCCCCGTTCGCCAGGTTAACCAACGCCTGCTCGGCGTCCGTCTCAATACTTACTCGGCCATCGAGACCGCGCGGGTCGGCGAGGGCGCGCTGGATCACTCCGTGCACTTCCTCGTCTTCGAGCGCGCTCAAAACGTAAACCCGAGCCCGGGATAGAAGCGCCGCGTTCACTTCGAACGATGGGTTCTCCGTCGTTGCCCCAATGAGAGTCACGGTTCCATCTTCGACATACGGAAGGATCGCGTCCTGCTGGCCCTTATTGAATCGATGGATTTCGTCGATGAACAGGATCGTCCGCTTTGCGTCGCTCCCCTCGCTGAAGAGGTCGGTCGAGCCTGCCTTCGCATTCCGCCGCCTCCGCGCATCTTCGACGATGCGCCGCAGGTCCGCCACCCCGGCCGAAACCGCGCTCACCCTTTCGAAGGCCGCGTCGGTCACGTTGGCCACGATCTCCGCCAGCGTCGTCTTTCCCACCCCCGGCGGCCCCCAGAGAATCGCCGACCCCAGCCGATCCGCCTCCACCGCCCGGCGAAACGCCGACGTCGGACCGACCAAGTGCCCCTGCCCAAAGAACTCGTCGAACGTCCGCGGCCGCATCCTCGCCGCCAGAGGAGCTTCGCTAGGAACCTCACGCGCCATCGAACGAGGGTACCGCCCCAAGTGGCACGGGCAGCTTGCCCGTGGGTATCAGGGGCGGCTCGCCCCTGTAGATCCGGATTGCCGGTCTGGAGACCAGCGGTCCGCCGGAACTACCCAAAGCGTCCGGAGATGTAATCCTCGGTTCGCTGCTGCTTCGGGTGCAGGAAGAGGGAAGGGGTGGCGTTGAATTCGATCAGTTCCCCCATCATGAAGAAGGCGGTGAAGTCGCTCGCTCGCTGAGCTTGCTGCATGTTGTGCGTGACGATCACGATCGTGTAGTCGCGCTTGAGCTCGAAGATCAGGTCTTCGATCCGCGAGGTGGCGATCGGGTCGAGCGCCGAGCACGGCTCGTCCATGAGAATGATCTTGGGATCGACCGCCATCGTCCGGGCGATGCAGAGCCGTTGCTGCTGACCGCCGGAGAGCATGAGGCCGCTCTGCTTGAGCTTATCCTTCACCTCTTCCCAGAGCGCCGCCTTCTTTAGCGACCCTTCTACGATCTCGTCGAGCTTCGATTTCTCGCGAACGCCGTGAATCCGCGGACCGTAGGCGATGTTGTCGTAGATCGACATCGGGAACGGGTTCGGCTTTTGAAACACCATCCCAACTTCTTTCCGCAATTCGACCGGGTCGACCGAAGCGTCGTAGATGTCCGTCCCATCGAGAGTGATCTTTCCCTCGATGCGCGTCCCATCGATCAGGTCGTTCATCCGGTTGAGACAACGTAGGAAGGTTGACTTTCCGCATCCGGACGGGCCGATGAACGCCGTCACCCGGTTCGCCGGAACATCGACGTTGACCCCTTTCAGCGCCTGGAATGCGCCGTAAAAGAAATTGAGGCTCTGAGCCGAGATCTTCGGCTGGGCGGCCACGGGCGCGGTCGGTTCCATCGTCTCGGAGCTAAAGGTACGCATGGATTGTTAAGGCGCGGTTACGCCGCCTGGTACATCCCCATATTTCGGAACTTCCGGTACCGCTCCTCACGGATCCGCTCGGCGGGGATGCCGGATAGGGCATCCAGATTTCGGACGATCGCCCCTTTCACGAGGCCGGCGGATTCCACCCAATCGCGGTGGGCGCCCCCTTTCGGCTCGGGAACGATCTCATCGATAAGCCCATATTCTTTGGCCGATTGCGCGGTGAGCTGAAGCGCCTTCGCCGCGTCCGCCCCCCGCTCCGGCGCCCGCCACAAGATGGCTGCGCAACCCTCGGGCGGAATAACCGAATAGATCGAATGCTCTAGCATCAAAACCCGGCTCGACGCCGCGATGCCGATCGCCCCGCCCGAGCCTCCCTCTCCGATCACGACGGCAACCGTCGGAACCGTCAGCTCGAACATCTTAAACATGCCGGCCGCGATCGCTTCGGAGATTCCTCTCGACTCGCTCTCCACGCCTGGATCGGCAGCGGGAGTGTCGACGAACGAGATCACTGGCATCCGGAACCGCTCCGCCATGTCGAACAACCGGATCGCCTTGCGATACCCCTCTGGCTTCGCCATTCCGAAGTTGCGCATTTGGCGCTCCTGAATGTTGCGCCCCTTTTGGTGGCCGACGATCATGACCGGCTCCCCGTCCAGCATCGCGGGGCCCCCGATGATCGCGTTGTCGATAAATCCTCGCCGATCTCCCTGCAATTCGGTGAAATTCGTGAAGATCGCCTGGACGTAGTCCAGCGTGTAAGGCCGCCTCTCGGCCCTTGCCACGAGAACCTTCTCCCAAGGGCCAAGGTTCGCGTACATGACGTCGACGTATCGATCGCGGCGATCCTCGAATTCCTTGATCTTGACTTCGAGAGCCTCGCGCTTGGCAGAGTCGTTCTCCTTGCGGGCGAGTTCGCGAAGCTTGGCAATACCCTCCTCGAGCTCGGCAAGCGGCTTCTCCCACTCTTTATGCGTCTTGGCCATCGGTCGATCCTTTTCCTTGCCCTGTCTATCCATGATCAGTCGCTCCGATGTTTCGTACGCGCATGGTCCCCAAGCATTCGAACTAGGTGGGAAAGCGTCGAGCGCATCTCCTTGCGGGGAACGATTCGATCGATCATCCCATGGCCAAGGACGAATTCGGCGGTCTGAAAGTCGTCGGGCACCTTACTGACTCCCGCTTGTTTGCTCACTCGCGCCCCGGCAAATCCCACGAGCGCCTTTGGTTCGGCCACGATCACGTCCGCGATGCTAGCGTAGCTGGCAAGCACTCCCGCCATGGTGGGGTCGGTAAAGACCGCGATGTATGGAACCCCCGCATGGGCGCATCGCTCGGCGGCCGCCGTCGTCTTCGCCATTTGCATCAGCGAGAAGAGTCCCTCCTGCATCCTGGCGCCGCCAGAAGCGCAGAAGATAATCGCCGTCGCCCCCGTCTCGGCCGCCCGTTCGAGCGTCCGAGTGACCTTTTCGCCAGCCACAGACCCCATCGATCCCCCCATGAACGAGAAATCGGCGACGGCTACAGAAACCGGGTTGCCATCAAGCAGGGCTCGGCCCGAGATCATCGAGTCTTTGGCATCCGTCTTCTCGATGGCGGTCTGAAGTTTTTCCTGATATTCAGGAAAGTTCAGGGGGTCGACCGAGCGCAGGTCGGCATCCATCTCTTCGAACGACCCAGGATCGAACGTTAGCTCGATCCGCATCATGGCCGGAAGGCGGTGGTGATGCCCGCAATACGGACACACTCGAAAGTTCTGCTCGAAGTCCACGGAGAAAATGATCTTCTTGCAGCTCATGCACTGAAGAAACCCCTCCGTCCGATCGCCGGATCGATTGCTCAAGACTCCAAAGGATACCTTCTAGATTTGTGTATCGGACATTTACGGCGAAGCCGTGTAGAAGGCACCTACGCGTGCCGCTAGCCGTACCTTCGGTACGGCCGGAATCATCGGCGAGGCGCCGACGCTACGTTGGGGATGATCGGCGAGGCGCCGACGCTACGTTCGGCCGGCGGGCGATTTCAGGGCGTCTAAAACTCGGCGGATATTCCAGTCGTTGGCTTCGAGTAGATCCCAGGCCTCGTCTTGAGTCGCCGTCGACAACTCGCAGACGATGCGGGCGCACCGTTCCTTCAGCTTCGCGTTGCTGGCCTTGACGTCGACCATCAGGTTCTCGATCACTTTCCCGCTAAGCACCATCGCTCCGGTCGAGATCCGGTTGAGCGCCAGCTTTTGAGAGGTTCCGGCCTTGAGCCGGGTCGACCCGGTCAGCACTTCGGGACCCGTATCCAGGAAAATCGCCAGGTCGGCTTCGCGAAGCAGGGGCGAGTTTCGGTTGTTCGCGATCCCGCAGGTCCAGACCCCTTTCTGCCGCGCATGGCGGATCGCGGAGACGACGAACGGCGTCGTGCCGCTCGCGGCAAGGCCGATGACCACGTCGTTCGCGCCAATTCGAAGCTCGTTGAGGGCCACCACGGGAGTGTGGATTTCGTCTTCCGCGTTCTCGATCGCCTTCCCGCCGGCGTCGTTGCCGCCGGCAATGAGGGCAATAAACCGGTCGGGCTCGATACCGAACGTCGGCGGCATCTCCGCGGCGTCCATCGTCGCGACCCGCCCGCTCGTGCCCGCGCCCACGTAAATCACCCGGCCGCCGGTCTGAAAGGCGTGCGCCGCCCGCTCGATGGCGTGGGCAAGTGGCTCCTCGGCGGCGGTGAGCGCCCGCAGCACCGCCCCTTCGTCCTCGTTCATCAGGCGCACGATCTCGCGCGCCGACATCTTATCGAGGCCGTAAGATCTTGAATTTCTCGACTCAGTGCCCAATAGTGGAAATCTCCTTTGCCAACTCGACGGCCCCCTGCAAGGGTGGGCGGGTGATTCGCGATACCGTTACTTCCCGATCCGGAAACGCCTCGACGATAAGTTCGGCGAATCGCTCCCTAAAAATGGCCGCCGCCTTCCAAACCCCTCCGGCGAGGCTCACTCCGAGCCTTTCGGAACGGGGAATGTGGCGCTCGACGTGTCGTTGCACGACATTGACCAGATGACCAAGATTCCTCTCGATGCTGGCAAGCGCGTACTTCTCTCCGTCCCGAGCGTCCGTTCCAAGCGTCTTCGCCAACTTGCCCAATACTCCGGCGGGAGTGGGTGACTTATAAACCGCCGCCACGATGCTCGCCTCGTCGTCGGCTCGAAAGAGGTCCACGACCGCTTGACGGAGCGTGGGCGACACTTTGTTCGGTTCGTCCAGGTAGCGAAGCAGGGCGTCCCGGCCGAACTGAAAGCCCGAACCGAAATCTCCCAGCAGATAGCCCCGCCCGCCGCTCTTCACGATTCCCGCCGGACCCGCGGAGCAGACGAGCGATCCGGTGCCCGCGATGACGCAGACATCCGTTTCGGGCGGAGCCGCGTAAAGGGCGGCCACGTAATCCGGCTCCGCTCGAACCTTGGCGTGCGGGAAGAGGTTGCGAAGATGGTCCTCCCCTCGCCGCCGCGTCTCATCGCTGATAAGGCCCGCAAAGCAGCCGCAAACATAGTCGGCGCGGG
Source organism: Fimbriimonas ginsengisoli Gsoil 348 (assembly GCF_000724625.1). Lineage (GTDB taxonomy): Bacteria > Armatimonadota > Fimbriimonadia > Fimbriimonadales > Fimbriimonadaceae > Fimbriimonas > Fimbriimonas ginsengisoli. The sequence continues at coordinate 5,143,175 of NZ_CP007139.1, read as the reverse complement.
GGCACCCCTCGGTGGCGTGAGCGAGGTTGTTTCGGAGTCGGATGTCCGGTGTGGAGACAAGGTTTGCCGCCCCCGACTGACCTTGGAAGAGGATGTGTCCTCCCTCATCGACAGCCAATACCCGGCTCGACGACCCGCCACAATCCAATCCGACGTAGACACCCATGGGATTCGGCCCGCGTCGGGCCGGCTTCTAAATGTACCTCCGGCCCGCCCGACCGCAGGACCGGCGGGTAAAATCGTACGGGTGAGAAGATTCCAGGGGGAGCCGCTACCGGAACACTCGCGCATCGCCATCGTGGCAAACGATGCCCTTGGCAACTACGTCGTTTCCACCCCCTTGATACAGATGCTTCGATCGAAGTATCCGGGCGCGGATTTGGACTACTACGGTGGCACCAGAACCGAAGAGTTGTGGTCCAACGAGCCGATGATCGACCACGGTTACGCGATATTTGGCCGCCCGCCCTACGAATTGGCCTCGCACCTGATCACTTCTGGGACGTACAACTTAGTAGTGAATCTGGAATCGAGCGAATGGGCGAAGGCGTTTACCTCGATCGCGTCCGGCCACGACGGATTTGTGGTCGGTCCCTCAGTCGGTCCTCAAGGTCGCGGGGACCTGCCGTTTGCCCAGGACGAAAGAGGACGGCTCGCCGCCGACGCGGAATGGACGGCCGCCGATTTGACTTCCCGCTACCCGTTTTTGCATTCCGGCTTCATCGGCGAAATCTTCAGCCGCCTCGCCTATCTAGATGGTCCCGTTCCGGGTTACCGGGTCCCCTCGAAAACTCCGGAGTTCGAGGTACCCGAAGTCTTGATCGCCACTTCCGCCAGCCTCCCGGAGAAGCTTTGGCCGCTTGAAGGATGGCGGCGAGCCCTCACTTTCCTGCGCGACAACCGGTTCACCGTCGGCTTGCTCGGGGCCAAGCCTTCTGCGCAAAGGCATTTTTGGCAGGGCGAGGAGGCTGAGCAAAGGATGGTGGACGAAGGGCTCGCCCAAGATCTTCGGGGCCGGCTCTCGCTTTCGGAGGTCGTGGGGGCGCTGGCCAAGGCCAAGCTCGTCCTTACCCTGGACAACGGCATCCTTCACCTGGCCGCCGCCACCTCCACTCCAACGATCGGCCTGTTTCGTGAGGGGATTCACCGCCTATGGGCCCCTCCGGTTTCGAATTTGAAAGTTATTACGCCCCCCTCGGGCGGGCAAGTGGCGGAGATCGCGCCCGAAACGGTGTTGGAGGCGCTCGAAAGTGCACGATGACCGCATCCTGCTATTTCTGAAGAGTTACATCGGCGACGCCGTGATGACGCTGCCGCTCGCCGAGCTGCTGGGAACCAGCTACCGTTCGGTATCGGTGATGACTTCGAAGCTCGCCTATCCTGTCTTCTGGTCGCCGAGATATGCGTTTAGCTATCTCGCCCTGGAAAGGAGCCGGTCCCCATGGGCGGTGGTTCAAAAGGCGCTCGCCATCCGCCGGGAAGGGTTCTCCACCGCGATTTTAGTGAATAGGAGCTTCCGAACCGCGCTCGTTTCCCGGCTCGCCGGAATCCCGCGTCGGATCGGCCACTCGGGCGAAGGACGCGACCCGCTTCTCTCCCACACCATCCCCTACGCGCCAAACCGGTTCGAGGCGTACTGTGCGCTCGATCTTGCCAAACCGCTCGGCCTTCCGGTTGCCGACGAGCTTCCTTCGATCTATTTGACCGCCGAAGAGCGCGCGGAAGGGTTGGCCGCCCTCGCAGGGGCGACCGTTGGCCTACAACCTGGCGCCCGCTTTCCCGCCAAACAGCTCCCCCTAGAGACGACCACCTCGGTCGCCACCGATCTTCAACGCCGCGGCTACCGGCTCGCCTTCTTGGGCGGGCCCGAAGAAGCGGAGGATGCGCGCCGCGTCGCGGAATCGCTCCCCGACCCGGTGGTGGACCTCGTCGGCAAGACCTCGATCCGCCAGACGATTGGAGCCCTCGCCGGCTTGCGCGCGATGGTCGGCAACGATACCGGAGTGATGCACCTGGCCGCCGCCGCCGGATGTCCGGTGGTGCAGGTCTTCGGACCGACGCCGGCCGAAAAGTGGGGACATGCCTACGGTCGAAACCAGGTTCTACAGGCCCCGGAAGGGAAGATGGAAAGGATCGAGCCACGAACCGTTCTGGCCGCCGCTCTCGAGGTGCTGGAGGGTGCGTGAGGCTCCTTTGGGCCCTGATTCTGGTCTTATTCTCCGTGCCGGCGATCGCCTCCAATCCCGTATTGGTGCTGGTTCAGCCGGGCGCGTACGACCCGATCGTGGAACCGAACACCTTTGTTCACCCCTACTGGGTGCGTTGGCCGGCCTCCTTTCTGCCCGATAACGGGAATCGTTTGCTTTCTTTGGCCAGCGGCCTCGATTGGCAGGGCGACCCGGCCGACGCGTCGTTCGAGGAAGTCCACGGTCAAGTGGCTTGGCGCTCCAGAAACTATTCCGTGTTTCAAGATCGAGGCCATTTTCGAGCCCAACGCGACTTTCTCCCCGGCATCTCGCACGCTCTACTACTGAACTTGACCGGCGGAACCCGGCGAGACGGGCTCGTTCTGGCGCTCGATCCGCAAGCGTCCACCATCCATGGGTATCGATTAGCCGATCGCTGGCCCGCGGGGAAGACCATGGTTTTAGCCGGCGCCGGTGACGACCTCCAAGCGGTCAAGAAGCGAGCCACGGACCGAATTCTCGTGGTCGAGTATCCGCCTCGCGTGGGGCAGAGTTGGAGCCGCTTCTGGTTGGAGGGGCCGGGATGGCCAAGCGGCGTCGTCACCGATCCATCCCTCGGAATACCCGGACTGGTGCGGGCATCCCAGATTTCGCTCCTGCTCTCCCAGCCGGAGAAGTTCCCGTGGCGCCCGGCTCCGGACGGATGGCCGGGCGCCAACCGTTGGCTGGCGTTCCTATCGACCGCCCGTCCCTGGATCCTCGGTTTCGTCGGACTGTTCGGAGCGATCTTGGCCGTCGCCGGCGGCTACTTGGTGAGTCAAGAGAAGCGAAGCCCGCTTATGGCGGCCGCGTTACGTGGGTTGGCGTTGGCGCCCGGCGCGCTCCTATTGGGTGGTGGGCTGACGAAGGTCGCCGGTTTGAACGGCGGATACGTGTGGATTGGGGTCGCTTGGCTTGCTCTGGCCGGACTTGCCGCGCTGATCGACGCCCGAAACGGCTCCGCCCACTGGCTCGGTCCGGCGGTCGCCACCTTGGCCGCTTCGCTCCTCGTGGACCCCACCTATTCGATCTTCGGTCCCCTCGCTCAAACCGGCCCGGTCGCCGTGTCGGGCGAACTGCTCGGCGCCGCGTTGGCCTCCTTCACGCTGATCGCATCGGCGGTCTCACGCCGCCGCCACGGTGACACCGTAGCGTTCTCGCTCGCCGGATTTTTGGCCGGATTCGGCGTTTTGGCCGCCGCATGGTGGGTGCGCGACGGATGGATACTAACCGTTTGGTGGACGATTGCCGCCGCCGTCGGCCTCGGTCGAATCCCCGGGCGCGCCTGGCTGGCGGCCGGTCTGCTGACGCCGGGAGTGGCCGATCTCTTCTTGCGCGGTGTGTCGTTTTCACCCAACGGCCTGCTCGCCTCATACCGCGACTGGCACCGGCTCAACCTTTACGAGCACCTCCGCTTCGTCGTGTCTCCCGCGGTGCTGGGATCTTTGTTCTTGCTCGCAGTGGGTGCGGTTTTCGGTAGTGGATTCTTCGCCCACCAGTTGCGCTCGGCGTGGCGAGAACGCCCAGAGATCCACGCGCTGGCGACGGTCGCCGGGGCGTGCGCGGTCGGCGGTTTGACCTATCCCCCTTTGCTACATGCCGCTCTAATCACCCTCTTCGCCGCGGCGATCGTCACCTTTGACTGGCTGCTGAGGCCCATCGCTACACTCTAACAGATCTCCTCGTTGTTCTCTTCCAGACCTGCCTTCCCGACTCTCTTCGCGTCTTCGCGCCTTTGCGTGACCTCGCCGGTCCGGAAATCCGTTCATCGGCTGGGAGCCGATGCTACTGGAACGGCTCGTGTTGGGTTAGACTCGCAACCATGGTCCGTTTCGCTTTGGCGCTCGCGATCGCCGCGGCGCAAGGAGTTGCCCAGACGCCGAAAGCCGGAGAGATCGTCGGGTATGTTCCCGATCCTCGAATCCCGATGCCGTCCCCCTGGAAGGACCCCGGATACCTCCAGATCGCCTGGATCCAATCGCCCAACTATGGCCAACGCCCGGTCGGCTCGGTGGTCGACACGATCGTCGTGCACTCGACGGTGATTCCAACGCTGGAGAAGACCACCGAGGCGTTCCAGCGGGTGGCAAGCCAAGTGAGCGCCCACTTCACGATCGGCAAGGACGGGAGCATCGTGCAAAACGTCTCTACGTTTGATCGCGCCTGGCACGCCGGCGTCAGTAAAGACGCCTCGGGCCGCCAGAACCTGAATCACTACTCGATCGGCATCGAGCTGGTGAACCTGAACGACGGCAAGGACCCCTACCCCGAGAAGCAGCTCCAAGCCCTCTGCGGAATCATCGCCGAAATGCGCCGTCGCTTCCCGATCAAACAGATCGTCAGCCACGAATACATCGCCCAACCCCCCGGCCGCAAAAACGACCCCAAAGCCTTCCCCTGGGACCGCCTAAAGTATTTCGGCCTGCCGATCTATACCGGCGAGAACCATGGCTGAACCGTAGCGTCGGCGATGAGTCATCGCTGTGGTTGATCCCTCCAGACGCGCCGTCTGGAGGGTCCCGCATCAGTGGGGCGTTCTCGGTGGAGATGCCCGACCAATGGTCGGACCCTGCCAGACGGCGCGTCTGGAGGGATCGACACCCTTAAACCGCGGTTGTTCGCGTTCAAGATCTGGAGCCGACGACCGGACTCGAACCGGTGACCTGCTGTTTACGAAACAGCTGCTCTACCACTGAGCTACGTCGGCTTGGATTCGGCTGCCGCAGGGGCGCGAGGCAATGGGTTGCCGAAGGTGGATGTGATGATACCCGCGACGTGAGCCAAGGTCAAGGCTCCCTACGGGAGCGAGGCGGCTCGGGAAAACGGCTCAAAAAGAACGGAATCGTTCCAAACGGAAGCTCAGATAGCCGATGATTGAAGATATCGCCCGCAGCGTTGATCCAAACCGGTTTTGGATTCGTCTTGGATAATAAGAGAGATGGACCCGGCGACGACGGACCCGCAACCGAGAGAGGCCAGGATGTTGGCCGCGATCGTCTTTACCGACGTCGTGGGCTTTTCCAAGCTTGCTTCCGTGAACGAGGCGCGCGTCTACGTCGCCTTGCAGCGCGACATGGCCGTCATGACCAACCTCTGCCGGTCGCACGGCGGGCAGGTCTTGAACACCATGGGAGACGGCATGCTCCTTTGCTTCACCAGCGCGGTCGACGCCCTATCGTGCGCGGTGGAGATCCAGCGGACCCTTTACAACCAGGCGCAGTCGCTGCCGAGCATCGAGGTGCTCCATCACCGGATCGGGGTCCACCTCGGCGACGTCATCATGAACGGAGACAACGTCTTTGGGGACGGCGTCAACGTTGCGGCCCGGCTGCAGGCGCTTGCCAAGCCGGATGCGGTTTGCTTCTCCAGCACGGTCTATGAGATCGTGAAGAACAAGCTTAAGGTGGACGCCACGTACCTCGGCCCCCGCCAGCTTAAGAACCTCGGCGAGCCGGTAAAGGTGTGGCAGGTGCCGCCGCTCGGCGACGGCCGCCTGGTCACCCCGAGCGACGACCTGCCGGCGATGAGCGCGACCCCTCCCGCGGCCGGGGTTGCCGGTTGGAAGGCGGGGCTCTTGGTCATGGCCAGCCTCGTGCTGCTGGGAGGACTCGGATTTGGCGTGAGCCGGCTGAAGAAACCGCCTCCCGCCATGGTCGATCGGCCCAGTAAGACCGGAAAAACGAGCGGGGACACGCAGGGTTCCGACGCCAGAGGCGGAACGGTTGCGCCGCCGGTGGTGGCGTCGCACCCCTTCACTCGAGCCGAGTTCGACAAGCTCAAGAGCGAATATAAATTCGACGATCTCGTCGCCAAGCTGACCAAAGACCCTTGGGTGGCGCCAGAAGAATCCGCGAACACATTTAAGCAGCTCCGCGACCTAGATTCGTTCCGCGTGGCTCAGTTGAGCCGCGCCACGTCTTTGGCGAACCCGATTTCGGTGCCTCTGCTCACCTTCCCCGGCTCGCCCCCGGCCCCCGCCAAGGTGTATCTGCAGGGGAACGAGCTGATGGCTCAGTCGGACGGGATGGGCGTGGTTTCCATCGCGCCGCAAGGGCAGCTCAGTCCGCAGAATTACATCGAGATCGTCTCTGCGATGGCGGATAGCAGCACACCTCCGCCCAATGTAGCCGAATTGCTCCAACTGTTCTCCAAAGAGTACAGCGTAAGTGTGCCGACCGCCGGAGCCTAAGGGCTCCATACTTCGGTCAAACCGCCAATGGATGGTCTCTCAACGATGCAAGACACTTTTCCTATCCGCCGAGTCGATCACATCCGCCACTACGTGAACAACGCCCGGCAGTCCGCGTACTACTACCAAAACGTCTTCGGCTTCGACATCACCGGCTACGCCGGCTTGGAAACCGGGCGAACCGAGCAAGTGGACTATTTGCTGGAGCAGAAAGATATTCGGGTGGTGCTTAGCGCCCCCGTTCGCCCAGGTCACCCCATGGCGCCGCTCATCTGCGAGCACGGCGACTTCGTTCAAGACATCGCCTTCGAAGTCGAAGACGTAGACCTCGCATTCCGAACCGCGCTTTCGCGGGGCGCCAAACCGGCGTACGAACCGAAATCGCTCGACGACGACCACGGGCACGTTCGGGTTGCAGGGATCCGCACCTATGGCGATACGGTGCACAGTTTGATAAACCGCGATCACTACCGGGGACACTTCATGCCGGGATTCCGCGAGGAAAACCAGCCAGGAGATCCGCTCGGATTGGTGGAGATCGACCACTGCGTCGGGAACGTCGAGCTCGGCCACATGAACGAGTGGGTGCACTGGTACGAAGACGTCCTAGGCTTTAGGAACATCCTGACGTTCGACGATAAGGACATCTCCACCGAATACACGGCGCTGATGTCAAAGGTGATGACGAGCGGCAACGGCCGCGTGAAGTTCCCGATTAACGAGCCTGCCGAAGGGAAGAAGAAGAGCCAGATCGATGAGTTCCTCGAGTTCTTCGGCGGCCCCGGCGTCCAGCACGTGGCGTTGCGGACGGACAACATTATCGAGACGGTGAGCCGGCTCCAAGCACGCGGCTTGGAATTCCTGCGGGTTCCGCACGCCTACTACGAGGTGCTCGAGGATCGAGTAGGGAAGATCGACGAGAACATCGATGAGCTCGCCGAGCTTGGGATTTTGGTGGACCGGGACGACGAGGGGTATCTGCTTCAGATCTTCTCGAAGCCGGTCACCGACCGGCCGACCCTGTTCTACGAAATCATCCACCGCAAAGGCGCGAAGAGCTTCGGAAAGGGGAACTTCAAAGCGCTATTCGAGGCGATCGAACGCGAGCAGGCGCTGCGCGGGACGTTGTAAGGGGTTGGCGGTTAGCAGTTAGCGGTTAGCAGTTCCGGAAGGGAACGCTGGTCTACAGACCGGCGTTCTCGTGGCGGACGCATGTTCGCCACTTCCGGAAACTTGCCATGCCACCCTTGCGTTCATAATTCACACGAAAGCGTAGATAACCGATGATGACCCGACTGTTGCGGACGTTCTTGCTTGGGCTTTGCCTCATGGCTCCTTTGCTCGCCTCGGCGGCGGACCTGGTGAAGTGGACGGCCTCGATTCCGGCCGATGCAAAGCCAGGGGCGGCGACTACCGTGACGCTTACCGGAAAGGTGGTTCCGGGCAACCATCTTTATTCGCTTACCAAGCCGAAGGGGACCGGACCGACGCCCACTACGATCGAAGCGGTCGCTCCGCTCAAGATCAGCGGCAAGATCGACCAGTCGACCCCGCTGAAGCGGATCGATCCCAACTTTCAGGTTGAGGTTGAGTATTACGGCGACACCGCTACTTTCACTGTGCCGGTCACGCTCGGCCCCGATCCTAAGAAGGACAAGCTCAGCGTCCACTTCCAAACTTGCGACGATCGCGCCTGCGCCTTTCCCAAGACCGTCGAGGTTCCGCTCTCCGGCGCCGAGGCTAAGGTGGTCGTGGAACAAGGCGATGTCGCCAATGCCCGAGCGAAGGGGCTCCTTCCTTTCCTTGGCTTTGCCTTCCTTTCCGGCCTGATCGCCCTCCTCACCCCATGCGTTTTTCCGATGGTTCCAATCACCGTCAGCTTCTTCTCGAAGCGGCGGGAGAACATGGGCGCCAAGACCGGGCTGCTGCATGCGGGCGCCTACTGCTTCGGCATCATCGGCGCGTACACCGCGTTCGGGATCTTGGTCACCGTTCTATTTGGGGCCAGCGGCATCCAGAACTTCGCCGCGAATCCGTACGTGAACCTGGTTCTGGCGATCATCTTCGTGTTGCTTGCGCTGAACCTCTTCGGGCTCCTCGAGGTTTCGCTCCCATCGAAGCTCACGAACGCGTTTTCTCCCCACAGCAAGAGCGGTTTGCTCGCTCCGTTCCTGATGGGGCTGACGTTTACGCTCACCTCCTTCACGTGCACTGGCCCGTTCGTCGGGACCGTTCTCGTGAGCGCGGCCAACGGCGACCTGATCTACCCGCTCGTGGGGATGCTGGCGTTCAGCACGGCGTTCGCGCTCCCGTTCTTCTTGCTCGCTCTCTTCCCTCAGTATCTGGCTCGGCTCCCCAAGAGCGGCTCTTGGCTGGAAGTCGTGAAAGCGTTCATGGGGTTCCTGGAGGTGGCGGCGGCGGTCAAGTTCGTAAGCAATGCCGACCTCGTTTGGGGCACGGGCCTTATCTCCCGGACCACGTTCCTTTTGATTTGGGCTGCCATCTTCGGAGGCTCGGTGCTGTTCTTGCTGCGGGTGATTCGGCTGCCTAAGATCGAGGTGCCGGCGAAGCTTGGCCGAGGCCGGGCGGTCACCGCAATCCTGACCTCGCTGCTCGCCGTTTGGATGCTGGTCGGCGCGACCGGTAAATCGCTGGGCGACCTCGAAGCATTCCTGCCACCGGGAGCTTCCGACGGTTGGAGCGAGAATTACGAGCGATCTCTCCAAGTGGCGAAGCGAGACAACAAGCCGTTGCTGATCGACTTCACCGGCGTGACGTGCACCAACTGCCGATGGATGGAGCGAAACATGTTCCCGCGCCCGGAAGTGGCCCAGGAACTGAAGAATTACGTGCTGACTAAGCTGTACACGGATCGGCCGAGCGACAAGGCAAACCAGGACCTGATGCTGAAGTTGACGCAGAAGGTCACGATGCCGATCTACGTCGTGATGTCGCCGAAGGGGGACGTTTTAAGAATCTTCGAGGGGTCCACGCCGGACGTGCAGAAGTACCTGAAGTTCCTCTCGCCGAACCCGAGCAAGGTTGCTTTGAACCGCTAACGCGGTTAGCCGCAACCGCCGTCTTCTTGGTTGCGGCGCTGGACGGCGGCGCGGATTTGCGCCAGATCGTCCATTCCTTTTACGACTTGCTTATTGGACTTCAAAGGGACGATGTTGTCGGCATGCGCGCGGGTACCGGCGAGACCCAGGAAAATAAGGCTAGCGGTTCCCATGGCGATGACGAGCCGATGAATGCTTCTCATGATGCGTCTCTCCCTTGGGGCTCGGCAAGGCGCCGGCCCGACAAGTGTCGGGACTGACTTCGACGCGAGGTTGTTTCACCGGTCCAGGAGAAGAAGCGCCGCCGCGGCGGGCGCGGCGTGATCTACGCGTAAGACCCTCGGGCCGAGGGTGACCCCGCGATCGCCGATCAGAGCCAGCTCCCGCTGCGCCCAACCCCCTTCCGGGCCGACGACGATCGTCATCTCGCCGGGGACAGGGACCAGCTTTGGCGAGAGCCCTTCGACCTCGGAGAGGACCACCGAGTCGGGTTTCGCCTGCAAGACGGCGGCCAGGTCGTCGGCCAGCGAAAAGGTCGGAAGGACGGCGCGAAAACTGACCTCGGCGGCTTCTCGCGCGATGGTGGCGAGCCGGTGGACGCGGTCGATTTTTTTCTTCTCGTCCCATCGGACGATGGTGCGCTCGCTAGGGAAGAGGATGAAGTGGGCGACTCCGAGCTCCGTGCAAGCCCGCACGATCTCGTCCAGCTTGTCCCCCTTCGGCAGCGCCTGGGCAACCGTCAGTCTCAAGGGGGACTCGGTATTGGGGTGGATTACTTCGAGCGGGATCGCTTCGCGGTTTTGGAATTGGCATCGGATAAGAGTCCCGTCGTTCGGAAGCACCGCGATCTCCGCCCCGGCGGAGAGTCGAAGCACCTTACGAAGCTTATCGATCTCCTCCTTCGGAAGCTCGATCGGCCCCTCGGGCGACGCGTCGGGCACGAAGAGGCGGGGAAGGGCACGCAGGGATGCTCGCACTGGAAGGACACTACCTTACGGCGCAGCCGTGTACAAACGATCTCAAAACTCTGAAACCCGACGTAGCCGCCAAAATCCGGCATCAGCGCTGAAAGCGCGACCTTCTAAAGCAAAGGGCGAAGCCCTGGTCATGAGAGCACCCATACTCCGAGCCCTGAACGTGGCGACCTCATTCTTCGCCGTCCCTTCCGCCAACAATCGTGGGCAACCAGAACACGCACCAGGGTTTTTGCGATGGTCTGTGTAGCCGCAGGTTGGCTCGTACCTGCGTTCCCATCGATCCAAAACCACGGTCTAGCCCGGAAACCTCTCGCGCAGGTACGAGCCAACCTGCGGCTACAACGCTTCGCGTTAGTTTCCCCTAACTCTTGTGGAAACGGGCGGCGACCCACTCGCCTTCTTCTCGCTTCTCTTCCAACGTGAAGCCGTTGGCCTCGGCTTCGGCTTGCACGTCGGGCCAGTTGTCGTGGATGATTCCGCTGACGATCCACTCGCCGCCGGGGCGGAGGGCGGTGGCGACTTCCGGGGCGAGGCGGATGAGAACGCGGCTGATGATGTTCGAGATCACCAGGTCGTAGAGCGATTCCGGACCGGGTTTGACCTGGACCGTTTCGGGCTTCGTGAAAGAAGCGTCGAGAGGGTGTTCGTCTTGATCCCACTCTTTCTGAGCGGCCACGCGCGTGGCCGCGTCGGTTTCGGCCTCGAAGAGAGATCGGACCCCTTCGCCGACGATCACGCGGAACGAGACGCCGTTCAATTCGGCATTCTCTTTACTGATCGCCACCGAAGCGGGATCGACGTCGACCGCATCTACTTGGGCCGCGCCGAGCAAGACCGCGCCGATGGAGAGAATGCCGCTACCGCACCCGATGTCGGCAACTCGGCTCCCATTCACCGGGGCTTGCTCCAGGAGCTCCAGACACATGCGCGTGGTGGGATGGTCGCCGGTGCCGAACGCTTCGCCGGGATCTAGAACGATCGTCAGATCGTCCGGCTGGGACTCGAATTCCTCCCAGGTGGGGCGTACAACGAAGTGGTTTCCGACGCGGCGAGGCTTGAAGAATTGACGCCAAACCTCGTCCCAATTCTGCTCCTCGAAAGGGGACTGCTTGACGTCGATCGCGCCAGCCGCGAGTAAGGCTTGGGAAAGCGCCTGGGCACGTTCGGTCGAGCCTTCGACTTCGACAAGGCAGCCGACGAGGTCCGAGCCCTCTTCCTGGGTGTTTTCGATGCCGAAATCCCGAAAGATCTCGATGAGGTGGGAAATATCGTCGCAGACCGGGAGCTGCGCACGCACCTCAATCCAGCTCACTTCTTCTTCCCGAATAGCCCACCTAGAATTCCGCCACGGTCCTCGCCTTTCGGCACCGAGTCGCCGCTCAGCTCGGCGAGCTCGCGGATCAGCTTCACCTCAGCTTCGCTAAGCCTCGTGGGAACCTTCACTTGAACCAGCACGATCATGTCGCCTCGGCGTCCGCCGTGAAGCGGAGGAAGGCCGGCCCCTTTAACGGTGATCTGCGTTCCCGGCTGAGTGCCGGCGGCGATATTCACGTCGACGGTCTCGTCGACTCCCTCAATTTGAAGCTGGTCGCCGAGGGCAGCTTGAGCGAAGGAGATATTGAGGCGGGAGATCAGGGTTTGACCTCGCCGGTCGAACCGGGAATCTTCCTTTACGTGGAGGACCACGTAGAGGTCGCCTTGGCGCCCCTCGCCGACTCCGTCGCTTCCTTGGCCGGGCACCTGCATGGTGGCGCCGCTCTCCACTCCGGGCGGGATGTTGACGACGACGGTCGCCGTCTCCTGGACCACCATTCTTCCGTGGCACTCGTGGCACGGATTTTTGATCTGCGTCCCGGTTCCGCCGCAGGTGGGACAGGGTGACGTTGTTCGCACCTGGCCCAAAAACGTGTTGCGAACCGATGCCACCGCGCCTTGGCCGCGGCACGTCGGGCAAGTGTCCGGTTGGCCACCCCCTTCGACGCCGGTGCCGTGGCACGAGTTGCACTCGGCCATGCGGGTGACTTCGATCTCTTTGCGTACGCCGTGAATCACTTCATTGAGCGTCAATTCGACGTCGGACCGGATGTCGTCGCCGTCGCGGCCCCGACGTCCGCGCGGGGCGCCGCCGCCGGCCATGTTCCCAAAGAACATGTCGAAGAGATCGTTTAGATTGCCGCCGCCACCGCCCCCGAAGAACGGGTCGCTCGGCATGTCGTCGGTCGTGCCGTACTGGTCGAACCGGGCGCGCTTCAGGGGATCGCTGAGGATCGAGTAGGCCTCACCGACTTCTTTAAATTTCTCTTCGGCGGAAGGGTCGCCGGGATTTACGTCAGGGTGATGACGCCGGGCAAGCCGGCGATATGCGGACTTGATTTCGTCCGCATTCGCCCCTCGCGCAACTCCCAGGACCTCGTAAGGATCCTTAACCGCCATCTTGGATTAGACCTCTTCGGTCTCTTCGTCGTCGCCGCTTTCCTCTTGCTCCGCGATGTCGGTGAGCGAGAGAGTGTCGTCGTCGCTCGCGATGGCGGCGGCATCTTCATCCTCTTCTTCCACCAGGTCGGAAAGGGAAAGGGCGTCCTCGTGGTCGATCTCGGCGTCGGCCTCGTCGTGGTCGACGGCGGTCACCATGGCGGCTTCGCTCTCGTCGAGAGCCGGGAGAAGCATTCCGAGCTCGGCCGGTACGTTCTCGTCGATGAGAAGCGTCATCTCGGACGTCGGCTCGATCGCTTCGGCGACTCCGCTCAAAATCGGCTTGATCTTGCCGGCGGCGATCTCCGCCAGAGCAATGGTCAGGGGGTGGTTGGACTCGACCTGCACGAGAGGTGGAGCGCCCTCGCGAAGCTGCTTTGCACGCTTGGCCGCGAGGTTGGAGAGCACAAACTTACCGTGCTCGTAATCGTTCAGGATATCGGGACTTGGCAGCATCAGGCGTTATTCCGGGAACGTGGAAGTATACCTTGGGGAAGGGCGTTGGGCGTTAAGGCGCTGGGCGTTGTCTGCATGGTGCGACACTATTTCCTTCTACCCTCATGCCTCGCGCCTTAGCGCCCAACACCCAACGCCCGATTCCACTGGTACCCTCTTCCCCAGCATGCACTCCGATGAAATGGGGCTTGGCACTTTGCTGTCCCACCTGGGCGAGGAGGAGAAGGTTAAGGGGGCGGTGGTTTCGCCGATCTTTCAGAACTCGCTCTTCCTCTTCGACACCTGCGACGACCTTCATAAGGCGCTCACGACCGATCTCGAGGGGCCGCCGTTTCATTACAGCCGGATCAGCAATCCGAGCGTCGCGATCGCCGAAAAGAAGATCGCGGCTCTGGAAGGGGCGGAGGCTTGCAAGCTTTGCGGTACCGGGCAGGGCGCGATCGCCTTGGCGATCCTCAGCGTCGTCGCGGCGGGCGCCCATGTCATCGCTCCCGATACTTGCTACGGTCCGGTGCGATCGATGCTGTCGGAGATGCTGCAGAGATTCGGGGTGAGCTACACCTTTGTCGACGGGCGCGATCCGGTGGATTTTATCGATGCGATTCGGCCGGAAACGACGCTGATCTATCTTGAATCGCCCAGCAGTCTCCTGTTCCGCCTGCAGGATGTCGACGCGATTACGAAGGTCGCTCGCGAACGCGGCATCACCACGATCATCGATAACACCTACAACACGCCGATCCACTACAACCCGATCAAGCATGGGGTGGACATCGTTTGCCACAGCGCGAGCAAGTACCTTGGGGGACACAGCGACCTCACGGCGGGGGCGCTCTGCACCACCCGGGAGCGGATGAATGGGATCGTCCGGCACGAGTTGAACTACATCGGCTCGATTCTTCACCCGTTTACGGCGTGGCTCTTAACCCGGGGACTTCGGACGCTGCCGTTAAGGTTGAAGCGGCACGAATCGACCGGGAACATCGTGGCCCGCTGGCTCGAGACGCGGCCGGAAATCGACCGCGTCCACCATATTTCGCTCGATTCATTCCCCCAGCGGGAGCTGTTCCTCAAGTCGTTCAGCGGCTCGGGCGGGCTCTTCTCGTTCGAGCCGAAGGTTCAGGACCCAATCAAGATCAAGGCGTTCTGCGATTCGCTATCGCTGTTTGGCCGTGGCGTGAGCTGGGGCGGATTCGAGAGTTTGGTGGTTCCTCTGCCGATCACGGCGTCTGGAGTTCCTGACGGCCGCTGGTTCATTCGGCTCTTCTGCGGACTCGAAGAGCCGGGGGACCTGGTGAGCGATTTGGAACGGGCGATGCATCTGTTGGCCTAGCTCTATCCGTGCCCCCTTGAGCAATGGGAATGCAAAGGTCGGGCTAAAGGACCTAGGCAACATCTTCGTTATCCTAAACTTTAGATATGCTAACCTTGGCGATCTCGGCTGCTCTGGCCCTTGGCTTAACGCGTCCGGCGACGACCGTGACGACTTGGTCCCTCAACGGCTTGTTCTCGACCTACGAAAACATCCCAACTAACCGCTTCTACTATGGCTACACGAATGGCTTTGGGGGAAAATTCACTCTTTTGCCATATACGGCCGTGAACTCGGCACTTTACTCGGAGGCGCAGGCGCAGGGATATTCTCGCGGATGGAGCGTCTTCCCGAACAATATTCAGCCACCGGCAATTATCAAGAACACCGACTTGACGATTACCGACAGTGTATACAGCACGCCGGTTCCTCCGCAGACGTTCATTTTCATCGGTCCCAGCGGCCAGAGCTACCGGCCTTGCATCCGGTTTCGGGTTGCGATGAGTGGCAAACACCACCTTACCGGGACTATCAATGCCACCAACGCGGGTTCTGTCGACTTCAGGATCTTCTTGTACCGAAACGGCACTCTGAGTTTCCTCAACTCAAAGACCGTCACCCTGGCCGGCGGCGCCTACAATTTCGATTTCTACACGCCGGTCCTGGACCCAGCCACCGACATCATCGAGTTCGCGACCGGAAACAACTACGCCCTCGTGACCGCGAAGATCGAAACTGGAACCGCCCCGTAGCTAATCCTTTGCCGGAGGGAGGCCCGTGGGTCCCGATTGCCTGAAATCTACGGGCAGTCGGGCACACCTATGTTCGTCAAGCGATGCCTCTATCGCTTACACTAGGGAAGCCCGTTCAGCTTCCTGGTCAGTGTCGATCTTATGAAGGCATCGCTTCCTGCTTTATTGTTGTCCCTGGGGGTCGTCGGCTATGCCGTGACCCCGGTTCAGACGCCTGCCGCCGCCGAGCGGGTCAGCTTTAGCCGCGACGTTAAACCGATCCTGAGCCAGCGGTGCTTCAAGTGCCACGGCCCCGACGTGACGAAAGCCGCGGCTGGACTGCGACTTGACTCTTTCGCGGGGGCAACGAAGCTCTTGGCCGGCGGTCACGCCGCGATCGTCCCCAGGAAGCCGGACGCGTCTTGGTTGCTGAAGCGAGTGGGCGCGCCCGACAAAGAGATGCGGATGCCGCCGCCCGATGCGGGAGTCCCCAGCCTTACGCCGGCCCAGGTGGACATCCTCCGGCGTTGGATCGCCCAAGGTGCGAAGTACGAGCTTCACTGGTCGTTCGTCCCACCTAAGCTGCCGGCCGCTCCCTCGGTGAGCGACCCCAAGTGGTGCCGTAACCTCATCGACCGTTTCGTCATGGCGAAGCTCGATAAGGCGGGGCTGAAGCCGGAACCGGAAGCCGACCGCGAAACGCTGGCGATGCGGGCGTCGCTAACCCTCACCGGGCTCCAACCGACTCCGGCGGCGCTCGAGCGATTCCTTAAAGACAAGGGCACGGGCGCCTACGAGCGGTACGTCGACCGGCTCCTCGCCAGCCCGACCTATGGCGAGCACCAAGCCAGATATTGGCTTGACGCGGTTCGATACGGCGACACGCATGGCCTTCACCTCGACAACGAGCGGGGAATCTATCCGTACCGAGACTGGGTCGTGCGAGCGTTCAACAAGGATCTTCCGTTCGACAAGTTCACCGAGTGGCAGCTTGCCGGAGACCTCTTGCCGAAGCCGACCACCGAGCAGCTTGTGGCCACCGGTTACGTCCGAATGAATCCGACATCGGACGAGGGGGGCGCGATCGAGGAAGAGTTCCTCGCCCGCAATACGTTTGACCGGGTGGATACGACCTCTACGGTTTTCCTCGGCCTCTCGGTGGCATGTGCCCGGTGCCACGACCACAAGTACGACCCGATCAAGCAGCGCGACTACTATGGGCTGTACGCCTTCTTCAACAGCACGGAAGACAAGCCGCTCGACGATAACGCTCTGTTGCCGCCTCCGGTCGTCCGAGCCGCTACTGAAGAAGAAGAGTCGCACCTCGCGGCATTGGACCGGGAGCTGGCGGCGCTCACGGCGAAGGTGGACGCTTCCGTCGCCGAGGATTGGCTGACGAAGAGCCATGTGCCGAACCCAGCGACCCGGGATTGGCAAGTCAGTCCGGTCTACATGGCAGCGAACTTCGAGGAAGCTTATGCGAAGGCGCAGCCGGGAGAGCCGGGCCAAGCGGAGCCGGCTTGGAAGCCGGTCAAATTGGAGGTGGGCAAGCCGCTCGCCAACATCATCGCCAAAGAGAACGCCTCCATTTACGTGCGAGGCACGATCTCGGTCGAAAAAGCGCGGACGATCACTTTGGGCGTCTCGAGCGACGATGGAATCAAGATCTGGTTGAACGGCAACTTGATCCACGACAACAAGGCGCTACGTGGGCTCACGACGGCTACCGATGCGGTCAAGGCGGATCTCAAGGCAGGCGATAACGTGTTGGTTGCCAAGGTCGTGAACGCGGGCGGCGAAGACGGGATCAACATCCGGATGGGGGACCCCGGGGCTGAGCGGATGGACAAGGCGCTCGCCGATTTCCACAAGAGCCCGACACCGGCGGCGGCTGACGAGCTTCGACGGATCTACTTGGAGAACGGTCCCGCTTCCGTTGGCGCGATCCGGTTTCGGACGGTTCGGAAGGAGCGAGACGACTTCGAGGCGGGCATTCCGATGACGATGATCGCGAAGGAGATGATGAAGCCGCGCCCGGCATTCATCCTTCGCCGCGGCGAATACAACTTGAAGGGCGATCCGGTGGTGCGCCACATTCCGCCGTCGCTGGGTGCGTTGCCCACCGCCGCAAAAGCCGACCGGCTCTCGCTCGCGAAATGGTTTATTTCACCCTCGAACCCGTTGGTGGCTCGAGTCTTCGTCAACCGTGTATGGCAGCAGCACTTCGGCACGGGGATCGTGAAGACGGCGGAGGATTTTGGCAGCCAAGGAGAGTGGCCGGTGAATCCTGAGTTGCTCGACTACCTGGCGGTCACCTTCGTACAGAACGGCTGGAGCGTGAAGCAACTGAACCGGATGATCGTGACGTCCGCGTCTTTCCGGCAGAGCTCGCGGATTTCGAAGGCAAAGCACGAAGCCGACCCCGAGAACCGGCTTATCTCGCGCGGCCCGCGCTACCGGCTCGACGCCGAGGTCATTCGGGACAAGGCACTGGCGGCGGGCGGGCTGCTGCTCCACCAAGTGGGTGGCAAGGGGTTCAAGCCGTACCAGCCGGACGGACTATGGGAGGCGATCGCCTTCGACAGCAGCACGACGGCGAAGTACATGCGCGACCGCGGGGACACGATTTACCGGCGGAGCTTGTACCTTTTCTGGAAGCGAACGAGTCCGCACCCGGTGATGCTCACCTTCGACGCGCCGATGCGCGATAGCTGCGTCGTCCGGCGCAGCCGGACGAACACGCCGCTACAGGCATTGACGACCTTAAACGAGCCTGCCTTCTTGGAGGCGAGCCGCACGATGGCGGAGATCCTCCTCCGCGCCCCCGGCGACGACGAAAGCCGTCTCCGAAAGGGTTACGAGATCGCGCTCGGACGAGCGCCTAAGCCGGCCGAGATCTCGCTTATTAAGGGCGCCTTGGAGCGCTATCGGCAACGGTACGCGGCCGATCCGGCCGGAGCCGAGCATCTGCTCAAAGTCGGCGACGCCCCGCGCTCTCAAGCCATCCCGGCTTCCGAGCACGCAGCCTGGATGCTGATCTGCTCGACCCTGATGAACACGGACGAGTTTCTGTGTATGCACTAACCAACGTTCACCCCTCCTCCCTCACCCCTTACACCATGGACCCGATTCGCGAAGCCGAGCTGATGATGACGCGCCGACAATTGTTCGGCAAGACCACCCTAGGACTGGGAACGGCGGCCCTGAGCCGCCTCCTGATGACCGGGGGAATGGCGGGAGGGTTGGCGGCGGCCGCGATGGGGAGCGAAGGGCACAAGGGACTTGCCGGAATGCCGAACTTCGCCCCGAAAGCGAAGCACGTCATCTACCTCTTCATGAACGGCGGCCCCAGCCAGCTCGACCTCTGGGATTACAAGCCGAAGCTGAACGACATCTATGATACCGATCTCCCTGATCGGGTTCGGCGTGGGCAGCGGATCACCACGATGACGAGCGGCCAGACGCGGTTCCCGATCGCGCCCTCACGCTACAAGTTCAAGAAGTACGACAACCAGGCCGACGGCGTCTGGGTGAGCGAGCTTCTCCCGCACACGGCGGGGATCGTGAACGACCTATGCGTCGTCCGCTCGATGTGGACGGAGGCGATCAATCACGACCCCGCGGTCACCTACATCCAGACCGGAAGCCAGCTTCCCGGGCGCCCAAGCATGGGCTCGTGGGTGAGCTACGGGCTGGGTACCGAGAACGAGAATCTGCCCACCTACGTGGTGCTCCACAGCAAGGTCTCGAGCGGCAAAGTCGACCAGGCGCTTTTCTCGCGGCTCTGGGGCACGGGATTCTTGCCGAGCGAGTACCAGGGGGTCAGCCTCCGGTCTTCCGGAGATCCGGTGCTGTATCTCACCGATCCGGACGGCATGGACCGTACCACCCGGAGGGGGATGTTGAACGACCTCGCGAAGCTGAACGAGATGCAGCTTGGCGCTTTCGGCGACCCCGAGATTGCGGCCCGCATTACGCAGTACGAGATGGCGTACCGGCTGCAGACCAGCGTTCCCGACCTGATGGACCTGAGCAAAGAGTCGGCGGACACGTTCGAGCTCTACGGTAAAGAAGCCCACGAACCGGGGACGTTCGCCGCGAACTGCCTGCTGGCTCGCCGGATGGTGGAGCGCGGCGTTCGATACATCCAGATCTTCCACCGAGGCTGGGACCAGCACGGCAACTTGACCGGCGACCTTCCGATGCAGACCAAAGACGTCGACCAGGCATGCGCGGCGTTAGTGAAGGATCTTAAGCAGCGCGGACTGCTGGACGACACGCTCGTCATCTGGGGAGGCGAGTTCGGCCGAACGGTCTATTGCCAGGGCGCGCTTTCGCACGAGAATTACGGGCGCGACCACCACCCACGGGCGTTTACGGTGTGGATGGCCGGCGGCGGCGTGCAGCCGGGAATCGCCTATGGCCAGACCGACGACTATGGCTACAACATCGTCGACAAGGACGGCGCCGTCATCGACCCGAGCGTAGACACGCTGACGCCAGGGGCGGTGCACGTCCACGACCTACAGGCAACGATTCTGAACCAGCTCGGCGTCGATCACACGAAGCTGACCTACCGGTACCAGGGCCGCGACTTCCGGCTTACGGACGTTCACGGCCACGTGGTGAAGGATCTGATCAAGTAGTTGAGCATCATGGGAAAATCGGATGAGGAGGAAGGCGAAAGGGCGAATGTTTGTGGCATCGGTTCTGCTCGCCAGCCTCGTTGCTGCCTTGGCCGTACCTTTCGGAAAGCCTGAGCCACCGCCTTTTCTTCCTGGGGCGATTTTTGCCGGAACGGGTCGAGCGGGCCTTACCATCTGGCCCGAGGTGAATCACGGATGCACCTATGCAGAGGCACCGATGTGCGATCTGTGGATTGTCGATCGCGATCCGGCGACCCCGACCGATTCACTTGTTAACCGCAATCCTTCTATTTGGGACGTATTTGCCGTAAAGTTTGAACCGCTAGTGGAGAGGAGAGGGAGCCACGCTCCCCATTATCTGGAGGATTACGGCGTTCGAACTAACCCAGCGTTTGAGGGAAAAACTGCGGTCGCGGTTGCACGAAAGGGTTCTTTTGTCCAAAACGCATTGCAGTGGATTCGCGAACAGTTCTGACGACGCTAAATCCAGCGCCGGAGAACGCAACCCCGTTGGGGTAGATGGTGCGTCGGCACCGGTACCAGGGTAGCTCGTGCCTCGCAACCCGTTCGCTAGGGAATGGAACCTCTTTGAGGTTCGGGAGGGTTGACGGCTTTTCGGGAGTAGGTAGTGACGCCTGAAAGTGAGAGCTAGCTAACGCGAAGCGTTGTAGCCGCAGGTTGGTTCGTATCTGCGCGAGAGCGTTTCGCCCTTTGACCAAACTTGTGGATCGTCGGGGGGCTCAACGCAGGTACGAGCCAACCTGCTGCTACACGACTGCGTCGTAGGGATGCCGGCTTTGCAGGGAGTGTGGGTCAAGCGTTCGCAAGCTCACTTACCAAAGCGTTGACAGGTCACTGCAGTCTACAGGGCGGGTTGCTTTGCGCTATTTGCGGGCTACATTCCTAGGCCGGCATCCACTACTGCTCGTTCTTCGTCGCTCAGCTCGACCAGGGGGAGGCGGACGTTGGCGCAGGCGAAGCCTTGCTTGCTAGTCGCGTACTTGATCGGGACGGGGCTGGGGGCGGAGAAGATGGCTTTGAAGGTGGGCGTAAGCTCGTGGTGGATCGCGGCCGCGCCTTTGGGATCGGTGGGGAAGCGCTCGATCATTTCCTTGAGGCGGTCACCCACGATATGGGCGGCGACGCTTACCAAACCGTGCCCGCCGAGGCTCAAGATCGGCAGGGTCAGGGCGTCGTCGCCACTGTAGATGCGGAACCCTTCCGGGGCTTGGCGGCAGACGTCGCTGATCTGGGGAATCGATCCGCTCGCCTCCTTTACCGCGACGATGTTTCGGATCTCGGCGAGACGGAGCAAGGTCGACGTTTCCAAGTTGATCGAGCTACGCGGCATTATGTTGTAAAGCATCACCGGGAGTTCGGTTTCCTTGGCGATCGTGGAGAAGTGCGCGTACAAGCCGGCTTGTCCGGGCTTGTTGTAGTAAGGATTGACCAGCATGATGCCGTGAGCGCCGCGACGGTCGGCTTCGCGCGTCACGTGGATCGACTCGGCGGTGTTGTAGGTGCCGGCGCCGAAGATGACGGCGGCGCGGTCGCCGACGGCGGCGAGCACGACCTCCAGAAGTTTAAGTTTCTCCTCTTCCGTCAGCGTCGGCGATTCGCCGGTGGTGCCGTTCACTACCAGTCCGTCGTTTTTCTGTTTGTCGACGAGGTAGGCGGCGAGGCGTCCCGCCTCGTCGTAGTTGACGGAGCCGTCCTCGTGGAACGGCGTGAGCATTGCGGTGAGGAGCTTGCCCCAATCCTTCGGTCCAAAAAATGCGCCCATTTGCTTGTTGGTGGTCCCGAGCGTCGCCCAAGACCCCCAATAGGTTACTCGTTCGGCAGGAGCGCTTTGATGGCGGCGACGACCTGGTCCACGGTTAACCCGGCCGACTCCACCAGATGGGCATCGGGCGCGACAGTGAGCGGACTGTCGTCCCGGGTGATGTCCCGGTGGTCGCGGTTCTCGATCTGTGAACGAACATCCTCGAACGAGGGCTCCATCCCTTTGTTGACCATCTCGGTGGTGCGCCGCTTGGCGCGCTCTTCGAGGGAAGCGGTCAGGTACACCTTCACGTCGGCATGAGGGGCGATGACGGTGGTGGCGTCGCGACCCTCGAGGATGACGCCGCCCTTGGCGACGAGTGCCTGCTGCCGCACGACGAGGGCGCGCCGGACCGGGGTTTGGGTGGAGATCGCGCTGGCCAGCTCGCCCGCTTTGAGGGTGCGGATGGCGTCGGTAACATCCTCCCCGTCCAGCAGCACACGCTGGGGCTCCCCATCGCCGAAGTCGATCGTCGTATCTTCCATGAGCGCGGCGACGCCGGCTCCGTCGGCCGGATCCAAACCGGCTCGATCCGCCTTTAATGCGAGAGCTCGGTACATCGCGCCGGTATCCAGGTAATGGAGCCCGAGCTCGTGGGCGAGACGCTTGGAGACCGTGCTTTTGCCGGCCCCGGCCGGACCGTCGATAGCGATGACGATGGATTTGTGTGCGTTCATAGATTCCGTTGGATCGTGGAAGTTCGAGTCTAGATAATGGCCAATCGCATCAGGTCGTCGGTGAAGCCGGGATAACTGGTGGCGATCGATTCGGCGTTGTCGATCTTGACCCCGCCATCGGAGATCAACCCGGCGATCGCGAACGCCATCCCAATCCGGTGGTCCCCGGCGGCGTCGATTTGAGCGGCTTTCAACTTGGTGGGGCCGGTGATCGCGAGTCCATCCTCGAACGTCTCGACCTCGGCGCCCATGGCGCGCAGGCCGGTGGAGACAGTCTCGATCCGGTCAGTCTCTTTCACGCGCAACTCACGAGCGTCGCGGATGACGCTCGTTCCCTCGCATTGGGTGGCGAGCACGGCGAGGACGGGGATCTCGTCGATGAGGCGCGGTACTAGCGATCCGGAGATTTCGAACGGTTTGAGAAACTTCGGCGCGCGGATTTCCAGAGTGGAGACCGGCTCACCGAGCTCCTCTCGCTCGCCGAGTAGCTCGTACGGCACGCCGCATTGCCGGAGGACGTCGAGGATGCCGGTGCGGGTGGGATTCATGCTCAGGTCGTGGATGGCCAAACTGGACTGGGGCAGCATGGCGGCGGCCACGAGGAAGAAAGCGGCAGAAGAGATGTCGGCCGGGATCGTGATCTCGAAGCCGTGCGGGCGCTGGCCGCCGGCGAGGGAGACGGCGCCGTTCTGCTCGATCCGAACCCCGGTCGCGCGGAGCATCCGCTCCGTGTGGTCCCGGCTCGGACTCGGCTCTCGGACGCTCGTAACCCCTTCTGCCCCCAATCCGGCAAGTAGGACGCAGCTCTTGATCTGCGCGCTGGCGACGGGACTGACGTAGTCTATGCCGCGAAGCTGTCCGCCGACAATGTGGAGCGGAGCGGTGTCGCCTTCGACGGTCGCGCCCATCATGCGCAGTGGCTCGGCGATCCGTTGCATCGGGCGGCGGCTGAGGGAGGCGTCGCCGACGAGCGTTACATCGAGCGGCCGGCTGGCGAGAAGGCCGCTCATCAGCCGCATCGTGGTGCCGCTGTTCCCGCAGTCGAGGTCGCCCCTTGGCACTTGCCACTCTCTAGGAGGAACGAGGCGGATCTCGGAGGGGCTCATCCACTCGTGCCGGAGGCCGAGCTGGATCAAGCAGTGCAGCGTGGATTCGCAGTCCTCTCCGCGCAACGGCATCCGCACCACCGAGTCGCCGTCCGCGATGGAGGCGAACATATAGGCGCGGTGGGTGAGCGACTTGTCGCTGGGTGGGCGCAAGTCGCCTTGGAGAGTGGCCACGGGGGAGATTTCGAGGGTCATGCTTCTTGTTTCTTCTTCGCGATTCGGGACCGTTCTAGGATGGCGCGGACCGCCTTTCGGTCGTCGGTTTGGAGCGCTTCGCGCAAGGCGGCCAGCTCGCGCTCGGCGTCTTCCAGCACTTTGGTGAGCTCGGTCCGATTGCCGAGGAGGATCTGGGACCAGAGGTCGGGGTCGACCCCGCCCACCCGGGTGAGGTCACGCCAGGAGCCGGCGGCGACGTCGGTCCGTTCGAGCTCTTCGCCCAACGTGACCAGGACCGAGGCGAAGGCGTGGGGAAGATGGCTGAGGATGGCGACCTGGCGGTCGTGCGCATCCGGTTTGGCGCGGACCGGAACCGCGCCCATGGCGCGAACGAGCTCTTCCACTTGCTTGACAGCCGCTTTGTCCGTCGCCTTAACGGGGGTGAGGATCCATCGGGCGTTGCGGAACATCCAGGAAGAGGCGAAGCCGGGGCCTGACTTTTCATGCCCCGCCATCGGGTGTCCGCCGACGAACCAGGGCGCGCCGGTGCGGACAGCCCAAGCCGCTACCTCGGCCTTCACGCTTGTGCAATCGGTTACCACGGTTTGTTCGCCGCGGAGTTTGGCGATTTGGTCAAGCACGGCAATGACGTGAAGCGGCGGCGCGGCGACGAAGACGATCTCTGCCTTCGCGACCTCCTCCAATGGGGCGAGGCGGTCGACACAAAAGCGGTCGAGGGCGAGCTTGGCGTTCGCTTCGGAAGGATCGAATCCGAGAATCTCTCGGGAAGGATCGCGAAGAGCGAGACCGATCGATCCGCCGATCAATCCCAGCCCGACTACGCCCACCTTCATCGCCTAGAGGCTACCTCCTAAGAAAATCTGTAGGAGTGCGGACCGGGCGGGACGCCCGGGGTCCGGGGAGCGGCCGGGACGGCCGCGCTCCGGGGGTGGCCGCGTTTTGGCGGCGGGCGGGGATATCTCGGAAGTAAGATTCACTACATGCCGTCAATCATCGTTCGACCGATGCAACCCGAGGATGCCGGGGGTTTTTACGACGTCCGGGCGTTGACGTATAACAATGGCGACCCGGTGCCGGAGGAACGGCGCGTATTCAAGCACACCCGCCCGTTCGCCGCGTTGTCCGACGGCGAGGTCGCGGGGGCGTTCGTTACCCTCGATCTCACCTGTACGCGCGGAAAGGCGACTTTGAGGTGCGTGGGCGTGGCCGGCGTGGCGGTTTATCCGCACCGGCGGAAGGGGGGCATCGGGACCACGATGATGAAGTGGCTGATCCGCCAGCTGCGAGAAGAGGGAATCCCGGTGGCGAGCCTGTACGCATTCCGCGAGCCCTTCTACCGGCGGGCGGGATATGAGGTCGCGGGAAAGCGGCTCAAGATCGTTTGCCCCACGCCGCGCTTCCCAAAGGTCGCGCACGACTTGCCGATTCGACGGCTTACGCCGGCGGATTGGGAGCAGTTGAACCCTTGTTACGAAGCGTTCGCCCATGCGCGTAGCGGGCTTAGCTTGCGCACGGAGAAGCTATGGGAGCGGGTCCTCGGCGAGAACCGTCCGCTGACGATCTACGCCGCCGGCGATCCGGTCGAGGCGTACGCGGTGGTCAGCCACAACGTCGACTTTTGGTCAACCGACCATATTTCGGACGTCGCTTGGTCGACTCTGGAAGGATATCGAGCGCTCCTCGACACCTTTGCCGGGATCGGCATCAACAAGACCGCGCTCTCTTGGTTCGAGCCATCCGACTCGCCGTTCTTTGCGCAGTATCTCGACCAAGGGGTGCAGGTAACCGCGGATCGGCCGGTGATGTTTCGCGTTTGTGACGTGCCGTTGGCACTCCGTTCTCTGCATACGGAGGAGTCGGGCGAGTTCACTATTCGGGTGGTGGACGACGTGGTCCCCGAGAACGAGGGGCCTTGGCGGGTGGCGTTCCGACCGGGCGAGGTGGTGGTCGAGCCGGCGGATACCGCGGAACTGACGCTGGACGTTCGGCCCTTTGCGCAGGCGTTTCTTGGCGAGCCGAGCCTCGCGGATCTCGCGAGGCTCGGGCTCGTGACGGTTGGGAATGCCGCCGCGCTAAAGGCGGCGCAACGGCTAATGCCGCCGTCGCCGGTCATCTGCGCGGATTTCTTCTAGCCCAACGTAGCGTCGGCGCCTCGCCGACGATCCGGCGTACCGAAAGGTACGCCGAAACATGGGCGGGCCGCCCATGGATACCCACGGGCGAGCCGCCCGTGTCACGCGGGAAGATTAATGCGTTGCCGGGAGCTCCATGTCGGAGGAGTGGCCGGGGAAGAGTTTGGCGGCGGGGTCTAGGCGGGTTTTGGCGTAGCAGACGGCGGTAGCGGCCTCACCGACGCCGGTGGCGATGAGCTTGATCTTGCTCGGGAAGGAGCAGACGTCGCCCACGGCGAAGACGCCGGGAAGGTTCGTCTCGTACCGCTCGTCCACCTTGATCTGGTTCTTCTCGATATCGAGGCCCCATTCCTTGATCGGGCCGAGGCTCGACTTGAAGCCGATATTTACGATGACGGCGTCGCATTCGTGGTGATGGCACTCTTTGGTTTGGGTGTTCTCCAGAGTGACGCCGGTGATCTCGCCGTCGCCGTGGAGCGCCTTGACGGCGTACCAGAGCTTCATCTCGACTCGGCTGGCTTTGACCTTGTCGACCGAGTCTTCGTGCGCCTTGAAGACGTCGCGGCGGTGGATGAGGGTCATCGGGCCGGCCACGTCTTCGAGATTGAGCGCCCAGTCGAAGGCGGAGTCGCCGCCGCCGACAATGGCGATGTTCTTGCCGGCAAACCGCGCCTTGTCCTTCACGCCGTAGTAGATTCCCTTGCCGGCGAAATCCTCCTCCCTCTCGACTCCGATCTTAGTCGGTTGGAAGGCGCCCGCACCGGCGGAGATGATCACGGTACGAGTTGGAAGCTCGAGACCTTTAAGAGTTCGGATGAGGTAGCCGTCGTCGGTCTTTTCCAGTGCCGAAGCGGTCTCTTCGAGAACAACCTCGGTTTCGAACTGCGTGCCCTGACGAATCAGTTCGCGGGCGAGGTCCTTCGCCAGCACCTTGGGAAATCCCGGCATATCGTAAACGTACTTTTCGGGGTAAAGGGCCGTGAGCTGGCCGCCGAGCTCCGGTAAGGAGTCGATGATGCGCACCGACATCCCGCGCAGGCCGGCATAAAAGCTCGCGAAAAGGCCGCAGGGGCCGCCGCCGATGATCGTCACGTCCACGGTGTTCATCTTCTTGTTGGGTCAGACACGCGCGACGTTGGGCGTGGGGGCTTTATACCCAAGCCATGGAACAGTAACCAAGGGTCGCGGGTCTGATTCGGCATGGCTCTTGTCTCGGCCGTGTGTCTATTGCTTCATTCGAAGTACGCCGCCGTTCACGCTTGGCGTCACCCGGTTTCTACGCCAAAAGTTAAGGTGCAGGCTCTTCGGGAGGTCGTTACCGGCGGCGAGTGCTACTTGCCGATGATCAACACGAAGCAGTTATCGGTTCGAAATCGCGGCGAGTAGATTTGTTCGATTTTTCGACGGGAGCCCGGCACTTGTTGAAAGCGCTCGGTCGAGTTGCCCGTCGACAGTCGGCATTTGTGGAAGGCCCGCCGAACATTCTTCGGGCAGGGGCGATTTTCTGAACTGGTGGATAAGGATTGTCCGGCCACGAGGTGACTTCGACGCATAATCGTAAGTGTTTCGCCGTAACTTTGGCTCGCTTTTCGTCGCCATTGCCTCCACCTCCGGCTTCTCTCAGACCCTTACCGCCACTGAGGCCGACCAGGTCGCTTCCAAAGCGTTAGCTGCTGCAAAGCTCGTCGGCGCGTCTGTCGCCGTGATGGTGGATGGGAAGGTCATTCTCGCCAAAGGTTACGGAACCAAACGGGCCGGACGAAACGAGCCGGTTCTGGCGAGTACGCCGTTCGCGGTCGGCTCGGTGACGAAGCAGTTCACTTCCGCCTGTATCCTCAAGTTGGCCGACGCCGGAAAGCTTTCGGTAAACGATAAGCTGGCAATATATTTTCCTCAGATGACCTCGGCGGACAACGTCACCCTCCTCGACTTGATGAACCACGTAGCGGGGTATCCGGATTACTATCCGCTCGACTTCGTCGACCGTCGAATGATGCGACCGATCAAGGCCTTGGATCTGGCCAATCGATACGGAACGCTGCCGCTTGATTTTCCTCCTCGCACGCAATGGTCGTACAGCAACACCGACTACATCCTTCTGGGCTTGGTAGTCGAGAAGGTGAGCGGGCGTTCGATGAACGACTTTCTTATGAGGGAAATATTTGTCCCGCTGGACATGCGCGACACGTTTTATTCGCCGAAACACCCGGGCTCCCGGTTCGCGGAGGGGACGATGTCGCAGTACCTTGGGCTGGATGAGCCGGCTCTTCGCGAAGGAAGCGGATGGGCGGGCGCCGCGGGCGATCTTTATTCGACGGCCTCGGACCTGTTGAAGTGGGACCTCGCGTTGATGGATGGAAAGGTCATGTCCCCCGCGTCCTACGCAATCTTCACGACGGCACGAAAGGTTTCGAACGGCGCCGACACGCAGTATGCCGCCGGGATTCAGGTGCTGGATTTGCGCGGGAATGTCGCCTACGAGCACAGCGGAGCGGTTGGAGGATTCGCCGCGGATAACCTCTACTGCCCGGCTAATCGGATGGCGGTGGCGATTCTGATGAACCGTGACATGGGAAACGTTTCCTTAGTGATGAACGCCCTGGTTCAGCGGGTGTTGCCACCGGCCGTCAAGGGGGCGGCGAAGACGCCCTCGCAGCCATTGCCTTCGGCCCAGCGGACGCTGACGATCGTCGGAGATTCCGATCTGGTCGTGGCGAAAAGACTCTTTGCCCAACTTCAGTCGGGCGAAGTCGACCGAACCGCCCTCGGGGAGGAGTTCTCCTACTTCCTCTCTAAAGGCCGACTCGCCGAGGCGGCGAAGTCGCTGGGGCGGTTTGGCAAACCGGAATCGGTGACGATTTCCCCGGCAGGGGAAAGGGGCGGCATGAGGGTTTCGGTGCCGATCTTTCACTTTCCCGGAAATGTTATCCGCATGCTCCTGTACCGGACGCCGGATGGCAAGGTTCAGGAGTTCCTGGTGCTGCCCTGAACGCTATTTGATTTGGAGCCGGACGGCGGAATTGAAATAGTTGCCGTTAACTCCGGTGGCGGTCAGATACTTGCCGTTCGGCGAAAGAGAGACGAATCCGATTCGCCCCCAGGCAGATCCGTAACCGCTGGCGCGGATCGTTGTCAGCAGGTCGTGCAACTGTCCATCTTCTTTGCAGAGCCAAGTTTGGTAGGGAGAGACCGAGTTTTGAAAGGTTGAAACCGTTCCATCGTCGGAAATTGCGCCCCCGACTCCGTTTACATCGACAGGGCCGATGAGACGGTATTCGTGAGTTAACAGAGACCAAATGACGAAACGGGCATGACCCACGAGGGTCAGGCGTCCGGTGGCGTAGGCCCGATTCGATGAAACTGAGTCGACCATCCGGCTGGTAGCTTCGGCGGGATAGCCGGGATCGAAGCGGGTATCCGGTGTCGGCCCTAAGACCTGATAGGAATCGTCGGAAAGGTTGTACGTGAACCGCCTTTCGTAGCGATCCACGCCGTCCGGATCGTAGACGGTTCCGGTGACGGCGCCGGAGTCGCTTACGGTGAGCGGATATACCTGGAGGGAGGAAGTTCCCGCCAACCTTAGGACATGGAAGGCGCCGGTGCTCCGCCGGTAGACAAATCCCCGCCGAGGCCCGAACGAGTTGTGGACATCGAGGCTCGAGCCAATGACCAGATCTTGATTTGGCGAAAGACCGATCACCGACTCATAGACAGTCCTGTCGTCGAGAATCGGGATGGTCTCCACCAGGTCTGGGCGCATCCAAAAGCTCGGAACGTACGGTTTGGGGCTATCGGTGACGAGCTCATATCCGAACATCGACCCGTCGTTACGAACCGACGGAATCGCCGAGTAGCCGAACGGAGTGGTCATCGCCACGGCGACGATTGGACTTCGTTCCGGGGTTCCGCTCCCGGCGGATCCCGTGCCTCCTCCGCATCCGGCAAGAGCGACGACAAAAGTTGGCAGCAGTAGTCGACGAACCATCGCCCTATTTTATTGCCCTTTTTCGTCGATTGTAACCTGGCGCCCCGCCGTGTCTACGACGGTAATCCGGTAAGGAGACTTGAACTTCTCCCGAAGCTCTTTGAGTGACGTTGTCACCTCGGTGGGCGCGTCCTTTAAGAACTCGCTAAATACTGGGGTGGTGTCGTCGCGGTCGGCTCCCCAGACCCGGATTCCAGACGCCGCGGTGATGACGACCTGGTCTCCGTCGACTCTGATCGAGGGGGCGGCGGAGGTGGTGTCACGGACGAGGTCGGGTTGGAAATAGGGGTTCCAGTTGAGTTTGGCGGCCGAGTATTTGTCCCATCGAGAGTGCTCGTCGGGCTTGACGGCGACCCAATGGTCGACCCCGGCCCTTGGCGCTTCTTCCACCACGAAGGTTCGATTCACGTAGTCGAAACCGCGGGACATGACGCTGAACGGGTCGTTCGAGTGGGGGAGGCCGAAGGTGTGGCCCATTTCGTGCGCCATCGCACCCCAGGCGGTGGAGACGTTTGCCCAAACGGTCCGGCGGAAGGCGCTGTCGTCGAACGTTTGGTTGGGATCCAGCAGGGTGGCGTCGGTCATCACCTTCTGGATCTCCTTTAGAGAGGCGGGCCAGTGCGACATGCTGCCGGTGCCGAAAGCGCCGAGGGAGCCGCCGCCGAGGGCGTAGTGGCCGGGGGATTTCTTGGTACCTCGGTCGTAGCCAGAGAAGCCGAGCATGGCGCACCAATGGGTGTCGTTTTCCGGGAATTCCTTCGAGAGGAGGCCGTAGATGTAGCTCCACGACTCGTTGTTCTCCATCGCCCGCATTTCAGCGCCGGTCTTGGGGACGGTGAGGACGTGGACGACGACCTTGCCGTTCTTATCGAGCTCGAGCGGAAAGGTCTTTCTGCCGTATCCGGCGTCGTGCATCGCCTCGGCATAGAAGCATTGGATCGCTTTCAAGGCGGTATCGAATTTTTCGCGCACGCGGGGGCGGTCGCCGGTGGGTGAATAGTAATAAGCGTCCTCTGGTTCATCCTTCGCCCGCACCCAAATCGCTAAAACCTTGATCGGCGAGGTTGGGGGGCGGTAGTCGATCCGGTATTTCATGGTGTCGCGACCGGACTGGAGAACGATCATGTTCGGGCCGGGTCTCAATTCAACGATGGCCCGGAATTCACCCTTCACCACGGGGGTCCGACCGGCGTTGGCCCAGCTCTGACCGACGGCGATCGAGTCTCCGCCGGCATGCCCGCGGAGCACCACCACCGGGTGGCGGACAACCTCGCCCGGTTCAAAGTTGTCGATGGTGATGTCCGCGTGGGCGGCCGTGACAAGAGCTCCGAGAAGCAACGCCACACCGAGGCGATCGGCATTCATACCTCTATCGTGGCACGAGAAATTTGGAAGGTACGGTAAACCGACTTCGATCCTTGCGATGAGGGTTGCTTGAGGATCTCGAATCGTTTTCGCATAATTCTCGAAATCACCTGTAATAACCGCCGGAGCATCGGCCTTAAGAAACTCGAAGGCGACGATGCGCCTTCGGGAGGTGGTTTTGGCGCAGTGCGGAGGATTTGGGTGGCCTTGGTTATCGCAGTCAAGCGGATTGTCCGGGGCTTCATACGAGGGGGCTTTCGTCGGTAGAACCGCTAGGCTCGCGCGGATTAGGCCGGGGAGGCACAGCATGTTTTTGCGTCGGGCGAGGAAGCTCGAATGGAAGCGGCCGCTGGGGGACTCCTTGGTAAGGGCGGCTTATGCGCCTTCGAGATCGCAAGCCTATGACCCGGAAACGGGCAAAGACAGCGGCGGCTCAATTTGGCGGTCTAGTGACCGGCGGTCCATTTCCTTGTCGGGTACTCGGATTTTGCTCGTCTTCTTTCGGGATAGGAAGAACCATGCGACTTCGAGTTATAGTCCTTTTTTAACAAGGACTCAGTCGAAAATGGCGCTTCCAGAATTCGGAAAGGAATATGGCGAGACGTGGATCATTTTGCAGCGCTTGGCTCGCGAGGCTGGGGCGTCGGAGGCTGATGCCGATATCGTCGCCGATCGCGCGATGGAGCTAACCCGTAGGTATTTAGGGTCCGAAATAGGGGAGGCGCACCCGGACTTCGTGGCCTATGGGAGACAGGTAGTTCTTCGCTTGGTCTCGGCTTTGACCGGTTCGGCGCGGAAGGTCTTTCGCGACCGACTCAATACCGTTTTGCACGGGCCTTCCACCGTTGGCGAGGATGAGCTCATTGCGTGGCGTGACGACAAGAATCGCCGGATTATTGGGCTTCGTAGGCAGCAATCGGACACGCCTTTCACGGCGCTGGATCATTCCCAGCTTCGGGATCATCTCGAGGGGTTCTTCAACGGAGGCGGGCTTTACGCAGAAAACCCGGATCACCTTACGACGCGAACGATTGTGACAAGATTTGTGATGTACTTCGGACACCCCATCCAGTGGGAAGTGCTCATCGATCTAATTGCCTCCAGAGTGGTGAGAGTACTGCCGCGAATGGCCGAGCCTCTCGTGCGGGAACCATCGAGCCCGGCGAGCGCCCCGAGCGAGCATGGTCGATCCGATCTCAGCGGATACTGGGAGGAGATCGTGTCGCTTCCGCATCGTTATAAGGCGACGATATTGCTCAAGCTGAGCGACCTCGTCATTCTGTCCGCCTACCTGGGTTATCAAGAGCGATTCGGAGAGGCTCCGCCCGATATGATCCATGAGGCGCTGGCGTCTTTGGCCCAGCAGTCCGACGCTGACGAGCCATTTGCGGAAAACCAGCGGTTGCACGAGGTCTTGCGCGACAAAGAAG
Source organism: Fimbriimonas ginsengisoli Gsoil 348 (assembly GCF_000724625.1). Lineage (GTDB taxonomy): Bacteria > Armatimonadota > Fimbriimonadia > Fimbriimonadales > Fimbriimonadaceae > Fimbriimonas > Fimbriimonas ginsengisoli. Next base: position 5,110,414 of record NZ_CP007139.1, on the reverse strand, counting down.
GAGAAGGGAAGCGCGTCTCCCGCCAGATGCTGGTGGACGCACTGCCGGAGTGGGACCCGCCCTCCGATCTTCCGAAGGAGGAGCGCGAACTTGCGCTCCTGAATTTGCCGGTGCCAGACGATGCACAGATTGGAAGGTTATTGGGTGTTCAGCCGGCTTATGTTCCCGTGCTAAGGCTTCGAGGTCGGCGTATGCTCGTCATTAAACTGCTTCGGCGGTTCGGGCAAGATGCTCGGTCCGGCCTACGACAAGCATCGGAGGAGCTCGGACTATGAAAGACTTCAGCGATATCTATGCGTTTGGCTCTGGAGAGCCGGCGTTGAGTCCCGAGGAGACCCGCCGGTACCTCCTCGGCTTGATGAGCGATCAGGAGAGGGCGGAAGTCGATGCATTGCTGAGCGTCGACGAACAAGCCCGGGCAGAGATCGAAGATGCTCGCGAGCAACTGGCGTTGGAGCAGGTCGAACCGAAGCTGCCACCGGTCAGCCCCATCAATCTAAAGCCGATCGCCGAGGAGCCTCGAATCGGAGATACGGCCCCCGTGGCTCCCGTCATGGACAAGGCGCCCAGCTCACGCTGGGAAATCTTAACGCGTTACTTTTTCATCGCCTGCCTTATAGTCGGCGCATTCCTTTTGGGCGGAAGTCGCCTGGGTTCGCCACCGGTGGCGGTGCGTGACTCTCTGTTCGTAACCCAAAGCGCCGAGCTGAGCGCCGCTCGCCAGGAACTCGCCAGGGCGCAAGAAGAGCTCAAACACCTGGCCGCCGACGCCGCCGAGAATGGCGCCAGTAGAGCCCGGATCAAGGAGCTGCAGAAGGAGGTCGATCGCCTTAAGGGCAAGCTTCAGCGCCCGAGGGTCGGGGCGATATCGTCGCTCTACCTGCCGCTCTACAGTGACAGCACGAGCCTTGCGGTACTGAACCGAATGCTTCATGCCGGTCAGAAAAGTGCGAGCGGAATGGGCGCGACCCCGGTATTGATCCGCCCGGCTCCGGGTAGCCGGGGGTTGACCGAGAGAACTCCGCGCTTCGAGTTTTCCGGTCTAGGGAATAAGCAATGGCAGTGGGGACTATGGGAGACCGAGGGCGGCGCGCCGCGCCGAGCGATCCCCATTCGGCAACGGACCGCAGGCGGACGCGCGATCCTCGAGCCCGTCGCCAAGCTGACGCCCGGCCGGTACGCTGTGGGTGTGAGGCCGTTGGAGCCAAATTCTGTTCGCGCCGAGGCTGAGCGTAAGTGGCGGATTTTCCGGATTCACGTGTTAAGTCCCGAAGAAAAAAGAACCCTTGCTACGGCGCGTCTGCTGATCCGCAGGGCACCGGCCTTGGCGGCTGCCGACCTGTTCCAGGTCGATCGTTTGGATGAGGCGGACAAGGTTCTGGCCGCTGTGACGGGCCCCCAAGTCCGCGACCTTCGACGGGGGCTCGACGAGTGGCGGAAGGTGGCGAAAGTCGGCGAAGAATTGTCGATCGTGCCCGACCAGCTCGCCGGCGCACCGGCGCCGGGCCGGCCCATGAGGATCGTGAAATGGACAGCGGGCAAGTGCGCGCCGAGCCCCCAGAGCACATCGGCGCAGGAGGTCGTTCCGCCGGCTGGACCGGGAGATACGCTCGAGGCGGTTCAGAAACTGTTCGACCAGGCGCTTCGCCTAGAGGAAACCAACCGGCCAGAGGCGGCCCGGTTGTTGCGGGACACGGTAGCCATGTCGCGCCGCATGCGTCGGCCGAGCGCCATCCTGCGGTCGGGATATGAGACGATCCAATTCTTCGTCTCACTCGACGACTCGGAGTCGGCGCTTCCGTATATCGGGCCGACCTTGGAGGCGGGCCGGCTCCTCTTTCGGGACGACAAGCAGACGGGCGACAAGCGGACTTCGATCATCGTTAGCTACACCGGCGCTTGCTACTGGGGTAGCTCGGCCTATCGTCGGCTTGGCCGCTTCAAGGAGGCTCGCGCGCTTGCCCAGGAAGGCCAAAGGGCGACCCGCGAATGCAAAACGCCCAATCTGCAGGCATTGCTCGACTTTGAAGCCGCGATGGTGGAGTGGGACGAAGGGAATTACGAAGAGGCGGCAGCGGGGTTCGAGGCGCACCTGAAGGTGCTGGGAGAACTGCCGGAGGGGAACTCGGGCTCGCCGCTATCCTGGTACTTCCAATTCGGCGCGTCGCAGAACAATCTTGCCGCCGCCCGTTACCACCTTACCGAATTTGAGAGCGCGGCAGCGGCCAGCGATCGGGCGCTGGCCCTTCGAGCCAAGCTCGACCCCTTGTCCGTCGCCTCGCTGTTGAATATACGAGCGGCGTCGCGACTGGAAATGGGAGAGTTTGCGCGGGCCGAGGAGGACATCATCGATGCCCGTGGCATCTATGCGGCTCATCCGAACCTTGGCGGGGAAGCCGACCTAATGGTGACGCTGGGAATGTTGCACTTGCGACGCGGCAACGTTTCCGATGCGAAGAAGAGCTTTGCCGAGGCAAAGCGGCTTGCATTGCGGGCAAAGTCGCCGAGCTCTGCGGCGACGGCGTTGTTCGATCTGAACAGCTTGGCGAGGGCGCTAGATGGAGGCGCGGGCGCCGTGCCCGGCGTTTCGTCGCTGCTGAAGCTGAACAATGAGGTCTCCGCGCTTCTCTTTCGCCGCCGCTGGCAGGAAGCTTCCGGTCCCGCCCATGAGGCCGTAAAGTTGCGAGGACCGGGGATCTATCGAGCGCTTGCATTGAGCAACTTGGCGTGGATAGAGGCGCAGTTGGGGGAGACGGCTTCCGCTCTCGACCATTTCGAGAAGTCGCTCGACCTATTCACGAAGAGACTGTCCGTTCACCAAGGGCCTGAAAGCATCGGCTCCGCTCAGCAGTACCTCGTGGGAACCGTTTACGCCCGCTATGCATGGACGCTCTGGCGGCGGTCCAAGGACTTGCGAGCAGCCCAGGCGATGTTAGACAGCGGTCGCGATCTGGGACAGAAGCTGAAGGAACCGGATTCGCTCGGTCGGGACTGGCACACTCAAATCGAGCCCATTGCGCGGGCCATCCGGCGGCATCCTCGAACGCTGGTTGTGCAATACGCCTTTCTGGACGAGCGGAGCACGCTGGTGATCGCTTCTCCATCGGATGGCGCGCCGCAGGCGTTCGAGATTCCCTTCGACCCGGCCAGGCTTACCCACGCGATGAACGACTGGAGCCCCGACAGCTCGCCGGTCATCAGTGGCAAGTCGGTAGCGTCGGAGCGAGCAGGGGCGAAAGCCTTGGGCTCGATGCTGTTGGGCCGCCTCGCGGCGGCGGGTTTACTCGCTCCTCATCGGTTCTCCCGCATCGTCGTGGCGGGGGATGCGGCGTTTCACGTTGTGCCGTTCGCTGCGCTGATCGACGGTAGTGGGAAGCGGCTTGTGGAGCGTTTCGCCATCAGCTTTGCACCGTCCCTGGGCTCTCTGGAGGAGGCGCGCGGGGCTCGAGCCCGGAAGGGTCTGTATGCCGCCGGGTTTGCTCAGCAACTGCCGATGGACCAGTGGGCATTGGATGAGGTCAGGGCGGTCGGGCGGGAGATTGCGGGCGCAGTTGTGCGGCCCTCCGAACGGGAAGACTGGGCCAAACGCGACATGGTTTTGTTTCGCGTCCTTCTCTTCTCGTGCCACGGCTCATTCGCTTTGCGAGATCCGATGGATTCGTACCTGCGTATCGGCGCCGGTGGTGGAGACGATGGGGTTTTTCGGGCAAGGGAAGTGGCGGCCATGCAACTGCGGGCCGATCTGGCCGTCTTGTCTGCCTGCGAAACCGGGGTAGGTGCCTATGCGGGGGGGCGACGGACTGCTGGGGCTGGCATGGGCGTTTCGCACGGCGGGTTGCCGAAGCGTGGTGGCGACGGGCTGGGACATCCCGGGAGACGACTCCCGCTCTCTGGTCGTCGCTTTGTTCCGACAGTTGAAGGCAGGTAAGCCGTGCGACCTGAGCCTACAGCGCGCCGCCCTGAACGTGATGCGGACTCGCGGAAAAGAGCATCCCTACTACTGGGCCGGGTTCCGGCTTATCGGCGATAGTCAGCCGGTACATTTTTGAAAAAAATCCCGCCGAGATGTAAGAACTCGGCGGTGTAGGTCTTCACAGGTCAAGCGAGGGGGCTTGAGCCCCCGAGCCGGAGAAATCCGATGAAGACCAAAACAAGATTTGTCATTTGGAGAGCCGTATCTCCCTGTGCCGTCGTCCTCGCCGGAGGCCTGATCGTCGGCTGCGGAGGTAACGGAGGGACGCTTACCACCAACGAGGATCCGAGCTCGATGGATGGAGACCGCTCGGCCTCCTCCCGCCGGGGGATCCAATCGCTCTACTTTGGCGCCTTCTCGGCGACGGCAGCGCTCAGAATCGTCTCGGCGCTGGGGCAGGCGGGTCCGAACCGAACGATAGAGCTGGCCTACGCGCCCCAATTTTCTAGCAACCGATATGGTAACGCTATCTGCTTTTTAACTGGACTCCCGGGCCGATCGCTCAGTCTGGTCATCGACTATGGTCACCACACCATGTCCGGAAACGCGGCCGACCTCGGCAAGGAGTTCTACACCAACATCTTTAAGAAGTATCCGACGGCGGCTCGCTATCGACTCGCCGTGGCAAACGAAGACGACTACTCCAACTCGGATTGGTCGACCCGCATGAGCGGCTTGTTGAAGGGGTTGGTCGACGCGTGGAAGAAGGACAATCCGAAGGGGACGTTCCCCGCCAGCCAAGTGCTCGTTCGAAGGATCAAGGCGACCACCTTCTCCCTCGCCTCGAGCTTCTCGCCCGGCAAGGGTTATCCATCGTTTTCGACCGAAACGGAATACCATTTTCCTGAGGGGATCTCCGATCCCAAAAAGCTTGCGAAGTCGGGTTTCACGGTCGTTAGCAACGACGGCTGGGCCGTAAACGACGTGGACCAGAAGGAGCCAAAGGATCTCGCCTACTCGCTGAAAAACGGCGCATGGAAGGCGATTCCGTCGATGACGCTCTCGGCGTTCCAATCCGGGTGGGGCGGCAACTCGCTGCTTTGGCATCCGGCGTTCCACCTCTGGCCCAAGCGCAACGGCCACTTCTATTACGATAACCCACGCACGGAGGTATCCGGCGCGGACCTCGACAGCCTTTGCGCGACGATCGTTCGCTACGTGAAGTAAGAAAAAAATCGCCCGGCTCTACGGAGCCGGGCGATTTTTCCTGTAAGAACCTCGGCCTCGTAGAGCTTCACGGGTTGACAGAAGGAAAACTTATGAGAAAACTTCTCAGTTTGCTTGTTCTCGGCATTTGCGGCGCGGCTGCCGCTCAGTCCGTTACGTTTACCAACGCACCCGGAAGAATGTCGGACATCTCGGTCCGGGGGAGCTCTATTCTCGGCGACCGCGTCGGTACCGGCGGGATCTATTTGATCGGAACGCTCGACGGGTCGGACGCCCATGGGAAAAGCGTTACCTCGAAAGGGTCGACCAACGGGATCATGATGTCCGACTCGCCCACGATCCCCGGGCCGAAATTTAAGCTGAGTTTCACCCAGACCGGACCCACTTCGGTGTCGTTCTATGCGGAAGTCGGACCGGTGCAGACCACGTTCGCCGGCATGAGCATGCCGTTCGACTTTGGAAAGCAGGCGGTATCGAGCTTCCGATTCAACGGAACGCGGTACTTGCTAGGTGGGGTCCCAAATCCGTGGCGGCAAGGTTCCGCGGGTAACTATCGGGATATCCCGACGCCATTCAGGGTCACCGATGCGCAGGGCAATCTGCTCGGTTACGTCGGCGTCGCCTCGACCACGTTGCCAACCACCTGGGCCGAGGTCTCGGGGGGCTTCGGTACCGTCCGAGTGGATGTGACGCGCTCAAGCCACTATGGCAACCTCCACTTCTACAATCACTTTGGTACGAACAACTTGGAGCTGGGGTTCGGCTCCATGAAGAAAGGAGAAACCGCCTTCGTCGAGGGGATGATCCAGGTCGTTCCCCAGATATGGACCTATAAGGCATCAACGGGCCTCTTCCACCAAGTGGGTCGCGCCGACTCGGGTGGCTGGAGCGCGTCCAAGAGCGACCCCGCCAACAAATACCTTTGCTACGGCCCGTACGAGGACGAAGCGCCAGCGGGTGACTACGGGGCAGAGTTCCATCTCATGCTCGACAACGTGACCGCCGACAATAAGGCGATCGTGAATCTCGACGTCTACGACGCAAACTCGGGCTGTGTGCTGGCAAGTCAGAAGCTGACGCGGAAGCAGTTCAAAAAGGCGAATAACTACCAGGCGTTCACCCTCGCCTTCACCGCCCCCTCGAAGGCGAGGCTGGAGTTCCGAACCTACTTCCTCGGCGGGGCTTACGTTAGGGAGGAGAAGGTTACGCTGAAGTAACGGCGACGCCCATAGCTATGCCTCTCCCTGCGGAACGGACACTCGCTAGGGGAGAGGTTCATTTAATGGGGGTCTTGAGTTAGTTTGCCCCTTTTGGTCAGGGCACAAGGAGGTTGAGACGCCACGAATGGTGGATCTGCGCCTGACGCCCATGGGCGAGTCTTGCAACGCCAGGCGGCGATCGTCGTAAGATTCCATCGTGCTTCAAGTAAGCGGCTTACAGAAGAGATATGGGGACCTTGCAGCGGTTAAGAACGTTAGCTTCGAGGTGGCGCGGGGGGAGAGATTTGGGTTGCTTGGGCCGAACGGGGCGGGGAAGACGACCACGATTTCTATGATCACCGGAACCTTGGATCCGGACGGCGGGGAAGCGAAGGTGGACGGAGAGACGGTCACCACTTCCGCGATGGGGGCCAAGCGAAAGATCGGCTACGTTCCCCAAGAGATCGCCCTGTACGACGAGATTTCCGCGCGGGACAACCTTCGGTTCTTTGGCGCGCTCTACGGGCTGGCTGGCTTGGATATCGCGAGAGCGAGCGACCGGGCTTTGGAAATCGCCGGCCTGCGGGACCGCGATAAGGAGCCGGTGAAGAATTACTCCGGTGGAATGAAGCGGCGTCTGAACATCGCGGTGGCGTTGCTGCACGACCCGGAGCTGCTTGTCTTCGACGAGCCCACCGTCGGAGTCGACCCACAGAGCCGGAACCTGATTTTCGAGACGCTTCTGAATCTCGCCGACGAAGGGAAGACGATTATCTACACCACGCACTATATGGAGGAGGTCGAGCGGCTTTGCCAACGGGCGGCGGTGATGGATCACGGAGAAGTGGTCGCGGTCGGATCGATGGCCGACCTGCAGCGGATGTTGGGTCAAGAGGAGACGGTCGTCATCGACCTCGATCTGCTGCCGGATGGGCTGGAATTGCCGGGCGCGAAAAACGTGCGGCTTGAGGGACAAACACTAAGTTTCCAGGTCGACGACCTGACGGACGACCTACCCCACATCTTGATCGCGCTACGGGAGAGTGGAGCGCGCATTACATCTATCAAGTGTCACTCGCCGAGCCTGGAAGAGGTCTTCCTCCACCTGACGGGCCGGAGCATGAGGGACTAAGCCATGTTCAAGTTACTTCTCGAACTCATTCGTAAAGATCTCAAAGTGTTCGTCGCGGACCGGAAGGCGATGATCATCTCGTTCGCCGTACCGGTGGCCATCGCCTCGTTCATGGGGATGCTGACGAGCAACATGGACAACAATAACGGCGCGGGAAAGAGCGCCGCGCCCAAGAGCAAGATTCAGATTGCCCTGGTGGACGAAGACAACGGCCCGGTAGCGGCGGACGTCCTCAAGCGGATCGCCAAGAGCGATTCGATCGAAGCATTGCCGACCGATCGGGCGACGGCGCAACAGTGGGTTAACGAGGGGAGGATCGGCTATGGAATCGTCCTCACGAAAGGCTTCTCCCAGAAGGCGGTCGCGGCGATGCAGGGCCAGGGGGATCCGCCTGAGCTCATCAAGATGAGCGACCCATCCAAGGCATACGAGGCGGGAGTCGCGGAAGGGACGACGAGCCGGGTGCTCTCTTCCAGCATCGTCCATGCCGCGTTCGGCGACGTCGCAGGCTCAAGTGAGCAGAAAATGCCGTACGTGGTAAAAGACGCGCCGAAAACGGCGCAGGCGGCCTCCACCGATGGAAACGAGAAATGGAGTGGGATCGCGCACTCGTTCGCAGGCATGGCGATCCAAGGTCTGCTGTTCTGGTCGATCGAGTCCGCAATGGGAATTCTGCGAGAGCGGCGACAAGGGATCTGGCGGCGGTTGCGGGCGGCGCCAGTGGGCGCTCCCATGCTGTTGCTCGGAAAGGTGCTAAGCGGGGCGCTTCGGGCTCTAATGATCCTGGCGGTCGTCTTCGGCTCGGGGGCGATCTTGTTCCACATGCGGGTTCAAGGGAGCGTGATCGGGTTTGCCCTGGTGGCCCTGGCCGCCTCGTTCATGGCGGCCACGTTCGGGCTTTTCGTGGCGGCGCTGGGAAGAACGGAGCAGCAGAGCCGGGGCTTGTCGATCCTGGCAGTCTTGACGATGACCATGCTCGGCGGAGCCTGGTTCCCGTCATTCCTAATGCCGGGCTGGGTGCAGTCGATCTCCCTCTTCATCCCGGTCCGCTGGGCCGTCGACGGATTCGATTCGATGCTGTGGCGAGCTCAAGATCTACAGCACGCAATGCCGGCGGTGTACGCCCTGCTCGGCTTCGCGGTCTTCTTCGGAGTGTTTGCTTTGAAGCGGATCCGTTGGGAATACGAGGCTTGAGGGGGTTGGCAGTTAGCGGTTGGCTGTTGGAGAAATCGCATCCCTTCTTCTAACTGCTAACTGCCAACCGCTAACCCCGCCTATCCAGTCAGTGCGACGTGGCTAGCTTCAGCGTTCGCTGGCTGCTCGAGATCGGGTGGCCTTCTCGCTTGATCTGCTCGAGGCGGGCTCGGATGAGCTTATGGGTTCGGTGCAGGCGCGAGCGGATCGTTCCGACCGGCTTGCCGAGCATGTCGGCGATGTCCTTGTAAGGCACGCCTTCGATGTCGGCGAGGGTGATCAGCAACCGTTGTTCGGGCGAAAGGGAGTTCAGCGCCTTCTGCAGGTCCTCGCTGAACGTTCCTTCGAGGATCCGAACTTCGGGATTCGAGGTCTCATCCGGCATTTCGAAGAACAGGTTGTCGTCGCCGCTGCCCTGGTTAAGCGGCGTATCGTACGAGACGGCCTTGATTCGGCGTCGTCGATTGCGCAGCAAATCGAGGAAGAGCCGAGTCACGATCCGGAAGATCCAGTTCTCGAACGGCCGGTCGCCCTCATAGTCGTTGAACGATCGGTACGCCCGGAAGAACGCCTCCTGGGTCAAGTCCTCGGCATCCGTGCGGTTCCCAGCGAGACGGTACGACATGTTGAACACCTTCTTGTAGGTGGCCTCCATGAGTTCGTTGAATCTCTTCTGGTCGCTGGCGTTGAGTTGATAAGCTTGAGTGGACATTTTGACGCTCCCCCTTCAAAGGAGCCCATGCATATGTACAGGGTCGCACTAGCGCGACTATACATAGAGACAAAATCGTTAATCGAACAGTTCCCGGTTCGGGACCTTTACGGGGCTCCGCGCAATAGTGTATCCAACCCGATTTTACGGTCCCGCCTTTAGGTGACCGTATTTCGGCGACCCTCCTTCGTCTGGGCGGTTCTCCGATGCGCGACTAACCAGGGGTCCTATTTAATGACGGGGTGACGAACCCTTTTCGGTCGATCGCCTTCAAAGGAAGTGGTCGGGCGCCATGCCTGACCGAATAATTGAGGCGACGCCAAATTACCGTCGACGGGAACGAGCGCAGGACATGGATAGTGAAATTAGAGTTTTCGAGGGGGGAGCGCCCGACGCGGAGCGAACCGTGCGGATCCATCGGACGGCGGCCGATCGGTGCAGCCTTCAGTTGGTCGATTACTTCCTGGGAATTAGCGGACGCCCATTTTTGGAAGTCGAACTGGAGTACGCAACCCTGGTGATGACCTTGGGAGGAGCTTGCACGGCGGTGAAGACGACGGACGCCTGTTTCGCGCTTTATCCGGTCGGTTCCGAGGTGCGATTGACGTTCCAGGCCGACGATTGGCCTTTCCCGGAGCAGTGGAGCACCCCCCGGGATGAATTCAACACGGCCGTTCTGGCTCTGTTGTAGGCTTACTTCTTCCCGTTGAGGATGGCGCTCTTCGCGCTGTCGGGCATGTTCGGGTTGCTCTTGATCGCGTTTTGCATCGGGTCCGTTTTCGTGGGGACCTGGTCAACCTTCATGGTTTCGACGGGGGTATCGCCCGAATTACATCCAACGAGCATCACGGCCAGCGCCGGGACAAGGAACAAAAGCTTCTTAGTCATAGAATGGTCTCTAAATAGGATGTCCGCCGGTCCCTTTCGGAACCGGCGGACCGCCCGATCGCTCGGGCTGGTTTACTTGTACTCGCCCCAAGCGGAGGCGACGACATCCTGGCGATCCTTCTGGGTCCAGTAGGCGTTCGTCCGCGGGTTGATCGCGTACTTGGAACCCCAGTCGTCGCGGGTAGCGTTCGCCGCGTCGAGGGTGGCAAGGGCCGGCTTGCTCTTCGCGTGGCCGTCTGCCCATACCCACGAGACTTGCTTACCGACCGCATGAACCGGCCCGTTGTTGCCCGAAGGACAAGCGGAGCCGCTGCCCTGGGGGATACACCAGTCGGGCTTGGCCTCGATCGTGCTCAGGAAGCTCGGCTTGAGGTCGTTCCACTGAGCGCGGCTCGGAACCATAAGGATGGTCCCCGCCGGCTCGTCGATTTGGTCGAGGGAGCCCAGACCCTCGGGGGTCCAAGGGCCGGCGCAGTGGCCGTTGGCAAATCCCACCAGGTCGTTGTTGACGGCGAAGTTCGACGGGAGCACTTCGTGATCCGCGGCGACTCCGTCGGTAAACGACTCGGTCCAGTAGTTCTTGTCCCGGAATGGGTTGGTCGGGTCTTGAAGCAGGCCGTTGCTCTTGGCAACGTACGGATTCATGACGTGACGCCAGTTGTAGTACGTGCTGCCCCAGCTCGAACAGTCGGCCGGGAATCCGAAGAATTCCTTGACCAGGGCGTCATCGTAGTCGCCCATGTAGATCATGTTCGCGGTTGCGACCTGCTTTGCGTTGCTCAGGGCAACCGTCTTCTTCGCGGCGAGCTTGGCTTGCGCGAAGACCGGGAAAAGGATGGCGGCGAGGATCGCGATGATCGCGATGACGACGAGTAGCTCGATGAGGGTGAAAGCCTTTCTGCGATTCACGGTAATAGTCCTCCTGTGGACATGTGCGCGCCTACATTGGGCGCCATTAGATTGCTGAGATAGGTAGTGGGCCGGATGGCCGATATCGACGAGAGCGAGAGTAAAAACGTTTTAAGCAAGGGCGACCTCCTGGATGGGAAACGTCGATCCTCGCACGATCAGGCGGGTTGGAAAGTCGATGCTCGCGATGTACTCGGCCCCGGCGGCGAGCGAGACCGCGCCCCGTAAAGCGGCCGACGCCATTTCGGCAACGGGCTGCTCGACGGTGGTTATCGGCGGATTGAAGGTGTAGCTCATGTCGCAGTCGTCAAATCCTACGACGCTCATTTCGCGCGGAACATCCAACCCTCCTTCGCGAAGCGCCTGGCAGAGACCGTATGCCATTTCGTCGTTAGCGACGAACACAGCGGTAGGGCGCGTCGGCAAGCGCAAAAGCCGCTTGCCCGCGTTGTAGCCGCTTTCGACCGTAAAGAGCCCCTGCTGGACGTAGTCGGCACGCGCTTCCAGCCCGTGTTGGGCGACGTACTCGCGATACGCCTCGGCGCGCCGCTGGGCATCCGTCGAAGCGGGATTGCCGGTGATGTGTGCGATTCGGCGGTGCCCCATTTCCACCAAATGATCCATGGCTTGGCGCACGCCGCCGTTGTTATCGCAAGTAAAGCGGACGCCCGCGGTCGCGCTGCCGCTGGCAACGGTTGTGAACGGAAAGTTTCGCTCGGCAAGGAACGGGATCGCGCTGGCGTCGGGGAGCGGAGCGATAAAAACGACGCCGTCGATGCGGCCGTCCAGCAACTCGGCTCCGGACTCCGCCGGGTCGTTACGGTTGTGACCGGTGAAGAGAAGAAGATCTTGCCCAAGCGCTTCCGCCTCGTTGACGAGCGCGTTCCAGGTCAGGCGCACGAATGGGGAGAGGAAAACGTTCGCTTCGGTCGACGGGGGGACGACACCGATGGTGTTGGAGCGCCGAGTCACCAGCGATCGGGCCAAACGGTTTGGCCGATAGTCGAGCTCCTTCGCCAGCTCCAGGATGCGCTGCTTCAACCCTTCCGGCACGTTTCGCGGCCCGTCGTTAAGGGCGTAGCTCACGGTGCTCGTCGAGATGTTCAACTGCCTTGCGATGTCTTTGATCGTTGCGGCCATTTAGGCTATCCGAAACGTTTCGCGAAACGTTTCGGAAGTATTGTACATCCCTTTGCAGCAGAACAAAACAAATTTTTAATTTCGGGCGCGGGAGGCGCCGTGGCATGTGGCATGTGGCATATGGCATGTGGACTGTGGGGGAACAAATCTGATTGAGATGTAAGCGGCCCAACCACCCCTTCATCCCATTCAGTCCACAAGCCACATGCCACATGCCAGACTGCCTAATACAGTTCCGCGCCGGATCGTTTGGCGTGGACGCCCTCTCCGATTTCTTCGATGAGTTTTTGTCCGAAGGCAGGGATGTCGTCTGGCTTTCGGCTGGTAACGATCCCTTGGTCGGTCACGACTCGTTGGTCCACCCAGTGAGCGCCCGCGTTTCGGAGGTCGGTTTGAAGCGAGGCCCAGCTTGTGACGGTTCGGCCACGAACGATATTTGCTTCCACGAGGAGCCACGGCCCGTGACAGATCGCGCCGATCGGCTTGCCGGCGTCGAAGAACCCGCGAACGAAGGCAACCGCCTCCGGGATCATCCTCAGCTTGTCCGGGTTGATCACCCCGCCCGGAAGAACGAGGGCATCGAAATCGCCGGGCGAACATTGGTCGAGCGTCTTATCGACCGGTACCGATTGTCCCCAGTCCGACTCGTTCCAACCTTTAATCTCTCCAGGTTTCACGGAGACGACGGCCGTCAAGGCGCCTGCCTCGTCCAGAATCCGGCGAGGTCCGAGAAGCTCGGCCTGCTCAAAACCGTCGGTCGCTAAAATTGCGATTCGCTTTCCATCAATGCGTCTATCCATCACAAACCTCGCCCCAAATCTGGGGCTAGCGGTTTGGCGAAAGTCCGCCGGGCAACGTTCCGTGAATTAGGAGTCGCCTCCGGAAGAGACCGGTTCCAAGGTGGCGTTGCGAGCTCGATCCGACGCCTCCTCTCGTGACTGAGTGTCGGCCTCCGAGCGGTACTCGCTAGGAAACGAGATGTGCATTCGGAGGCAGACGCTTTGGGTGGGGAGCACCTCTTTCCAGTCTGAAATGAGCTGTTTGTACGCTTCTCCTACCGGGCGGATCTTCCGGTTCAGGTCGTAGAGACCCAGCGGATTGACCGTCCCGTTCTTCTCGCGCAGGGCGACGTCCCAGTCGATTTGGTCGGTGAGCGAGTACCAGGTAAAGCCGACGATCGGGATCCCGTCGTTGCGAAGCCTGAGCACATTGGCCCATTCCTTCCAAAGCCAATAGACCGCCTCGTCGCCGGTTGGCCCCTCCTGAATATTCGTCTCCGTGTGCATCACCGGCAAACGATAGCGAGAGTAATACTGCCGCGTGATCTCGTCGTAGCCGAAGACCTCGCCGGAGGCTTGAGTCGATCCGTCGGGGCTCACGCGGTGTTCGTTGGTGATGTAGTAATCGTTCCCCATGATGCAGTGCTGCTTCAGCCGGTTTCCCAGAAAGAAGTGGTACTCCTCGCGGGTCATGCCGTTGTCCAACAGGAACTCATACATCTCGGACTCGACGCGCCGGCCGTAATTGAGGTCGAGGGAAAGGAACCGCCTCGCATTGAGAATCTCGGCGGGATGGATCGCCTCGGGGTTCGAGGCGTGGAAATATTCCGAGGACTCGCTCTGAACGAAAAGCGCGTCGGGCCGGACCTCGAGGATCGACTGCATCGCGAGCACGTTGGCTTTGACGATGTGCTTTAGAGCGTTAACGAACGCGGTGTCGTTGCTAAGCTGCTCGTTCCACCAGCCGTAGGCGGCCGAAAACGTAGCGGTAATGAACATTTCGTTCACTGGCGTGTAGAGCTGGGCCCATGGAAAACGGACGGCGAAATCGCGTGCATATTGGCGGAAAAGGTTTGGGAAATCGGGATTCTGGAAATTACCGATCCAGTCCGGGACGCCGAAATGGCACAAGTCGACGATGGGAACGATGTCTCGACGCCTGAGGTCGCCAAACGTCGTGTCGGCGAAGCTCCAATCGTATTTCCCCGCTCCGAGCCAAGTCTTGTGGATGGGAGGTCCGTAGCGAAGAAACCGGATCCCAAGCTCCTCGACGAGATCGAAGTCTTTCTGCCAATGGAGGTAATGCCCGCACACCTCCATTTCATCCACGCGCACCGTGCCGTTGTGGATGGTCGGATAACTATTCTCGATGCCGGTGGCAAAGAGGAAATAGGGAGGGGCCGGACGCGAGGAGTCGAGGTTCACGCGTTGTACGACGACGAATCCGACGCGTTTGGGTCCAAGGGTCCCGCGGTTGGTTCCACCGGGCGGGCGGCTTTTGCCCATTTTTGGTAGGTGAGAGCCATTAAAATCACCACAATCAACCCAAGGGTGACGCCGGCGACGACGTCCGAGAGCCAGTGGGCGCCGACATAAACGCGGCTCAGCGAGATGAGGAGCGGGAGAATCGCGAAGATAACGGTTACCGGTTTCCTTGCTTTGTACTCCTTCAGATGAACCCAGGAAAGAAACGCCAAGAAGCCGTAGACGACGGTTGAGCCGAGGGCATGCCCGGATGGAAAGCTGTATCCGGATGCGGGGAGCAGGATGCTTACGAGGTCCTGCCCCGGCCTCGGGCGGGCAAAGATCGCTTTGAGTCCAAAGTCGATGGGAAGGCCGATCAGGCTGGCGAAAGCGAACGCGGCCGCCTGTTTTAGTTTTCGGGAGGCGAGGAAGAGCGAGGTCGCGAGGGCGACCACGATCAGGGTGATGGAATTTCCGAACGACGAGATCGTGATCATCGTCATTCGCATTGCTACGCCGCTTCGCTCTTGCGCCTCTTTCGTAAACCAAAGGTCCACGTGCGCCAGAAGGGATGTCCGAAGCCCGATGGCGACGGCGACGAAGATGGCGAGCAAGGTGACCATCGCCAAAATCGCGGCGCGGGTTCGATAACGCACAAGGTATTCGGGCAGGCGCGCTAGAAGCATCTCTTGCCTTGGACCGCTTATGGCGACAAGTAGTGCCTTATTTTCCTCAAAGGTTTGACCCTAGGCACTTCGGGTGAACTCTCTTCGTAACTACGCGTTAGTGCTTGGACTTATGCGTCAATCCGCCTTCCGCGTCGGCCTGCTGCTGCCGGCCATGTTTTTGGCGTTGGCCACGGGTCGCGCGCAGACCTCGCCTCCGAACACGCTGCCGAACAATCCATTCGTGACCGGCCCCGAGGCCCCGAAGACGGAACCTCTCACCAAGGAGCGAAAAGAAGAGATCTTGTCGGAGCTCGGCAACGTCGTCCTGAAGCAGGCGTTCGTTCCGGGTGTGAATCTCTCGAAATGGCCGGAGTTTCTGGAGAAGCAGCGGGAAGATATCGACAAGGCGGAGAAAGACACCGACTTCGCGCGGGCGGTCAATCGGGCGCTAAGTCAGTTCGGCGTAAGCCACATTCGGTTCCTGCCCCCGCGGGCGGCGCAAAGCCGGGTTCGAACTTCGACAATCGGAATTGGAGTCGGCACTCGGCCGGACAAGGACGGACTCACCATCATGTCGGTCTTCCCGAAGAGCCCGGCCGAGGTGGCGGGGATCAAGCAGGGGGAGACCATCGTCTCCGTAGACGGCAAGTTGCCGGAGGCCTCCGACGCCCTTCTGGGTGACGAAGGGACGGAGATGACTCTGAAGCTCCGCGACAAGGATGGGAAGGAGCGGGAGCTCAAGATCAAGCGCGAGCGATACTCGACGGTTCGCGAAGATACGCTGACCTGGATGGGCGACGATACCGCGGTCTTGAAGATCCATAGCTTTTCACGCGGTTACTCGCGGGAAAACATCGCGAAGCTCATGTCCGAGGCCGGAAAGGCGAAGTATTTGGTGCTCGATCTCCGATCGAACGGGGGAGGGCTTATCAACAACCTCCAGCACCTCCTGAATATGCTCTTGCCCGATCAGACGGTGGTGGGAACGTTCATCAATCGCTCGGAGGCGGCCCAGTACGCGGAGAACCATGCCGGAGACCAGTCGGCCGATCCGATCGCGATCGCGAAGGAGGTCAAAGACCAGTTCAAGACTCGCCACATGCCGGTCGACCCGTTTGTCGGGAAAATAGCGGTGCTCGTGAACCGCGGTTCCGCCAGCGCGAGCGAGATTTGCGCGATGGCGCTACGTGAAAACCTAGGGGCTCCGATCGTGGGCGCGCAGAGCGCGGGCGCGGTGCTCGCCTCGATGTTCCGCCGTCTGCCGTACGGCTTCGAGGTGCAGTTCCCGGTCAGCGATTACGTGTCCAAGAACGGGGTTCGGCTCGAAAAGACTCCGATCGTTCCCGATGTCGAGGTTACGGAGAAGGCCGAGGAAGGGAAGCCAGACCCGGCCATCGAGAAGGCGATCGCAAAGCTTAAGGGCGTTTAGTCCTTCTCTTCGAACTCGACCTTGCATCTCGCCGCGAGCTCCTCGATGAGGAGCTCGAACGGGACTTCGATGCCGTTGCGGGACCAACCGACCGGAACTTTCGCTCGCCCAGCCACGAGGTGGGCGAACGGCTTGATCGTGAGCGAGGTCCCCTTCTCGAGGTTGATAACCGCGCGGTCTTTGGTGAACTCGATCGACTGGACGCGATCATAGTTAATCGTCTTGATGTTGCCGCCGCGGACGATGTCGAAGTAGTCGTCGTGGAGAACGTACTCGCTCGCGTCGGCCTGACGGTGCATCAGGTCGGCATAGGCCCCTTTGCTGTAGTCGATGAGGGCGCCGGCGGCGTTCTTAATGTTTTCGCCAAAAGCGCGGGCGTCGGGAGCGGAGGCGGTAGCGGCCGCGCGCCCCTTGGCTTGGGCGCCCCGGCGGATGTTCTCGGCCCCGGTCTGAAGCCAACGGATCGCCTCTCCGGGACGATAGCGAACAAGTTCCATCGGAGTTAAGACGTCAGGCCGTCTCGTAGGATGCACGGTTTACCACCAACGGGACCCAAATCTTTCTTCATTCCAAGGATCGCCGTGCATGTGATATCCCCCTTTCTCCCAGAAGCCGGCTTGGTCGCCGCTAAGGAATTCGATGGCGTGGATCCACTTTGCGCTCTTCCAGGCGTAGAGGCGGGGGACGACGAGGCGGACGGGGCCGCCGTGGTCGAGCGGAATGGGACGGCCGTCGTGGAGGTCGGCGAGAAGTACGTCTTCCGCGAAAAATTCCTCGATCGGCACGTTCGTCGTCCACCCCTCGTCGTAGCCGAAAGCGAGGACGTGGGTTGCTTTAGCGTCGATCTCGACGAGCTCCTTAAGCGCGCTCGTTGGAACGCCTTCCCAAAGGTTGCCAAGGCGTGACCAACGAGTGACGCAGTGCATGTCGGCGAAGACTTTTGCGCGGGGAAGCGCCTGGAAGGCCTCCAGATCGAGAGTCTTGGGTTCCTTCACGAGACCGCCGATCTTGAGCTCCCACTCGTCGAGGTCGATTTCGGGCGAGCCGAAGGCGTCGAGGACCGGCCACTTCCGCGTCCGGGCTTGGCCGGGCGGGATTCGGTTCTCCCTTCGGGTGTCGGACGAGATGATCGCTCCGGGCGGGGCACTCTCGGGCCCGGGCGGGTCGCCAGGCTGGTACTTCGCTTCCTCCTCGGCTCGGTCGGAGCCGGGGACCACGCGTTTGATCGTTCGCTTGGGGAGCATCGCTATTGAAAGTACCGCAAGTAGCGTCGGCGCCCTCGCCGATGATGCGAACCTACGTTCGCCGCTGGCCGCTCTGGAGACCGGCTCTTCCGGACTCTCTCACCCCCAACCCCTCTCCCTCGTTCGGCACGATGCATCCGAAGGAGGGAGAGGGGGCTCCGGAGCGCTAACCGCTTACGTTGCGATACGTAGATCCAAGTGCCGCCTCGAGGTCGAGGTGGGACGGGGGATGATGGAATATACGAATTTAGGACGCACCGGGCTGAAAGTCAGCCGCCTTTGCCTTGGGACGATGAATTTTGGTCCCAAAACCACCGAGCCGGATAGCTTTGCGATCATGGATCGGGCGCTGGAGCATGGGATCAACTTCTTCGATACCGCCGACGTTTACGGCTGGAAAAAGGGAGAAGGGATCACCGAGCAAATCATCGGCCGCTGGTTCGCACAAGGGGGCGGGCGACGAGAGAAAACAGTGATCGCGACCAAGGTGTACGGCGATATGGGCGACTGGCCCAACGAAGCCCGGCTGAGCGCGCTGCACATTCGCCGGGCGTGCGAAGCGTCGCTAAGACGTTTGCAGACCGACTATATCGACCTGTATCAAATGCACCACGTCTTCCGGGATTCTCCTTGGGAGGAGATCTGGCAGGCGTACGAGATCCTCGTTCAGCAGGGAAAGGTGATTTACGCCGGCTCGTCGAACTTCGCCGGGTGGCACATCACGAAGGCGAACGAGGCGGCCAAGCAGCGCCACTTCATGGGGCTCGTCAGCGAGCAGTCGAAGTACAGCTTGCTAGAACGCACCGTGGAGATGGAAGTCGTGCCGGCTTGTCTCGACTACGGCCTCGGAATGATCCCCTGGAGCCCGCTCGGCGGGGGCGTTTTGGGTGGCCGGCCGGAAGCGGAAGGGCGGCGGACCGAAGGTTGGGCGAAGGACACCTATGAGAAGAAGGGTGACCAGCTCGACAAGTGGTACGCCCTATGCGCCGAGATCGGAGAGCAGCCAGCCGATGCCGCTTTGGCATGGCTTCTGCATCAACCTGTGGTGACGGCGCCGATTATCGGCCCCCGCACCATGGCCCAGCTTGACGGATCGCTTCGGGCGGTCGAGATCAAGTTCGACGCGGACACCCTGAAGAAGATCGATGAGATCTTCCCGGGCTTCAAAACTTCGCCCGAGCACTACGCTTGGTAGACGGACGGGGTTACCCGATGTGGGCTGACTATTTTCTCAGGGGCGGGCCGCCCCTGAGACCCACGGGCGAGCCGCCCGTGCCACTTGTTAGGCGGCCAGCGAAAGGGTCGCGGGTGTGGAAATCGTGGAGACGGCGATCTCCATGAGGTGGACGAAATCCTCGGAGGACCACTCGCCCGGAACGACGTGAAACACGACTTCGTCCGTGCATCCGCCTTGCGCAAACGCGGTGTGCTTTCCGGGCTGACCGAGTAGGTTGTCGATGCCCAAGAGCTGATAGGCGGTCACTAGATCGACGAAGCTCGGGTTTTGGGATTCTTCAAATCGTTTGCTCATCTCTTGCTCTCCCCAAGAGGTTTGATCGGCCTCTTATATTCGTTAGGTTGCTGGAGCAGCCTTTCCGGTTCCGGTGCTGGGTCGATAGGGTTATCCTTATCCGATGCAGACCGAGCCGGCAAAGAGGCTGAACCCTTGGCTGTTCGTTCCGTTGCTGTACTTCATGCAGGCGATCCCGGTGTCGCTGGTACAGGACGTGGCGACGATCGTCTACAAAGACTTGGGGATCGCGAACGAGCCGATTACCCGCTGGACTTCGATCGTGGCGCTTCCATGGAGCTTGCAACTCCTGTTGGGGCCGCTGGTGGACCTGACCCGCACGAAGCGGCAGTGGGTGATGCGTTGCCAAATGTTCATCACCGCGGCGTTGATGGCGGCGCCGTTCGTACTTCAGTTGCCGGCGGCGTTCGAGCTATCGTTGGCGGCGTTTCTTACGGCGGCGATCTTTTCCGCGCTTTGCAACACGGCGATGGACGGGTTCTATCTGCTTGCCATGCCGAAAGACGAGCAGGCGAAGTTTGCCGGCGTGCAGACGACCTGCTACCGGCTTGGGACCTTATTCGCGAAGGGGCTTCTGGTGCTGTTCGCCGGACTACTGATGGCGTTCCCAGAAGCCAAGGTGTCCCCGTCGACGGGGTCTCTGCATCTCATCAAGGATAAGAAACCGGTAACCGCTCAGACCGCGACGCTCAAGATCACGAGCGGCGGATTGACCGATGAGAACGGCAACGCGTTCGATCCTCCGATCGCGGTTAGTCCCGACGTGAAAGGGCTGGCTGTGCAGCCGGATGGAACGGTGATGGCGGATGGAAAGCCGGCAGGGCAGATCCGGCTCGATGCGGATGCGTCGGTTACGCCGGTCCAGGTTGCAGCCCGATTTAGCCGCCGCACGGCTTGGTCGATCATTCTTCTGCTCGGGGCGGTTTTGTACGGTCTCATGTACCTCGTGGAGCGGCGGACCACTCCGCGCCCCGAGCTCGATACCGAAGCGGAAGAGGTACCCGGCGAGTTCGGCCGAAATGTTCGCCGGACGCTGACGGTGGTGGCGATTGGGCTCGGGGGATACTTCTTCGCCAATGCGATCGTTCGCTTGAGCGCGAATGCCATTTGGTCGTTGCGGGACGGTTCTGCCACTGGGCCGCTCAAGGGATGGATGCTGGCGGGCAACCCAACGATGCTCGGGATTCCGGTCGGGACGTCGGGCGCTTTCGCCGAGGTGGTTCAGCTCATGCTGGCGGGAGCGGTTTTCGTGACTTCTTTGACGTTGGCGCGGCGGTCAATTCGGGGAACCGCGATGGGGGATGCCTTCAGCTCCTTCTTCCGTCAACCGGGAATCGTGCCGATTCTGGCGTTTTTGATGCTCTACCGGTTTGGCGAGGCGATGGTCGTGAAGGTGTCGCCGCTATTTCTCAAGGATGCCTCCGATAAGGGAGGGCTCGGCTTCTCGACCGAGCTTGTGGGCACGATCAAAGGGTTGGTCGGGGTGTTCGGGATCGTCCTCGGTGGTTTGGCGGGGGGCTGGATCGTGTCTCGATTTGGACTGCGCAAGAGTATTTGGTACATCGCGATCTGCATGCACCTTCCGAACCTTCTGTACCTGTGGGCGGCGTTGGCACACCCGCCTTACCAGGCGATGTTCGGGGTGGACTTTGTGGAGCAGTTCGGCTACGGTTTCGGGTTCGCCGGCTACATCATCTTCCTTCAACGGGTCGCCCAACGTGGCTCGTATAAGACCGCGCATTACGCGCTGGGGGTTGGCATCGGCGCGCTGTTTATCCAGGTTGCGGGAATCGTAAGCGGCATCGTGCAGTCGAACTTCGGCTACGTAAGCTTCTTCACGGCGGCGCTTCTGTTCGGGATTCCCGGACTTCTCACGCTTCTCTTTATTCCACTTGGGGATGTGGACAAGACTTCTGCATGAGAGAGCTGTTCCTAGAAGCGATCGCGAACGGCGTTTTCCCGGGCGTGGCCTACTCGGTGTGGCACGAGGGGCGGCTGAGCCAGGATGCCTTTGGGCACTTCACCTACGATCCATCGTCATCGGTGGTTGGACTCGACACGATTTGGGATCTCGCGTCCGTTTCAAAAGTGGTCGGTACCACCACGGCGGCGATGATGTTAGTCGAAGAGGGGAGGCTCGAATTAGATAGCCCGGTGGCGTCCGTTCTGCCCGAGTTCGGACAGAACGGGAAGGAGGATGTGACGTTCACGAACCTAATGGTTCACGATTCAGGGCTCGTGGCCTTTCGCCGCTACCACGAGTTCTGCCGCACGCCTGAGGAGATTCTCGCCGCGATCTATGCGGAGTCGCTCACCTATGAAACGGGTACCCAGTGCGTGTACAGCGACTTGAGCATGATCGTGGTCGGCAAGGCGATCGAACAGATCACGGGGCAATCGCTCGACGAGTTTCTGGCGAAGCGTTTATTCCAGCCGCTGGGGATGAGGGATACCGGATTCTTTCCTCCGCGCGAGCGGTGCGCTCCTACCGAGGTGCAAGAAGAATGGCGCTCTGAAATTCGCAGCCCTCGAGGACCGTATATCCAGGGCGAGGTCCACGACCCGACGGCGATGGCGCTAGGTGGGGTCGCGGGGCACGCCGGACTGTTTTCGACCGTCGGTGATTTGACGACTTTTATGTCGGCATTAGTGTCGGGCCGGATTGTGAGCCACGACACGGTTACTCGCTTTACGGCTCGGCAAAGCGAATTGAGCAGCCGAGCCCTCGGGTGGGACACGAAAAGCGATCCGTGCAGTGCGGGAACTCTTTTCGGACCCCGTTCCTTCGGGCACACCGGCTACACGGGGACGAGCGTCTGGTGCGATCCGGATCGCGACCTCTTCGCAGTTTTGCTGAGCAACCGAGTTCATCCGACGAGTGAGAACGCAAAGATCATCCAATTCCGCCCGCGTTTCCACGACGCGGTGGTGAGGATGATCGAGTAATCAAAATGACCTGGGATGTAGAACGGTTATGGGGCATATTCCGCGATTTCTTCACCAGTTCCTTCGATGACCTGATTAGGCTCCACACATCGATTTTACAACGTGGGACTGCCTTGTCATTACACCTCTCACATACCGCGCGGGTAGTGGAGTTGGGCGCGCTCAATGTCTCCTTTAGATCGAAATTCGAGGTATGCAATACGAGGAGGTGGGATTACCTCGGCTCGTGCCGGATTTCACACCAAGAGTACGGTGGATCCGTAAACAAGCAGCCGTTGGTCGCTCGTGACGAGTTTCAGGGGTTCGGCTTCGGCTTGGGCCACGAGCATTCGGTCGAAAGGGTCGCGGTGGTGGAACGGAAGGGTTACTAGTCGCTTGAGATGCTCATCGGCGATGTGAAGCCGCTGAAATCCACTGTCTCGCATTCCGCCTCCGACGGCGACCGGTGTCATATCCAGCCGCCCAAGGCTATGTTTGATCCCAATCTCCCACAGGCTCACCACGCTGTAGAAAACGTTTCGGCTAGGTTCGCGAAGTAGTTCTCTGGCGGCTTGGGACAGCCTGACGTCGTCGGTAAGAACCCAGATGGCGATGTGCGTATCGAGGAGAAGCCTCACTCGGCCTTTCCTTCAAAGAGGTCGAGGAGGTCCTCGGGAAGCGGGTCGTCGAAATCGTCGGAAACCGTCATCTTGCCTTTGAGGAGGCCAATAACCCCGGGCCGGTCCCCTCCGAAGGGTACTAGCCGAACGGCGGGCTTACCCCCTCGGGCGATGACGATATCCTCGCCAGCCTCTACTTCGTCGAGCAGCCGGGAGAGATGGGTTTTCGCCTCGTGAACGTTCACCTGCTTCATAGACTTAGTTTAGTCTAGTCAAGCTTAGTTCCCTTCTCTTCCACCAAGAGTCGAACGATTTCTAATCCCTTTTTTGACCTGCATCATGGATGAGCTTGAGCAGCTCAGGCGGCGCGTTCTCCAACGACACCTTTTCCGGGTAGCGCGAGTACCAAGACTGGAAGAGCGTAACCGGAGCGTAGTCGGTCTGGCTGAAGTGAGCGTTGAGCTCGTAATTCATTCGCGAATCTTCCACAAGGTAGGTGAGCTTCACCGCCTGCGGTTCCGTCCGCTGGAGCTCGGCGATATAGCCGGCAAGCATGCTTAATGGCCATCGCCCACCGCCGAATTGGCCGTCGCCCATCTTCCGATAGACGATAAATTCATCCGTGGAACTCTTGGTCACGTCGAGCCAGCCGTCGTTTGGCAGCCCATACGGAAATCTCGCCGTCGCCTCGTACTTCATCATGTTGGGCGGATTCTCACCGAAGGCCCGGGCGGCGAGGCCGAGTAAGGCGCGCTTCGACGCGTCGGAGATCGAAGCGATCGGAATCCGTTCTCCGGCGAGCCAGCCATCTTGCTGACGTCGCGACAGCGAGCCGAACATCCGGGCGCCCAGCCACCCCTCGAATGGTTCGGGCGCCGGAGCGTTCGCCCAGGCGAGGATTGCGGACATCGTAAACGAATCCGGAGTAAAGCTCTGGGCTCCGGCGAACGCCGCCCTCTCGCGAAAGCGGGCGACCGGATCGGCCGGTTTCGACCGGATCAGCGTTCCAAGCGACGCTCGATCGATCCGGTGTCGCCAAGGCGGCGTCGCCAGGGCCGGCCGGGCGAGTAGCCAGCCCGCCTCTTCCTCCGCGTTGTAGCCTCCGGCATTGATAAACGCTTCGCGAAGCTTCGGCCGGCCGCTCGTCCAGGAGGGATACATATACACGTCGTCGATATTGGCGACGAGGCTTTTCCCTCTCCAATTCGCCGCCGCCAGCCAAACGTCGGTGGCGAAAGTGGCCAGCGGCTCGTACCGCTCCGGGTTCTGAGTCCGTTCCAGAATCTCCGGTAACTGTCTCATGTACGACGACGTGGGCATGTAAAGCCGTCTCGTTTCGGGGCGAATAAAGAAGGTGGTCGCTTCCGACAGCGGAACCTCCATGCCAGCCGGTATCTCGTCGGCCAGCTCTTTCGGTCGCGGAGGGTCGGTCGGCCCGTATAGCCAAAGATTCGCTTGCTTGGAAGCGACCAACCGTCCCGCCGCATCGTAAAAGGATAGTCTGGCGGTGCCCTTCTCGTACTGGTAGTTGCAGTTGAGAACGCAGTGAGCCGCCACTCCGGCATTGGGGTAGGCAACACGCGCGTTGAACTCCCGAATCAGCTCGTCCGCTCCTTTCAGCAGGTATTGGGCCGGCGTAGGCTCGTCCGCGTAGGCGCACCACGGGGACTCGCTGGCGGTGATCGTTGTCTCCGGCCGGACCGACCCAAGCGCCTTGGCGATGAGGCGGTCGTAGCCGTCCGTCGGGACGTGCCTCGTCTTCTCCTGCTGTCCCTTTAGCATCCAGGTGCGGAACCGTTCGATGGCGGTCGCGGCTTCCTGAGTTTGCCACTTCACGAAGTGGCGCTCGGCCGCCCCCTCCGCATCGGTATCGCGTATGAGCCGGTACCCGTCGCGCGTCTTTTGCCAAGTCCCGTAGGTGGCCCAAGCGATTCGCTTCATCGCATCCGCCAGCGTGACCTGCTTCAGAGAGACGATCAAAATCTCCTTTGCTTTGCGATCGCTCGTGCTGAGCGGGATTCCCGACTGATCGGAGAGCTCCTTCACCAGCGCCGCGACGTTCTCCGTGCGCGAGAGCGTGATTTTCACGTCGAGAGCGGGCGACCGGAGGATAACCAGGGGGAGAAAGAAGGCGAAAGGCACACGCAATTTTAACGTATCAGTAAAATTCCGTGTTGATCTGGAAGAAGAGCCCACATGAGGGCTCGCGGCCGCTTCCCAGGAGTTGGTGTAAGTCAGGTTCCTGCGCTCAAGAGCAACAACCTATCCCTACGGCGAAGCCGTGTAGTCGGCGCCCACGTGTGCCGCTCCTCAGCATCGAAGGTTATTCCGAAGCGACCGGCGCGGGGGGCGCGAGGGCTGGCTCAGCTGGCGTCTCGGCTTTGGCTTCCACCTTCGGCTCCGAACCCGATCCGGCGTAGTCGTTGATGTGGAAGCCGGAACCCTTGAACGACACCGCTACCCGCTGAATCACTCGCTTGACCGTTCCCGTCGAACCGCACTCGCATGTGTCGAGAGGGTCGGCCGTGATCCGTTGTTCGACTTCGAAAGTATTGTTACAGGCGCTGCACTGGTAAACGTACGTGGGCATAGTTCCGTATTGCTCTGACTCGTCGTCAAAGTAGATTGTGACAGAATCACGGCCTACGGGCCGCCACGTCGGCCATTTCAACCCGTAATGTTCGGACAGACCTTCCAGACCGCGGATATCGCCAGCATCGCCGCCTTGGTGATGCTCGAGGCGATGCTCTCGGGCGACAATGCGCTGGTTCTGGCGATCATGGTTCGGCATCTGCCCAAGGAGCAGCGGCAGCGGGCCCTCCTCTACGGCCTCGGCGGCGCGTTCGCGTTTCGCCTCGTCGCCATCCTTCTCGCCAACGCGGTGCTTAAGCTGTGGTGGCTCCAAGCGGTGGGCGCCGGCTATCTGATCTTCCTGCCGATCAAGCATTTCGTCGATCACCGGGAAGGCGCTCCGAAAAAGGTATCCAGCGGCAGTTTCTGGCACACCGTGGTGGCGGTCGAGCTCACCGACATCGCGTTCGCCATGGACAGTGTGCTGGCGGGCGTCTCCTTCGTCGACAACCGCGTCTCCAAGATTTGGGTCGTCTACACCGGCGCCATCGTCGGGATGATCCTTCTCCGGTTTGCGGCGGGCGTCTTTGTTCGCTTCTTGGAGAAATATCCGTTCCTCGATCACGTCGCTTATCTGCTCGTGGGGTGGGTGGG
The DNA here is from genome assembly GCF_000724625.1 of Fimbriimonas ginsengisoli Gsoil 348. Lineage (GTDB taxonomy): Bacteria > Armatimonadota > Fimbriimonadia > Fimbriimonadales > Fimbriimonadaceae > Fimbriimonas > Fimbriimonas ginsengisoli. The sequence goes on along the minus strand of NZ_CP007139.1, from coordinate 5,084,215 downwards.
GACCAAACTGATGGTGCTTTCGGCGCACAACTTGGACAAGGTGCACCCAAGCCTTATCGCCGGTTACGTCCCCGAGATGCCGCAGTGGATGTTTTGGAGCGTTCTCGGCGCGATCGCCTTGGGAGGCAGTCTCGTGGCGGTCCGGAAGGCGGCCGTGGTCCCGACCGCAAACGAGGAATATGCGGAGGAAGTGGACGAAGCGTGTCAAATTCCCGCCATTCGCGACCCACGGAAGCCGGATCGGAACCGGGTTGAGTAAGCTACCGCCCGACCCATGGCAGACAAGCTAAAGATCGGCATCATTGGTAGCGGCGGAATCGCGCAAGGCTGCCACATGCGGGGCTACGCCTCCATTCCTGACCTCTGTGAGATCGTCGCGTGCTGCGACGTGAACCCCGACACCGCCAAAGCGGCGGCCGAGAAGTTCGGCGTCAAAAAGACGTACACGGACTACCAGGAGATGCTCGAAAAGGAGAAGCCGGACGCCGTCTCCGTCGCCACTCCGAACAAGTATCACAAGCAACCGACGGTCGACGCCCTCAACGCGGGCGTACACGTTCTCTGCGAGAAGCCGCTCGGAATGAATGCCGACGAGTGCCGCGAAATGTGCGCGGCCGCTCGCGATAACAAGAAGATTTTGCAGGTCGGCCTCCAAAGCCGGTTCAACGGCCCCAGCAAGTGGCTGAAGACCTACATCGACGCCGGCAACATGGGCGACATCTACTTCGCCCGCGCCCAGGCTTTACGCCGGCGCGGCGTGCCTGGGTGGGGCGTCTTCATCAACAAGGAGCTTCAGGGCGGCGGTCCGCTGATCGATATCGGCGTGCATATTCTCGATCTCACCTTGTTCCTGATGGGCTACCCCAAGCCGGTCAGCGCGTCGGGCAAGACGTGGGATCAGCTCGGCAAGAACCCGGAGCTTTGGAATGCCTGGGGCGACTACGATCGCGAGAAGTTCACCGTAGAGGACTTCGCCGTCGGACTGATCAAGTTCGACAACGGCGCGGTCGTGTCGCTGGAGAGCTCCTTCATGGGGAACGGCCCCGATCCGTTCGAGACTCAGCTTTATGGAACCAAGGCCGGGGCGATCATCTCGCCGTACGCGGACCGAAATGAGGGGATTCGCATCTTCACCGAGCAGAATCGCCTGCTGATGGATATAAAGCCGGGGAACGTCCCGAACGTTGAATCGGCCCATACCGCCGAGGTCCAGGCGTTCGTCGACGCGATCCTGAACGACAAGCCATCGCCGGTTCCCGGAGAGAACGGTCTCATCCTCAATGCCATCTTCGACGCGATTTACAAGAGTAGCGCGACCGGAGACGAGCAGAAGGTCGACGTCTCCTTCTAAAAGGTAGTCTTATAAGCCGATGCGTACTCGTTTGCCCCATCTCGTCGTTCTCGCCGTCGTAGGCGTTGCCGCGACCGGCTGCACGGTCCGATTTAAGGGTGTCGAGTCGTTCAATTCGGCGACGACTCCGGTGAAGTACACGTCCTCGCTCCCCGCCGGCACCCCCGGTAAGTGGGAAGGCGATCCCGGCGGAAACGGCGGGATCGCCAACGGTTCGGGCGGGCTGAAGGCGGAAACGCCCTACGGCGCCGGAGCCGATCCGAATTCGAAGGAGCCGATCAACGTCGGTATGGACCAACCCGGAAAGGGCATCGGCCAGCAAGCCGGCGAGTACCACGCGGATCCCCGCCCCGGTTTCGGACAGTCGAACGCTCCTATCGCCCAGCCCGGCCCCAGCGATGTAAACAGCCTCCCCGCCCGAAGCGGCGGGTAGGTTGTAATACCGATGTAGCACGGGCGGCCCGCCCGAGTAAAAAAAGCCTTTCTCATCCTATCTAGAGCGTGTTGGGTTAGGTTGAACCCTTAGCGCTCGGCAGGACACCTACGAATGCCTTACAGGAGGTATTCGTTATGTCGATTTCACAGAAGATTGGGGCCGGAGCGATGTTGCTCTTCGCCCTCGTAGGTTGTAGTTCGGGACAATCTGACGCCACCGGTTCCGTGAGCGCGCCCGCGATGCGAGACGAGATGGCGAAGGCAGAACCAGCGAATAGTCTGCTGGGACAAGCGACCGGCACAGTCGCGTCGAACATAGGACGTCCAATCCATGGGGGAGGAGCGCCATCCGCTCCCAAGCCGCAGTTGGCAAGCTTAGTCACCCAACAGCGGTCCATTATCCGAAAGGCTGAGCTCTCCGTTCGGGTGGACAGCGTCGAAAAGGCGGAGAAGACGGTCGACAAGTTGGTAGCCGGAATGGGCGGCTACGTCGATTCCGCAACCAGCTCCGACCTGGCATCGGAACATCCTTCAATCTCGCTAACCCTACGCGTACCGGTTGGCGCGTTCGACCAAGCCCTCGACCGATTTGAGACCCTGGGAGTGCGCCTCTCGAAAACGATCGGTTCGGAGGACGTCACCTCCCAAATCGTCGACCTGGAAGCGCGGCTTAAGACGATGACCGCCACGGAGGAGACGTACCGAGGTCTCCTGCGGCAGACACATCAATTGCAGAATGTAATCGAGCTGCAAGATAAGCTGACCGAGGTGCGAAGCCAAATCGAAAGCATGGCAGCGCAGCGAAAAGCCCTTTCCGGCCTCGCCTCACTTTCAACGGTGACGCTGACCCTCCAACAGTCCGCGGTTCCCGCACAGGCCCCCGCCGACCCGAATTGGCTGGCCCAAACGTGGGGAGAATCCACTTCCCGCCTTGGTGGCCTCATGCGCTCGGCCGCCGCGATCGGAATCTGGGCCGTGGTTTTCAGCCCCCTTTGGGCGCCTGTCCTTTGGCTGCTCCGACGGTCGTACCGGGCGGCGAAGCCGGCGGTGAGGGTGGTCCCCCAATAGCATAACGAGCTACCAGAGCTCCGAACGGGTCCATCGTCCCCTCGGAATGGCGATATCGCTCCAAAAGGAATCGCGGAAGGCGGCGTAGCAAAGTGGGCAGCCCACAAGGCCGTTCTTCCGCGCGTCCTCTTCCGTAACTCCGCAATTGGGACACTTGCCGTCTCGTCGCGCAGGGCGCCGCATTCCCTCCGCCAGCGCTCCAAGGCCGCGAATGGCGGTTAAGCTATCGGCGCATGCGTTACATGCCCAGCGCTCGACGCCACCCACCGCCACCCAAAGGGTGGCGGGCTGGGAACATCGCTCGCACAGATTCATTTAGAACGGTACGCCGGTCGCCGTATGAGCTCGGAAGCGTCCCATAAGGTCGAGCGTGACTTCTCCGGGCGTACCGCAACCGATCTTCTTGCTGTCGAGACTGACCATCGCGATCACTTCGGCCGCCGTGCCGGTAAGGAACGCCTCGTCCGCTGAGAAGACGTCGTACGGGGTAAGGAAAGTCTCCTCCACCGTGTAGCCCGCCTCTCGCGCCAGCATGATGACGGTGTCGCGGGTGATCCCCTGAAGGATGCCGGAAGCCGGATGCGGCGTGCGGATGTGACGTCCGTTGACGAGGAACACATTATCTCCGGTGCACTCGGCGATATGCCCCTGCTGGTTCAACATGAGCCCCTCGCCCGCGCCCGCTCGGTTCGCTTCCTGCTTGGCGAGGATGTTGCTCGCGTATCGTCCGATGCACTTCACGCGCGGGTCCAAAACATCGGCGGGAATGACCTTGAGCGAGCAAGTCACCACATGCAGGCCGATCTCGTACGCGTCCTCCGGATAGAGCGACAGCGTGGAGACCATAACCATCACATTTGGCGTTCGGTTGATATTCTTCGGGTCGAGGCCGAGGCCGGTTCCGCGCGTAACGTTGAGCCGAATGTAGCCCGCCTCGATATCCGCTTGCCGGCAGACGTCCAGCACCGTCGCGCGCAGCTCGTCGAAACCGATGTGCATCTCGTATCCAAGATAGGAAATGCCATGGTAAAGCCGCCGAAGGTGCTCGTCCAGCTTGAAGACCTTGCGGTCATAGATGCGGATCCCTTCGAATAGTCCGTCACCGTAAAGGTGCGCGTGATCCGCGACGCTGGTCGTCGCATTCTCGAGAGGCATCACCTGACCGTTCAACCACACCAATCTGGGCATGCTTCATTTTACTCGGGAAGCAAGTGGGGCATCGGTACAGTTGTTATCGAGCAGAAGGGATCAGGGGAAGGCGTTGAGGCGTTGAAAGCTTGATGCATTACTCTTTCCTTCACGCTCTGCGCTTCACGCATAACGCCTCAACGCCCAACGCCCAACGCCCAACGCCTAGCACCCAGTGAACCACCCCCTCTCCCGGCGGTACCCTTATCCCATGTCCTTCCCCGACCTCGTTCAACCGCTGATTGAGCGGAAGGACCTCGATCCCGAAATGGCCGAGGAGCTGATGCGGTACCTGATAAGCGGCGAAGCTACCGAGGCGCAGATCGGCGCCGTGCTGTTCGGGCTTCGAATGAAGGGGTGTACCACCCGAGAAATAGCCTCGTTTGTGCGCGTGATGCGGGAGAAGGCCGCTTCGGTCACCCATTCTCATCGTGACCTCGTCGATACCTGCGGAACGGGCGGGGGGGTGCCGACCTTCAATATCTCCACCGCGGCCGCGGTCGTGGCATGCGCGGCGGGAGTTCGAATTGCGAAGCACGGTAACCGTTCCATTTCCGGAATGGGAAGCGCCGACGTCCTCGAGACCCTCGGCGCCCAGCTTAGCGCGGACCCAGAGCGGCTGGCCCACATGCTGGAGACCGTTCGCCTCGTCTTCCTCTTCGCGCCGGCCCACCACCCGGCGATGCGGCACGTGGCCGCCGCTCGTAAACAGCTTGGATTTCGAACCGTGTTCAACCAGCTCGGACCGCTTTCCAACCCGGCTCAGGCGCAACGACAGTTGATCGGCGTGTACGACGCCGGCCTCATGAGAAGCATGGGCGAGGCCTTGAGAGAGCTCGGCACCGAACGTGCCCTAATCGTCCACGGCAACGACGGACTCGACGAACTCTCACCCTGCGAGCCGAGCGAGTACGTCAAGGTGTGGGACGGAAAAGTTTCCACCGGCACTCTCACCCCCGAATCGTTCGGTCTCGAGCCGATGCCCCGCTCCGCGGTCGCTCCTGGGAGAGACCTCGACGACTGCGCCGGCATTTTCCGAGAAGCCGTGGGGGATGCCGAGTCGCCGCGAGCGGGCGCCGTTATCCCGAGCGCTGCCGCCACGATCTGGTTGGCCGGCCTGGAAGACGATCTGCCGTCCGCCGCCCGCCGAGCGAAGCTGGCGATCGCAAATGGGCTCGCTACCGCGAAACTCCAAGAGATCATTGAATTTGGTGGCCGGCTTTGAGCGTTCTCGAACGGATTTTCGCCCGCAAAGCCGAGGAAGTGGCCGCCGCGAAGTCGTCGGTTCCTCCCGCCGAGATTGAGCGCCAAGCCCGAGCGGCCCACCCCACGCGCGGATTTCTGAACGCTCTCAAGCACCCGGCCGCTGACCTTGCCCTCATCGCGGAGGTCAAAAAGGCAAGCCCCTCCAAAGGCCTGATTCGACCCAACTTCGATGTGACCGAAATCGCCCGTTCTTACGCGAGAGCCGGCGCGACTGCCCTAAGCGTATTGACCGACGAGCACTATTTCCAAGGCAGCCCTTCGTATCTCCGGCTCGCAAAAGAAGCCAGTGGTCTCCCTTGCCTCCGAAAGGATTTCCTTAATGATCCGTACCAGGTTTACGAAGCCCGTGCCTGGGGCGCCGATGCGATCCTCCTCATCGTCGCCGCCCTCTCCGACGGACAGCTTCGCGATCTGCATGCTTTGGCAACGGATTTGGAGATGGACGTCCTTGTCGAGGTGCATACCGACGACGAGGCCGATCGAGCACTAAAACTGGGAGCCCCGCTCATCGGAGTGAATAATCGCGACCTCAGCGACTTTCACACCACTCTAGTGACCAGCGACCGGCTGCTCCCAAGGATCGCTCCCCACGCCCTCGCCGTCAGCGAAAGCGCCCTCGAGACGCGCGCCGACCTCGACCGGGTCAAGAGTGCCGGAGCCGGTGCCGTGCTCATTGGAACCACCTTCTGCGCCGCTCCCGATATCGAAGCCAAGGTCCGCGAGGTGATGGTTGGCCAAGCGTAGGGAGAAGTCGTGACCAAGGTCAAGATTTGCGGCCTGACTCGGCAACAAGACGCCGAGCTTGCGCTTGAGTTTGGCGCCGACGCCGTCGGATTCATCCACGAGCCCAAGAGCCCGCGCTTTGTAGGCGAAGGCGAATACAAGTGGATCGAGCGCCTCGCCCCCTTTGCGCCGAAAATCGCCGTCTTCGGACGGGTAGACCGCCCTGTACCACAAGGAGTTTTCGATTTAGTTCAAGGCGTGGAATGGGAAATATTTCCGGTGCCCTACCCAAAGCGGATTCATGTGCTTCGGCTTCGGAACGGGCAGAAAGCCGACGATCTAATCAACCAGACCGTCAATGCGTCCGCCTTGATGCTCGACGCCTACAAAGAAGAAGCATACGGAGGGACCGGCCACCAGGTGGATTGGAATCTCGCCGCGGAAATTGTCCAGCGCGCCGAGCGCCGGGTGATCTTGGCCGGGGGCCTTACGCCGGAGAACGTGGCCGAAGCAATCCGTCGAGTTCGGCCCTACGCGGTCGACGTTGCCAGCGGCGTCGAATCGGCTCCGGGGGTAAAGGACGCGGCTAAGCTGCGCGATTTTATTCAGGCCGCAAAGCAGGCTTAATCTTCGTCGTCGAAGGATCCGGTCGTTGTCCCGGTAACCCGCGCTTGCCCTCCTTTGCCGAATAGGGGCACAATGGTGGGTCCCCGGTTTTCAACATGCAATCTTCCTCCGTCGCCGGAATCATCCTTGCCGCTGGCAAGGGCACCCGGATGAAATCTGATCTTCCCAAGGGCCTTCACCGGGTCTGCGGACTTCCAATGGTCGAGCACGTCGGCCGCGCCATTCGAGCTTCTGGCGTCTCCCGCCCGATCGTCGTCATCGGCCACGGTGGCGAGGCGATGAAGGCCGAGCTTGGCGACGGCTACGACTACGTTTGGCAGCGAGAGCAACTTGGCACCGGCCACGCGGCATTGATGGCGAGCGAGGCTCTGGCCGGCTATGAAGGTCCCGTCATCGTGGCCTCCGGCGACACCCCGATGCTCCAAGCCGATACATTTGACGAACTGATAAAGGCTCACCAAACGGCCGGCGCGGTCGCCACCCTTGCCACGAGCTTGGTCGACAATCCGCACGGATACGGACGTATCGTCCGTGGTGACGAAGGTGAATTCCTAAAGATCGTGGAGCAGAAGGACACGAACGACGAGCAAAACGCCCTTCGAGAGGTCAACGCGGCGCTCTACATTTTCGATAGTAAGACCCTGTTCCGTATCCTGCCCACGCTCAAGAACAGCAATGCCCAAGGCGAGTACTACCTCACCGACGTGCTCGAGACCGTCGTCGCCGAAGGTGGCAAGGTTGTCGCGAAGATTTTCGACAATCCGGACATCTTGGCCGGGGTCAACGACCGGTGGCAGCTTGCCCAACTCGATCGTGAGATGCGCCTCCGCGTCATCAAGCAGCACGCCATCAACGGAGTCACTTTCCTCGACCTCGACAGCGTTTCCATCGGCGTCGATGTAACGATCGGGTTGGACACCGTCATTGAGCCGCAGACGATCTTGGTCGGTAACACCTCCATCGGCGCGGGCTGCCGTATCGGCCCGTTCACAAGAATTGAGGACAGCCGCATCGGCGACAAATCGTCGATCGTCGCCAGTTACTTGGACACCGCCGTCGTAGGATCGAGCGTTTGGGTAGGGCCGTGGGCTCACCTCCGGCCAAAGTCGAACATCGGGGACGGTACCAAGATCGGCAACTTCGTCGAGATCAAGAACGCCACCTTGGCGCCCGGCGCGAAAGTAAACCACCTTTCCTACGTCGGGGACGCCACCGTAGGAGCGCGAAGCAATATCGGAGCCGGAACGATCACCTGCAATTACGACGGCTTTTCTAAGAGTCAGACCATTATCGGAGCGGACGCGTTTGTCGGCTCGAATTCAACTCTGGTAGCGCCGGTGTCGATCGGAAACGGCGCGTTCGTTGCCGCCGGAAGCGTGATTACGAACGAAGTTCCTGCGGACGCCATGGCATTCGGCCGGGCGCGTCAGGAAAACAAGGAAGGTAGGGCGGCGCAGTGGCGGAAACTCAAAAGCGAACTGAAGCAGGGCAAGTGAGCGATTCTCACGAGCTAAAGGATATGAAGCTGTTCGCGGGGGGAGCCCACCCGGCGCTTGCCACCCGCGTTTCCGAGCTCCTCGGAATACCCCTCGGGCGGATGACCAATAAGCGGTTTTCCGACGGTGAAATCCAGGTCAAGATCGACGAAAGCGCCCGCGGCGCGGAGATCTTCATCCTGCAGCCCACCTGCCTGCCGACGAACGACAACTTGATGGAGCTGTTCATCATGCTCGACGCCTTTCGCCGGGCCTCCGCCCGCCGAATGACCGTCGTGATGCCGTATTACGGCTACGCGCGTCAGGACAAGAAGATCAAGCCGCGAGAGCCGATTACCGCGCGCTTGGTGGCGACATTCCTCGAGACGTGCGGCGCCGACCGCGTCGTCACCGTCGACCTCCACGCCGAGCAGATCCAAGGTTTTTTCAATATCCCAGTCGACAACCTGTACGGCGGCCCGATGCTCGGCCGCTACTTCGTTCAGCAAGGGCTAAGAGAGGACCCGGAAGTCGTGGTCGTCAGTCCGGACGTCGCCGGAGTCGGCCGCGCCAAGTCGCTCGCCGATATGCTGAAGTGCACCTTCGTGGTCATCGCCAAGCGGCGGCCGGCCCCGAACCAGGTCGAGGTCGTGGAGATCGTCGGAGACTTCGTAGGGAAGCGGTGCGTGATGATCGACGACATGATCGACACCGGCGGCTCGATCATCTCCGGCGCCCAGGCCCTGATGGATCGTGGCGCGCGCGAGGTGATCGCCTGCTGCTCGCACGCCGTGTTCAGCGGCTCCGCGCGACAACGCCTGCAGGATAGCTGCCTCTCCGAAATCGTTTGCCTCGATACCATTCCAAACGAGGAGGGGCCTGATTTTCCGAAGTTGAAGGTTCTCCCCAGCGCCCCTCTCATCGCCGACGCCATCCGGAGGATCCACCTTAACGAGTCGGTGAGCGCCCTCTTCGAAGGCTGGCGGTAGTTAACGCCGGGCGAACGACATGGAACCAGGTGAAACGACCGAAAAGTCGCCCGAATCGTTTCGCTGGCGTGTCCGTCTTTGGGATAAGGCGCCACAAAAGCTGTGGGGCTTGGTCGCGTGCGTGGTACTTGCGGGAAGCATGGGCTGGTTCTTGTTCAGAAACCCACTCATGGTGCTGATCGGTTTTGCTATTATTCTCGGATCGACGGCGGAGTACTGGTTGGGGACATCGTTCGCGATCGACAAAAAAGGGGCAAGCGCCCGGACAGGGTTGAGCCTGGTGGCGATGGAATGGGCGGACGTTAAGCGGGTTATTCGGGACGGAAGTGGAATTAGGCTGTCGCCATTGGAGAAAGCGGGAACGATGGACGCGTTCCGAGGCGTGTATCTCCGGTACGGTACGAACAACAGGGAAGCAATTGAGAGGGCAATTCTAGATTTTGGCGGGGTTCTCCCAACTGTGGACGGAGGAGCTGACGGAAGCTCAGACGGAGGCGCTGGTCGAGAAGATGGCGTCGGAGATCTGCCGTCGCAAACTACAGGGACCGGCGATTCTGATGCTGGAGATGAATAAGCCACTCGCCCCGGTCCTCGCCCAGGCGGCGGTCATCGCCTCCCCCTTTGCGATTCCGTTCGTAGGATTTGACAATTTCAACGACTACAGCCGCCTCATGGCAAAACGCGAAAATGTCGAGCGGCTGCTTGTTAAGATAGAGGAGTTATCGAGAGGCCCCGGCGACGATGCCGAGGGCGCCAAGGACAACTAATGGTTGGACAACAGTGGACAGACACAGGGTGGATACAGATCTTGATAACGCTCTTGGTGGCGTTCTTTATCTTGTTCAACATCCGCCGAGCTAAGGGAGGGCGCGAGCTCTTCATACGCCGCATCGCCGGACTCAACACGATCGACGAGGCGGTCGGACGTGCCACGGAAATGGGAAGACCGGTTCTGATGGTCCCCGGTCTGTCGGACACTTCGGTTAACGCGAAATCGATGCAGGCGATTAACATCTTCGCCTACGTCTCCCGTGTCGCGGCGAAGTTCTTCAACCCGATCTTGGTCTGCTGCTACAACGCGGGCATTTACACCGTCGCCACGGAAGTTATCCGCGACGTGTATCAGCAAGAAGGGCTGGGAGACCGGTTCGACCCGGACTCGGTCCGCTTTATCAGCGACCGTCAGTTCGCCTTCGCCGCGGGAGTTTCGGGGCTCATCCTCCGCGAGCAGGCTGCCGCCTGCTTCTTCATGGGAGAGTTCTATGCGGAGTCGCTGATTCTCGCCGAGACCGCCAACTCCATCGGCGCGATCCAGGTCGCCAGCTCCACCGAGTTGACCCAGACCCCCTTCTTCATCGCCGCCTGTGACTACGTTCTCATCGGGGACGAGTTTTACGCCGCCAGCGCCTACCTGACCAGGCAGCCGGTACTTGTCGGAAGCCTCATCGGGCAAGACTGGGGCAAGTTGCTCGTCGGCGCCCTCATCGTAGGAGGAGTTGTTTTTAACTCGTTTGCCATTCGCAAGACGGCAACGACCGAGTACGACGACGACGGCCGTGAAGTTTATTTGAGCAAGCCCAGACCGATGAAAGCGTCCGAGTCCGCCTATTCGAGAATGTTCGAGCAAAAGATCGATCCCGACATCAAGATCGATCGGGAAAAGTACGCCCCGAACGAAATTCCGGCTAAGGTCGCGGGCGCGCCGGTGGGAGGAGAATGATGCCGTTTTTCGCCCAGCTTGATCCAAAGACGATTTGGAACGCTCCGAATGGCAGCTCCCAGCTATGGATGATGATCATCCTGGCCCTCCTTGCCATGGTGGCCCTCACGTTTGGCCTGATGCGAGCGCCGACCCAGCTTCGACGTCCGATCGTCGCCGGGGTCACGTTCATCTCCGGACTCTTCTACGTTCTTTACTGGCTCTATCCGCAGCCGATTGCCCGATCGGTACCCGACGATAAGCCGCGTAATTTCTCGGAGGCAGTCGGATTTTGGATCGCAGACGCCCAACCGGTGGTTGCGAACATCTCCAATATCGTCGCCGGCTTCCTCATTGGCCTTGGCATCTATTCGCTGCTTCGAATTCACCTAAGGAAGCTGTTCAAACAGCAGAAAGACTGGTTCTTCAGTCTGGTGCTCGTAGTTAGCCTCGTCTCCATGACCCTCTTCGGCTACTGGGACTGGGTCAACCGGCAAGGACCGGCCGGAGGGGCGATACCGTACATCCCCGGACCCGGCTGGGGTTTCCAGCAGTACGCTCGCGATCTTCTTTTCGACGGCCTGCTTCAACAGATGGACGCGGCGATGTTCTCCATTGTCGCCTTCTACATCATGTCCGCCGGATACCGGGCGTTCCGGGCCCGGTCGATTGAGGCGACGATCTTGCTGATCACCGCCTTGGTCGTCTTGCTCAGCTTCATGGGAGTCATCCAGTTCGCCTGGGACGGCATGATCAAGAATCAGGCACACCAAAACCCGGATGCCTTCATCCAAAACTTCCGCTTGACCGAGGTTTACGGCTGGATCCGGAAAACGATCCAGACCCCCGCGATCTTGGGGATCGACTTCGGCGTGGGAATCGGACTAATGGCGATGGGACTTCGAATCTGGCTAAGCCTTGAGCGAACCGGAGGTACCGACTAATGGCACTCGCATCTTCTCCACGTAGCTTTGCGGACCGACTCCAGGCGGTGCCGAAGAAAGTCTTATTCGGCGTTCTCTTCGTCGCCGCCACCGTCCCGCTGTTCTTCGACATCGCGGTGCCGAACGAGCCGGTCGATGCCAGCATCGACTTTTACTCCAACCTGATGAAGCTTCCCGAAGGGAGCAAGGTCCTGGTTGGATCCGACTGGACGACCTCCACCCGCGGCGAGAGCGGCGGTGAAATGGACGCCCTCCTCCGCATCCTCATGCGTAAGAAGATCAAGTTCTGCGTGTACAGCACTGGCGACGCGCAAGCGCCGCAGGTTGCTCGCGACAATATCGTTCGGATCGCCAAAGAAGTCGCCGCCGACGGCGGACAGCTTTATAAGCCGTTTCAAGACTATGTGATCGCCGGCTACTTCCCGAACTCGGAAGGAACCACGCTCGCGATCAACAACAACATCAAGGCGGCCTTCGCCGGTCGCAAGGATATGCCGGAGGGAGGAAGGGCGACCGACGTGACCTCGTCGCCGGTCTTCGACGGCATCACCTCCCTCGCCGACTTCAAGTACCTCGTCTTAGTCACCGCCAGCGGAACCAACAACGTGACGCTGGAGCGAATCAAGAAGACGCCTCTGATGTTTATGGTCACCGGGGTCATGGTCCCGGAGAACACGGTCTACTACTCCTCCGGCCAGCTTAAAGGGCTCTGCGGCGGAGTCAAAGGGGTCTACGACCTCGAGACCCTGATGGAGAAGGGAACTCCGGACAAAACAGTTCCTCCTCTGGAAGGGACCGATAAATTGAAGAAGGACAAGATGTTGAAGGGAACGGCCTACTACCCAACCCTCCACGTCTGCCTCTTCCTTTTGATCTTTGCCTTGTTCGTCGGCAACCTCGGAATGGTCCTCGGTCGGAAGGAGCGCGCTAAGTGAACTACCCTCTAATTAAAATGGGGGCGGGAGTGCTCGCCACCATTGGCCTCTACACCGTTCTCTACCGGGAGAATAAATTCTATCGATTCTGGGAGCACGTCTTCCTCGGTCTTGCCTCCGGTTGGGCGTTGGTGATTCTCTGGACGGAGTCGCTGTACAGCCCCTGGTGGCTCAAGATGGTAGGTACCACGACCGAAGCCGGCCAGCCGGCGACGATGGGTTACTGGCCCTACGTTCTGCTTCTGCCGATCGGATTGATGGGATATCTGGTGTTTCATCCGAAGCACAACTGGATCAGCCGCATCCCGATCGGCGTCATTCTGGGTCTCTACTCAGGTCAGCAGTTCAGCGCGTGGCAAACCCGGTATCTACCGCAGATCCAGAACTCGATCAAGCCGATCGTTCCTACCGGGACGTTCCTGAAAACCGCGCAGACCGCCCCCGGCACTCTCACCTGGTCTCAGGCACTGACGAACCTCATCTTTGTGGTGACCGTTCTAAGCGTCCTCAGCTACTTTCTATTCAGCATCGACGTAAAGAACCGGTTGCTGAAGAACTCGACCACCCTGGGCCGCTGGCTCCTCATGATCGGTTTCGGCGCGATCTTCGGATCGACGGTCATGATGCGCTTCACCCTTCTCATCGACCGGATGTTCTTCGTCTGGATCGAGTTCGTGAAAAACGGCCTCTTCGGCCACGGCTAATCTCCGGAGCCCCCTCCTCGTCGATGTATGTGCGATGAGGAGGGGGTTGGGGGTGGAGAATTCCGGAAGCCGTTCCGGCGTCAAAAATGCCCGAAACCACCGTCCAAGCGATCGTGCTGCGCCGCCGCGACAGCGGCGAGTCGGACCGCCGCCTAACTCTTTTAACGCTGGAGTTAGGGAAGATCGATGCGGTGGCTAAGGGCGCCCGGAAGGCGGCATCCCGCCTTGCGGGAATCTCCGATCCGTTGAGTTCCGCGACGCTCGGTATCGCCGAAGGAAAAGTCAACCGGTTTGTCACCCAGGCCCAACCCATCGCCTCGTTCCGGGGGCTCCGCACCGACTTTGAACGCCTAAGCTTTGGCCTTGCGCTTGTAGAACTTTACGCCGCCGTGCTTCCTGTCGAGCAGCCGTTCCCCGAAGCGTACGAGCTTCTCAACGAATCGCTTCGCCACCTTGAGCGGCACGCGAAACCCTTAATTGCCCTCCTCTGGGCCGAGGCGAAACTGCTGGAGATCTCCGGCTTCATGCCGCAGTTCGATCGATGCGTGGTCACCGGTGAGCCGCTGGCCGAAGCGAATCCGTTCGTTTCACCCCGAGCCGGCGGTTACGTCGCCGACGCCGTCGCCGGTCCCTACGTCGACCGGTTCCGAACCCGAGCCGAAGCGCTTTACGGTCTCGCCCGCCTCCCAACTCTCGACGCGCCCCCCGCGAATATGAAATTCGCCGACGAAGCCCTCGCCGATCTCCTCCCCTTTTGGCAAGCCATTGCCGAGGCCCCCCTCCCCGCGAACGAAGCGGTCGTAAGAGAAGCAAGACACAAACCCACCCCCTAACTTCGGCCCTCTCCTCCCCCTTTGCGTCTTCGCGCCTTTGCGTGACCCTCCCTTCACCGGTGTCAAGACACGCTCAGGTACGGCTAGGAGAGCAGGCTTGAAGACCGTTTCGCGCCCGTGGTCAAGGCTTCCGTGTACAATCCCATCGATATGAAGTGGACGCCAGTCCTGTTTCTCGCAGTGGTTCTTGGGCTCGCCGGTTGTACCGGGGGGAAATTCTCCGAGAAGTCGTCGGAAGGGAAGGCCAACATCCTTCGCTACCCCATCCCAGAGTTCACGAAGCTCGATCCGGCGATGGTGCAGGACGGCGACTCGATCGACGTCATCCAGCAGGTGTACGAAGGGCTGGTGAAGTGGGGAGAGGATAGCAAGGTCACGCCGAACCTGGCCGAGAAGTGGGACGTTTCGAAAGACGGTATGACTTACACCTTCCACCTTCGAAAGGGGATCACCTTCTCGAACGGGCGGGCGGTCACCGCCGACGACTTCAAATACTCCTTCGAGCGAGCTGCCGATCCCAAGCTGGCGTCCCCCACAACTTCCACCTACCTCGCCGCCATCGTCGGCATCCAAGACAAGCTAAACGGAAAGGCCAGCGAAGTCGCCGGTGTAAAGGTCGTCGACCCGTCCACGCTTCAGATCGTCATCGACAAGCCGCGTCCCTACTTCATCGACGACCTCACCTATCCCGCCGCTTGGGTCGTGTGCAAGGAATCGCTGAAGGACGGAGGGGAGATTCAGCAAGTCGACCAGATGGTCGGTACCGGCCCCTTCATCGCCAAAGAATTTGTGCCGACCGTCAAGATCACCCTCGTGGCGAATAAGAAGTACTGGGACACCGAGCACTCGCCGAAGCTGGAAGGGATCGATCGGCCGATCGTCAAAGACGCCGTCACTCGCCTCAACATGTTCCGAAGCGGGGAAGTGGACCTCACGAGGATCGAGCGCCAAGACCTGGTCGGCATCAATAACGATCCCAAGTTGAAAGACGACGTCAAGTTCTTCGACCGGCCGTCGCTCTACTATGTTGGGCTTAACTGCCAGACCTACAAGCCGTTCACCGATGTCCGCGTACGCCGGGCGTTCGCAATGGCGATCGACGCCGACGATATCGTGAAGACGACCCTCGGAGGCGTCAACAAGGTGGCGCGGTCTATTCTTCCCCCCAGCGTCCTCGGGTATCGGGAAAAGGCGAATTACATCCCGTTCGATGTCGCGAAGGCCAAACAGCTCCTTGCCGAAGCCGGCTACGCCGGCGGAAAAGGGATGCCCCCGCTCGTCCTAACCCACCGCGACGGACAACCCGACGTGAAACTGGTCGCCGAACGCGTGGTCACCATGCTTCGCCAAAACCTTGGTGTGGAGGCCACGACGTCGATGCTGCCGTGGAACACCTATCTCGACGTCCACAACAAGCATAAGCTCGACTTCTTCCACATGCGCTGGGCTGCCGACTATCTGGATCCGGAGAACTTCCTCAGCACCCTGCTTGCCAGCTACGGAAACGAGAATAAGATCAACTACAAGAATCCCGCCTTCGACGCGCTCTGCCGGCAAGGCGACTCGTTCGTCGGAGAAGAGTCGCAACGCCTGGCGCTGTACGCGCAGGCGGAGGACATGGTGCTACAAGACGCGCCGTTCATCCCGATCTATTTCGAGCGAGCGGCCGAGCTGATCTCACCTCGGGTTAAGGGATTGCGAGAGTCGGTCTTCGGCCACCTACCGCACACCACAACCCGGCTCGAGTAGGCCGTGGCACGAACGTCACGTACCCATATGGTGGTCGGGAACTTTGCCCGGCCATTGCATGGCCCCTCCTTCTCAGGAAGCGGGGGCGACCTTCCTTGCACCGGTGGGATCGCATGGCAAAGCAATGGCGGTCCAAACCGTGGACACCCCGCCCGGTCGCTCCCATTCACCCTCGACGTCCCTCTGGGCGGCCTTAGCGGTCTCGTTCGTGTCCATCTCGTGGGAGCGTTCGCGCTCCACGCGGACCCCGCCAACGAGCCGAGCGGCACCCTCGGCGCCAGTCTCCAATTGGTCGATGAGCGGGGCGACGCGCTCCACCGGCAAGACCTTCTGAACGGGCGGCACTACAGCGATGCCCGCGACCTACGCCCCCTGGACCGGGTGAACGGCGACGGCACCAGCGTCCACACCCTGGGATCCACGCGCGTTGAAGGCGACGTCGCCCGCGTCGACGTTTTGGCGATCGATTTGCCTCGGGATATTTCGGCGGCGAGTCTCCGCCTCAAGGACCTTGGCAGCCCCGCGTCGTTCGTCGTCTTCGATGTTCTCTTCGAGGCTGAGCCAAGCTCCGGATGCCCCTTTCATTCCAGCCACGGCGGGGTATCGCTGGCCGAAATCGCCTCGATCGTTCGGGTCGGAGACCGAGTTCGGTTCCTTAAGGCGCTCGATCAGTTGGAGAGCGCGGTAAGTAGCGCCACCGATCTCGATGAGGCGCGCGGTCAGTCGCTCACGTTTCTCGCCATGGTTACCGCAGGCGCCCTGGAGATGGGGGGAAGCCGCGCCATGCACCGTGTTCAGTTGGAAGCCGCCCGCGAGCTCGACCGCCTAACGAAGCCGGCGGACGTGGCCGCCGCCGCGCGGCGAATGATCGAGGAAGTCGCGAGCATGCTCTTCCGCGACTCGGCCAGTCCCTCCTCCTATCTTGTCGACCGTGCCCTCGCCATCGTCGACCGCCACTATGCCAAGAACCTGACCGACTCGGCAGTTGCCGGGCAGCTCGGGCTCAGCACCTCTCACTTCCGGTTCTTGTTCAAAGAGACGACCGGCCAGCCGTTCCACAAATATCTGGTAGCGATGCGCTTGGAAAAGGCGCGTCTCCTCTTGGTGGAAGAGGAAATGGCGGTTTCGGCTGTTGCCAAGGCGGTCGGCTTCACCGGCCTCTCGCATTTCAGCCGCGCCTTCACCCAGCGCTTCTCCGTCAGCCCCACCCAAATCCGCCGAGGGACGGGCTAGAGATGTGGATCGAGACCGTGTTGGAGCGCGGACGTCCCGCCCGTTCCAATCACCTTCCTTCGGACCGCCGGTGCTTGCCGAAGGTTACGGCTACCAGCCAGCTAGAGAGGCTCTGCGACCCTTTCAGGGTCGGTCCAAGGGCGGCCCTTCTGTCCCGGGGTAGGAAACCCCGGGCTAATTTCGGTGACCTCTCCGAGGTCGGGAACGAATGCAGCGTTTTACGGCGAAGCCGTGTAGCCGCAGGTTGGCTCGTACCTGCGGACAGTCCCGAAAGGACAACCCAACTCCTCAAGGTCATCCAAAGAATGGTGGTAGACGGACACGGCTCATCTTCGACGGACAACCACCCTGCAAGCGTGTCAGAAATTAGCCCCGGGTTTCCTACCCGGGGAAATGAGGTCGGTCTGAACCGACCCTCTCCGGACATCGACAGATTAAGCGTTGTCGGACCAAGAGGGGCAGGCAAGTGAGCGAGGCGATCGTCTCCATTGAGAACGTTACCAAGCGGTTCGATGCGCGAGCGGTGCTCGAAGACATTAGTTTGAAGATCGCGCCTGGCGAGATGGTGGCGATCATGGGAAGCAGCGGCGGTGGCAAGACCACGCTACTGCGCTGTATCAGCGGCCTCATCATCCCGACGAAGGGGCAGGTGATTGTTGACGGAATCGACGTCAACGCGGAGCCGGAGGAGGCGCGCCGCCGGATGGGAATGGTCTTTCAATCCGCGGCGCTGTTTGACTTCATGACCGTGGAGGCGAACGTGTTGTTCGGGATCAAACGGCAGTTGAAGCTCTCGAAAACCGAGCAGATGAAAGTCGCCGCGGAGGCCCTTGCCCGGGTCGGGCTTGAAGGAAACGAGCATAAGATGCCGGCAGAGCTCAGCGGCGGCATGCGGAAGCGAGTAGGTATTGCCCGCGCCCTCGCCCTCAGCCCGAAAGTAATGCTCTACGATGAGCCGACGACCGGCCTCGACCCGATCACGACTTACACCATCGACGCGCTAATGCTGCAGCTTCGAAAGGAATTCGGAATGACGAGCCTCATCGTTAGCCACGACGTCAGCTCCGTCTTTCGCACCGCGGATCGGGTCGCGTTCCTACACGGCGGCCGGCTCGTCTTTGTCGGAACTCCGGCTGAATTTGCCGAGGCCGACGACGAAAACATCCAAGAGCTGGTGCAAAAGTCGCGTGCTGAAAAAATGTCATTAGATAACTGAACAATCGTTCTTGCCGGTCGTTATGCCGGACATATCCTTGCGGAGGATTGTGCACAACCCGTTATGAAGAAGCTGCTTCTCACCCTTACTATCGCCGCGGCCGCGTTCGGTCTCGTTTCGGCATCGTTCGCTCAGGGGCCCGGCCCCAAGGGCGGCGCCCCC
Source organism: Fimbriimonas ginsengisoli Gsoil 348 (assembly GCF_000724625.1). GTDB lineage: Bacteria > Armatimonadota > Fimbriimonadia > Fimbriimonadales > Fimbriimonadaceae > Fimbriimonas > Fimbriimonas ginsengisoli. The sequence goes on along the minus strand of NZ_CP007139.1, from coordinate 5,065,618 downwards.
GGCCAAGGCCGCCCAGGCGGTCCTGGTCGTCCTGGCGGATTTGGAGGCCCCGGAGGACCTGGTGGTCCCGGCGGATTTGGCGAGCGCCGCGCGCGGATGGCCAAGATGGAAGCGGACATGTTCGCTAAGCTGAACCTCACCGCCGATCAGAAGAAGAAGATCAAAGGATTCCAAGCGGCTCGAGACGCGAAGATGAAGAAGCTGATGACCACCGCGCCCAAGGGCGGCGATCCTCGGGCCCTCTTCAGCCAGTTCCGTCCGATCAGTCAGGACTATCGAAAGTCGGTCGAAAGCGTTCTCAAGCCGGATCAGAAGAAGAAGTACGACGACCTCCGCAAAGAAATGCGCGCCAAGATGGGCGGTGGCCGCGGCGGCCCTGGAGGCCCAGGCGGACGTCCCGGTGGACCGGGCCGTGGTCCCGGTGGGCTCTAGAAGCGCCCCAAAAACAACTTATAACTGCTGGAGAAGGCACGCGCATATGCGCGGCAAGCTAAGGGACAGGCCGGTTTAAGTAAGTAGCCTGCCCGCAATAGATTCGTGGCAGATCGCCCACCCCAAAAATATAGCGGGGTGGGCTTTTTTCTTGGCTACAGGTCGAGCAGCAGGCCCCATTCGGGGCTCACGTCTGGATCGTCGCAGATCCGCTCTCCGACGACCCTGGCTCCGAGTCGCTCGTAAAGCCGATGGGCGTCCGTGAACCGCTTATCGCTCCAAATCTCCATTCGGGACCGCCCCTCGTTCCGCGCATCTTCGATCACGCGGTTCATCAACGCCTGTCCCACTCCTCTTTTCCGTCCATTCGGATGGACGTAGAGCCTCTCGATCGAACAATCCGCGCCGCCGACGCGGAGGAATCCATTGTGCTCGACGATGGCGCCGATCTCGCCGGGCACCGCGTCGAACCGCTCCAGCGCCGCCGTGCCGACCGTTTCCCCCTGCCAGGTGGCCACGTAAAACGTGTCTCCAATCGCGGCATACGCCTTTTCTAGGTCGTAAAGGTCGGCGTGGTACCCATCCTCTTCCCAAGCGAAGCTGTACTCGTCGTAAACGGCGCGGATCACGCGCACCACGTCGTCGACGTCGCGATTGGTCGCAACGCGCAAAGAGAGACTCATTCCGTAAAGCTTACTGGCTAGGCGACGCTGGCCGGAACCCGGTCCAACATGCTTCTGCCTTGCTCGATGTAGTAGTCGAACTCCTCGGGGAAGATGCGAATCATGCCCATGATCGGCCACGCCGCGGCGTCGCCCAGCGGGCAGAACGACCGTCCGTCGATTTGCGAGGCGACTTGACGAAGCAGCTCGACGTCGCCGGGCCGCCCGCCGCCGCCGATAATCCGTTCCAGAATCTGAACCATCCACCGAGTCCCCTCGCGGCACGGAGTGCATTTCCCGCAGCTCTCGTTCATGTAGAACACGGCCGTACGCCAGGCGAACTTAACGATGTCGGTGTGCTCGTTGAGGAACATGCACCCTCCGGACCCCACCATCGATTTGACCTCGCTCATCTCCTCGTAGCCGAGGATCGCCTTCTCGACCGACTCGGCGGTGATGATCGGGACCGAGCTTCCGCCCGGAATACATGCCTTCAGCGCGCCGCCCTTGACGCCGCCCGCAAGTTCGAGAAGCTCGCGAAGAGGCGTGCCGAACTCGATTTCATAGTTGCCGGGCTTATTCACATGCCCGGAGACGGAAAAGATTTTGGTTCCCCGCGAGTTCTTGGTCGAAGCGCCCAACGACGACCACCACTCCGCGCCGCGGTCGACGATGTAAGGCACCGTGCAATAGCTCTCGACGTTATGGATCAGCGTTGGCTTATCCCAAACTCCGCTGATAACGGGGAAGGGAGCGTGCGGAAACTTCAGCCGCGGCATGCCGCGCTCGCCCATAAGCGAGCTCATGAGGGCGGTTTCTTCGCCGCATTCATACGATCCCGCGCCGCAATGGATATACAGGTCGAAATCCATTCCGCTGCCTAGGATGTTCTTGCCGAGCAAACCCGCCCGGTACGCTTCGTCGATCGCCTCGCGAAGCGCCTTCGCGCCGTCCATGTACTCGCCGCGAATGTAAACGTAACCGGCGTCGCCCTGTACTGCCCAGGCGGCGATGGTCATCCCTTCCACCAACTCGAACGGGCACTGTTCGAGAAGTTGTTTGTCTTTGAAAGTCCCCGGCTCGCCTTCGTCGGCGTTGCAGATCAGATAGTGCGGCCGCTTCTTTTCTTTCGGCATTCCGCCCCACTTAAGGGCTGCCGGCGCGCCGGCGCCGCCGCGCCCGCGCAAGCCCGCCGTCTTAATCGAGTCGACGATGGTCTGCCGCTCCATGCCGAGCGCCTTCTCGAGCGCTTTGTAGCCGCCGGTCGCGCGATATCCTTCGAGCGTCCGAAAGCTCGGCTCGTGCGCGTGTTCCAAAAGAAGCTTGTACTCAGCCATGGACGTTCCGAAGTTTACTTCCGAGAGCCGCCTCCGCGTTACGTGCTGCCGGCTCAAGCTGGAATGCTATTTCTTCGGACGGCGAGCGCGGCCGAGCCATTGGATTCCCGCCGGAATTCCTTCTTGAATCATGCTGTCATAGTGATCGCCGCTGGAAACCCGGACCAGGTCCACGTCGCTGTTCTTCTGCTTCAGCGCCTCGGCGTAACTCTGAACGGACTCGGTAGGAACCGTTTGATCGTCGGCGGCAGTGAAAAGCATCACGGGACACCGGAGCGCGCCGATATTTGCCTTAGGTGAAAGCTTGCGGATAGCGGTTGCGAGCTGAGGAATCCGGTTCCCGATCAGCGCCATCCGATCGGGGCCAATAAAGTCCGGTACGTCGGTAACCGGCGCGTAGGCTACGCAGCCGCGAATGCGCGAGTCGGCGGCGGAAAGCTGCAAGGCAAGCGTCGCCGCCGAGCTGTGCCCCACGGCGTAAAGCCGCATCGGGTCGACCGGCAGGGAATGCAGGGCATAGTCGATTGCCGCCTTTCCGTTGGCGATTCCCAGGTCTCGTTTGGCAAAAAGCGTCATCGCCGGAATCGGGTCGGCTCCCTTCACGAGTGGGCCAGACACTTCGTACGCCACGACCACGTACCCTTTTGCCACGTAAGGGAGATGTTCCGCGCGGTCCCCTTCTCCGAGCGGCATTCCACTCGTCATCGGTGAGCCGGCCGCGGCAATGACGATGCACGGATGGTTCTTTTTCTTATCGTCAGGGGCATAAACCCAGAGGCGCGGGCGCTCCTTGAACTTCGAGACCCGAATCTCTTGAAACCGAACCCCGCTCGCGATTGTCTTTGCCGGCGCCGGAAGCGTCGAGGTGCGGTTACCTCGCGAAAAGCGTCCGCATCCAATCGTGGCAAGCATCAGCGTTGCCAACGCGTAGCCCCCCCGCCGGCCCCGACCGTGAGCTGAGAGAATCGTCATAAAACCGTCCAATAGATCCAACGCTTTTCTGGATCTATTAGTCCGAGGCAATAATTTCGACGTTTGCTCGGGGGACCGTGACCTCTTCGCCGTTTTCCAGCCGCGCCCGGAGAACCCGGACCTCGGTCCCGGACTCGAGGGTAACGAGCGCGGAAGGGAGATCGGTGACCGCGCCCAACCTTCCAAAGTAGGGTTCGCGGATCACCCGGATCGGCGTCCCTTCTTTCAGTTCAAAAACTTGGCTGGCAATCTTCGACGTTGCGGCGTCTTCGGCGATCGGAACGATAAGCTCGGGGCGGATAACGCCGGCTCGAATCTGGGTCGCGCCGTTAATCGAGCCGACCTTTCCTTCCAGCGAAGACAGCAGTTTGAATGTCCGTTCGGCCATCGATAAGAAACCGAACCCTTCCGTGACCACGATCGTGAGATCTATCGGTTCCGAACCGGTAATGGCGACCCCGATATCGAACCCCAGAAACTTTGTGAGGTCGCTATCCTTGATGCCGCCCACGATCAGGCCGGTAACGCCGGCTTGGGAAGCTTTTTGAATCGCATCCAGCGTTACGCCGGCTCCTCCCACAAGGAACTTGCCCGCATCGCCGCTCTGAATGTCGCTCGCTTCCAGCACCTTATCGGGGCTGGGCACCGCGACTCGGATCGTTCCCGTGCGCTCACCCCCAACGCCAAAGATTCCTTGCACCATCGCGCAGCGGGTTTCGACGACAGCCCCTTCCTCCGGCATGACCTCCGCGATTCGACCTTGGATGTATGCCTTGACGTCGACCGGAATCGACGGTTCGCGAACGAGCGCGTTCCCCGTGACGTCGGAAACCGATTCGATCGTGCCGGAAAACTCGGACGACACCGACGGAGCCTTAAAGAATCCGAAGAGCTTCTTTCCCTCCGCCACGACTTGACCCGTCGTGACCGGCTGGCCGACTTCGATCTTCAGCATGCTCGCCACGTCTTTCGCCTCCACTCCCAGCTTTTCGGCGAGTTTGATGGTTTGAAGCGCGCCCGGAAGCATGGCTCGGGCAACCACCGTCGTAGGCTCTACGAGGGCGCCCGGCTGGACCAGAACTTCGCCCTTGATGGGCAGTCGACGATTGCGGCGGACGACGATGTCGCCGCTTACGGTAAGACCGGGAGTGTATGCGCTTGCCAAGTTCGGTAAGTCCTCAACCTCATTCGCTCCAGGGGAGCGAGAGTGAAGCTGGAGTTTACACCCCCGCGTCCTTTGCGCAATGAAGGACAGAATCCGCTACCGTCTCCAAGAAACTAAAACGAAGTAGCGAACCGTAGCCAATAGTTATCTAATATGCCGACTTCTTCGTCTACGAACACGAGCGAAAAACTCGGCGCTTCGGGCGATCGGGATATTGAAGCACTTCATCGCCGCATCGACGAGCTTCAACGGCAGGTGAACACCCTTTCCGAAAGCGAGGGACGGTACCGAACCCTCGTCGAGCGCAGCTCGGAAGGAATTTGGCGTGCGGAGTGTGAAATCCCGATCGCGCTCACTATCCCGGTCGAGCACCAGATCGAGATCGCTCTTAAGTCGGTGTATCTCGCCGAATGCAACGACGCCATGGCTCGGATGTACGGCCTCGACCGGGCGTCCGATCTGGTCGGCACGCGCTTGGATCAGATGTTCGACCGAACCAAGCCGGAAACCCACCTGTTCCTGAGTGCGTTTTTGAAGAACCTGGCCCTGAATGACGTCGAGTCGGAAGAAGTAGGCGTCGACGGCCAGCCTCGATGGTTTCTCAACTCCCTCTTCGGCATTGTGGAGCGGGGTTGCCTGGTTCGAGCTTGGGGCTCGCAAAGAGACATCACTTCTCAAAAACGCGATCAGCGAGAACTCGACTTTCAGCGTCAATTCCTACGGAATGTCATCGAGTCGATTCCAAGCGTGGTGTTCGTCAAGGATTCGGAGGGTAGGTACGTCCTCGGCAACGCGGCTACCGCTCGCCTCTACGGCACGGACGTATCGACCCTCGAGGGCCGCTTCGATATCGACTTTCGGGCCGCCAGCGAGACTGAGGAGTTCCTGACCGTCGACAGAAAAGTTCTGGAAACGAGCGAAGACGTCGGCCCTTACGAGATGAGGATCGAGGGGGCCGACGGCAAAGTCCACTGGTTTGAGGCTACGAAGCACCCGATCCCGTCCGTCGAGCCGGGCAAGAGCTTGGTTCTCGGGGTTTGCACGGATATCACTGAACGGAAGAACTCCGAGATCGAGCTCTTGAAAATCCGGCACGCCCTCCATAGCGCGGGCGATGCGATCACGATTACCGACCTTGAAGGGAAGACTTCGTACGTCAATCCCGCCTTCGAGCGCATGTTCGGCTACACGGCGGACGAGCTGAACGCGGCGGGAGGCACGATAGCGCTCTATCCCGAGGGAGACAACCTCGAAATGATTTACCGGTCGATGAACGATCGGTATTTCTTCGAAGGGGAGGTGACCCTTCGTCACCGGAACGGCTCTCCCCGGCTAGTCCACCAGCGAGTGGACATCATTCTCTCCAGCGATGGCGCCCGGGTCGGCGTCCTCGGCGTGCGAACCGACATCGGAGAGCGAAAGCGGCTCGAATCGCAGATTCGGCAGACCGAAAAGCTTGCCGCGCTCGGAGAACTCGTCGCCGGCGTCGCGCACGAGATCAATAATCCTCTGGCCGCCATCTCCGTCAACGCCCAGATTCTCAAGCGGGTAAGCGATTCCGGAGTTCAGAAGCGCGCGGAGACGATCCTGCGTATGGTGGATCGCGCAACCCGGATCGGAAAGTCCCTCTTAGCTTTTTCTCGCGAAAGCCAGCCTCGACAAAAGGCGCAGCCGATCAACGACGTGCTGAATACGGCGATCGAACTGTGCGAATCGAGCGTGCGACGGGAGAACGTTTTGCTAGAGGTTGCGCTGTGCGAGGAGAATCCGATCGTTTACGTCGACGAAAGCCAGATCGAGCAAGTCGTCCTGAACCTCGTGAGCAATGCGCTGCATGCGATGCGAGGGAGCGGTCGCGGCCAGCTGAAGCTTCGCACCACTCGAGAACGGGACTGGGCCGTGATATCTATCGACGATCAGGGGCTTGGTATTCCGAACGAGCACCAGAACAGGGTTTTTGAGCCATTCTTCACGACGAAGCCGGTAGGTGAGGGCACCGGCCTCGGACTTTCAATCTGCCACGGCATCGCCGAGGCGCATCGGGGATCGTTATCGTTTGAGTCTAGGCCCGGCGAAGGAACGACGTTTAACCTGCGATTACCGCTTCGAGTCGATGATTAGCGAACTTATCAATCCGTCCAAACAAACCCTCGACACCGGGACGCGAGTGTTACTCGTGGACGACGAGGTAGACCTCGTCGCCGGCCTCGCCGATGGGCTCATGCTGAGTGGGATCGAGACCGACATCGCCCATTCCGGGGAGGAAGCTCTCGCGTGCCTCCGTCCGGGCGCCTACGATGCGGTGCTGACCGACTTGAACATGCCGGGCATGTCGGGTGACGAGCTTTTATCCCGAGCCCTACGCGTCGACTCCACGCTCGCGGTGATTATGATCACCGCAGGCTCCGACGTTACGCGTGCGGTGGAGTGCCTGAAGGCAGGCGCTTTCGACTACATCCTCAAGCCTTTCGACCTGGAAGACGTCACCATCCGACTTGAAAAGGCGCTCGAGCGACGCCGGTTGGGCCTCCTTACGCGGGCTTTGGAAGCCGAGAACGAGGTGTATCGACGCCGGCTGGAGGCGCGAGTGCACGAGCAGGCGGAACAGTTGCGGACGATCTTCGGCCGCACGCTTCGCTCGTTTACGCAAGCGCTGGAAGCAAAAGATCCGCATACGCAGAACCACTCCAGCCGAGTTGCCGGAATCGCGTTGCTTCTGGCCCAAGAGCTTCGGCCTGGGCACCCGGAATTCCTCCGTTCCCTCGTCACCGCGGCCCTTCTCCACGACATCGGCAAGATTGGGGTTCCCGAGCAAATACTGCTTGCCCCGGGCCGGCTCACCCCGCAAGAGTTCGAGGCGGTTAAGAAGCATCCGGTGATCGGCGAGACGATTTTAAAACCGATCTACTCGGATGAGACGATTCTGAGGGTGGTGCGGCACCACCATGAAGCGATGGACGGCAGCGGTTATCCGGACAAGCTCGTCGGCGAACAGATCCCGTTTGCCGCTCGGATCGTGGCCGTAGCCGACGCCTACGACGCGATGACCAGCGCCCGCTCCTATCGACCGGCAATGCCCCGGCCAGACGCACTGGAAATCCTCGTCCGCGGGGCTGGCGTCCAATGGGATGCCGAGGTAGTCCTGACCCTGCAAGACCTCGCCCAAGAAGGACGCCTCGACCACCTTCCGGAGACCGATTCGTTCTTCTGGGAGGGATAAACGCCTCCGGCACGAGCCGCTCTGTGCCCCGGTTTTTGTACGTTTTGTACACTGGTGAGGGGGTGTACAAAACGTACGACAAAGTCCTTTCCAGATTCGGCGCAAGGATCGAAGGGTTGGTTGACGAACTCTGAACCGTAAGTGCCCTCGCTCGGTTTCGTAGAAAACGTTATGTTTACTCGAAGGGGAGGTTGCCGCCTTCGGTGGGAGGGGGCGGGCGGTGAATGTTCTTCTTGACGGTGGTTCGGGACATTCCCTTGAAGCTCATAAGCGTGCTGACGTAGATCACGGCGCCAATGGCGATTGGCAGCAGCACCACGTAGTTCGGGTGTCGGCTTTGGCCGCCCACGGTGCGGAAGATCATCTCTAAATCATTCCGCTGGGTGATGGCCCAGACGATGCAAATGACCCAGCCGGCGAGGATCGCGAACCCTTTCGTGGTTTGTCCCAACACGAGGTGGCCCACGCCGGGAAAGAACGCGGAGAGAACCGCGGCATAGGGAACTCGGGCGAGGGTGTCCTCTCTTGACAACAGAAGCGGATCGCTCATGCTTCGCATTTGATCGTCGAGCGATCCGAACGACTGCAATTGTAGAGCGGCCAGAGCAAACTTCTCCTCCACGGCGACGTTCTTCGGTTCCAGGCGGCTCGCGCGTTTATAGGCGGCGACAGCTTGTTTGACTAGTCGCCTCTCCATCAGGTCATCGCCCAGCGCTTCCAAAACGGCGGCAGAGCCAGGGGCGACCTCGGAGGCCTGTTTGATCAGCTCTGTCGAGCGCGCGACGTTGTTCCGCATCTTCTCGACTCGAGCTTGCCGGATGAGCCCGTCCGCGATGACGATCTGCTCCGGCGAGGAAGGCTGGATTTCCGGCTCTTCTTCCTCCGCCGCTTCCGCGGCCGCAACTGGCTTATCGCTTTCTTCCGCAATCGACGCTTTGAGCTGGTCGATCTTCATTTGGAGCGCGGCTTGGATATCGCGATCGGTAGTGTGCTGAAGCTTTATGCGCAGGCGGGCGAGCTCCTTTTCTTCCGCAGCCGGGTCGGCTTTGGCCGCGCCCGGCGAATCTTTCGGCATCTCCGACTGGATTTGCTCGATCCGCATTTGGAGAGCCGCCTTAATGTCCCGGTCGCTGGTTTCGGTGAGCTTGGCGCGCAGGCGTGAAAGCTCTTTTTTTAGAGCCTGCGCGCTGTCGGCGGGAGTGTCCGGTCGCTGCATCTATCGGAGTAGACGAGAAACGCTACCCGTTTCGCTCTCCAAGATTTGCGATTCGCTCGGCTGCAAGGTCGAGATCCTCGAGGAGGCGGACGTAGACCCGTTCGAGGTCGTTATCCTCGTTCAGAAAATCGAGCATGTAGAGGTTGCTGATTAACGGGGGCATAACGACGGGAGCCATCATTCTCAGCATCGATAACTCTTGCTCAACGAGCCGCTTGCGCTGATGAATCAGGCGGTTAAGGTAGGGCACGTCGTCGGGCTCCGCGTACTTGCAAGCGTTGACGACTTCCTGAACGCTGTCGGCGATCCGCTTGTGCAGCGGCTCGTCGTGGTCGCCCGGTCGGGAATCGAACGTCGTCCTTCCTGGCGGCGGTCCGAGCGGCGGCCGCATGCCAGCAGGTTTTGGCAGGGGAATCGCGACGGAACTCATAGCGGGAATCCTTTGCACGTGGCCTCACCCGAGAGTGGGGAGGCGGGGGATATTCCAATGTACTACTAAAATTGCCGGATGCCAAGCAATTTGTGGAGGTTTTCTCGGAATAGATGTGCAAACGGATTGTCGATTGACCATTTACGATTGACGATTTTAGGGACTCGACGACCCTTGGCGGGTTGGGCCAATCGTCAATCGTAAATGGTCAACTTCCAGCTAAGCGGGGACCTTTTCTTGGCGCTCGCGGTGGAGGCGCAGCGCCTCGGCCTTCCGCTCTTCGGGGGTCATCGTGAGCTCGCGTTGGCGTTTGATCACTGCCTCCTCGGTAGTCCAGTTCACGTTCCAGACGAGCTTGAGCTTCTCGAGCATCTTTAAGGTGCGCGCGGAGGGATCGAGCTGGCCCTTGAACATGCCGTGGTTGGCGGAGTTGCCGATGGCGTGGTGGTTGTTGTGGTTCGTCTCGCCGCAGGAGATCCAGGCGACGATCCAGGAGATCGGATAACCGATCGGGCCCTTGAGCCAGAAGTTGGTGCTCTTGTCGTCGGTTTGGAAATCGCGTCGACCGAAGGTGTGGGCGCCGGAATTCACCCAGTAGGTGGCCTGGTTGCCGAAGAAGACGGCGGCGCAGCCGCCCCAGAGGAAACCATCCCACCAGCCGATACCGACAAGCTGTCCGATTGCGGCGGGAATGGCAAGGCCGACGACGGCCCAGAGCCAGGTGAATCGGCTGACCTTCATCGCCAAGGCATCGTTCTTGAAAGCCGGGTTGATTTCCCGGTCGAACGGATGCTCGACAAGCCATCCCCAGTGAGCATGCCAGAAGCCATGCTCAGGGCTGTGCGGGTCGCCATCCTTATCCGCGTAGCGGTGATGTTCCGTGTGGTCGGTGGCCCAGCGGACCGGTTCGCCCTGGATCGCCATGCAGCCCATGATGAGGAAAAGACCGCGAAGCCAAGGCTTCGATTCGTAACTCTTGTGGGTGAGGCCGCGGTGAAAGCCCAGCGAAATGCCGTACATCCGCACCTTGATGCCGATGAGGAGAAAGAGGGCGATCGTCAGCCCGTACCATAGCTCGCCGCGATGCGGCGACCGGCTGAACGTCCATGCCGCCACGAGCATTGCAAAGCAAGGGAACACCATGATGAACACGGTGACGGCCTTCTGCCAAAACGGCTTGTTAACTGCTGTTTGAATCACTCCCACCTCCTGTGTAAAGCGCTTACTTCAAGACGCCTCATCGCGCCATAAAGGCTTCACTCCTGTCTCCAGTACGCCTCAGTTTAGCCGCTGGTGGCGTGACTAGGGCTAACCGACGGGGTTTGAGCCTTAATCTTGACAAAAAAATCATGTATGCCGGTGTGGGGGCGAAAGCATGGGAACGGCACGCTTAGGTGCCGGCTACACGCCTTTGGCGTCGGGGGCCGCTCTGGAGAGCAGCGGTCCGCCCCTCTGGGGGGTGCGGGGCTTTCGGTATTGGTGTTAAGGCGTAACCCGGCGGCAACAACCGGTAAACTCCGGGTGTGACCCATCCGGAGCAGGACGACCGCCTCAAAGAGGAATGTGGAGTGCTGGGAGTGTATGTGCCGGAACAGGAAGCGGCGCGGATCGCTTTCTTCGGTCTATTCGCTCTCCAACATCGCGGGCAGGAGTCGGCGGGGATTGCGGTAAGCGACGGCTTCCGGGTGCGAATGCACCGAGACATGGGGCTGGTGAACCAGGTGTTTACGCCGGAGGTGCTCCGCTCGCTGCCGGGGCACCTGGCGGTAGGGCATACCCGTTACTCTACGACGGGGGCTTCGGTGCTGCGCAACGCTCAGCCGATTTACTGCCAATCGCTGGTCGGCGAGATCGCGGTGGCGCATAACGGAAACCTCATCAATGCGCGCGAGCTGCGCGAGGAGATGGAGCGGGACGGGGAGCATTTCGAGACCACCAGCGACACCGAGATCATGGCGAGGATCATGGTGCGGCATATGCATTCCGGTCCCGAAGTTGCCGTTCGCGAGGTGATGCGCCGGGTTCGGGGCGCCTACAGCGTTACGGTCTTGACTCCCAAGGTGTTGATCGGCTTTCGCGACCCGAGCGGCATTCGGCCGTTGACGGCAGGAAAGCTGGGAGAGGGGTACATGGTGGCGAGCGAGACGTGCGCTTTCGGCCCGGTGGGCGGCACCCCGACGCACGAGTTGGAGCCGGGGGAGATGGTCATCATCGACTCCCAAGGGATGCGGTTCGCCCGCGGCCACGATACCGAGCCGGGCGGCATGTGCCTCTTCGAGTTCATTTACTTTGCCCGCCCCGACTCCGTAATGTACGGAACGAGCCTGTACACGGCGCGAGAGAGGATGGGGCAGACGCTGGCCAAGGAGCATGCGGTGGAAGCCGATATCGTGGTTCCGGTTCCGGACAGTGGAATCCCAGCCGCGCTCGGCTATAGCCGCGAGAGCGGCATCCCGTACCGGGAAGGGATGATGAAGAGCCGGTACATCCATCGCACCTTCATCCAGCCGGACCAGCGGATGCGGGAAATGGGGGTTCGGATGAAGCTGACCCCGCTCGAAGACCATATCCGCGGCCAGCGGGTGGTGCTGGTGGACGACTCGATCGTTCGTGGCACGACCACGAAGCAGATCGTGAAAATGCTGTTCGAGACGGGTGCGAAGGAAGTGCACGTCCGGATCACGGCCCCGCCCATCAAGTTTCCGTGCTTTTACGGGATCGACATGGCGAGCAAGGGGGAACTGGCGGCCGCGGTGATGACCATTCCATCGCTTTGCGAGTACCTGGGGGCGACCACACTCGGCTATCTGAGCATCGAGGGGGCGGTCGAGGCGGTTGGGCGGGAGAACGGCAGGTTTTGCCTCGCGTGCTTTAACGGCAAGTATCCAATATCCATTCCGCCCGACATGAGCAAGCACGCGTTCGACGATCCTCCCGAAGTCGGGCAGATGGCGGCGCTGGCGAACGGCCAGCTCCGGCTGATCGACTAGGCGGGAGCAGATGCGCCGAATCGTTCTGATCCTGCCTGGACTGCTCGTCGAACCGGATTCCGAGTCGCCGTTGCGTCAGAAGTTGCCGGCGCTTCAGGTGATGGCGGAGACCGGGTCGGTATTTAGGCTTGCCGCGATGCCTCGTATCGAGACGCCGGAGGCGCTGTTTCTCGGGATGAGGCCGAATGAGGCGCAGATGCGGCAGGGACCGCTAACGGTTTCGGCCCTGGGCGCAGATCCGCCGGAGAAATCGACTCACTTCCACCTCTCGCTGATGTCGTTCGTGGACGGCGTCGTCGATGCTCCGGATTACCTTCCGACGCCGACCGAAGTGGAATCGATCTCGGAGCAAGCGAAGCGGCTGAATACTTCGAAGCTGACCCTCGTTCGCGGGGAAGCGCTGGACCACGGATTGGTATGGGAATCGAGAGGGGACTTCGGCACGACGTCCGCCACCGACGTTAAGGGGCAGCCGATGAAGCCGAACCTGCCGGAAGGGGACGGGGAGACGCTGTTCCGGCGGTATATCGACGACTCGATCAACCTTTTGACCGACTTGGAGCTGAACCAGCGCCGCATCGACGAGGGGCTGGCGCCGCTGAATCTACTTTGGCCGTGGGGACATGGCGAAAGGCGGCCGGTGCCTAACCTCTTGCTGCGTCGCGGAGAGCGAGCGGTCGTCGAGAGCGGCTCCATGCGCTTGGCGGGGCTCAGCCGTTTGGCGGGATACCGGCATGAAGATCGGGCACTGGTGGGCCGGGGGGTGAACACCAAGTTCAGAAACCTCGCCCAGCGGACGGGGCAACGGGACGTTTCGATCATCTTTCTCGACGCATTTGAAGAATTCAACCGAGCGGGGAAAGAAGAAGAGCTTCACTGGATGGTTCGGGAGCTGGACCGGGAAATGCTCCAGCCGCTGTTCGATTCGGCACTTGAAACGGCAACCCGTATCACGTTGCTATCGCCGGGGCTGGACGGCAAGCCGGGTTTGGGTTTGGTCTCCGAGCCGCAATCTCCGCTATCGAATTGGGTGCCGTTCGATGAACGATCTTTGGAGGAGCGCCTAATTCCGACGCGAGACGTAGCCACCGAGGTGGAATCCGGGGTTACTCTTTAGCGTGTGATTCGGCTTTTCGCGCTCGCCGTTCTCCTGCTCCTTCCGCTGGCGTCTTTCGCCCAACTCACCGCCGATGAGCGAAAGGCGATCGGAGACGCGCTTTATCTGCGCAACTTGACGACCAAGGACCTCGAGTTCGTGCGGCGAAGCAAGGGCTCGAAGCCGGTGTTGCCGTCGGTCGCGGAGGCGATCGATCGACCGCTGGAGTCGGCGGATGCGCTGATGAAGCTGCACCGGCTGGCGGGCGAGTTTCCCTCGGGAACTCTTGCCGTGGCGCTTGCCCAGCTTCAGGCGCCGGCCTTTTCGGAGGTCAAGGGAGCCGGGATCACGCTCCCAGATAGCGTTCCGGGGGCGTTAAGGGGTCCGGTGGGGGAGCTGGTCAATGCGATCGGGGCGGCCAATGCCGAGATTCGGGCGGTGGTGGCTCCGCTATCGCCCGAGGAAAAGCGGATGCTGATCGATACCTTGCCTCAGATGGCAGCGGGCAAGGCCGGGCAGTTGAGCTTCGTGCGGGGCGCGCCTTCGAGCCGTGAAGTCGTCGATTCGCTTTTGGCGAAGATCGACTTGAAACGGCTGCTTGCCGCAAGCGGGACGCTATCAGCGGTGGTCGAAGCGCAGATTCCCGCCTTGCGGGCGGCAGACCCGGCTCTCATTACGAGGCCAATCCAGTTTCAGGTGGGAGCGGTTCCGGTCGAGATCGCCGGCGCGGGGGCGGACCTGCACACCCAAGCCGTTTCGGGACTTTGTATCGATTTGGGCGGGAACGATTCGTATACCGGCCGGTACGGTGGCGGCGCGCTTACGGCGTCGGTTCTGATCGACCTCGGGGGGGATGACGACTACCAGGTCGGCGATTTGAGCGTCGGGGCCGGGCTGCTCGGGATCGGGCTCGCGTACGACCTGGGCGGCCATGACCGGTTTCACGGCAAGTCGCTCTGCTTTGGGGCAGGAATGGCCGGGGTGGGAGCGTTGGTGAAGATGGGAGGCGACGACGATTACTCCAGCGAAACGATGAGCCAAGGGTTCGGCATGCTCGGCCTGGGTCTGCTTATCGACACCCAAGGGAACGACCGGCATCGAATCGCGGGGATGGGAGAGGGGATGGGGACCGAGCGCGGCCTCGGCTGGCTGATCGACCGGGACGGAGGCGACACCTACGTTTCGACGGGAGCGTTCGCGCAGGGAAGCGGGCGGGGTGGAATCGGGTTGTTGACGGATTTGGCGGGAGACGACACGTACACCGGAACCAGCGGCTGCCAAGCCGCTGGAGAAGCCGAGGGGCTTGGGTCGCTGTTCGATGCATCGGGAAGAGACACGTACACTTGCGACCACGAGGGAACGGGCTTCGCGGATGGAGGCGCGGCCTACTTTTTTGATTTGGCGGGTGACGACATCTACGCCGCCCGCGGGGGGGCGTGCCACGGCGCGGCCCAGTCACGCGGCGTGACGATTTTTCTCGACCGAGAGGGTGACGACATCTACGCAGCTGGCGCAGGGAGACCGGCGCTCGCGTACGACGAGAGCGTGGCGTTGTTCTTGGATGGGGCGGGGCAAGACCGGTATACGAACTCACCGGGCGGAGCGGTCGGAGGGCGGAAGGGGGAAGCGCTAGGCGTGTTCATCGACGCCGGCGGGCAAGATAACTACGCGGATGGCTTGGTCGACGGGTCGGCAAGGGTCGATTCCGACGGGGCGGTCGCTTACGACGTCTTCGCGTTTCCAACCGGGCCGGTTCAGAAGGTCCCGCGTCCGGGAACGATTCCCAACCCGGGCGACGATGCGATCGATCAACTCTTGTTGGAGGGGGCGAGCGACCAGTTGATCGGAATCGGCCTCCCGGCGTTCCGGCGGATTCTCGATAAGCACCTCAGCTCGGCCAATGCGGACCGCATGGATTTCCTTTCCCGTTTAGGAAAGGCGATTGGAGAACCCGCGAAGGGGGCGGTGGCCGCCAAGTTGCGCGATCCGAACGAGTGTGAACTCGGCCGACTGCTGCAACTGGTTTCGATGTTGAGCGTTCAGGCGGCGGAGGACCGGGTGGCGGAATTGGTCAAAAAGCCGGAGTTCC
This sequence comes from Fimbriimonas ginsengisoli Gsoil 348, assembly GCF_000724625.1. Lineage (GTDB taxonomy): Bacteria > Armatimonadota > Fimbriimonadia > Fimbriimonadales > Fimbriimonadaceae > Fimbriimonas > Fimbriimonas ginsengisoli. Next base: position 5,050,009 of record NZ_CP007139.1, on the reverse strand, counting down.
AACGGCAAGCGGTGGAAGCAGCGGGGGTTCTACGGTTGTCGAGGGTCGTATCCGATATCGTGCCGCTGACGGGGTCGGCGGATCGCGATCTCGTACTCACCGCGATCTTGGCGTTGGAGCGGATCGGCGATCAGAGCGCGATACCGGCGGCTCGGTCGTTGCTGAAGAACCCGGACCTTCCGACGAGACGATCGGCCATGCGGCTACTCGCTCAGTTCAGCGCTAGCGCGGTGATCGCGGCGGAGGAACTCCTTGCCGAGAAGAGTGAACGGGATCAGCGGACGGGAATCGAGCTCCTGGGGATGACGGGGACCGACGACTCGCTTTTGCGGGCTTCCAAGTATCTCTCGGGGGGGAGTCCGGGATTGCGGATCCAGGCGATGATCGCGGTTCAAGGGCGGTGCCCGGTTTCCGCTCGGCCGATGCTTGCGGAGCTGCGTAACGATCCGGACCCGCTCGTGCGGGCGGTGGCTATGCGGATCGATCCTGGTAGGTAGGGACAAAGACGCAAAGACGGTAAGGGTGCTAATTTGGTGAGGTGCTCGTAGCGTCTCTTGGGTTTCTTCTAACCGGCCAGTCCGTTGCTTCGCTAGAGGCAGCGGTGAAGCGGCATCCGATGGCGGCGAATGTTCGGGCGTTGGCGGATGCTTATGTGGCGGCGGGGCAGTATCAGAAGGCTAGCGAAGCATTCTCGCGGGCGGCGGCGATGTACGGGAAGATGGGGGATCCCAATGCGGCGAAGGTGCTGTCTGGTTACTCGGACCGGTACCGGACTTCGATCGGCCTGTTCGTCGACCGGCCGGTGTCGGGCGATAAGAACGGGTTGGCGAAATTCGAGCCACTAGCAGGTTGCTATCTTGGTGCGAATATCGAGCGCGACGACGAAACCCGAGATCCGGCGCAATTCAACGAGCGGATCGGCAAGCACCACGCGATCTTCTTCATGTATCGAAAATATGGCGTCGAGTTCCCGAAGGAGTACGCGCGCACGCTGAGAGAGGCGAGATGTGCGTTGCAGCTCGCTTTCGAGCCATCGAACCTGGACGAGGTGCAAGACGACCGCTATCTTCGCGGTTTCGCCGAGGATGCCCGGCAAAGCGGGATACCGGTATTCCTGCGATACGCCAGCGAGATGAACGGCGACTGGACCCCGTATCACGGGGATCCCGCCAAGTACATCCAGAAATTTCGGTTGGTCGCGAAGGTGATGAGGGAGACGGCGCCGAACGTGGCGATGGTTTGGTGCCCGAACGAGATTCCGCAGGAGCCGATCGCGAGCTACTATCCGGGGCCGGACGCGGTGGACTGGGTGGGTGTCAACTTCTATTCAGTCATTTTCAACGACGCGGATCGTTCACGAGGGGCGGAGTGGCGGCGGCCGGAGGACGCGCTCGATTACATCTATAAGCGGTACTCGGGGCGGCATCCGATCATGGTGGGCGAGTGGGCGGCGAGCCACCGGTCGGTGGTCGACAATAAGGAACGCCCGGACTTCGCGGCGAACAAGATCGCGGAGTTTTACTCGTCGATTCCGCGGATTTACCCGCGGGTGAAGGCGGTGAGCTGGCTCAGCTTCGACACGTTCAAGTACGCGGGACAGGGCAGGCAGCTTAACGACTACTCGTTGTTCAATAATCCGAAAGTAGCGGAGGCCTACTCGGCGGCGGTGGATCAGCCCTACTACTTGGACGAGGTTCGCGAGTCCGCATCGGCGGCTTCCCGGCCTTCGTCGGTCGGTCCGAGCTCTCGGCTGGAGGCTCAGGATCTTGTTAGCGCCTACATGCGTTCGTACGAGCACTCGCCGCTGACGACGTTCTATTTGGACAAGGCTCCGATCGCCAAGTTTTACGGGGCGGGAGACTGCGAGTTTCACTTGCCGCGCTGGTGTCCATTGGGACTCCACGCCTTGAGAGTCGAGGTTCGGGACACGGCGGGGCGGTTGGCGGGATCGGCGAATGTGCCGGTGTTTATTGGAAAGTGATGCGGTGGGGGGAGAGCACGGGTCATAGCCATTTAGTTTAGGAAGGGACGAGTTCGGTTTGTCTCTCTCCCCCGGTTCGTTGCTCGTTCCTCGCACTCACCGACCCCTCTCGCGGAGGAGAGGGATGGGGCCGCTTAGGCGATGAAGAAGACTCCGGATTGTGCCGGGTGAGCCTTATCTAAATGGCTATGAGAGCACGGGTTACAGCGGCACGATCATCCGCCTTCACCCGTGGCACCCGGTGGGGGGTTGTCGACGGCGAAGGCCACATCTCCGGTGCGGAGCATTTTGGCGATGTAGGGGCGGCAGAGGCCGCAGTTGGTACCGCAGCCGAATCGCTCGGCGGCTTCTTCGACGGTTTGTACTCCGGCGGCTTTCAGCGTCGCAAAAGGGATGTCGAAGCAGACGCATTTTCTGACCGGGCGGTCGTCTTCGGACATCAGGGCAACTCGGCGGTGGGTAGCGACTCCAGGTCCGTCCCGTTCCGTTCGCCTCGGGCGAGGCGGTAGGAAGCGGCGAGACCGATCATTGCGGCGTTGTCGGTGCAGAGCGACAGAGGCGGGGTTAGGAATCCGACGCCTTCCTTTTCGCAAGCGGCGGCGAGACGCGAGCGGAGAGCGAGGTTGGCGGCAACGCCGCCGACGAGGGTTAGCGCCCGGCTATCGAGGCGCCGCACGGCACGCATCGCGCGCTCGGTGAGGACGGAAACGATCGTTTCCTGCAAACTTGCGGCGGCGTCGGCAACGTTCAGGCGGTCTCCCTCGCGTTCGACCAAGCGCAGCACGGCAGTTTTCAGACCGCTAAAGCTGAAGTCGATGGTGTCGCCGACCAATCCTTTCGGGAGCGAATATCGCTTGGGGTCGCCGGCTTTGGCGGCTTCTTGTATCGCGAACCCGCCCGGGTAGCCGAGGCCTAGGAGGCGGGCTCCCTTGTCGAACGCCTCGCCGGCGGCGTCGTCGCGCGTCTCGCCCACGATCTCGTAGTCGCCAAGTCCACGCACCGACACGAGCTCGGTGTGGCCACCAGAGACGATCAGGCAGGCGTGGGGCATCGGCAGCTCGTCCGGCAGCGCCAATACGCTGAGGAGATGCCCTTCGAGGTGGTGGACGCCGATCAGGGGGACTTCGAGCGAGAAAGCGATCGCCTTTGCCGCGGTTACGCCGACGCTGAGCGCGCCGACCAGGCCGGGGCGATTGGTGACCGCGATGGCGGCGACATCCTCGAGCTTAACCCCAGCGTCGCCAAGTCCCGCTTGGATGGTGGGCAGTAGGGCTTCGACATGGGCGCGAGCGGCGGCCTCCGGCACAACGCCGCCCCACTTGCCGTGTAAGGCGATCTGGCTAGCGACGGCGTTGGAGAGGACGCGGCGGCCTACCACGACGGCGGCGCTGGTCTCGTCGCAGCTCGTTTCGATGGCGAGGATGGGACGCTCAAACAGCGTCACGCCCGGGGAGGCTCCCAGTGCTCCAAGTCGTACAGCCACATCACGATGGCGTCTTCGCGGTTGTCGGGGTAGTACCCTTTCCGGCGGGCGGAAATGGTGAAGCCCAATTTCTCGTAAAGCTTGATCGCGGGGTCGTTGCCGGCTCGAACTTCCAGGGTGGAGCAGAGCATTCCTTTCTCCTGTCCCCGGCGAAGCAGCTCGACCATTAGCTTTTCGCCGATTCCTTTTCGTTGATGCTCCTGGGCGACGGCGATGGTGGTGACGTGGGCCTCGTCGATGACGAGCCAAATGCCGCCGTAACCGATCACTTCGCCGGAAAGGATCGCGACGAGAAAGATCCCGTGCGGGTGATCCAGCTCGTTCCGGAAGCTACGCTCCGACCACGGCGCCGTGTTCGTTCGCCCTTCGATCGCAAGGATCGCGGGGATATGCGCCTCCTGGATCGGTTCGAAGCGGAGAGTGGAGAGCATGCTGGCGTTGGGCGTTGGGCGTTGGGCGTTGGGCGTTGGGCGTTGGGCGTTGGGCGTTGGGCGTTGGGCGTTGGGCGTTGGGCGTTGGGAAGTCTTCGATTAGCAGAAAACAGTTACCTCAAGGTTAACGCCCAACGCCTTAACGCCTAACGCCTAACGCCTAACACTCTATCCTCCCAAATACGCTTCCTTTACCTTCGGGTTGGCAAGGAGGGCTTTGCCGGTGTCGCTGAGGACCACGGAGCCGGTTTCCAAGACGTAGGCGCGGTGGGCGATTTCTAAGGCTCGGTTGGCGTTTTGCTCGACGATGAGGATCGTGCAGCCCTCCTTGTTCAGGTCGAGAACGATGTTGAAGATTTCGGTGACGAGGTTGGGGGCAAGGCCGAGGCTGGGCTCGTCGAGGAGCAGAATTTGTGGGCGCGACATTAGGGCGCGGCCGATCGCGAGCATTTGCTGCTCGCCGCCGCTCATGGTTCCCGAATTCTGCTTGAACCGTTCGCGAAGGCGAGGGAAGCGATCGAGCACGGCTTCCATGTCCTTGTCCACATCGGCATCCTTCCGGATGAATGCGCCGAGCTGCAGGTTCTCGTGGACCGACATGTTCGTGAAGATGCGCCGGCCCTCGGGAGAGTGCGAGATCCCCATCTTGACGATGTCGTGGGCGGGGCAATCGGTAAGATCGCGCCCCTTGAAGGTGATGGAGCCGGTGCGCGGCCGCAGCAACCCGCTGATGGTCCGGAGCAATGTGCTCTTGCCGGCGCCGTTCGAACCGATGATCGCCACGATTTCGCCGCTTTGGACGTTGATCGTCACGTCGTTGAGGGCCTGAATCGCCCCGTAGAACACGTTAATTCCCTGGATATCGAGCATGAAGCCTCTCGCGTTGTACCCCGCATCCGGCTCTTGGGGCATCGGCGAACGTGAGGATCGCTCCTAAAGCTAAACTGTCAGCACCCCGATGAAGCATCCGAAGTTTTCCCATGCTTTCGAAGTCACCACCGAATTCCCGGAGGCGCTGGCTCCGCTAAAGGAGCTTGCGAGCAACTACCGGTGGACTTGGGACCACGAGACGCGCGATCTGTATCGGTCGATCGACAAGGAGCGGTGGGATAATTCCGACCACAACCCGATCCTGTTTCTGAACAGCCTCGGACGGGAGCGTCTGGAGCGTCTGGCGGCCGACGGGTACTTCATCACCCGGCTTAATCGGGCGGTTAGCCGGCTTCGGGAGTATCTCGGCGCGGAGACCTGGTTCGGGAAGACGTATCCCGAGCTGGCGGATAACACCAAGATCGCTTACTTCTGCGCGGAGTTCGGGATCTCGGAAGGGCTGCCGATCTATTCCGGCGGTCTCGGTGTGTTGGCGGGGGACCACCTGAAGGCGGCGAGCGATCTCGGAATTCCGCTCGTCGGAGTCGGCCTCCTTTATAACCGTGGGTACTTCAGGCAGCGGCTAAACCACGACGGCTGGCAGCAGGAGGTTTATCCTCAATACGACTTCTATCAGATGCCGCTCACGCTGATCCGGGGCGAGGATGGACAGCCGCTACGGATCGACGTCGAGTTTCCGGACCGGACAGTAACCTGTCAGGTTTGGCGCGCCGAAGTCGGCCGGGTTTCGCTGTTCCTGATGGACAGCAATGTGCTGGAGAATCAGGCCGCGGACCAGGGGATCACCGACAACCTGTACGGCGGCGATGAAGATATGCGGATCCGCCAAGAGATGATCCTGGGGATCGGCGGTATGAAGGCGCTCCGCGCCATCGGCATCAACCCCACGGTGTGCCATATGAACGAGGGGCACGCGGCGTTCCTTTCGATCGAACGGATTCGGCAGTTTATGCAGGATCACGGCTGCGATTTCCGCACCGCGCGGCAGGTCATCGTCGGTGGAAACATTTTTACCACCCATACACCGGTCCCGGCCGGATTCGACCTGTTCAACCCCCCGCTGTTGGAGCGGTACATGGGCAAGTCGGTGGCTGAGACGGGGCTCCCGTTTGAGGAGTTTGTCAAGCTCGGCCGGGTTGACCCGGAGAACCAGGGAGAGGCGTTCAACATGGCGGTGCTCGCGATGGAGAATGCCAACCGCGTGAACTCGGTTTCCAAGCTCCATGGCGAGGTAACCCGCGGCATGTTCTCCTCTCGATGGCCGGGGTACCCGGAGGACGAGGTGCCGGTGGGCGCGGTGACGAACGGCATCCACACGATGACGTGGGTCAGCAAGCGGATGGCCGAGATGTTCGACAACTACCTCGACCCGGCATGGCGGCGAAATCCGGAGAACCCGGATCTGTGGGCGGGGATCGACGATATTCCGGACGAAGAGCTTTGGGGGGCGATCGAGCACCAGCGGGGGGACCTGATCCGGTTTATCCGGCGACGCCTGCAGAACGACCTGGAGCGGCGCATGGCGGGCGGGTTGGATTTCGGAACGATCAACGGCATCCTAGATCCGCGGATTCTCACGATCGGCTTCGCCCGCCGGTTTGCGACTTATAAGCGGGCCTCGCTGATGCTTACCGACCGGGACCGCTTGAAGAGCATCCTTTACCATTCGGAGCGGCCGGTGCAGATCGTTATCTCCGGTAAGAGCCACCCTCGGGACGACGGTGGGAAGCGGATTATCCAGGACCTGGTGCAGTTCATGAGCAGCGGGGGCGCTCGCACTCGGATGGTGTTCCTCGAGGATTACGACATGCGCGTAGCCCGTCAGCTTGTTCAGGGGGTCGACCTGTGGCTGAACAACCCGCGGCGCCCGCATGAGGCGTCGGGTACGAGCGGCATGAAGGTCGTGCCCAACGGTGGGCTGAACCTGTCGATTCTGGACGGGTGGTGGGACGAGGGGTACGAACCTGGCCTGGGATGGGCGATCGGCGACCGGACGCAGTTGGGGGACGAGGGGCATCAAGACTGGCTGGATAGCCGGGCGCTGTACCATGCCATCGAGCATGAGGTCGCGCCGATGTTCTACCACCGGGTCGAAAACGGCGTTCCTCGCGGCTGGGTGCAGATGGTAAAGCGCTCGATCCAAAAGCTTGGCCCGACTTTCTCGACCAACCGGATGGTGCGTGATTACGCGCGAGACTACTACGTGCCAGCGGCGAGGACCTACCACACGATGGCGGATGGGACGCTCGACAAGGCGCGCGAGGCGCTCGCTTGGCGCGACCGGGTCCGGACCAACTGGGGCGCGGTGCGGGTAGCCGAGGTGCGCGACGGGGCGGAGACGGCCAACCCGCTTGGGCGCTCCTTTGAGGTGACGGCGGCGGTGGAGATGGGTCCGCTCGCGCCGGGAGACGTCAGTGTTCAGGCGGTGGTAGGGAAAGTCGGCCCGAATCGGGAGCTTCAGAACGCGCAGATTACCGAGCTGCTTCCGGTGGGGGCGGATGGCAATCGTCAGCTATTCAAGGGGACGATTACCTGCGACGTGCCGGGGTATCAGGGTTACACGGTTCGCGTGGTGCCTAAGCACGACGACGTGGCAATCCCGAGCGAGCTAAGCCTGATCGCCTGGGAGTAGCCGGACCTGGCCCGGGGACTCGAATCGGATTTCGCGGAAGTCTTTGATGATGGCGTCGGCTTCCGCCAATCCGTCTCGGGGAACGGAGGTGCTGAGGGCGATCGCCTTCATGTTCGCGGCATGGCCGGATCGGATGCCGGCGACGGTGTCTTCGAAGACAAGGCATCGTTCGGGGATTTGGTTTAGCCGCTTTGCGGCGAGCAGGAACGGGTCGGGGGCGGGCTTGCCGCGTTCTACGTCTTCTCCGAAAACAGAGATCGGCGGCGTCGGCACTCCGGCGGCCCGCATCCGGGCGCGGGCGACGTCGCTGGTTCCGGAGGTGACGACCGCCCAGGGGCAAGTCAGGCTGATCAAAAACTCAATCGCTCCGGGTAGGGCGAATACGCCTTCGGTATCGGTGGCTTCTCGATTGCGGATCCAGGCGTCTTCTTCTTCCGCGTCGACGTGGGGGAGAAGGGCTCGAATGGAGTCGATCGATCGGCGGCCGTGGATCTGGGGCAGGACGAAGCTGGCATCCAGGTGGTGCCGGTTTGCGAAGGCGGTCCAGGCGCGGTCGACGGCGGCGATCGAGCTGACGAGGGATCCGTCGAGGTCGAACAGGATCGCGTCGAATTCAAAGATCATGGGAAATTGTAGCTCTCCCAGTCATCCTTGAATCCAAGCAAGGGCTTGGTCGAAGACCGCCTGCTCGCTCATGCCGTAGACTTGCCGGAGCGCTTCGTCGGCGGGTGGCTGGTTGGTGACTCGCATTTTGATCTCCGTCCAGATAGAGTTGTCGGAGAACGCTCGCAGCAATTCGCCGATCCCCTCTTCGCCCTTCAAAGAGACGAGGTAGCGGCCGATCCATGCCGATTGCTGGTAAGCGCGCCAGGTCTTGGCGGGATGCGGCTCGCCTTGGCGTCGGGCGGTGTGAACGAGCTCCAGGCCGCGGGGCGACAGCCAGCGCGCTTCGCCGGAGGCGAAGGCACGTCTCATGCGAAGGTCGGAGCTCTGCTCGGCGAGCATGGCGACCGCTTCGTTCAGCCAGTGGGGCGCGCGTCCTTGGGTGACATCGAGCACCCCGACGTGGGCGTACTCGTGCGACACCACTTCCTGAAAGCCATGGAAGCTGGCGGCGGCCCCGGCGGGAATGCAGATCTTGTCGTAGGGGTACTTGTCCATCATGTATCCGAATCGGCCGACCGCCCACGGAGCGTCGGTTTCTTCGGCGAGCAAGGTCACCATCGTCTTTGGCCGGTTGGCGAACCCGAATCGACGCGCGACGTTCTCGCATGCTTCGACGGTGAGGTGGGCCAGCTCGTGTGAGTGGGCGGAAGACTCCAGGGTGAGCCAGTCGTTGACGGCGATCTCCTCAGACTGTCTTCGGGTGACGGTTTCGGCTTCGATCAGCCGGTACCACCCTTCGTAGGCTCCGGTTGCGCCGACTCCCAGCCGGATCGCCATGGCGTACGCGGGTTCCAGGCGGTCCCAGTAATACTCCTGGATGACCGCCCTCCACTCGCCGTAATCGCCTAAGGATCCATACCGGCTGACGACATTGCCTTCACTCACTTCATACCAATTATGTTCCCCGTAGCGTCGGCGCCCCGCCGATGATTCCGGCGTACTTGCGGTACACCGGGACGCGGGCACGGAACCCGCGGCTACACGTCCTTCGGACGTAGGGAGTAGCGTCGGCGCCCTCGCCGATGATCCTGGTGTACCGAAGGTACACCAGGCGCAGGCGAGGCCGCTCTGGAGAGCGGCGGTCCTTCTACGGCTTCGCCGTAGCTCCCTCACCATCCGGAGGTTATTTGTATTTTGGGACTACCGTCTGCTTCGCCGAAGAGGAGCGTTCGGCGGCTTCGATGGCGGCGATGGTTCGGCGGGCTTGGGTGGGTTTGACGACTAGGTCTTCGCCGTGCATTAGGTGGGCGGCGATGTTGGCGTAGTAGGCGGCCCACTCGGTTTCTTTGGGTTGGACGGTGAATTTGGCCATGTGGCCTTCGTGGTCGACGGTTACGTCGATTTCCTTCCAGCCGGATTGGACGATCGCGCCCCGGGTGCCCAAGATTCGCCATCGCGCCTTTCCAACGGCGGCGAGGGAGGAGATTTCCACTTGGGCGGTTTTGCCGCTTTCGAACCGGATGACGAGCTCGGTGTGGTCCTCGTTCGTCGACTCGTGCCAGCGGAGCTTGTGGTAGTAGCCATCCACGCCGGCGATGTTCTCCGGGATGAATTGGAGGACCCAGTCGACGATGTGGGCGCCCCAGTCGAACATCGCGCCGCCGGAGATTTTCTTATCGCTTCGCCACCAGGTTCCGGGTTTATGCATGCCGCCCATGCAGGCTTCGATGTGGAAGACCTCGCCGATCAGCCCCTGCTCGATCAGCTCGCGGATCTTCATGAAGTCGCCGTCCCAACGGCGGTTGTGGAAGACGGAGAGCATCTTGCCGTTCCGGTCCGCGGCTTCGATCATGGCGTCGGCCTCTTCCACCGAGACGCACATCGGCTTTTCCACCACGACATGCTTGCCGGCGTTGAGGCATTGGATGGCAACGGGGGCGTGCAGGTTGTGAGGAAGGATGACCACGCAGAGATCGACCGACTCGTCCCGAAGCAGGTCGTCGACACTGGAGTAGGTGGCGATGCCGGGGAAGTCGTCGGCGGCGGAGGCGACTCGCGCCGGGTCGACGTCGCAGGCGGCTACGGTGCGCATTCCCGCGGCGTTCATCCACTTCGCGTGCTCGCGGCCCATGTTGAAGGCGCCTCCGTATCCGATGACGGCGGCGCCGACGGTTTGGCTGGGAAGATTGGTCACGAGGCGAATTCTACAGCGCGAGAATCGATTTGCGCTGACTCCAATCGATGGCGGTAATAGCGCTCATCAGCTCTTGGTGGATTTCCCAGGGGAGCTGCCGGCCGTCGATCCCCTTGTTGATCACGAGGGTCATGCAGACGCCGGCAAAGTTGGTGGAGAAGAACCCGCCGCCGCCGGGCAACGCTCCGCCCTCGCGGAACGCGACGGCGCCTTGGCCCAGTTCGACGTCCAGTCCCAGCCCCTTGTATTGGGCGACCGATCCGGCGAATTCGGGGCGGCGGATGATCTCCATCTGCATCCGGTCGGAGAGGACCTGGGCGGCTTTGTCGGTTCGAAAAGCGGAGACGAGCCGGGCGAGGTCGATCGAGTCGGATACCCAGCCGGCGGCGGCGTCGGCCTGTTCGTAGGCGGCGCCCCCGTACATCAGCGCCACCCCCTTTCCGTGGTCGGCGGCGAAGACGGAAGGGTAGGTGTGTTCCGGTTGCTCGTAATACTTCGCCTCGTCTTGGTAGTTCTCGGGGCCACGACTGCGCCGCAGGACGGCTCGCGATATTCCGAGCGGCCCGAAGACGGTGGATTGAACGTACTCCCTGTAGGGCGTGCCGGAGATGTCCTCGATGAGTCTCCCGAGCAGTACGTAACCGAAGTTGGAGAGCTCTGCCTTCGTTCCCGGAACGTAGGAGAGGGGCTGGCGAAGTCCGAAAACGACGTTCTGGCGAGCGGTGGAGGGCATGGTTCCCTCGAAAGCCTTGGCAACCTCGGGCCGGCTCCAGGCATTAAACGCCGGACCGAAGCCGGCGGAGTGCTGAAGGAGGTCTCGGAAGGTGATTTTGGGATAGTCGTCGGAAGCGACCTGCTTCTTTGCTTGAACGTCCGTGAGCTTCAAGTAGGGAAGAGCCGGCGCGTCAAGCGAGATGTTCTTCGCGGTCAGAAGGTGCATGACCGCCAATGCGGTGGCGGTTCTGGAGATGGAGCCGAGGGCGACGCGGGTCAACGTGGTGAACGGCGTTCGCCGTTCACGGTCGGCGTAGCCGCGCTGGAACGTGTATTTCAGCTTCCCCTCGCAAGAGACGGTGAAACAGAGGCCAGGAATCGCGTTCTCGTCCTGAAACCGGGTCAGCGCGCTTTCAATCGCCGCCGCCGGTTGCCCCTGAACGGCCATCGGCACCCCGACGCGCGTCGTTACCGGCAAGAGAAGATAAGCGACCAGGGCAACCATCGTCGGATTATGACGACCGACCGGGGGGATCGCTTCGCTTGTCGGAGCCTTCGGAGCTTTCGGAGCCTTCGGAGCTTTCGAGTGTATTCAGGCGTTACCCTAATGCTCCCACTCTCCGCATGCTCCGAAGCGAAGCGCTGCTCCGAACGCTCCCCGCGAAGCGGGCTCCGATAGCTCGGCATGCTCCGCGGCGAAGCCGGGCTCCGAAAGGCATGCTATGGGTGCTTGATTCGTGGCACCATGACGACGATGTTTCGAAAGTGCAGCGTCGCTCTCCCTCTCCTCGTTCTCCTCGCCGGTTGCGGCGGCTCTTCGTCCCGTTCGGAGCCAACACCAACGCCGAATGTCGTCTTCACCGCCGACGTGACGTCGTCGGGCAGCAATATCAAGCAGCTCAACGGCGGCACGAAGCAGGCCGGAACGAATACGTTGAGCGGGCCGAGTACCTTGAACGGCAATGCAGTGACGGTCGAGGTGCTTGCCAATGTGGACTACACAAACGGCAGCGGGCAGTTCTTCGGCTTTATCACCGTCACCCTCGCCGACTCGTCGCTCCTGACGATGCATATGACCGGAACGGCCACCAAGAATCTGACGTCGGGGAACACCGCTTTCTCAGCGAATCTCACGGTCGTCGGAGGCACGGGCGTCTACGCGAACGCAACGGGTAGCGGCCACTTCAACGGCTCGCGAACCGGAGTGCTGGGCGCGCCGGTGCACATGGACGTCGAAGCCTCGGTTCACTAACCGAACGTAGCATCGGCTCCCAGCCGATGAACCTAACTTTGGGTTCATCGGCTGGGAGCCGATGCTACTAGGCGGGGATGCCGGAAGGTTGGAAGACGAAGCTTCCTTCGCGGTAGTCGGCGAGCACTTTTTGGCCGTCGCGGATCTCGCCCCGCAGGATCGCGTTGGCGAGGGGGTTCATGATCTCGCGCTGGATCGCCCGTTTCAGCGGGCGAGCGCCGTAGGTCGGATCGTAGCCCGCGGTGGCAATCTGGAGAGCCGCGTCTTCGGTCAGCTCCAACTCGATTCGCCGCTCGGCGAGCCGGGATGCGAGCTGATGCAACTGGATCTTTACGATCTCCTTGATTTGCGCCACTCCGAGCTGCCGGAAGACGAGAATGTCGTCGAGCCGGTTGATGAACTCAGGTCGGAAATGGAGCCGGATCTCGTCGAGAACCTGCTGCTTCACCTCGTCGAAGTTCGTCTCGCCAAGGGGATCCGCGTAGTAGTGGGAGCCGATGTTCGACGTGAGGATCACCACCGTGTTGCGGAAGTCGACGGTGCGGCCCTGACCATCCGTGAGCCGTCCATCGTCCAAAACCTGCAGCAGGACGTTGAAGATCTCCGGATGCGCCTTCTCGATTTCGTCGAGGAGGATGACCTGATAGGGTCGCCGCCGGACGGCCTCGGTGAGCTGCCCGCCTTCTTCGTAACCCACGTATCCGGGAGGGGCGCCGATCAACCGGGCGACCGAGTGCTTCTCGGAGTACTCGCTCATGTCGATGCGAACCATGCTCTTCTCGTCGTTGAACATGAACTCGGCGAGCGCCTTGGCGGTTTCGGTCTTGCCGACGCCGGTGGGGCCGAGGAATAGGAACGAGCCGATCGGGCGGTTCGGATCGGAAATGCCGGACCGGGAGCGGCGCACCGCGTCGGACAGGGCGATGAGCGCCTCCTCTTGACCGACTACGCGTCGGGCGAGGTGCTCTTCCATCGTCAGAAGCTTCTGCATCTCGCCCTGGAGAAGCCGGCTGACCGGGATGCCGGTCCACTTGCTGACGACCTGGGCGATATCCTCGCTATCGACCTCCTCCTTGAGCATCTTTCCGCTTTGCTGAACCTTCTCGAGCTCGGCGGTTTGGGCTTCGAGCTCTCGCTGGATCAGGGGAATGCGGCCGTGCTGGATCTCCGCGGCGCGAGCCCAATCGAGATTGGCTTTGGCGTCGTCGAGCTGGCTGCGTAACGAGTCGAGCTCGGTCTTCGCCTTTCGGACGGCTTCGATCTGCTCTTTCTCGCGCTGCCAAACGGCTCGGAGGCCGCTCGACTTCTCCTGGAGCTCGGCCAGGCGGCGTTCGGCGTTTTGAAGCCGTTCTTTGCTGGCGGGGTCGGTCTCTTTTCGAAGGGCTTCTCGGTCGATCTCGAACTGTCCCATCTGCCGCTCGACTTCGTCGATCTCGGCGGGGACGGAGTCGATCTCGATCTTGAGGCGCGACGCGGCCTCGTCCATCAAGTCGATCGCCTTGTCGGGCAGGTAGCGGTCCTGGATGTATCGCGCGCTTAGGGTGGCGGCGGCGACGATGGCGGAGTCGGTGATCCGGACTCCGTGGTGGATCTCGTATCGCTCCTTCAGACCGCGAAGGATAGAGATTGATTCCTCGACGGAGGGCTCGCCGACGAAGACCATCTGGAACCTTCGTTCGAGCGCTTTATCTTTCTCGACGTACTGCCGGTATTCGTTCAGAGTCGTGGCGCCGACGCACCGCAGCTCGCCACGGGCGAGCATCGGTTTGAGCATGTTGGCGGCGTCGAGGGAGCCTTCGGCCTTACCAGCGCCGACCAGCGTGTGCAGCTCGTCGATGAAGAGGACGATCTCGCCGTTCGACTTTCTAATTTCGTCGAGGACGGCCTTGAGCCGGTCCTCGAAGTCGCCACGGTATTTAGCGCCCGCGATGAGGGCGCCGAGGTCGAGCGAGATCACTCTTTTGCCTTTCAGCCCTTCGGGAACGTCGCCCGAGACGATTCGCTGGGCGAGCCCTTCGACGACGGCGGTCTTGCCGACGCCGGGTTCACCGATGAGGACCGGGTTGTTCTTGGTCCGCCGGCTAAGAACCTGGATGACGCGCCGAATCTCCTCGTCGCGGCCGATGACCGGATCGAGTTTGCCGGTTCGGGCGCGGTCGGTAAGGTCGATCCCGTACTTTTCGAGGGCTTGGTAGCTGTCCTCGGCGTTCGGATCGGTCACCCGGCGGCCGGCTCGCAATTCGTCGATGGCGGAAGAGAGCGAGGCCTTGGTGACGCCATTGGAGCGGAGCGCGCGCCCGCTTACTCCCGGGTCTTCGGAGATGGCGAGCAGGAGGTGCTCGGTGGAGACGTACTCATCCTTTCGGCGATCGGCCTCTTTGAATGCTTCGTTGAAAATGGTTTGGATCCGATTCGAGAGCGACTCGCCGTAGTTACCGCCGCCGGTAACTTTGGAGGAGCGATCAAGCTCTCCTTCGACCTCCCTTCGGATGAGATCGGGATCTGCGCCGACCTTTTGAAGGATGGGGCGTGCGATGCCGCCTTCTTGCTGCAGCATCGCGACGAGCAGATGCTCGACATCTAGTGCGGAGTGCTGCTGGTCGGTTGCGATCGCCTGCGCATCCCTAATTGCCTCCTGAGCTTTGACGGTTAGTTTTTCGAGTCTCATATGAGTCTATTGATGTCAAATCATTTGTTGACTTCTATAGTAACGCAGTTTAATCGATAGAGGTTCCAAGGTTTTGGAGGTTCTAGATAGGCAAAAGGGACCAGGCGGGATAAAGGGGGCGGGTTGTCACGCTGTTGTCACACCCGCTCTGTATCGTCTCCCTGTGTCCGATTGTGGGGAGTATCCCGCACGGAGCAAAGGAGAAACCTATGCGTCCTCGAAGTAGAGCGAATTCACTCTGGAAACGTTCCAGCACGACCTTACTGGCGACTATCTTTATGGCGGCGATTGCGACCTCGGCGGGGGCGCAGAGCATTGGCACGAACGGGATCATCTACGTGGGTGACCGGGTGGTTCGGCAATCGATCGCCTCGACCGCCGCCGTTAGCCAGGTCTCGGCGGGCGATCACCACGTCATCGTCCTGAAGGCGGACTCCAGCGTGGTGGCATGGGGCTCCAACGATTGGGGGCAGTGCGACGTTCCGAAGGGGCTCGTCGATGTCACCCAGGTTTCGGCCGCCGGCAATTACTCGCTCCTTCTCATGAGCGACGGCACGGTGAAGGCGTTCGGATATGGGCTCTATGGCCAGACGACGCTTCCTGTAGGGTTGGCTAACGTTAAGCAGGTTGCGGCCGGCACGTACGGCGGGGTCGCGCTGAAGAACGATGGCACCGTGGTGTGCTGGGGCGACAACAGCGCGGGGCAGCTCAACGTGCCGGTTGGACTGACGAACGTCGTGCAGGTGGCAGCGGGGGACTATAGCTTTGCCGCCCTCAAGTCGAACGGGACCGTGGTTTGCTGGGGTTCTAACGCTTATGGGGAGTGCAACCTTCCGGCCGGCCTGGGCACGGTCAAGAGCATTTCGGCAAGTGCCCAGCGAGTAGGCGCGCTGCTCACTAATGGGACCGTCGTTTGCTGGGGCGGGGCGGCGGCGCAAAATGTGACTCCGGCGGGCCTCACCGGCGTCGTTCAGATCGCGGTGGGGCCGACGCACACGGTCGCTCTGAAGGCAGACCACTCGATCGTTTCCTGGGGATTGAACTACAACGGCGAGACGACTCCCAACCCGTACGCCCCGGGGGCGACGAAGGTGGCGGCTGGGGCCCGGGCCAGCTACGCGATCGACCAGAACGGACAGGTAGACGGCTGGGGAGAAAGCACCTACGGCCAAACGATCTCCCCGTGGCAATTTACGGACACATCCTTGGGCAGCATCACCAAGATAGCCGCCGGCTACAACCATCTAATGATGGTTTCCGATTGGGGCGGCGGTGGCGCTACCCGAAGCTGGGGCCGCAACCTGGAAAGCCAATGCCGCCCCAACTTGTGGTTCTATCAGGACGTTTCGGGCGGCATCAATCACAGCGCCCTCACCAATTACACGAACGGCTGGAATGTCTACCAAAACGCTTTCTCCGGCGACAACTCGCTGGGTCAGTGCACTCCTGTCGGCAGTATCAATAACTACGATCACCTCTGGGCGGTTGGGAACGGTACTTATGGCCGGCTTAAGACCGGCGGCGTCAAGGCGTGGGGGGACAACTACTGGGGCGCCTTGAATCTTCCATCGAACGGCAATTACGTCCAGATCACCGGAGGATCGGTCCATGCGCTCGGGCTGCTCCAGAACGGCGGCGTGGTGGTGGCGGGCACGAACTCCAACCACCAGTTGGAGGTTCCTCCGGGGCTCGCCAACGTCGCTCAGATCGCGAGCGGGTCGTATCACAACCTTGCGCTGAAGACCGACGGAACGGTCGTCGCGTGGGGGATCGACAACGCGGGCCAGATCGACGTCCCGGCGGGATTGACGAACGTCGTTCAAGTCGGTGGCGGTGAGAACTACTCGATGGCGCTAAAGTCGGACGGGAGCGTTAAGACTTGGGGAGCGATTTGGAATTGCACGGCGGTTCCGGCGGGAATTCCCCGGATCGGGCAGATTGCGACCGGGCAGCACTTCGCGGCGCTGTTGCCACAGATGACGATGTCGGTTTATCCGGCGATCAGCAAGGCGGGGGACCCGGTACAGGGGACCGTCAACCTCTCCGGTCCGGCTCCGGCGGGCGGGGTGGTGGTCAAGCTTTCGTCGAATAACGCAAACGTGACGGTTCCGGCGACGGTGACGGTTCCCGGTGGGATGCGGCTCGCCACGTTCCCGGTAAACGAGACCGATCCTGCGTCTCCTGTCCACGCGGTCATCACCGCGACGATGGGAACCGACACCCAGGATGCCTTGGAGACCGTGTCGGCGGCGCCTTTCAAGCTGACGACTTCCTTGAGATCGTTCGTCGGCGGTTCGACGGACAAGCTTACGGGAACGATCACGCTGTTCAACCCGGCCCCGGCCGGTGGAGCGACGATCGCGCTAAAGGTCAGCGATCCGATCAACGTGTCGATTCCGGCATCGGTCTCTATTTTGGCGGGCCAGAAGACGGTCACCTTCGACCTGCCCGCGGTTCGCGTCCACGCCTCTGAGATGATTACGGTGACGGCGACCTATGCCGGTACGACCCGGACTCAGACCTCCAATCTGGCGCCTTTCGCGGTGAAGACGCTCGTCATGTCCCCTAAGACGGTTCTCTGCGGTGCGAATGCAACCGCGACGGTGACGCTGAACGCGACGCCGACAGCGTCGGTTCTGGTCAATCTCACGTCGTCGAACACGGCGATGGAGGCCGATCCGGGGAATTACACGATCGCCGCCAACACGAACACCGGCACGTTCAAATTCCCCACGAACAAGAACACCGTCTACAGCACGGTCACGATTAAAGGCGCCGTCGACGGGAACGGGGTTGGCGACACGATCAACCTTCAACCGGCGCTCACTATGGTGACGATGCCTTCCACGACGGTCTATGGGAATGAGTTCGAGTGGATCTTCATCCACATCGCGCTCCCGGCGCCGGCCGGCGGATTCAACGTCAACATCCAGGGAACGAACTGCACGTACATCCAGTACATCCAGATTCCCGCCGGAGCTTCGGTGCTGGCGATTCCGGTCACGGCGTTCGACGTCTCGGCTCCGACTCAGATGAAGATCGACGCCAGCGTCGGCCCGCACCACGTCATCGGCACGGTGACGATTCAGCCAAATATCCCCTCGACCCTGACGCTTTCGCCGACCTCGGTACAGGGAAGCGCGTCGACGGCGGTCACCGGCACGGTGAAGCTGAGCGCTCCGGTGGACAAGGATACAGTAGTCAACCTACTCTCCTCGAACACCACGGTCGTCAAGGTCCCGGCGACGGTAACGGTCCTCAAAGGGAACTCGTCTGCGACGTTCACTTGCAGCCACTTCGGAGTCGGCTCGAACGTCAACGTGACGATCACGGCAAGCCATGCGGGAGGTTCGAAGGCGGCGGTCCTGACCGTTCTCCACTAGTCTCGCCTCCGCAACCCCTCTCCTACCCCGGATGTTTGTGCCGGGGAAGGGGAGGGGTTTTTCGTTGTTTCTGGATTATCGCCCCGACATTCAGGCGATCCGTGTGCCGTTCATCAGATATCGGGGGATTTTCGCCATGATGCTCGGCAGGTTGGTAAGGCACATAGCCCGATCCCACAGAAGCGTGCCGACCTCTTCCATCCGCACCACATCTTCGTGGGTAAGCCGATCTTCAATTTTCTTGGCTTGCAAGTTGGTCGCTAGAATTTCTAACTGTTCCCGCGTGTGGACATTGAACAGAGTCTCCCAGTCGTTCATGTCTCTAAGATCCTCGTTTTCGAGCCAACAGGTCGCAAAGCGAGTGATCGATACACAGGCGGAATCCAGGGTGATGAAATTCGGGCCATCTGAATCCCGATACTTCTCCAGGATCGATCGCTCAAGGTCAATGACCTTGCCGGCAAGCTCTCCGAACTCATTTACAAATGCTTCGCTCAATGGCATGGCTCAACGATCTTGGTTCGAATCATGAGTTGTGCGGATGCCGTACGCTCCGTCGAAGAGAGGTCAGTGGCGCTCACCGAGTAGTTCCCGCTCATTAGGTTGAGGCCTTTGTAGACGATGTCCCACTTGTTCTGACCCACCAGATATGGCGACTCGCCCGTGCGTCCGCGAAGCGTGATCATTTCGGCGGAAGTCAGCGCTCGCGAGGGCTCGGCCGGCTTCTCGTGGCTCTTCTTCACCACGAGCAGGTTCGGCGCGATCGTCGCCATCGCCCCGAACGGAACGCTCATGTTGAAAACCGCGAAGGAATGGTGGAAGAGAAGGAGCGGAAGAATGGTATTTCACTGTTTTCGCTTCAGGAATTCCGCCCCCGGTGGCCCTTTAGTCCGAGCTCAGGGTACTGCTTGTGCCGAGGACGATGGCATTAACAAAATAGTTTACGATAAGAGGTCACCTATCGCCTCGGGAATTTACTCAGGGCTACTGGTGAAGACAGATAAGGACCTCAGTCGATGCATTCACCGCGGGCTGAAGCCCGGGCGGGGCATGCTGGCTGAAGCCGGCGCTCCTGGGGTTGTTGCTCGCATCCGGGGTGGACTCATGGTCGTGTACAAGATAGATTTACAATGCGTGGTCGGCGTATCGCGACTAGACCGGGAAGGGGGTGATGGAAGGGCCGCTATCGCCGAGGGCTTTTAATTGGTCGTGGATGGCGTCGCCGAAATGGTCGCGAACTACTTGGCGGCGTTCCTCAAAGTCGGCGAAGTCGTGGTCTATTCGGGAGCCGTCGTGGGCGAGGACGATGCTGCGCATGCCGGTTACCACGAAGCGGCCTTCCTCGCAGAACTTGGAGAGGATGAGTCCGCGGGTGAATTTGGAGTCGGGAGAGGTCCATTTCCATTGGCAGAGCGGCTCGAACTCGGATGGATCCCTTGCCACGGCGCCAACTCGGTATCGCAGCTTAGGCGTGCCGGAGCTGTCGAATTCCATAAGGTCGAACTCATCGTCGGCCGGCTCGACTTGGAACCGCCGGCCGACCTGGGCTTGAACTGCTCTCGTGTCGAGACGGATCGGCTCGAAGAACCATTTGGAGTTACCGACGTCGACCAGCCATCGTTCTTCGAGGTGGACGATCATGGCGGCGTGGTCGTATTCCGGGCCGAGGTTTCCGTCGGCCTGCAGGATCCTCGCGGAGACGAGATCGACTTTGAATCCAAGGTTCAGCAACAAGCGATAGAACGAGATATTCAGCTCGTAGCAGTACCCGCCGACGCCTCGGCCGATAAGCTTCTCCATCAACGCATCCTGGTCTAGGCAAAAGGATCGGCCGAGCAGGATGCCCAGATTCTCGTAGGGGACGTTCAGGTAGTGAGAACGGTGGAGGTGGGCCAGGCCGTCGGCGTCGCAAGGGGGCGGGGCAGCTAAGCCGATTCTTGCGAGGTAGGAGTCGAGCATCGAGCCTCTAATTTATCCGACACTCGCAAGCCGTTGGGGCGTCGTATCGGGTGAACGTTCTTGCGTTGCTTTTGCATCCATTCTATTGCCTTGATTGCTATGATCTTGAGGAGCCCATTCCGGGCTGGTTTGCGAAGATGAAGTTTAAGCCTTTCGTTGCCCTCGTCCAATTGTTTGCGCTATCCGTCACTTGTGCATCGGCGGTAGCCCAGTCACCGATATCCAATCCAGGGTTCGAGACCGGATCGGTTGGCCAAAATCCGCCGGGCTGGGCGGTCGTACCGTTGGTGACGGCGGCTGGGTACACCGTCCAGATCTCCACCGAGAGCCCGAAAGAAGGGAAGCAGTGCGTGTGCGTTGCGCTGGGCGCCCGAAAGGGAGACGGGTTTGGGAATCTCTTCCAGGAGATTCCCCCCGGCCCGTTTTTGGGGAAGAGGGTTCGCTTTCGAGGCGCGGTGAGGTACGAAAGCGGGGGCGAGCAGGGGCAGGCGCAGCTTTGGCTCCGGGTCGACGGACCGGACGGACCGCTGTTTCTGGACAACATGGGTCGGCGGCCGATCCGGTCGTCGGCCTGGGCGTTTTACGACATCGTGGCCAAGATCCCCGGCAACGCCACGAACATCAGCGTTGGGATGATGCTGGTCGGCGGTGGCCGGGCGTTCTTGGATGCGACGAGCCTGCAACTTGCGGATGTTCAGGAAGAGCCGGTGGAGCCGCCGAGGGCGCTTACCGATCGAGGGGTTCAAAACCTGGTTGCCTTCGCCAAGCTGTTTGGCTATGTCCGCCACTTCCACCCAAGCGACGCGGTGGAGAAGGCGGACTGGAACGCGTATGCGATGGCGGGGGTGAAGGTGGCCGAGGGTGCGAAGGATCCGGCGGATCTCGCTCAGAGATTGGAGGCGTTCTTTAAGCCGCTAGCGCCGACGGTAAGGGTCTTCGCGACGGGAGAGAAACCGGCGCCGGTCGACATGGCGGCGCCTCCGAAGGCGCAGATCGTAACTTGGGACAATTTGGGTTTCGGCGGAGGAACGATCCCCGCGGGGCAGAACATCTATCACAGCAAGCGAGTGTTCGCAGCCAAGGCAGCCGGCTCGCCGGATCCGAAGTCGCCGTTTACAGCGGACTTGGGTGGCGGGGTTTCCTGCCAAGTTCCGCTCGCCTTGTACGCAGTGGACGGCTCGGCGCTGCCGCATACGGCGGACCCGGTCACGCCGAAAGGGGTGAGAGCAGAACCGACGGGGGACGACCGGACGACCCGGCTCGCGGACGTCGTCTTGGACTGGAACGTTTATGAGCATTTCTATCCGTACTTCGACGCGGTGAAGGTGGATTGGGCGCCGGTGCTTCCCGAAGCTCTGAAAGCGGCGGCGACGGATAGGGACGAGCGCGCTTTCCTGAACACACTTCGCCGAATGACGGCCATGGCCAAAGATGGGCACGGGTTCGTGGGCAGCGCCGCGGACGACCAGTTCGCGATGCCGCCGTTCGCCGCCGACTGGGTGGAAGGGAAGTTCATCGTCACCCAGGTCGCTCCCGGTACTCCCAAGCTGCTTCCGGGGGACGAGATCTTAGAAATGGATGGAACGCCGGTCGACAATCTCTGGAAGGGATTAGAGCCGTTGATTTCCGGCGCCACCGATCAGTGGCGGCGTAACCGAGGAAAGAGGGAGATGTTGGTCGGCCCGGAGGGGTCTTCGCTCGAGGTGAAGGCGAAGCGAGGGGCCGGTCAACCGTTTACGGCTTCCGTGCCGCGTTCGGTGGCCAATCAGCTGAAGGAGAAGCGCCCGAAAGCGATCGAAGAGCTCAAGGTCGGGTACTGGTATGTCGACCTCGACGGCGGCCGGATCAATATGGCCGAGTATCAGAAGTCGCTCCGGGACCTTACCAGCGCTCAGGGGATCATCTTCGACATGCGCGGCTATCCGAACGAGGTCGCGATGGACGTGCTGCCTCGGTTGGCCAAAGAGCCGATCACGTCGGCACTGTGGAACGTTCCCAGGGTCACCAAGCCGGACCGCGAGGGAATGGAGTTCGTGAAGAGCCGATGGCCCTTGGCTCAGCCGACGGTGCCGAGATTCCGAGGAAAGATCGCGTTTATCACCGATGGCCGGGCGATTAGTTTCGCGGAGAGCGTGATGGGGATGGTCGAAAACTACAAGCTTGGCGAGATCGTCGGCGAGCCAACGGCGGGAACGAACGGGAACGTCAACCCGTTCGCCTTGCCGGGCGGATATACGGTTGTGTTCACCGGAATGAAGGTTCTGAAGCACGACGGTACGACCCACCACGGCGTTGGGATCCTGCCCACGATTCCGGTTCACCGTACGATCGCGGGGGTCGCGGCGGGACGGGACGAAGCGTTAGAGAAGGCGCTGGCGATAGTGAGGGGATCTTAAGCGGGGGTTTCTATCTGAACGCCTGGCTGTTGGCTTGGGACGAGGAAGCGGGAGTAGCCTTCGGTTTCCAGCGCCGCTCTTAGCGCGGGGGCGTCTTCGGTCAGGGCGAGGACGGTGCCGCCGAGGCCAGCGCCGGCCAGCTTGGCGCCGAGGGCGCCGTTCTGCTTGCAGAGAGCGATGAGCCGGTCGATCGGCTCACCGCTTCCTCCGAGGTCGGCGACGAGCCGGTGGTTTTCGTCCATTAGGTCGCCCAGGCGTGCGTATTCTTGCTTCTGGATCGCCTCGGCTCCTTCTAGTCCGAGCTCCGTGATCCGCTCCATTGCCGCGGTCACCGCAGCGTCTCCGGCCAGCCATCGGTCGATCATGGGACCGTGGGTGTTTCCGCTTAACCTTTCGACGCCGGTCGTAATCAATAGGAACGGGAGGGGAGCGTGGAGCGACTCGGCCGACCCGAACGAACCCGGCTTGACCGGGTGCTTATCGTGAAAGCGCATGAGACGCAAACCGCCAAGGGCAATCATGTAAGCGTCCTGGTATCCGCATTTGACTCCGGCGTCGTGATATTCGATATCTCGAACGAGCTCGGCGAAGGCGATCCGGTCGTCGTCGGTCTCTAGTGGAGGCGCTTCGCCTCGGGCGGCCAGGACGCAGGCAAGGGTGGCGGCCAGGAGGGCGGTGGAACCGGAAAGGCCGGCAGAGCGGGGGATATCGGTCGCCCACTCGACTTCGACGGGGGCTTCCACCGGGTAGCGCTTGGTGGCGGCGTCCCAAAGGCGCGTGTCCTCCGGCAGCCGGTGGGCGTTGCCCAGGGTCAGGCGGCAGATTGCCCGGGCGGGGATGGAGCAGGAGAGGACGTTGCCGCCATAGATGTCGCTCGGATTGCCGATGATGCCGCACCGGCCGGGGGCGGATGCCTGGAAGACCATGGATAAATCATGGGGCATTTCCGGCTCAAAAAATGGGCCGGACTCATCGGAGCCCGGCCCATTCGTTCTTATGGCTGGTAGTCGGGTCGGAACAGGGTTACGTGGCACTGGGCGTCTTTGCGGGCGGCGTTGTCCACGGGGGTTCCGTCGGCCTTGTACTGGCGGAACGGGTCGGTCTTGGGATCGAGCGTTCCTAGCGTGCGCCACTTGGCATGGCCGTCGGCGAAAGCCCAGTTCATCCCTTTACCGTAGATGAACACGGTGTTGAATACGCCGGCGCCGACGCCCGAGCGCGTTCCGTTCGGGTAGGCGGTCCCGGTGTGGTCGTCGTCGTTGTAAGGGCAACCCGATCCATCGGCGCCGCCGATGCTGGCGCCGCCGCCGTTGAAGACGCAGGCAGAGTTGCCGTCTGGGCAGATAAGGAACGGGTGAGAGTAGGAGTCGCCCGAGCGGTTGGTCTTGCCAAATCCGGACCACCAGGTCGGGGTGGACGAGGGGCTCACGACAGCGGTCGTCGAGAGCGAGCTGAGGAGACCGTTGAAGTTGTAGCCAACGATGGCGTACGGCTTGTCTTGGGGCGAGGTCGCGAAGTTGACGCCCGTGGTGATGCCGATGCCCGGCAGCTTCTGCATCGCGAGCGCCTTCTCGTACGGCATGACAAGGTTATTGGGCAGGCCCAGGCCTCCCAGCACGCGCTTACTGCACGCTTTGGCGACTTCGCCGGCGTTCCAATCGGCGGGGACGAGCACGCGGGAGTTGAAATCCCAGTTTCCGCTGCAGTCCATTCCGGCTTCGGGGAAGAAGCAATCGTCGAAATCGCCCGCGTAGAGAAGGGTTCCGGTGGCGTGCTGCTTCTGGTTATTGAGGTCCGCCGTTTTCTGAGCGGCGACCTTTGCCTGCGAGAAGACGGGGAAAAGGATAGCGGCCAAGATCGCGATGATGGCGATTACGACGAGGAGCTCGATGAGCGTAAATGCTTTTTTCATTGGGATCGATCCTTTCGGGCTCGGATCTCTCGGACGATCCAAGGGATAATTCCGCCCCGATCCTATCTTAAACCGATTAACTGATGGCTAATGCATGATTAAGAATCTAATAAGGCGGCCTTCCTAAAAAATATCCTCTTAACACCGAGTCTGTACCTTGATGGGGTTATGAAGAAGGCGTTCACTCTTATCGAGCTCCTCGTCGTCATCGCCATCATTGCGATTCTCGCCGCCATCCTTTTCCCCGTTTTCGCCCAGGCCAAGCTTGCGGCCAAGAAGACGGTCACTCTCTCCAATATCAAGCAGGTCGGCACCGCGACCATTCTGTACGCGGGAGACAACGACGATGTCTGGCCGCGCCAGGATAACTGCGCGCCGACGCCTGTCCTCAATCCCACCGCTTCCAACGCGGTTCCTTTCAACCCGACCGGCGCCGGCTGTCTTTCCGCTCCGTTCGTGCACCGCATAAACCATTTCACCTGGCAGAAATGGGTGATGCCGTACACCTCCAGCGTGGAAGTTTTCTTCAACAAGGTTCGGGAGAAGGACGCGGCGGCTTGGGCTCAAGGAAATCTGAACAACCAGTTCGGCATCAACACCGGCCTTACCGGCGCGCTCAACACCTACAGCCAATCGATCAAGGGGCAGCCGAACACCGCGGGCGGCTCGTTCCGAAACTCGTGGACCGGCGGCGTTCAGAGCGGCGTTCCTCAGCCTTCGGCGGCGATGCTGTTCATGGAGACTAGCTTTAACCAGGGTCACATTCCCCATGCGACGGTCGACCCGTTTGCGGCGACCCAGGAGACCCACCCGGTTGCGTATCGGGAGTTCTGGCGCTATCGCTTCCTCGACGGAACGGCGGCAGACTGCGTCGCCGGAACCAAAGGAACCGTTCCGGACCCGGTGAAGACGAGCAACGGCCACATGGTCGTCGGATTTGCCGATGGTTCGGCCAAGTCGCTGAACGCGCTCGAGATTCTGGCCAAGACGCCGACCCTCGCCGAGTGGGGCGTGAACGTCACATTCAACGCGACGGCGCGGTGCAATGGCGCGATCGGCAACATCGGAATCGGCAGCTCGCCGAACACCTCGATCAACTATCCGTTCTGGGGTTACGGTCAGTGAGGCGTCTCGGAATTCTCCTCGTCGCCGGTCTGATGGTCGTTGGATGTTCCGCGAGCGGTCCGAGCGACGCGGATCAGCAGAAGCTTGCGAAGGACTTCAGCCCGGAAAACGTGGCCAAAGAGTACGAGAAGCAAGGGAAGATGAAGGAGGCCGCCGAGGTGCGCGCTTCGATGAAGCAAGGCCAACAGGGCCAGTAGTTCCGCCCTACGACCCGCCCGGAAGAGATTCCGAGCGGGTCGTTTTTATGACCAGGAGAGACGAAGAGCTTGCGCGTACTCTTCCGGGGTGCCGCAATCGACTCGGGCTTGGCCCGGTTGAAGAGCCACCGCCTTGAGGTCGACGCCGCTTTGAATCGCGGGTCGGAGAAGGTCGGTGAGAGAGATTTCGCCGACCGGTCGCGCGGCCGAGATCTGCGAGAATATCTCGCCTAAGTGGTCCATCACCGGACCAGTAAAGGCGTAGCGCGCCGCGACGGCCCATCGGCTCGTCGTTTCGTGGGGCTGAGGCTTCTCCAGGATGTCGCGGATTCCTCCCATCTCGTCCACCTGGCAGATACCGTAGCGGCTTACCTCTTCATCGGGGACGGTCTCGACCGCGATGCAGCCGTCGATGCCTCGGTAAACCAGAGTCGCCATGCGGTCGCTGGGCGAGCCGCCATCGTAGACGCAGTCACCCAGAAGGATGAGGGTATCCCCCTCCGGCTCCGCACAAAAGATCGCATCGCCGAGCCCGCGGGGCGATTGCTGGTAGGCGACCCGGAGCGGGATCTGGATTTCGCTTTGCCAATCGGCCAGGGCGGCTTCGATCTGCGGCTTCTTGGGTGAGGAGACGACGACGACCTCGTCCGCGCCCGCGGCGATCGCCTCATCGACGATTCGCCGGAGGACTGCGCGCCGTCCAAGTGGCAGCAATTCTTTGGGAGCGCCGCCGGTAACGGCGGCCATCCGAGTTCCAAGTCCGGCGGCGGGAATGAGGGCGAGCATGAGGTTGCGGTGTTGCGGTGTTGGGCGTTGGGCGTTGGGCGTTGGGCGTTGGGCGTAGTTAGTTTGAGGCTTTACCTCTTTTGATGGGACGGATGGGACTTGTGGGTCACATGGTTCTTTTGCTTCCATCAGTCCACAAGCCACACGCCACAGTCCACACGAATCTGGCTCCGCGAAACACCATGGCACCTCTTCGCGGCCATAATCCACCCGTGCGGGAAATTCTCGGGCGCATGGATGCCTCTGGTAAGCGGTTTGCGGTGGTCGTGAGCCGGTGGAACGAACTGGTGACGAAGGAGCTTTTGGCCGGGGCGCTGGATGAGCTGCGACGGTTTGGAGATCCGGAGGTCGAAGTGGTGCACGTGCCGGGCACCTGGGAGATTCCGATCGTCGTCCGAAAGCTCGTTACAAGGGATAACCGGCCGGATGCGGTGCTGGCACTGGGGTGCATTTTGCAGGGGCAGACGCCGCATGCGAAATTGCTCGGATCAGACGTTGGGGCGGCGTTGATGTCGCTTCAGGTGGAGCATGGCGTGCCGATCGCGTGGGGCGTACTTACGCCGGATACCCAGGACCAGGCGCTCGACCGGTCCGGGCTCAAGTACGGGAACAAGGGACGCGAGGCGGCGCAGGCGGCGATCGAGCTTGCGAGCGTGTTGGAGCGGCTCTGACGCACGTCCTCACCGCTGCCGATGCGGTGATCCTCTTCGTCGTCGGCGCGGTCGCCAGCGGCATCAACGCGGTAGCGGGGGGTGGAACCCTCCTATCGTTTCCGGTTCTCCAACTGCGAATCGGGCTCGAGTCGAGGGTGGCGAACGCGACGAACTCGGTAGCGTTATGGCCGGGATCGCTCAGCGGGGCGTTCGGGTTCCGAAATCTGATCTCCAAAACGAAGCATCACCTTCGGATTTTGCTTTTGCCGACCTTCGCCGGCTCCATCGTGGGGGCCGAGCTTCTCGTTCATACCGATAAATCGGTGTTCGACCGGGTCGTTCCTTGGCTGATCTTGTTCGCCGCGGTACTGCTGTTGCTTCAGCCGAAGGTGAAGGCGCTGGTCTTGCGCGGAGGTCGGAAAGCGCACCCGGTGGCGGCGATGGCGGGTCAATTCTTCGTGGCCATTTACGGAGGGTACTTCGGCGCGGGGATGGGGATCATGATGCTCGCGGCGTTTGCTCTCTATATGGATGGCACGATTCATGAGTTGAACGCGGTGAAGAACTGGCTTGGCTTGGTGATCAACTTCACGTGTTCGTGGGTCTTCATCTTTCAGCACCTTATCGAGCCAATGACGGCGGCCGTTCTTGCCCTCGGCTCGATCGTCGGCGGCTTCGCCGCCGCACGGGTCTCGCAGAAGATCAATCCGGATAAGTTGCGGACGGCGATCGCCATCTATGGGATCGGGATGGCGAGTTTCTACCTTGCGCGGGCTTGGGGGTTGATCTGACGGATATTTGCGGCAGTTTTCGTTATCGGAAGGGACGGTAGAGGGTTAGGTCGCCCCTACAGGGCTCTTGATTGTCGGTGGTCTTTAACCAGGGCTGCGCCCTTCGCTTTAGGAGGTCGCCCGTTCCGGGCTGCGATTGGCAGGAGTAGGCGCCGGCGACACGGCTTCGCCGTAGCGTCGGCGCCCTCGCCGATGATCCCGCTGTACCGAATGTACACCGGGGGCAGGTACGAGCCAACCGGCGGCGACACGTCCCTCGGACGTAGGGAGGCCCGTCTGGAGACCAGCGGTCCGGGGGTGACGTAAACTCGCGGGATGCACCTTCGCATGTGGACGTACGACTTGGCGCGCGAGCAATCGCCGACTCTCGATCATCTTCGCGCCTTCTGCGCGTTAACGCGAGAGGCCGGCTATAACGCGATCGGGTTGTACATGGAGCACCGGTTTGCCTATCCGAGCACGCCGTGGTCTCATGGGCGCGGGTGCGTGACGCCCGAGATGGTGCTTGCCCTCCAGGCGGAGTTTT
This sequence comes from Fimbriimonas ginsengisoli Gsoil 348, assembly GCF_000724625.1. Classification (GTDB taxonomy): domain Bacteria; phylum Armatimonadota; class Fimbriimonadia; order Fimbriimonadales; family Fimbriimonadaceae; genus Fimbriimonas; species Fimbriimonas ginsengisoli. The sequence goes on along the minus strand of NZ_CP007139.1, from coordinate 5,021,429 downwards.
CCGACCTGCAGATCATCCCGTTCATCAATCTGCTGGGCCACTTCGAGGGGATGCTCTACACCGAGGCCGGTCGCCGATACGCGGAAGAGAAGTTCAAAGGGATGCAAGCATGCCCGTGCCGGCCCGCGTTTGTGGAGCTCGCCAATCAGCTCGTCGACGACATCCTGGGGATCTTCACAAGCGACATCATCCACATCGGGGGAGACGAAACGTGGCAACTGGGTCTCTGTCCGGAGTGCGCGAAGACGGTTCGCGAGTACGAGATGACGGCGGGGGTGGACGGTAAGGCACAACTCTACGGATCGCACTTCGGACCGCTGCTGCGCAAGGTGGCGAAGGCGGGCCGTCGTCCGGCGATCTGGGGCGACATGTTCTTCGATCACCCGACGGCGCTGGATCTGATTCCCGAAGGGACGCTGATCTTCGATTGGCAGTATTTCCGGGGGCCGGAATTCAGCAGCTCGATCTTCCATCGCCGTGGCTTCGACGTGGTTTACTCGCCGGCACTGCATACGTACAACGCGGCATGGCTTCACTTGCCGCAGAGCGAGGAAAACGTGCGTGAGCACGCGCTGGCCGCGGCATCGAAGGATAAGTCCGCTTACGGAGTGTGCGTTACGACGTGGGAATGCGGGCTGTTTGGGAACTACGAAACCCTCTTGCCCGCGATTCGGGCGGCGGGAAAGATGCTCCGACTCGCGGAGGAGCCTCTTGATGGTGACGGAAGAGGTCCCCTCTATCGACCCTACGCAATGCCCCATTTCCTGCCGAATCGGCAGCTTGGCGAAGAAGTTAACTCCGGCGGGCTCCTCTCCATTGGAGTAGGCATTAGCGACGCCATCATCATGAGCTTCCTACAATCAGGGACTACATTTGCAAGAATTTATCCCGCGGGGCAGGAGATGTACCTCATAGGTTTTGGCGCGGAAGGGAGTGAGCAGGAAACGGGGAGATTGCCAAAGGAGCAAGCAACTTCCACACTGAACAGGCTCGCCCTAATGGCGGATATGGATCCGCTTCGCCAACACACAAATCGGAACGGTGTCCTTAAAGGGATTTACAAAGGAGTGCCATTCGAAATCCAAGCTCAATGGGTGGTGAATCCAAACGGCGTGACAATGGAGCTTCGAACGCCGCCAAGGGCGAATCATGTCCAATATGGAGCTCTTCGGGAAGCGACTCACTTCCTTCGCGCTTACCTAGAGGTGGGGGAGACCCACGAGGAATGGGCGCGGTTGATGGGATCGGAGCTTCAGAACGCGGGCGGCATGTTTGCTTTTAGCGGTATTCGGTCATCGATGAAGGCGAGGCTACTGCTGTTTTCGAACCCGTTTCTTTTCTGGCTGCACCACTCAGAAGAGCTTTGCGGCGAGGTAGGCGACAAGGCATTGGCGATCTTGGAGCGCGCGATCGCGGTGGCGCCGGATAGCGCCTACCGAGGGGTGAGCGAGTTCGCCAAACTGGCAATCGAGTTCGTGCGTTACGCGGAGGAGGCGCACAAGCTGTACGCGGCGGGGCTTCCAGGGCAAGCCGCGGCCTCGCTCATGTATTGCCGCCAGGTTTTCGAAAACCTGGCCAAGATCGCCAAGGGGACGAACTATCGAATCGGGGGGTCGCTTGCCGACATCGAGCGGTGTCAGGTGGCCCAACGGCACGTGGAGATCGTCGTTCGACGAGTCAAGGAGTACGGCGACGGCGCCCTCGGCTACCTGCCGTCGTTCGAAACCCTAACCCACCCCAAATTCATGCCCCACGACCAAGCCAATTGGTGGCTGATTAATAGGTGGGCAAATGAGTGAAAGAGGCTGCGGTGTTACGGTGTTGGGGCCAGAATCGGCGGATGAGATTTCTGGATGCATGACTCCCAGAAATCCCATCAGTCCACAAGCGACAAGCCACAGTCCACATGAATATGGACCCTACGCTAGGGCCATCGGCATGATTACGCAGAAGTAGCCGGTTTCGTCGTCGGCGGGGCGGAAGACGGCGGGGCGGCTGCTTTCGGTCATCTCAATACGGACGCCCGGACCCTCGATCGGCTGGAGCGCGTCTTGGACGTATTTGCCGTTGAAGGCGATTTCGACTTCGCCGTTCTGGCTGACCATATCGACCTCTTCCTTGGCTTCGCCCTTTTCTTCGCTCCGGGCGGCGATCAGGATTTGGTCGCCGGCGCCCTTGAAGCGAACGCGGTTCGCGTTGTCGCGAGCGAGGATCATGGTGCGGCGCACCTTCTCCTCGAGCTGGTCGGCTTCCACGCTCCATACGCGGGTGCTTTCGTTAGGTACGACTCGCTCCCAATTTGGATACGTACCGGCGAGAAGCTGGGAAATGACCTTGGCCCCGCCCGCTTCGACTCCAACCCGCCCTCCGCCGAAAAGAATCGCAACCTCGGCATCGTCGTTGACCGGGAGCCCCTTGATCGCCTTGAGCGCTTTTTCGGGCACCACGACGTTGACGCTCGAACCGATCCCTTCCTGTTCCAGGCGGCGAACCGCGAGGCGGTGGGTGTCGGTAGCGACGAGGGTCAGGATCCTTCCGTCGTAGGTAAACAGAACGCCGGTCAAAACCTGGCGGTGGAAGTCGGACGAAACGGCGTAGGCGACGGAATCGACCGCGTTCCGAAGCACACCCATCTTCAGCCGCAGCTCGCCGTCGCCGCCGAATGCCGGCGGCTCGGGGAAATCGGCGGGATCCAGACTGACCATCCGGTACTCGGAAGCCCCCTGCTGAAGCATGACGGCGTTACCCTCCAGCGTTCGAAGCTGGGTGTCGCCATCGGGGAGGGAGCTAACGAGATCGTTGAGGAGCCGCGCGGGAACGCAAATCGCCCCGGGCTCGGAGACCATGCAGGCGACGTCTCGCTCGACCCACATTTCACCATCGCATCCCATGACGCGGATGCCTCCTCCGTCGGCCTCGATCTTGAGGTTTTGGAGGATGTTGACGGACGTACGAACGCTCGCCGCTGCTGCGGCGGCGCTTACGGCCTCGAAGAACTCCTTGCGCGGACAGTCAAATTTCATTGTGGAACTTTGGTTCGAGATTGGTTCTTAACGGGACGGTTGATGAGACTCGGTCGATTCCCAATCTTCAATCCGAAAATTAGCCCTGCATCGGCAAGTGATACTGCAGGTGGACCGGTGCGGCGGCTTTGGGCTCGATGTTGGCCCCGCGGGCGTACAGCTTCATCAAGACCCGCTGATATGACTCCTCAGAAAATTCGGGACCGGAGTCTGCGCGCAGGGTGTCGACCGTGCGGCGGAGGGTGGTCATGTCGTGGCTCAACTCCGAATCGCCGAAGGCGGCGAACTCCATTTGATCTTCTAGATCGCTCGGTAGCTCGCGGCCTGCGTACAGGTCGACGAGCTTCTTATAAAACTCCTGATTCATTGCATCCTCTCAATGGCGCTTCCTAGCTTGTCGCGGAGGGCTCGACGGCCGCGATATAGCCTGGATTTCAACGCGGGCACGCTGATATTCAAAATATCGGCTGCCTCCTTGGCGCTGAGCTCTTCCAGGTCGCAGTAGATGAGCGGCTCTCGGTACTCAAGGGGTAAATCGTGCAGCGCCTGTTGGACGGTGACCCGGAGGGTCGCGCGTTCCTCGGCGCCGGTGTATTGGGCGTCGGGTGGCAGCTCCATAAGCTTGTGCTGCCGCATCTTGTCGATACATAGGTTCCGCGCGATGCGGAACAGCCAAGTTCGAAACGCGCCATCGGCGCGCAGTTCCGTTGATCTTCGAAGGACGCGCAGAAAGGTTTCCGCGGTAGCGTCCTCCGCATCCGTCCGGTTGCCGAGCATGCGAAAGGTGTAGCGGAAGATCCGCTCCCCATACATCTCGTAAAGGCCCCCAAGCGCCTTGGGATCGCCCTCCGCGAGGGAGGCGAGCCAACGTCTTTCGGCCAGAGAGTCTCGCAATGCGTCATTCGGCATAGAGATGGACGGTCGCATCGAACGGATCGATGCGCGGAAAGCCATTTTAGCCTTGTTTGGGTCCTAAGGTGTTGGGTGTGTTTTGGCTTTACCCTAGACCATGGGACAGATGGGACATCTAGGTCGCATGGGTCTCAGGTGTCCCGTAGATCTCATCTTCTCATCAGTTCACAAGCCACACGCCACAGTTGAGGCGAATCCGCCTCAACGCCGTAAGACCCCAACACCGGGCCTCCCGCACCTGCCATAACAAAAGCCGATGGCGCGGGTCGGGGTGATGGGGTGTGGGGCGGTGGCGGAGTTTGGGCATTTGCCCGCGATCGTGGGTACCCCGGGTTTGGAGCTGGTCGCTTTGTTCGATCCTTCGGCGTCGCGGGTCAACGCCATGTCCGAGCGGTTCGGAGGGACGCCGTTTACCGATCCGGGAGCGTTCTTCGCGGCGAAGCCGGAGGCGATCGTCGTTGCTTCGCCCGCCGGGACACACCTCGAAAACGTGCTCGCGGCGGCCGAGCGCGGCATTCACGTGCTGTGCGAGAAGCCACTGGCGATGAACGACGACGACGCGCAGACGATGATCGACGCGATGGCGTCGGCGGGGAAGATGCTGTTCACCGGCTTCGTCTATCGATTCAGTCCGGTAGCCCTCCAGATCAAAAAGTGGGTCGAAGAGGAAATCGCAGGCGACATTCGGTCGTTGCGCCTCATCTACGATTGGGACCTGCACGGTCAGTGGGAGCAGACCTCGGACGGCAAGTGGATCGAGAGTCCGCGGTGGCGGGGAAGAATGCTCGAAGGCGGACCGATGGTGGACTGCGGGGTCCACCAGATCGATTTGGCGCGTTGGTGGCTGGGAGGCGAGGTGCTGCGCTACGACGTGGCCGCCGCCTGGGTATCCGACTACGAAGCCCCCGACCATGTCTACCTTCACATGGACCACGAGGGGGGCGCACACACCATGGTCGAGATGAGCTTTACCTATGGACATACGGCGGCCGAACCGGCGCCGATCTTTACGTACGACCTCATCGGGACCGGCGGAGTGATCCATTTCAACCGGGATGGTTGGCGATTGGACGTGAGGCATGGCCAGGGAACGCTGGTGGCCCCCGGGGCAAGCGAGAAGAATTTTCCCGGGATGTACGCGGCTTTTTCCGAAGCGCTAAGAACGGGAGAGCCGGGGATGATGCCGTCTGGCCGGGATGGACTGGTTGCGACGAGGATCGCTCGCACGGCGACCGAAACCGTTTCGGCCAGACGCTCTTCGAGCATGAATCCGCATTAGTGCCGCGGCTATAGGATTAATTTAATTGCGAAAAAGAAGAAAACCCTGGTGTTTTTGCTCCGGTCGTCCGATAATATGGGCTCGTTCAAATGCGCCATAAGGCCGAGGTCTCGGATGTCGACACAACGCGCCTCATTGGGCGGGTGCGCGCCGCCCATTTAGGCATCCTCGTACTCATCGCGCTCGTCACTCTCTCGGGCCAGTTGATGACGGTGCGAGCCTTGGAGCGGAACCGAAAAGGTTCCGAGCTTGTGGACCTCGCTAACCGAGTGGCGATCGAGAGCCAGACCTTCGTCAGCTATTCGCAGGCGCTCGCAGATCAATCCACCTCGCCTTGGGATCGCCGCGAACTTTCCAGCCGACTTAGGAAAGGGCTCGACGATTGGAGCCAAATCGCTTTTCAACTCCAACGGGACGTCGAGGCAGCGGGCGACTCTCCCAAGCTTCAAAGCTCGCTACAGTCGAGCGAGATTCTGCGCCGCCAATTGGCGCACCAGTTTCGAACCCAACTCGCACTACCGGCCACGTCGGTGAAGGCGATCGCCCTCGCCAGGGCTTCTGTCGTTCAGGAGGAGGCATTCCTCAGCGAGTTCGAACCGGTCACTCAGGCGATTCGGGAGTTGGTTGCCAAGAGGGTCGCCGCCCTTCGACTCACGATCTGGCTTTCCTTGGCCGTGACGCTTCTGGCGTTGGCGGTAGAAGGGATCATCCTCTTCCGGCCGATGCTCAACCGGGTTGCGGCCGCGATTCAGGCGCAGCGGGCGCTGGGTCTCACCGAGAGCTTGCGCCAAAGCGAGGAGCGGTTGCGAGCGGCGATCGAGGGAAGCTTCGACGCGTTCTTCCTGATGAACGCCGTGAAAAACGAAGGCGGAGCGGTCGTCGACTTCCACCTCAGCGAAACCAACTCGATTGCGGAAGAGCTGCTAGGGGCGTCTGGAACGGAGTTGACGGTGACTTCGCTCCGTCAGATTTTTCCGGCTCCGCTTACCAATAAGCTACTCGCCCGATTTGTGCAGTGCATGGCGGAGAGCACTTCATTTCGCATGGAGATCGAGGTCGGGCCTAGGCCGAATCTAGTTCGGTGGCTGGAGCTTCAGGTAGCGCCGGTACCGGGCGGAGTTGCGGTCACCGCGAGGGATCTAACCGAGCGGAAGCAGAGCGAAATCTCGATGCGTGCCGAGCAGTTCGAGCTCCAGGCGGCCAACGCCCAACTTTCCCATCTAGCGTCGACAGACGCCTTGACCGGCCTCTACAACCGCCGCGCACTGAAGGCGATGCTTTCGTCCGAGGCGCAGCACGCACGGGAATTCGGCGCACCCGTGGGGGTCATCATGGCCGATCTCGATAATTTCAAGGTCCTGAACGATCAACACGGCCACGTCGCGGGCGATCAGGTCTTACGCAGCGTCTCGGACATCATTCAGAACGGCCTTAGGCCGAGCGACTTTGCCGCCCGATACGGCGGCGAGGAGTTCGCCATCGTGCTCCGGAGCACGGATACCGAAGGTGCGATGGCGATGGCCGAACGCTTACGGCATACGGTCGAGAGCACCCGATTTCCGTACGGAACCATCACATTGAGCCTTGGCGTCGCTTCTTGGTGTCCGACGGCGCCTTCGGGGGACGATCTCGTCCGCGCTGCTGACGAGGCGCTTTACCAAGCGAAGAGAGCTGGAAAAAATAATTGCCGGCTTGCCCATCCTCCCATCGAGCTCTTTTCGCACCGGGAAGGGTAGTTCGTTCGTCCAACCGAACGGGATGCGGCGTTTCTCGAACAACGACCTCTACACGTACACCGTGAAGAGGGTGGTTTGGGAGCACTTTCCAAACGTGTCGGTCGAGTATGCATTTCGAAACCGGGACCACGGAGTCGATCTTCTTCCGTTCAAAGAGCGCATTCGAGAAAAGATCGGCGAGTTGCATGGCATCGGGCCGACCGAGCGGACGCTGGACAAATTGCGTGACCTGGGGTACTTTCCCGAGCCGTTCCTGGAGGCGCTACGAAATTTCCGCCTCAATTCCGACCACGTGACGGTGGGGGAACGGGATGGCAAGATCGACATCCGGATACGCGGGGCGTGGTTCGAGACGATCGACTTCGAAGTCCCGGTACTGCAGCTCGTAAACGAAGCGGTTTACGAGGGAACCGTCTCGCTAGCGGTTCGGAATGAAGGGGACCGGCGACTGACCGCGAAGATCGACCGGTTGCGTACATTCGCTCGCGAAGAAGTGGCGGAGCCGAACTCGTTGAGGATCGTGGACATGGGCACGCGGAGGGCCTACTCGCACGAATGGCACGGAAACGTATTGAGGCGGCTGGCGGCCGAGCTTCCGGAGGTGTTCGCGGGTACCAGCAACGTTTACTGGGGCGAAGAGCTTGGGCTGAGTTTGTACGGCACCTTTTCCCACCAAGGGCCGATGGCGATGCAGGCGCTGACGCCGATCCAAGACTCTCAGCGGAGGTGGTTCGGACTATGGGCGGAGGTGTACGGCGGCAAGCTCGGCATCGCCTTGTCGGACACTCTGGGTTGGTCGATGTTCCGACGCGACTTCGACTCTTCGATGGCGCGGCTTTACGACGGAGCCCGGCAAGACTCGGGCGATCCGTTAGCTTGGGGCGAACGATTCATTTCCCACTTGGAAAGTCTCGGGATCGATCCCCGTACAAAGCTCGCTGTGTTTAGCGATTCGCTAACCGACGAGCGGGCGGTGGAGATTTGGCGCCGTTTCGCCGGCCGCATCGGGGTGCAGTTCGGGATCGGGACGTACCTGACCAACGACCTCGGGCAGAAGCCGATGTCCAACGTGATTAAGCTGGTCCGATGCAACGGCTACCCGGTCGCCAAGTTAAGCGACACTCCGGAAAAGGCGCAGTGCGAAGATCCGGCCTACCTTGCCTATCTCCTTCACCTCGTGAACGACATTGTTCCTAAGGCGGGGTAACTATCGGAGCGTTCGGAGCGTTCGGAGCGTTCGGAGCGTTCGGAGCGTTCGGAGCGTTCGTCAGTGTTGGGCATTACCCTATCCTCCACTCCGCATGCTCCGAAGCGAAGCGCTGCTCCGCATGCTCCCCGCGAAGCGGGCTCCGAAGCCCTACACCCGGCTGCGTGGACGGGAGCTTCGGAAGGCGAGTTGCACGCCGGCTTTGGCGAGGGTGACGAGGGGGAGGTTGCGGACCTGGTTGGCGGTGAACCACTCGCAGCGGTCGGTCGAGCCGTCGGCTTCGTGGGTCAGCTCGCCGGAGACGATCTGTGCCCGGTAGATGAACCGGATGGCGTGCATGCGGCCGTCCGAAATCGTGAAGACGATCGAGTCGACGTGAGCCAGCTCGGTCAGGCGGACCTGTAAGCCGGTTTCTTCGCGAACCTCTCGCACGGCGGCATCCTCGGGATGCTCTCCGAATTCGATCCCTCCGCCGGGAAGCGTCCACTCGCCTCGGGAGGAGATATGGGGGCTGAGCCGGCACAGCAAGATCCGCTCGTCCTCTACAAGCAGGGCGTAGCTGCTGACCCGCTGGACGGTACCACTATGCGACACCCTCCCAGTATGAAGCCCATGTGACCCGGGATGCCTTGGACGTCGGTACGGTTAAGAGGATGTTGCGTTGGATTCGGTGGCGTCGCATGGGCACTTGGGCCGAACAGAGACCTAGCGCAACCATATTGGGCCTGCGGAAGGGGGCGATCGTGACTTACGATTTGCTTAATGCGATCAATGTCGATCTTCTTCATCTGTGGGGTTTTTCTGGTCGGCTGCTCAAATCGAACATTGCAGGGCGATTGGCTGGCGGTCGATGGAATGGCCGTCCCTCCCGGGATGGCCCGTTTGGACTTCGTCGATTCAAGCCAGGTGCAAACCACCGACGGTCTGCTGCAGTACCGGATCGTCGATGACCAAACAATGGAGATAAAGATGCCGAGCGGCCAGTGGGACAAGTTCGCTTTCGAGCGGCAGGGGGATAACCTATTGCTTTCACGAGCCGATAAACGGATCGCCTACGCTCGGCAGCCTTGATGGCCGGACGCCTCGAAAGGCACGACTCCCTCTTCCGGCGCGTAATACAAACATATGCGCCGAACGGTCTCTTTCGCTGGACGATGGCTTTTTGTTTCCGTCGCCTTGGTGGCCGTCGCGGGATGCAATACCGGTCGTGAGCTCGTGGGACGCTGGATAGCCACCGACGCGGCGAAGGCTCCGACCAATATGGTCAAGATCGCCATCTCGAACGAGCACCAGATGACCCTTGACAACGGGTCTGTGATCGAATACCAGCAGGACCCCAAAAAGCACATCCTGACCGTCAACTTTCCCGACGGACGGGTGATCACCTACGGCTACAGCCGAAGCGGAGAGAATTTGACTCTCGTGGACGCCGACAAGCGGATCAAATATCTTCTCGACCAGCAGTAGACTGGTCGGCGTGGAATCGACCTGGGGTCGGGGGATGGACTTCGTCCGGCTGTCTCTCGCGGAAATCAACGACTTGCTCTCGCCGAGCGAGATGGTCGCCGCCGATGCCGATTTGCTCCCGGAAGGGCATGCGAACACGAATTACCGCTTAGATCTTGCCGACGGTTCGCACGCGGTTTTGCGGCTTTACCAGCGCGACCCGGGCGCGGCGCGGTTAGAGTGGGCGATCGCAGACCGTCTCGGCGGGGAAGTGCCCGTTCCTCGCGTTCTGTACTTCGACAACGGGCGGCAATTCGCCGTCATCGAATGGAAGCTCGGCGAAACGATGGAGCGGCTGCTTGCATCGGGACTCGAGGCCGAGGTCTCGGACGCGGCAACGGACATCGGGCGAACGTTGGCGGTTATCTCGAAGGTTCGTTTCGATCAGGCGGGCTTCCTCGATGCGGACTTAGAGGTGAGCGGCCCTTGGCCATCGGTGGCCGACGGCTTGTTCGGGCATCTGGACTTTCTGCTTGATCAGCCTCTCGTCCAAGCCCGTGCCGGTGGGAATCTGTGCCGGAGAATCCGGCCGGTAAGCGCCGCCGCGCGGAAAAAACTTAACGACATCGATGAGCCGCCCTGCCTTGTCCATGGAGATTACAAGGCGACGAATCTGCTGATCCACGAGGGGCGGTTGAGTGCCGTGCTCGACTGGGAATTCGCCCATTCCGGCACGTGGCTGATGAGCGTGGGCCAGATTTTTCGGCACGCCGTACCCCGCGGATTCGAGGAGCGGTTCGAAGCGGGATTTAGGGAGGGAGGTGGAAAACTCCCTCCCGGTTGGCGGCAACTGGCTCGCGAAATCGACCTGCTGAGCATGGTCGATTTTCTCTCCAGGGAATCGGCCGACGAAGCGAGGATCGCCGGCTCGATCGCGATTATCGAAAGGACTCTGAGCATCGCCGGCTAGAAGCCGGCGACGCGGTTACTGCGCTTCGCCGAGGCCGAGACCAAGGTAGATGAAGTCCGTAATCTTCGTTCCCTTGGCGGTCTCTTGCAGCCACTGGCCGACGCTCTTCGAAGGGTCCTTGTAGAACGGCTGCTCGGTGAGAACGACCGCCTTGATGTACTCCTTGTTGACGCGCCCCTGGGCGATGTTCTTGGCGATGTTCTCGGGCTTGCCCTCGTTCATCGCGCGCTGCGTCTCGATCTCGATCTCTCGCTCCAGCATCTCTTGCGAGAGCTGGTCCTTGCTCACCACTGCGGGCGGGAAGGCAACGGCGTGGATCGCAACCTGGCGAAGCGCCTCGGCATCGCCCTCACCGAGAACGGCCGCGGCTTTGGTCTTGTCGTGGTGCACGTAGATCGAAACCACCTCGGCGCCGTCCTTGCGGGCGGTCTTGCCAAGCGCGGCATTCTCGCGGAAGCTCGCGACCGCCTCGACTACGAACGGGCTGAGGTCGGCATTCGCGTCGGCGAGCAGGGCGTCGGCCGCCTTCTGCGCGAGCGCGACGAACCCCTCGTTCCGGCTGACGAAGTCGGTCTCGGTCTCCAGCACGACGCCGGCTACCGAACCGTTGCCAACGGCGAACGCGGCGACGCCCGCGCCGGTTGCGCGGCCGGCTTTCTTACCCGCCTGAGCTTTCCCCTTCTCGCGAAGGATCTCCTTGGCTCGAGCGAAATCTCCTTCCGACTCCTCGAGGGCCGACTTGCACTCCATCATCGGCGCATCCGTCTCCTCGCGAAGTTTCTTAACATCCTGTGCTGTGTAATTTGCCATGTCTTTGTTTTTCCAATCCTTATAAGCCGGCGGCATGCCCGACGTTCCCTTCGTGGGGACAAAGGGGCATGCAAAAAGGTCTCAGGTTTTAGGTCTCAGGCTCAAGCCTTACCACCCAAGACCTGAGACCTTATATTTTGCTAGCTGGCGGTCGAAAGCGACTCGTCGTCGGCGCCGAACGCGCGGAGCAGCTCGTCGTCGATCGGGGCTCGGTAGTCGAGATCCGATTCCATCTCGTCGGTAAGCTCCGTGCCTTCGGTGACGGTTCCTTCGGTAAGTCCCTCGCTGAGCGGGCGTGCCTCGAGGATCACGTCGCTGATCTTCTGGGTTACCAGCCGAATCGCGCGAATCGCGTCGTCGTTTCCGGGGATGACCACGTCGGCCAGATCGGGGTCGCAGTTCGTGTCGACGATGGCAACGATCGGGATGCCGAGCTTCTTGGCTTCCTTCACCGCGATCGACTCCTTGTTAAGGTCGACGATGAACATGATCGTGGGCGCCGAGCTCATGTTGCGGATACCGCCGAGGAACCGCTGGAGCTGGTCTCGCTCCTCGCGGCGCTTCAGCGCCTCTTTCTTCGGTAATCGGTCGAAGTAGCCGTCCGACTCCATGCGGTCGAGCTCCTTCAGACGGTTGACGCGACCTTGGATCGTCTTCCAGTTGGTCAGCGTGCCGCCGAGCCAGCGCTCGGAGATGAAGTACTGTCCGCTTCGCTCCGCCGCTTCCTTCACCGCCGCCTGCGCCTGCTTCTTGGTGCCGACGAACAGAACGGTGCCTCCGTCCTCGACGACCTTCTTGACGTAGTTAAGGGCGTCTTCGAACAGCTTGATCGTCTGGTGAAGATCGATGATGTAAATGCCGTTGCGAGCGCCATAGATGTAGCGCTTCATTTTCGGGTTCCAGCGTCGGGTTTGGTGACCGAAGTGGACTCCGGATTCAAGCAGCTCTTTCATGCTGAGCTGAGCCATGATATGCCTCCAGGTTTCTGCCTCCGCGCCGGCCTGAATTTACGCTGACAACCCCGAAGGGACCTGGTCGCGCAACCGTCGCGTGTGATTTAGCAGGCATGAGTGTACCCGTTCGACCCAGCCTCCTTGGACACGGCATTATCACGACCAGGATGGTCGTGATACACACGGGCTGGAAGCCACGTGCCACGTGGCACTGGCATCTTGCCAGTGGGTCCCAAGGGCATCCTGCCCTTGGCCCTTTTCCCACGGCCGTGAGGGCTGTGGGGGTTCATCGGCTGGGAGCCGATGCTACGTTTACACGACCAGGATGGTCGTGATACACACGGGCTGGAAGCCACGTGCCACCGCCTGGATATGCCACAGTCTTCGCGACGATGACGGGTGAACGACTTGAGGTTTTGCTCTCGCAGGAGCAGTTGAAAGGGAAGATCGCGGAGCTGGCGCGGGCGATCGAGGCCGATTACAAAGGGGAAACCGTGCTGCTGGTCGCGGTGCTAAAGGGGTCGGTTCACTTCCTTTCGGACCTCGCCCGGGAGCTTCAACTCGAGGCTCAGCTCGACTTTATGCAGACGAGCAGTTATGGAACCGGCAAGTCTTCGACGGGTGTCGTACAAATTCGTAAAGATCTCGACATCAATATCGAGAATTTGAACGTCATTATCGTTGAGGATATCGTGGACACAGGGATTACCTTGTCCCACCTCAGGGAACTGCTCTCCACTCGAAAACCGAAGTCGCTAAGGGTTGTGGCGCTGCTCTCCAAACCGGAGTCCAGAAAAGTGCACCCGTCGGTCGAATACATTGGATTCGAGATTCCGAACGAGTTCGTGGTAGGATATGGTCTAGATTACGCGGAGCGTTTTCGTAACCTCCCGTACATCGCGATCCTGCGCGAAGGGTAGCGTCTTTCCCTAAGGTCCTCGACCGACCGCGCATTCCTACTTTGCCAGGAGCGAACTCTCCTACCGGAGCGATATGACCCATCAGTTTCGACCCCGAAAATCCGGCGGCCGCAATCGCGGACGCAACCGCGAAGGCCTACCGAAGAACGATCCGCAAGCCGATTTAGAGCTGCTTCCGGAAAAGGATTACAACCACTTTGACCAGATGACGCCGGCGGCGTTGCTGAAGGAAGCGAAAGCGGCCAAGCTGGACGCCAAGATCCTTCTGCGCCACGAGCTCATCGAGCGGCTTCTGCCCATCGTCAACCAGGACAAGGAAGCGGTTTACGCCAAGGGCGTACTCGACCTTATGTCCGACGGCTGGGGCTTTCTCCGCCGCGACAATTACCAGTCTTCTCCCGAAGACGTCTACGTGTCCCAGTCGCAGGTGAAGAAGTTCAACCTTCGCTGCGGTGACACCGTCTTCGGCCAGGTGCGCCTGCCGAAAGAAGGGGAGAAGTACCGCGGCATGCTCCGCGTCGAGAGCATCAACAATTTCGCGACCCAGTCGATCGAAATCATGCGACGGAAGCTGTTCGACGAGCTGACGCCGCTCTATCCGAACGAGAAGATCTCAATGGAAACGGTGCCGGACAACATTCCGGGCCGGATGATCGACCTTCTGTCGCCGATCGGCAAGGGCCAGCGCGGCCTCATCGTCTCTCCGCCCAAGGCTGGAAAGACGACGATGATGAAGACGATCGCCAACGCGGTCACGGCGAACCACCCGGAAGTCTATTTGATGGTTCTGCTGGTGGACGAGCGGCCGGAAGAAGTCACCGATATGCGGCGCTCGGTGCGCGGCCAGGTGATCTCCTCCACGTTCGACGAGCCGGCGGAGAACCACATGCGGGTCGCCGAGCTCTGCTTGGAGCAGGCGAAGCGCCTGGTGGAAGTTGGACGCGACGTCGTGATCCTGCTCGACTCGCTCACCCGCCTTTCGCGGGCCAGCAACCTTACGATCAACCCGTCCGGGCGTACGCTGACCGGCGGTCTCGACCCGAGCGCGATGTATCGTCCCCGCCGTTTCTTCGGCGCGGCGCGAAACATCGAAGAGGGGGGATCGCTGACGATCGTTTCCTCGGTTCTCGTGGACACCGGCTCCAAAATGGACGAAGCGATCTTCGAAGAGCTGAAGGGAACCGGCAACATGGAAATCATCCTCGACCGCGACCTTTCCGATCGTCGAATCTGGCCGGCGGTGGACGTTCGCCGAAGCTCGACCCGGCACGAGGAGCTGTTGTTCCGGAAAGAAGACCTGGACGGCATCGTTCAGCTTCGCCGCCTCATGGCGAAAGAGCAGAGCTCGATCGACGCGACCGAGGGGCTCATCAAGCTGCTCAAGCGCACGCCGTCGAACGCAGTGTTCCTCGAGAGCGTCATCGCCCGCACGAAGGCGACTGTCTAGTAGTGCCGCCTTCCAGGCGGCATCTTCTCCAGTGTTACCCCGGCTTCCAGCCGGGCAGACAAAAAGATGCCGGCAGGGATGCCGGCACTACGGTAGGTAATCTTTAAGAATAATGGCCGAGGAATTCGAGGGACCGGATGGGTCCGATAATTTGGACGAGCCGCCGGCGTTTTTCCCTTACGACGCGACCGGCGGCGAGCGCGAGCCGGCGGGGAACGTGGAGCTCGTTGAAGTCCAGATCGAGGGGATCTTCGAGCAGCAGAATATGGGGAACGTGGCCCGCTTCGTGCTGGTAACGGACGGAACCCGGCGGCTGCCGATCCTCATCGGCCCGTTCGAGGCTCAGGCGATCGCCATGGTGATCGACAACGAGCGTCCCGATCGCCCGATGACCCACGACCTCATGCGGAACATCATGGACCGCCTGAACGCCACGCTGGACCGGGTCGTCATCGACGACTTCTGGAACACCGTCTACTACGCGAAGCTTTATCTCAAGACCCAAGACGAAGAGATCGAGCTCGACTCCCGCCCCTCCGACGCCATCGCCCTCGCGGTCCGATTCGACGCCCCAATTTTTGTGGCGGATACGATTTTGGACGCGGCGATGGAAGATTGAATGTTGGGCGTTGGGCGTTGGGCGTTGGGCGTTGGACGTTGGACGTTGGACGTTGGACGTTGGTTAGCTGTACCGCTTTACCCTTTCCGCAGGTTTCAAGCCTTGCGTCTTGGGCCCAGCGCCTAACGCCTAACGCCCGGAGTAACATGACCCTCGATGGATCCGGCTGCCCGCGTTGCGGAACTTCGCGATGAGATCGAGCATCATTCGCACCTGTATTACGTGCTCGACACGCCCGAGATAAGTGACTCGGAATACGATCGGCTGTTTCGCGAGCTGCAGGATCTGGAGGCGGCGCATCCGGAGCTAGCTTCCGACGACAGCCCAACCCTTAAAGTCGGGGCGCCGCCGGTCTCCGCGTTTAAGCCGCACCGGCACGCGGTGCCGATGTTGTCCCTCGATAATGCGTTTGGCGAAGAGGAGCTTCGCGCGTTCGACGATCGAATTCGGCGTGGGTTGGAGACGGACGGGCACACCGAATACTTCGTCGAGCTCAAATTCGACGGCGCGTCGATCTCGTTGACCTACGTCGACGGGAAGCTCGACGTCGCCGCCACCAGAGGAGACGGGACGACCGGAGAGGAGATCACGCCGAACGCCCGTACGATCCGCGGGGTGCCGTTGAAGCTTCGCGAAGCGCTGCCCGGGCGCATCGAGGTGCGCGGCGAGGTCGTGATGCTTCGATCCGACTTCGAGAAGATCAACGAAGCGCGCGCGGCAGCGGGGGAACAGGTTTTCGCCAACCCCCGCAATGCCGCCGCGGGCGGCTTGCGTCAGCTCGATAGCCGACTAACGGCGAAGCGCAAACTGAGATTCTTTGCGTTTGGAGTCGGGCAGGTGGAGCTCTTGTCCGGAAAAGCAGAGGGAGACCTCGAGAAGCCGGCTCCCGAAGAGGCGGAGACGCGCCACGCGGTGCGGCAACGCGGGCTCATTCGTCGATTGGCGCCAACCCAAAGCGGAACCTTGGAGCGGCTGAAAGAGCTTGGCTTTCCCGCCCGTACCGAGGTGCAAGTGGTTCGCGGTTTCGATGAGCTGCACGCATTTGTCCAAGCCGTTCAGGCAAAGCGGGCGGAGCTGCCATTTAACATCGACGGCGTCGTCATCAAGGTTAACGAACTCGACCAGCAGGAGGCGCTGGGGTTCACGTCGCGAGGCCCTCGCTGGGCGACCGCGTATAAGTTTCCGGCGGAGCAGGCATTTACCAAGCTCAACCGAATCTTTGTTCAGGTGGGGCGGACGGGCACGATCAACCCGGTCGCAGATCTCGAACCGGTGGTCGTCGGCGGAGCCACCGTCAGCCGGGCGACGCTCCACAACTATGACGAGGTGCGCCGAAAGGATGTCCGGGAGGGGGACATTGTCATCGTTCAACGAGCAGGGGACGTCATCCCCGAGGTCGTGGGGCCGGTGCTGGAAAAGCGGGTGGGCGATCCGCCACTGCCGGAAGAGCCGACCATCTGCCCAGTCTGCGAGACGCCGCTGCAGCGAAGGGAAGGAGAGGTGGCGCTCCGGTGCCCGAACCGTCATTGCCCCGCGCAAATCGCGATGAAGATCCAGCACTTCGTGGGGCGTCGGATGATGGACATCGACGGATTGGGCGAAAAGCTGATCGACCGCTTCCTCGAGCTCGGGCTCATCAAGACGATCCCGGATATCTACCGCCTCCATAACCACCGCGAAACGTTGGTAAACCTGGAGCGGTTAGGCGAGCAATCGGTCGACAACCTCCTAAGGAGTATCGAGAACACGAAGCACCGTCCTTTGGCGCGCTTTCTGTTCGCCCTGGGTATCCCAGAAGTCGGGGAGCGCGGTGCCCAGGATCTCGCCCGCGAGCTGCGGACCCTCGACGCGGTGCGGTCGGCTGACTACGAAACTCTCGTCGCCCTTCCGAACATCGGCCCGAGGACCGCGGGGGAGATCGTGCAGTGGTTTGACGACGAGGAGAATCGCCGCCTCGTCGACGAGCTGCTGGAGCTGGGGGTGGCGCCGGAAGAGGGAGCCGCGCCCAGCTCCGACCTCTTCGAAGGGAAGACCTTTGTCTTCACGGGCAAGCTAGAGAGGATCACCCGGGAAGAGGGGGAGGCCGCCGTCATCAGCCTGGGAGGGAAGGCGGCGGGGAGCGTGTCGAAGAACACGACCTACGTCGTCGCCGGCCCCGGCGCGGGCTCGAAGCTGGCGAAGGCGGAGCAGCTCAAGGTCGAGGTCTTAGACGAGGACGGCTTCCTTGCGATGCTCCCGGACGGAACGCTGTAAATCGTCCTACTTGTCGAGCGTATAAGCGTCGATAAGTAGGAACATCTCGTCGGTTGTCGCCTCCCCCCAGGTCACGCGTTGCGGTGGGTTGTTCGGATTGCGCGGGTTGGTCGCCGAGTTATCGTAGACGGCTTCCACGATCTGCTTCGTCCCTTTGGGAACGTGGATCGGCTCCTTGAAAACGTAATTCAACTGCCAGTTAAAATCCCAGTCGTCCACATAGACGAGCGGCTTCGTGGTCCCGTCCGGCAACTCGAGCCAACTCTTCATTGACTTGCCTAGGAGATGCATATGCGGCATCACCGTGTACATCGTGGCGTCGGCGGGGATCGTGAATTCACGGCGGAGCTTGTACTCTTTCTCGCCGGCGGGAATGTCGACCTTGAAATTGAAGATCCACATTAGCTGGATCGGCTTCTGTGGCGGCTCCTTCGACGTGTAGAGGCCCACCTTCGTTTGGTCCTCTTCCGGTTTTCCGCTAGGGTGGTAGTGAATCTGGAGGACGAAGTCGGTTCCGGCAGGGACGACGAAGGCCGTTCCGTCCGGAGTGTGACGTCCCCTTACGCCGGGAGCCCAACCGCCGAGCGATCCGGTTGGATTGAACCCCACTCCGCCGCCCGAGGTGGTGTATCCCTCCTGGCCGTCGGCCAGCTTGGCTTCGAGCCTTCGTCCGTTGTGTCCGCCATCTAGGAATGTGATGACGTGGTGGACGATCTTCTTATTGCCGGGCCGGATGTCGATCCCGTTGACGTAGATCGGCGTCGTCGAGTCGTTATGGACGACGAAGTTTCGGTAGAGGTCGGTCCCTTCCGCGCGGAGCTTGAACGGTTTTTCGGACTGCAGGACCATGTCCGGGGCGCCGAGCGTCCACTCGTTGCCTGCGAAGGTCGGCGTCGCCGGTTCTTTCTTTCGATCCCCCCGGGGGGCGCCTTGGTCATGCCAGAGCTTCAGTATTTCTTTCTGGTCGTCGGACAGGCGGTTTTCGTCTCGGAACTCTCCAAATCCATGAACCGCCTTCCATGGGGGCATTACCCCTTTGGCCGCCACTGCCGAGGTCATTCCGGACCACTTGCGGGCGTTCTCGTAGCCGATTAGCGAGAAAGGAGCGACCTCACCCGGGCGGTGGCAGGTTACGCATCGCTCGTTGAGGATCGGCGCGACGTCTTTGGCGTAGGTGACTTTGCGCGCCTTCCTGTCGACCTTCAGCGGGTGGTTCGCCGTAGTCGCGCCGAAGGCGAATACGGCGCCGGCGGTCGCGCCGAGAAGGAGCGTAACGGATTTCATAAAAGGAGTTTACGTGGTTGGGTTGCGCGGGTTTGTTATGATCGTCAATTATCGCAGTAGACTCGCGCGATGAACCGCAAGAGAGTGCTGGTTACCGGCTCTTCCCGAGGGATCGGCCGAGGAATCGCCACCCGTTTGGCCGCCGATGGATGGGCGGTCGCGCTTCACTACACGGCGCACCGAGAAGAGGCGGAGAAAACCGCCGAGGCGATCCAGGCAATCGGCGTCTATCAGGCCGACCTATCGGATCCGGCTAACGCGCAGCGCCTATTCGACGCTGTCGTCGCCGACGGCGAGCTTCACGCGGTGGTCAATAATGCCGGCGCTTACATTCAGCAGTCGTTCCTCGCCGAAGAAGAGGATTTTTCGCGGGAGTATCGCCGGCTGATGGCGCTCAACCTCGAGTCGCCGGTCCGCCTAATGCGCGCGGCCGGAAAGCTATTTGCGTCGCGAGGGGGCGGAAAGATCTTGAACGTGGCGAGCCGGGTCGGGTTCAAGGGGGAGGCGATGGCCTCCATCTACGCGGCATCCAAGGCGGGGCTGATCAACTTTACGCGGAGCTTGGCGGTGGAGCTGGCGCCGCAGAACGTCGGCGTCTTCGGGATCGCACCGGCTTGGACCGACACCGTCATGGCGCGGGAGGGAATGGATAAGCGGCAGAGCGAGGTACTCGCTACGCTTCCGCTAGGACGGATGGCGACCCCTGCCGATTGCGCCGCTTGCGCTTCGTTCCTGTTGTCTGACGATGCGGCTTACCTGAGCGGCGTCACCATCGACATTAACGGCGCCAGCTACTTCCACTAAACGTAGCATCGGCTCCCAGCCGATGAACCTGCGTGGGCTCATCGGCTGGGAGCCGATGCTACGTCTGATGGGACGGGCTAGTCGTCGCAGCGGAACTGGTAGTACCGCTCGCCGTCTCGGTCGACTTCGTAGCGGGTGTACCGCCGGCCATCTCGGATGAAGTACGGTCGGCTGAAGTACTCCGCTCGGAGTCGTCGGCCGCGATCCCGGCTGTGTCGATCTTCCTCGTACCGGTAGGTCGAGTAGAGCTCACCGGCGGCTCCGACGAAGAATAGGGTGTCGTCTCGCTCTAGAAGGCCGAGAAGGGCGACCGCGCCCGAGAGGGTGGCGATATTTCTCCACTCATTCCGGTCGTTGCGATATCGGTCATCGCGGTACCGCTCGACGATGACTCCGCCGCGATAGCGGTCGTGGTCGTACCGATCATAGTTGTTGTAGCGATACCGGTCGTCGCGGCGGCGATCTTCTTCGCGACGTCGTCGCTCTTCCTCCGCGCGCCATCGATCCTGGTCTCGCCGATACCGATCGTTTTGCCAGTCCCGGTTGTTGTTACGGTCGCGCGAGTCGTTCCAACCATGGTCGTTTCCGCGACGATTTTGATCGTCGCGCCGGCGCTGGTCGTCCCGTTGGCGGCTGTCGTCGCGCTGACGGCCGTCGTCCCGGCGGCTCTGGTCGCCCGACGGTCGGCCCTGACGCCCGGATTGACGATCTTGATCGCCCGACTGGCGGTTGTGCCGGTCTCGGCTGCCGCCCGTCGGATCTTGCGCAAGCGAAAGAACTGGAACGGCGGCAAATGCGGCAACCACGAATCCCGCGAGGATACGGGTGGTGAGTCTTTTCATAGTATTTCCCTTCGAGCGCTGAATTTGTGTTCACCGCTGCTTCTGAGGGGTTAGACGAACCATTTCCGATGTCGTATCAGTGCGACTGATTTTTTGGCAACGTGGCGCCATTAGCCCTGCGGTCGGCGTATTCGCGAAATCGCAAATGAGCTACGTTGATGGCAATGGATCGGGAAATTAAGTTTCAAATGGATGCGGAAGGAGTCGACTGGGAGGCGTTGACCCGGTCGCTCATTGCTGACGACTTCAGCAACGGGCGCACTCCGGACGAACTGAGGCGGTCGTTTGAGAACAGTCACGTGGTCTGCTTTGCCCGCGTGAACGGGCAGGTAGTCGGGAAGGGACGTTTGCTGAGCGACAGCGTCTGCAACGCCTACTTGGTCGACATGTGGACATCGTCGAATTTCCGCAGGCGCGGAATCGCCCGGACGATCCTGTCGAACCTCGTGGGATCGGTCCCCGGTCAGCACGTCTACTTGCAGGCCGACGACGACCTCGTCGATTTCTACGAGAAGCTCGGCTTCCACCCGCATCCGAACGGTATGGCGAGGGTAGAAGGCGCTTGGCTGAATCGGGTGTAGCGTGGCACTGGCTTCCAGCCTAATGCCATCCAGTTTTTCGAACGAACCTTCCGTCCGGAGTTAATACAAAGGCGCCAAGGCACAAAGACACAAAGATCCGGTCGGCGTTTGCCCCATCCGCACGTCCAATTGCCAAGAACTCCGTGCCTTCGTGTCTCTGTGCCTCTGTGTTTGTATTCTCCGAGGGTTCGTCAGGGCAAAAACTGGATGGCATTAGGCTTCTAGCCAGTGGGTCCCAAGGGCAGCCTGCCCTTGGCCTTTTCACACGACCGGGATGGTCGTGATACCCACTGGCTGGAAGCCAGTGCCACGATTCTTACTTAGTGTTCGGCCTCGGCGGAGCGGCGTTTGGCGTATTCGGCCATTAGGGTTTGCTGCTCGGGGTAGGGGATCTCGTCGTATTGGTCGATTCTTTGGGAGAAACGGCCGCGGCCTTTGGTGATCGACCGTAGGTCGAGGGCGTAGCGGGTCATTGTGCTCATGGGGACCGATGCGTGAACGCGGGTTCGGCCGGCGCCGATCGGGTCCATGCCTTGGAGGCGGCCGCGACGGCCGTTCAGGTCTCCCACCACGTCTCCCACGCACTCGTCGGGGACATCCACGTCCACGGTGAGCGTCGGCTCCAGAACTACCGGCTGCGCCTTCTCGGCCGCCGCCCTCAGTGCGAGCGCGCCGGCGGTTTTGAATGCCATTTCGCTCGAGTCGACGTCGTGGTAGCTCCCGTCATAGACGATCACCTTTAGGTCGACGGCTGGGTAGCCGGCGACGAGGCCGTGGTCCATCGCCTCGCGGATCCCCTTCTCGATGGCGGGGATGAAGTTTTTCGGGATCGCGCCGCCGACCACTTTGTTCTCGAATACGAACCCTTCGCCTCGCCCAAGCGGCTCGAGCTCGATCCAGCAGTCGCCGAACTGGCCTTTGCCGCCGGTCTGCCGCTTGTGACGCCCTTGAGCTTTCGCCTGAGACTTCACGGTTTCGCGGTAGGGAACCCGAGCCTCCTCGGTCTTTACGTTAACCCCGAACTTTGCCTTGAGCTTCTCCACCACGGTATCGAGGTGGATATCGCCCATTCCTTCCAGGATCTCTTGGTGGGTCGCGGTATCTCGAGTGTGCCGAAGCGTGGGGTCCTCTTCCAGCAGCCGGCCGAGGGCGGTGCCGAGCTTGTCCTCGTCGGCTTTGGTGACCGGAACGATCGCCACGCGGTAGATCGACTCGGGAAAGTTGATCGGCGGGAGCATGATCCGGTCTTTCGCGGTGCTCAGTGTGTCGCCGGTGTGGGTGTGCGCGAGCTTGGCTACGGCGGCGATGTCGCCGGCGACGACCTCGGTCGCGTTCTCTTGGCCTTTTCCGTGGGGATAGAAGAGGTTGTGCACGCGCTCGTCGGACTCGCGGTTGACGTTCAGGACGTGCTGGTCCGCCTTGAGGGTGCCGCTGAAGACGCGGATGAAGTTGATCTTTCCGACGAACGGGTCGGCGGTGGTTTTGAATACGAACGCGGCCAGCGGTCCGGCGGGATCGGTCTCGATCTTGATGGATTCGCCGTCGGGCGTCGGGACCATCTTCGGGAGGTCGATCGGCGACGGAAGCTCGCCGCAAATCCGGTCGAGAAGGGTCGCGACTCCGATTCCGCTCATCGCGGATCCGACGAGGACCGGGATGACGCGGCCGGTCTCGATTCCTACGAGCAGCCCGTGCTCGATCTCTTCTTCGGAAAGCGACTCGCCCTCGAGGTACTTCATCGCGAGGTCGTCGTCGCCTTCGGCGGCGGCGTCCATCATTTTGTCGCGCCGCTCGGCCGCTTCCTCGGTGTAGCCGGAAGGGACTTCCTCGATCTCGACGCCGCGGTCTTTTCCTTTGTAAACCTTCATATTCAGCAGGTCGAGGACTCCGCTGAAGGCGGCTTGGTGGCCGATCGGGATCTGGGTGCTGACCACCTTGCGGCCGAACCGCTCGTGAAGCGTCTCCATCAGCCCCTCGAAGTCGGCGTTGTCCCGCTCCAGTTTGTTGACGAAGATGCAGGTGGCGAGGCCGTGCTCTTGGGCGACTTCGAAGGCCAGGTCAAAGCCCACGTCGAGGTCGCGCTTCGCCTCGCAAACGATGATCATCGACTCGACCACTCGGGCTACTCCGTGGAGGTCTCCTATGAAATCGGGATAGCCCGGGACGTCGATGAGGTTGATTTTGCAGCCGTGCCATTCGATCGGCACGATGCTCGCGTTGAGCGAGATCTTTCGCCGGATTTCGAGTGGGTCGTAGTCGCTCTGCGTGTTCCCGGCGTCCACGCTGCCAACCCGGTCGGTCGCTCCGGCGGTGTAGAGCAAGTGTTCCACGAGCATCGTTTTGCCCGCACCGCCGTGGCCTACAATGGCCACATTACGAATCTTATCGGGGGAATATTGTTTCACCTTGTCACCCTCCCTTGGGGATTCGGCGTCGTCACAGCGCGGCGCGCGAAGCGCGTGTGTTTCGTCGACCACGCGCGTCACTGACAGCGGCGACGTCTGTTCCCAGCATACGCCGATTTCCACGCGACAGGTATTTCGACCTGCCCTTTAGGCTGGGTTGGCGGGCGTGCCGGCAAACGAAACCTTGGCGGAGAGTCCAACGTCTTCATTGCCGTCCTCTCGGTCAGAATGGGGACGGATCGATGCGTTACTTTATCTTCAACACCGGCGGCGATTGGGATACGACGACGCTGTTCCTGAACGGCGAGGAGTATCCGGCCTCCCGACTCTTCGTTCGACTCGAGACGGGCCGGGACGCCTATGGCCAGCCGACTCGGGGCGGATTGCAAAACGGCGGTCAGATGGAAGCGTTTGTGCTTCCTCAGGACGGCGATGCGAGGGAGCAGGCGATCTTTCCCGGGAGGATCGATTTCGAGTTCCCGATGCACAAGATCACGGTGGAGAACGACACGCCGAACTTTACGATCGAAATGACCAGAATCATTCTCGATGGGAAAGATGTCTCGGACGAGGTCACCGATCTTTCGATCAACATCGATGCGGTGGCGAACGAGGTCGAGGCGTATTTAACGTTGTTTAAGCCGCATCTCTTTGCGGCTTCCGAAATGGCGACCTACAACCTTCTATGAACACAACAAAGCAATCCGGAGCCCGGCTTCTAACTCAGTCGCTGGCCGTCCTCGTTCTGCTACTGACCCTGGTTACCCCCGCGCTGGCCCAGCGCCGAGGTGGCTTTGGTGGCGGAGGCGGATTCCGCTCGGGCGGGTTCGGGCGTTCTTCGGGAAGCGGCTCTTTCGGAGGCGGCTCGTATGGCCGTTCTTCGGGTAGCGGTTCCTTTGGCCGGTCCTCCGGCAGCGGCTCATTCGGCCGATCCAATTCGGGCGGCTCGTTCGGCCGTTCCGGCACTGCCACCGCGCCCCAGTCGGGCTTCCGAGCCCCGGGCTCCAGCTCCTTCGGACGCTCCGGTTCGTTTGGTGGCTCGGGGCGCATCAACTCCACCTCGATCAATGGCCGGCAGCCGACCCCGCCTCCGGCGTATTCGGGCTACTCGTACACGCCCGCGCCAAGCATGTACTACCACGGCGGCAGCATGGTGCCGGCGTTCGCGGGTGGCTTCCTCGGTGGCTACAGTCTTGGTCTCCTCAGCAGCCCCTGGACTCACTGGATGCCGTTCCACCCCGGCTTCTATGTAAATCCGCCGATGTACTACAATGGCGCTTACTACTCGGGCGGGTTCAGCTTCACGCGGTTCCTCCTCGGCATCGTCTTCATCGGCGTCATCCTCTGGTTCGTTTCCCGGCTCTTTAGGGGCGGCGGACGAGGTGGTGGCCGCATCCGCTACACCACCTACAAATGATCACCCTAGCTGTCGCTCTCGCCCTTCTCCCGCTCGCCGAGGTAAAGGTGGAGCGGGTCGAATACCACGGTTGGAGCGACAGCTACCGGATTTCGAACGATCTGGTCGACGTGGTCGTCGTTCCGAAAATCGGCCGGGTGATGCGGTACGGCTTCCTTGGAATGCCGAACCAGCTTTGGGAGAACTCCGCCCTGGCCGGAAAGGCGTCGACGGGGAAGGACTGGAACAACTTTGGCGGAGACAAGATGTGGTCGGCGCCGCAATCGGACTGGAACTGGCCACCCGACCCAGACATCGACGGCTCGGCCTGGACGGCGGAGCCGATTCCCAACGGAGTGCGGATCACCAGCCCGCGGGGGAAGAAGAGCAAGGTCCGCTTTGTTCGCGACATCACGTTGGCGCCGCTGAGCACCGACGTCCATTTCCGGAACCGCATGGATAATCTCGGCGCGCGCCGCGAAATGGCGCCGTGGCAGATCACCCAGATCGTCGACCCATATTCGGTCTTCCTGCCGTTCGAGCCAACCGGCCAGAACCCTAAAGGATGGCGAGCGATCGAGGGGAAACGGCTCGATCCGGCCCTCCACGAGCTAACCGCGGATGGCCTGCGGATTAAGCGCGGCGATCGGATCGCCTATAAAATCGGCGCATTCTCCAGCAAAGGCGAGATCACCGCGAGCCAGTTCGGCTCATCGGTCTTCCATTTCTCCACCCGCACCTATCGAAACCAACGCTATGCCGACGGCGGCTCCGCGATGGAGGTTTTCACTAGCGCGGGCGCGGACAAGTACGTCGAGTTGGAGCTGCTCGGTCCGCTTTCGCGCATGGATAACGGCGAAGGCGCCTATCTGGAAACCACCTGGCGGCTGACGCAAGGGAAGTAGCGAGTCGACTTCGTCGCATTCCAGAAAATGGCCCGGTAATTCTGTCGATTTACCGGGCTCCTCTTCGACTAACTATCAGAGCCCCAGGAGGGCCAAGTTCGAGGAGGAATCACGATGCGACTTTTATTAGATTTCCGACCCGGTGAGGACACCGAGACCGGCCCTCACGGGGCAGGATGAGAGCATGAAATACATGCTGCTCATCTACGGCGACGAAAATGCTCTGAACGCGGACGAAATGCGGCAATGCTACGTCGAGTCGACTCAGGTCGCAAATGACCTTCACGCCGAAGGGAAGTTCCTCGATACCGGCGCGCTGCACCACTCTTCGAAGACGGCCAGCGTCCGCGTTCGAGACGGCCAACGTCTCGTGACCGACGGGCCCTTTACGGAAACGCACGAGCAGCTTGGCGGCTTCTTCCTGGTAGACGCCAAGGATCAGAACGAGGCGATCGAACTTGCCGGCCGGATTCCTGGCGCCCGCCGAGGGATCGTCGAGGTCCGTCCCGTCGTCGAGTTATCGGGGCTGCCGGAGGTTTAAAAATGTGCCCCGTCTGTGTCGCCACCACGGCTTGGCTCGTAGCCGGTACCACATCGGCCGGCGGAGTCACCGGTTTCATCGCCACCAAGATTTATAAGAAGACGCGGCCCGCCAAGGCCGCCCACGCACCGTTGGAGAGGAGTAAAGAAAAATGATCACCGAAAGCATCCCGCACCCGAAAGTAGCCTCGCAAGACGAGTGGCTGGCCGCGCGGAAGGCGCTTCTCAAGCACGAGAAGGAAGTCACCCGGCAGCGCGACCGCGTGCATGCGGAGCTCCGCCGACTGCCGATGGTCAAGATCGAGAAGGAGTATCGGTTCGACGGGCCGGAAGGGAATCGGAGCCTCCTCGATCTGTTCGAAGGGCAGCATCAGCTCATCGTCTACCACTTCATGTTCGACCCGGCGTGGGACAACGGCTGTATGGGTTGCACCAGCTTCGTAGACGCCCTCGGCGACCTGTCGATGCTGAAGGAGCGCAAAACGCACTTTGTTCTGATTTCGCGAGCGCCGCTAGAAAAGCTGGAAGCCTACAAAGCGAAGCGCGGCTGGGATCGCCCGTGGTACTCCTCGTTCGGAAGTGACTTCAACTACGACTTCCATGTCACGCACGACGAGAGCGTGGCGCCGATCGAATACAACTACCAAACCAAAGAGGAGCTGCAAGCCCGCCGCGGCCCGGATCCGATCAAAGGTGAAGATCACGGCCTGAGCGTCTTCTTCCGAGTCGGCGACGAGGTCTATCACACCTACTCCACGTACGCTCGCGGCACGGAATCGCTCACCGACACTTACCAACTCCTCGACGTAACCCCCTACGGCCGCCAAGAAGACTGGGAAGACTCCCCCGCCGGTTGGCCTCAAAAGCCGACGTACGGCTAGGCTGCGCTTCCTGCCTTGCTCCGATCCCTCCCGACGCGCCGTCGGGAGGGTCCGACCATCGGTCGGGCATGAGGCCCGAAAGGGCCCCGCTGGTGCGGGACCCTCCCGACGGCGCGTCGGGAGGGATCGGTTGGCGGTTGGTGGGCGCTGGGTGATCGTCATCGGCTGGGAGCGATGCTACGGGTGGGTGTGGTTGCGGCGGGTTAGGTATGCCCGCCAGTCCCAGGTTTCGGCGTCGTCGCAGACGCGTATCGGTTGGGGCGACGCGACACGCTCGGCGAGCTCGTCGAGTCCGCTTGGGTTGAGCACGTAGGATGGGTCGCCAAACCCTTTCGCCCGGTTACAGCGCGAGCACACGGCCCGCAAATTGATCGGACGGTTTCACCCGCTGCCGACGTGGTCGATCTCGGTGGCGGGAGCCCCGCAAACGCTGCACTTGCCCCCATCTCGCTCGATCACCTTTGCCAACACCTTCGGCGTGACGAGACGTTGCCGAAGAGGGTAGCCGCCGCCCTGGATCTTCCAAAGCGCCTGCCCCAACCCGATCTGCCGTTCCCGCTCAAAGATCGCCCCGTTCAGAAGGGAGCTTCGGAACTGGCGTACGAAAGCGGCGGTATCTCGGCAAACTTCGCTGCAATAGGGGCTCTTGGGGGCGGAGACCGCCCCTCCGCAGTTTGGACATGTTTGCGGATCTTCCAATACCACCGCAAAGTCGAACGGGCCCGTTAGTGAGCGCTCGACTAAGCCTCGAAGAGCCGCCCTTACCCCTTCTTCAGGGTCGAGTACCGCCTCGGCCGGCGTGGGCAGATCGGGTAGAAGCCGGGCCAATACCTCCAGGTTCCCCGGGGGCTTTCCGCCTCTCGAAAAGTCGTCGGCCACGTTCTCCATACTTACGACTCTACCGAACGGGTTACTCGGCTTAGGTAGAAATTTGACCGTCCAGTTGATCGGGGGCGGGTAAATGTGCCATCATTTCGATTCGCGTCGCCAATGACGCGGAGAAGATTTCATGTACGTAATCGTAAAGACCGGCGGCAAGCAGTATAAGGCGGCCAAGAACGACGTCCTCATCGTCGAGAAACTGGAGGGCGAGGCGGGAACGGCTGTCGAGCTGTCCGAAGTCCTTTTAGTGGTGGACGGCGAGAATACGACCGTCGGTTCGCCGCTCATCAAGGGCGCGCTCGTTCGCGGAGAGATCATCCGACAGGCGAAGGGACCCAAGATCGAGGCGTTCAACTACAAGCCCAAGAAGAACGAGCGAAAGCGCTGGGGTCACCGCCAGCCGCAAACTCATCTCCGCATCACGGAAGTTCTGGCAGGCAGCTAAAGAGGAATAGATGGCACATAAGAAAGGTCAAGGATCATCCAGAAACGGCCGCGATAGCAAGCCGAAGATGCGCGGAGTCAAGCGCTACGGCGGTCAGGTCGTCAAGTCGGGCGAGATTCTCGTCCGCCAGTGCGGCACCAAGTTCTTCCCCGGCCCCGGCGTCGGCATCGGCAACGACTTCACCCTGTTCGCCCTGCGAGCCGGTCAAGTGAAGTTCGAAGGCCCGGTCGGCAAGCGACGCGTCGCGGTCTACGAGAGTCAAGTCGAAACCGAAGCGGCGCCGGTCGCCGTCGCAGCATAGATCGAAGATAGAAATCGCGAAAAAGCCCGGCTGCCAAAGGCGGCCGGGCTTTTTTACGCCTCCCTATCTCTTCTTCGCGATCCAGATCGCGTAGAGCCGCTTCGCCGCCGCGGTAGCGCTCGGATCTTCTTCGACCTTGCTGATCGGCCGTGAGCCTTCGGTGACGTTGCGGGTCACGGTCAGCTCGTCCGTTCCTCGCCTGATCTTCAGCTTCATGACGTCCCCAGACTTCAGTTTCTCCGTCGCGGTTCGATAGGCTCCCGCCAAGGCGAACGGAGAGTCTTGGTTGACCGGAGCGCCGTTGATTTCGACGATCAAATCGCCGGACTTCAGCCCATCCCAACTGCGCGGCTCGCCCTGAACCAGGAATCCCTTGTCCTGGGCGCTCGGGATGGCGGAGAAGCCGAAATCGGCGAACGCCTCCGTTGCTTTAGTCAGGCGAAGGCCGATCTTCGCCAACTGAGCCTCCACCGGCAGCTCGCCGGGCGTCATCACCACCCGGTCGTAGAATGCGCCCATCGCGGGTCCGCCGACCAGAACGCACTGGTTACGGATCTCACCTTCTTGGAATCCTGGCTTGTCGTCGCGGCATAGCTTCCATAGGTTCCGTTCCACGTCATCCAACGAGCGGCGGCCACCGGTTTGGCTCAGGATCTCGGTATCGAGGCAAAGAGCGCAAAGGAATCCCGTGTCGTAATAGCTCACTTGGAACCCGTCGCTGTTACCGCGTCCGCCGTTCGCCTCTCGAACCCTATAGCTGGCCATGTAGGGTGAGATTTCCATCCGGGCCGGCCTTGCTCGTTGACGGTCGAGATTCCTAACGATCTGCTGCCGGATTTCGGCTCCGTCGAACCAGCCGTACCGGTTGAGAAGGAGGTGCGCGAAGTAATCCGTCGCCCCTTCCAACCACCAGAGAGCCCCGGTTTGCGGCAGATTCTGATAGTCGAACGGACCGAGCGGACGGCTACGAATCCGCTTGACGTTCCAAAGGTGAAAGAACTCGTGCGACATCACGCCGACCGTTACCGGGCCGACACCGGCCGCCAGCGAGATCTGGGTGCTGCTGAGGTGCTCCAGGCCCCCCGCGCCGTCGGCCCGGTCGGTGACTCCGAAGTGCCAGACATACTTGTGGTACGGCGCGCCGCCAAAGAAGTCGGATTGCATGTCTGAGACAAATTTGGCGGCTTTGATCAGGTGAGCCCGGTCGACCTTTGACTTGGCCGGGTTCCGCATCGCGATCGTATGGTCGCGGCCCGCGGAAGTGTAGTGATCCTCGAGAAAGTGACCCATCGTCACAGGGTTGTCCGCCAGCACGTCGTAGCTCTTCGCTCCATAAGCATTGCCGCCGGACTCCGGGTCTAAGCCGACGGCGACCCGCCAGTCCCCGGGGATCTCCAACCTGAGATGGCACCGCTCCTGCTTTCGAGCCACGACATACATGTACGTGGACGAACCCGAGTAATGGATCGTCTCGTCGGCAAGGGTGCCGGGAACGGAATAGACCACCTGGATGGTCCCCTTACCCGCGCCGATTCGCCAAGTCGAGGGGTCGACGTTGGTCACTGGCAGACTGACGCCGTTTTCATCGCTCGCGCGAAAATCCTGGACGTTCTTTCCCGGCTCGGAAAGAACGTAAGCGCCGGGCGACCACCTCGGCATCTGAAGGGTCGTCTCCCCGCCACGGGTGGGAATCTCGATCATCACGACGAGCCGTCCGGTGGCCGGTTTGGGGAGAACTCGGTAAGTAAGGTCGGCACGGCCGACCGAGGCGACGAAAATCAGGGCAAGCGTGGCGATGCGACGATGCATACGCGCATCGTACCGGAGCTAGGCCCCGGTCGCCGAGAAATCGTCGTCCTCGTCTTCCGTCCGAATATTTTGGTGGCGAGAGAGCGTGTTGAGAACGCCTTGCTCCTGGCGGCGTCGGATGCGCAGCTCGAGAGCTTGGCGCGCCTGACGTATCGACCGGATCGCCTCGTCGTTTTCGGCGCACGCTAGCAGTCCCTTTTGATATTGAAGCAGGCGGTCGAGCGCGATATCTAGGACGTCTTCGACTCGGCATCCGTTAACCCCCACCTCTCTCGGCAGGCCGGACTGGAAGACGACTCGGATGTAGGGCCGCTCAATCACATGACCGCCCGTGGTAGCGCTCGGCATCTGCATGACCTGTGGTTGCATTTCGGGATCCCTCCTCGGGGCTTAGACTGCGAAGGCGTCCCACTTTTTTGGCGGGACGCCCTCCGAATATAACCCATGGACGCCTGATCTGGTATCGCTGGTTCCCAGTTAGATTACGTCGGCGTAAACGATCGAGCCATTTACAACCCTTACGGCACGAACACGCCCCGAAACCGGGTCGGTTACGGTGCCTCGGGTCACGACTCCGCTGACCGGATCGATCTCCACGGGGGTCACGTCCGCGAGGGTGAACCCCCCGCTCGCCGGAGCCATCGCCGGCTCCACGGCGGCGGGAGCGGCGACCACCGGCTGCGCGTACACCGGCGCCGCCGGCGCGACATCCGCGTAGACGATCGCGCCATTCACGCTCTTGACCGGCCGCTCGACCCCGGTGAGCGGGTCGATCACCACCCCCTCCCGCATCGCGCCGGTGACCGGATCGATCAAGGTCGGTCGAACGTCGGCGGAATTGAGAGCCGCGGCGGCGGCCGGCGTACTGCTGGGGACCGTCGCCATCGTAGTGAGACTGTTCGGTGGGTATGGCGCTTCCAATTCCACCGCCGGAACCGGGTTGGTGAAGACGACCTGCTCGGCGGGTAACACGCTCACTCCGGCATCGTCGTGACCGGCCATGAAGTTCCGCGGATGGTTATATGTCTCCACGTGCAGAGCCCCGTATTTCAGGAGATACGGCTCGATCTCGGTCGCGGTTAAGTCGCCAGAGGGAATGTTGATCGCCAAGAGGGCGCCTCCCTCGTCGATGGCGCGAGAGTAATTGAGCGCCATTTCGTCGCCGATCCCCTGGTCCTTCAGGAATCCGGCGACTCCGCCGGCGGCTGCGCCGGCCGCGGTCGCCGCTGCCGCCGCTCCGACCGCGGCCGCCAACGCGCCACCGCCGAGCACGATCCCCACACCGGGAATGAAGAGAGCCGCCATGGCTCCCAAGATTCCGACCCCGAGTCCGGCCAGCGAGCCCTTCGCCGCCCCCACACCGGCATCGGCGGCGGTGGTCGTCGTAATGCCGGTTTTCGCCGCCGCTTCGGCCGACGCCGAGTCGAAGGTCACTCGGTTGCGAAACTGCTCGTTGGCGATGATGCTCAGGTCTTCGGACCGGGCGCCGTGGTCGAGCAGCGCGGCCGCCGCGTGCTCGGCGGCCGTCGCGTCGAGAAAGGAAGCGTATAGGGTGGACATGGTTCTCTCCTTAAGTTCTTGCTAGTGCAGGTCCGCTAATGCGCGGCCCCGATCCTTCGGACGGAGCGCGCGGGGAACGGTTCCGGGAGGCGGAAATCGGTCCTAGGCGTGGCCGGAGTCGAATCCCTTCGAGACCTCTTGCACCAACTCTGCCACCTTGCCGTCGGGCTGGCGGGCGATATCGGCTTGGGCGACGATCCCTACCAGGCATCCGCTACCGTCGACGACCGGCATGCGCCGAACCTGGTTCTGCTCCATGAGGTGGAGGCACTCGTCGAGAGACGCGCTCTTGTTAATGGTCGCCACGGGATGGCTCATCGCCTCTCGCACCGCAGTCTGTCCCGGATCTTTGCCTGCCGCGACCGCGCGGACGGTGATGTCGCGGTCCGTGATGAGACCGATGACCCGCATCGAGTGATCGCCGCCGTCGACGACCGGGATGGCGCCGCAGTCGCGCTCGATCATCATCTTCGCAGCTTCTTGGATCATCGTATCGGCCTGACAACATGCCGGGCCCGAAGTCATTACCTGCTCTACTCGCATGGTATGCGGACGGCGGCGGGCGGGGAAGGTTCCGCAGGCGGGCCGGGCATTGACGGTGCTCGGTCGGAAAGAGAAGCTAATTTAACTTGCCGAACCTTAGTACAAATGATATCGTAATCCCCGAATGCGGTTTCCTAGGCTCCTGGCGCTGGTCTTGTGGTTGGTTGCGACGGCTTGCGTCCCGGCGCAGATGCCGGAGCGCGTCAGTGAAGGGCGCCTCCTCGGGGCCACGGAGCATCGGGTGCTGAGCCGGCTCAGCACCTATCTTGGATTTCCGAACACGCCGATCGATCACGGCCTCGTGGTGAGCGTCTATCTTTCGGCCTCCTCGGGTGAGATCCTGATGGTTGGACCTCCCAGCGGAAATGCCCAAGAGTACGCGAGTTTCTTGGCTAAATGGTCGAAGTGCGTGGGGAACCCGGTATCGGTGCAGTGGTCTCCGGAAAGCGACGGGGCGGCCGCGCGTCTCCGATGGGGGCATGGAACCTTCGGAATCGAACACGGGGAGCAAGCCGTACCGGTTGGAAATCTTGTCCAGTCGCTCCGTCAAAACCGGTGGGATGCCAAGGTCGCCCTCCGATATGTTCTGCACGCCGTTCCGCCGGGAGCGCGGACTCCGGAGGACTCCACCCGCACCTACGCGAGCTTCGACGTTTCCAACGTCGAAGCTAATTTCGTGGCCAGACCGACGGTCACTTTGCCGACCGGTATCGGCTTACTCTTTTGGGTCTTCGTGGGGTTTGTTCCGGTGGTTACCTCGCTTGGGTTCTTGGCGGCGGGGATCGTGGCTTCGCGGAAGAATCTGCCCTTGCCGATGCGCCGCCGCTACTACTCGAAGCTCGTCCGCTACACCTCGACCGGCGGCGTCGGCATCCACGCTCCGTTCGCTTTCTATCTCATCTACTCCGGGGCGCTAAAGCCGATCGCGGACTTGTGGTTTGGGAGCACAACTCTCTCCACCGTAATGATTCCGTTTTTGATCCTCCCGATGGTCGTACTCGCCCCGGCGGCCAAGGCAATGAGCGGATTGGAGAAGAAGCTGTTTGGCGCGACGGAGGAAGAGAAGTCGAAGCTTCCGGCTCCGATGCCGGTCGCCCCCGAAGCTCTTGCCCGCCGAGCCCGCTTCCGGCAGGCGACCTCCGTCGTTCGATATGTCGGAATCGCGACCTTGCTAGCGTCGCAAGCATTTCTGAATCAAAAGGTTGCCTGGCGACCAGCGCCGATCGTTTTCGGGTTGGTCTTGCTTTTCTTGGCGGAAAGCATCGTCCGCCCGTTCCTAAAGGCAAAACCGGGAGACTACGCCGAGAAGTATCGTGACGCCGGCCTCGACGCAGAGGCGAGAGATCTGGCCGCCCTGATGGGGACCGAGGTTCAGCTTGTTCAGGTCGATCGGAGTCCGGCGGGGGTGCTGTACCCGAACGCCCGGATCGACCGGAAAGGGAATGTCACCGTAACCGCCCGGGCCATGCAGATCCTCGAGCCGGCGGAGCGCCGGTTCCTGTTGGCACACGAACTCGCCCACCATAAACTGGGCCACGTCAAAACCCGCCTGCTTAAGGTGACGATACCGTTGCTCGCATGCTCGCTCCCGATGTTTTACGTGTTCTTGATGCTGTTCGGCGCGCCGCGCGTCTTCGCTCCCGGAGTCGGTTTCGGCCTTGCCGTGCTCGGTTCGTTTTACTCGCTGTTGTTTGGTCAAAAGATCCGTAAGCGGCATGAGTTGGAGGCGGACGCATTGGCGGTTCAGACGACCGGCGACTTGTCCGCCGCCGAAAACACGCTGAGCAAGCTCGCCCTCGGTTCTCCGATGCCGCACATGCACGAGCTGGACGAATTGGCGAGCCATCCTGCCCTTTCGCGTCGGATCGAGAACCTCCGGGCCGCCATATCCTAGGACCTTTACCGGGACTTTGGGCCCCGCTTGACTCGGGAGGAGAGTCTCTATAAGATAGCCGGAGTAAACGCTAGTAGGAGAGCTTCGATCATGAGCAGCCGTCTCGCGATACCACCAGATCCATTTGAAGTCGTTCGCCAACAACGTTTTGGAATGAACCACGTCGTTTACTCGCCGAGTGGATCGCTGATCGCGACCAGCGACGTGCGAATGAACGTGGCGGTCCACCGAGGCGACGAGGTGGTGCTATCGAGGAGCTTCGAAAGCCTTAGCCAGAAGATCCGCCCCACCGACCGGGTGCGCGGACTGCAGTTTTCTCCGGACGACCGCACGCTCTACGTGGCGGCGGGCGATACCCTTCGAGCGATCAATTTAGCGAACGGTCGAGAGACCTGGAGTTACACCCCGCCCCGCTCGTTTGGGTTCCTCATCGTTTCTCCCATCGCCCTTTCCGTCTCCGGGACCGGAGACGTGGCGGCCGCCTTCGATAACGGCAGCATCGCGGTTTGGGACGCGTTCGGCGGTATGCGCGCGCTTTGGCACGATAACGACTCACCAAGGTCGCTCTTCTTCATGAAAGACGGCAGCTTGCTCGCCGGTACCGACAGCTTCAGCCTTTGCGCGTGGGATATCGTCAGCCGGAAGAAGGTGTTCAAGCGTCGCCTCCACGAACGGGTTTTCGGGATGGCGGCAAGCGCCTTTGCCACCGTGGTGGCGACGAGGGCGCTCCGAACGGCTTCGCTTTGGAACCTGGAATCGGGCGAAGAGCTGATGTCGATCTCCGTCGGTTCGGGTCTGCCTTTGGTTGAGTTCCACCCCCGAAAGGAGATTGTGGCGCTCGGCACTCACGACGCGATCGAGATGGTCGATTTCGACGCCTGCCCGTTCGCGCGGTTCTCTATCGAAGACGCGCGCGTCATCTCGATGGCATTCTCACCGGACGGAAACGAACTCGCGGTGGGATGCTCGGACGAGCGGCTCCGGCGATTTCCCTTGTAGTCGGGCCAGTTCGACGCGGGTATAATCTCGGCCGTACGCGCTCGTAGCTCAGTGGATAGAGCATCAGCTTGCGGAGCTGAGGGTCGAAGGTTCGAGTCCTTTCGAGCGCGCCAATTTCCCGTGGCACGGCGATTCCGGCCCGTGTGTACCATGTCCATCCTGGACATGGCGAACCAACTCTCGCATCCTACTTTCAAGCCAGACCCAGCATCGGCAAAAAGATGCGGAGGCAGACGAAGATCGAGACAAAGCCGACGACGTCCAGTAGAATGCCCGCGCGCAT
Source organism: Fimbriimonas ginsengisoli Gsoil 348 (assembly GCF_000724625.1). GTDB lineage: Bacteria > Armatimonadota > Fimbriimonadia > Fimbriimonadales > Fimbriimonadaceae > Fimbriimonas > Fimbriimonas ginsengisoli. Next base: position 4,985,500 of record NZ_CP007139.1, on the reverse strand, counting down.
CATGTCTTTGGCCGGCACCAGACCCGACGAGTAGACGATCGCATTCGGAGCCGTGCTGACCGGAAGCATGAAGCCGAAGGAGGCGCCGATCGCCGCTCCGAGGGCCGGAGCGATCGGGCTGACGTGAGCGCCCTGAGCCAGTCCGATCGCCACCGGAACAAGCGTGGTCGCCGCCGCCGTGTTGCTGGCAAGCTCGCTTAAGATAATAGAAGCCGCGATGCAGAGAGCGGTGATGCTCCATAAGGAGTGAGCCCCCGACGCCCGCGCGGCGATGTCCCCCAAATCCTTGGCGAGACCGCTTGAGAACAGCGCCTGGCCCAAGGCGATCCCGCCTCCAAACAAAAGAATCGTTCCCCATTCGATCTGAGTCCCCTCCGTCCAGGTAAGGGCTCGCCCCGAGGGCCGGTCTTTCGCCGGCAAGAGGAAGAGAAGCGAGGCTGCCACCAGGGCAGCGACCGCTTCCGTGACCCGGCCCTGCAGCCAAAGGGTGGCGGGCGCTTTCTTATCGAAAACCATTTCGGCGAGGCTGGGGAGAATCCAAAGGAAGAGAGCGAGACAGAAAGAGAGCAGCACGACTTTCTCGCTCTGCCGCATCGGCCCCATCTCCCGAAGGCGGGTACGCGCCTCGGTTCCCGCTGCCTCCGTCTTTGGCGCTCCCTTGCCGAACATCACCCAAAGAATCCCCCATGAAACTAGGAGGACCACGATCGTGATCGGCATCGCGAACCCCATCCATTGCAGCGTCGAGATCCGGACGTTCGTCGCTTTCTCGATCAGGCCGCGGCCGATCAGGTTGGGAGGAGTCCCGACCGGGATGCCGACCGCGACGCTGGAGGCCCAGGTCAGCGTCAACATCACGGCGACCGCATACGGAGTCTGGCTGCGCCGCTCGACCGTGCTGAGGACGGAGAGGCCGATCGGCAGCATCATCGCGGTAACCGCGGTGTTCGAGATGAGGAGCGAAAGCGAACACCCGACGACCGCTAGGGCGAGCAGCAGGCCCGCCGGCGAATTCGCCCACCTCATCCGCATCATCTGATAGGCGAACCGGTCGCTAAGCCCGCTCAGCTCCATTGCCCGCGCGAGGAGGAAGCTGCCGATAAAGAGCGGAATGATCGGATCGCCGTAGGCGGCGAACGCTTCCTTGTCCTTAACCCCCGCCACTAGTACCAGCGCGGAGGTGCTGAGGAGCGCCGTTACCGCGAGAGGCATCAGCTCGGTAATCCACAGAATGACGGTGGCCGCGAAGGTTGCTCCGACCAACGCCTTCGTCGGACCAAACCCCTGAAGAAGCAGATAGGCGAGGATGAATGCGATGACCGGGGAAGCAATTCGAGCAACGCTGCGCATGAGCGGCCATTGTAGCGGCTAAGGAGGTCCCAGGGGAATGGAACCGCTTTCGCGCTACCCCCGTAGGGTATAGTGGGATCGGAATTTATGAAAGCAAGCCGGGTGAACCTCGATAAAGTTGGAGCCTATGCCAGCGCGATCTGTGCAGTGCACTGCGTGCTCACCGGGCTGGCCTTGGGGCTCCTCTCGGTTGTCGGACTCGACTTTATCGGCTCTCCCATTACCGAAGCTTTCTTCTTTTTCACTACCGTCGGCGTCGGTACCGCGGCCGTCGTTCATGGGATTCGTCGCCACCATTCGGTTCTCCCGGCGACCATCTTTGCATCGGGTCTCTTCTGCCTGTTGGTGAGCCACTTCGTTTTCGGCCATGGCCACGCGGGGGAAGCGCCTTCGATCGGAGGGACTATCTTCTCTGTGCTTGGCGGCTTTAGCCTAGTCGGATTTCACGTATTGAATCGACGCTTGGCCCACACCTGCGGTTGCGACCACTGCCAAACCGGCGCCTAGGTTTTTTTACGGAAGCGGCTCGGTGAGGTGGATCGACTTGAAGAGGCGGTCGGCGTCGGCAAGGCCGGTCGTTTTATCGCTATCCCAATAGATGGCTCGCATGAATAAGGTGAGTCCGGAATGTTTGAAGCAGTAGACCACCGCGTCGCTGTTCCCTCGACCCGGCTCCGAATAGGCGACGTCGATTCGCTCGGCATTCTCGCCATCGACCTTCGTCGAGTCTTGCTTCACGGTCTTGAGAGTCAGATACCTCTCCTTTAGGTTGGAAATTACCGTGGTGCGATCCTGACTCAGCGTCGTGTGGAACCCCGGGGCATAGCGATAAGCCGTAATGTCGACATATAGGTAGGGGCTTCGTACGGTGTAGAGAGCCCAGCCCGAGAACCGGCTGATCGGGTTCGCTCGGCGAAATTGAAGCTGGCTTGTACGCGGCTCGCGTGGCAGCTCGAGACTCATGCCGAGATCGGGAAATTGGTAGCGGAACCAGCCGCCGGCACCGTTCGCTTCGCGCTTTTCTTCGCCGAAGTGTCTTAGGGGCGGGACGGTGTTTGCGGCTCGCTGAGCGGTGGATACGATCAGCCCGCCCAGCACCATACCGAAGATTCCCGACCCGATGATCGAAGGAAAAACCCAGCCGGGAAGGGGCGGCGGCTCCGGTGGAGCGGGAGCCCGGGCTGGATCGATGATCGGTGGAATTTCCACACCGAAGATCTTCGCACGAAATCAGGCGGGAATGACGATGCGGCTGCGGAAAGCGTGGGTGATCGCGATCGCCAGCGCGTCCGCGACGTCATCCGGTTTGGGTGGCTTCTCGAGCCCAAGAATCCGTTGCACCATAAACTGGACCTGCTTTTTGTCGGCATTCCCGTTGCCTACCACGCTCTGCTTGACCTCCGGAGGCGAATACTCCGCCCACGGAAGCCCTCTCAGGCTGCTGGCGAGCAGGATGACTCCAAGCGCCTTGGCCACATCCATCGCGGTGGTCTTGTTGACGGTGAAGAGAAGCCGCTCGGTGGCGATGGAGTCGGGGTGATGAAGGTCGATGATCTCCAGAACTTGCTCGTGGATGAGCCGCACCCGATCCGGCACGGAGATACGCGGAGTCTGGATGAGCCCGTAAGCAATCGGCGTCAACTTGGACCCCTCACGGCGAATGACGCCGTAACCGATTCGCTCTAGCCCGGGATCGATGCCGAGGATGATCATTGGCGACCTACCGTGGCACGGGCGGCTCGCCCGTGGGTATCAGGGGCGGCCCGCCCCTGTCTCGGTGTACTGAAAGTACACCGGGCGCAGGTACGAGCCAACCTGCGGCTACACGCCTTCGGCGTAGCTCCCTCACCCCCAACCCCCTCTCCCTCGTCGGGCACATGCATCCCGAGGAGGGAGAGGGGGCTTTCGGAGTTAGCTTTCGGTGCTTTCATACTTGTCTTTTAGCGAGGCGACCACGTTGGGGTCGGCTAAGGTGGTGGTGTCGCCGAGGGCGCGGCCTTCAGCCACGTCTCGCAGGAGGCGGCGCATGATTTTTCCGCTTCGGGTTTTCGGGAGCTCGGCGGTGATGAAGACGTCGTCCGGCCTAGCGATGGGGCCGATCTTGTGGGCGACGTGGGCTTTGATCTCGTTTACGAGGTGGGCGGGGTCTCCGTCGTGCCGGTGGTCCGAACGAAGGATGACGAAGGCCGCGATCGCCTGGCCCTTGAGCTCGTGCGTCTTACCGATGACCGCCGCCTCGGCGACCGCCGGGTGGCTGACAAGGGCCGACTCGACTTCCATCGTCGAAATGTTATGGCCGGCGACGAGCATGATGTCGTCGACCCGGCCGAGGAGCCAGAAGTAGCCGTCCTCGTCGAGCTTCGCCCCGTCGCCGGCGAAGTAGCGGCCGGGGAACTTCGACCAATACGTCTTCTCGAACCGGTCCGGATCGTTGAAGATGCCGCGGGTCATCGATGGCCAAGGGCGATCGAGCACCAGGAACCCGCCGACTTCGTGTCGAGAGCCGTCGGCCGGAGTAATGTCCATCCCCTCTTCGTTATAAATCCGGGCCGAAATGCCGGGGAAGGTGCGGGTGGCGGAGCCGGGCTTCGTCTCGGTAATGCCCGGGAGCGGGGTGATCATCATCGCCCCGGTTTCAGTCTGCCACCAGGTGTCGATTACCGGGCAGCGCCCCCCGCCGATCTCCTCCTGGTACCAGATCCACGCTTCGGGGTTGATCGGTTCGCCGACCGAACCAAGAAGGCGGAGCGAAGACAGATCGCATCGTCGGGGGTACTCGGCGCCCCACTTCATGAAAGCACGGATCGCGGTCGGCGCGGTGTAGAGAATCGTGGCGCGATGCTTCTCGATGATCCGCCAGAAGCGGTCTTTCTCGGGCGTATCGGGCGCGCCTTCGTACATCAAGACGGTCGCGCCGCATGCCATCGGGCCGTAGACGATGTAGCTATGGCCGGTGACCCAGCCGCAGTCGGCGGTGCAGAAGTGGAGGTCGTCGTCCTTCAGGTCGAGCGCCAGCTTGCTGGTGGCCATCGTGCCGGTAAGGTAGCCGCCCGTCGTATGCGTAATCCCCTTCGGCTTGCCGGTGGAACCGGAGGTGTAGAGGATGTAGAGTAGATCCTCGCTGTCCATAGAGGCGCAAGGGCAGTCGGTGGACTGAACGGAGACGATCTCGCTCCACCAAATGTCCCGGCCTGAGACCATCGCCACCGGGTTCGTGGCATCGGGGCCGATTCGCTCCAAGACGATCACCTTGTGAACACTCGGGCACCCCTTTTCGAGCGCCTCGTCCACCGTCCGTTTCAGCGGAACGATGCTGCCGCGCCGCCAGCCGCCGTCCGCGGTGACGATCACCTTGCATTGGGCATCGTTGGTGCGCTCCTGGAGCGAATCGGCGGAGAATCCACCAAAGACCACGGAGTGTGCGGCGCCGATCCGGGCGCAGGCGAGCATGGCAATCGCGAGCTCCGGCACCATCGGCATGTAGATGCAAACCCGATCGCCTCGCTCGACGCCGAGCTGCATCAGCGCATTGGCAAAGCGGGAGACCTCGTCCTTCAGCTCGCGATAGGTGATCGTTCGGCTGTCGCCCGGCTCGCCTTCGAAGACGATCGCCCGCTTATCCGGCGTTCGCTCGGCGTGCCGGTCGACGCAGTTATAGGCGGCGTTCAGCTTGCCGCCGAGGAACCATTTGGCGTTCGGGGCCTTGAATTCGCACACCGTGTGATACGGCTCGAACCAATCGAGCTGGTCGGCCCAGCCCTTCCACCACGCTTCGTAGTCGGCGTCCGCCCGCTCGTAGATGGCGGGGTCGTTGGCGTTGGCCTGGGCGGCGAACTCGGGCGAGGGCGCGAACCGGCGCTCCTCCGATAACAGCGTCTGGATCGTCTCTGACATGAGTAAGCCGAGTTTAGCCCGAATCGATTCGGGAGGCCGTGTACCCATGCGGACCGCCGGTCTCCAGACCGGCCTCCTTTACGGCGAAGCCGTGTGGTCAGCACCTCCGCGTGCCCCTGCCGTTCGCAGTTCATTTCCTAGGTGGCGGTAGGTTCTGCGACCTTTAGATTGGAAATTTGCGAGCGGCCGGATTTTGCGCATTCATCTGAAATTCCCTAGGAATCTTGCCTGGGAACCTCGATCGCGGGCGATACTAGCGCACGGTAGAGGGTATTTGAGAATGCAGCGGCTGTGCAAGATCGTTTCGACGTTAGTGGTTTCTTTGGTGCTGATAGGCGGGGCGGCCGCGCAGACGAGCTGGATCATGCGGGGATTCGACACGAATCGAACCGGCGCAAACGACCAGGAAAAGGTTCTGAAGCCTACCAATGTGAACTCGGGGCAGTTCGGCAAGCTGTTTTCTCGCGCCGTGGATGGGCAGATCTACGCCCAGCCGCTCATCGTTCCCGGCGTGATTATCCCTACCAAGGGGACGTTCACGGTGGCGTACGTCGCCACGATGCACGACAGCGTGTACGCCTTCGATGCGGAGAACGCGGGTAACGGCGCTCCGCTTTGGAAACGATCGTTTGTCGACGAATCGAAAGGGATCACCACCATCCCCTACCAGTTCCTAACCGGATTTCCGGACATCCACCCGGAAGTCGGAATCGTCAGCACGCCCGCCGTCGACGTGGCCAATCAGCTTCTCTACGTTGTGGTTCGAACCCTCGAGGGGGACGGAAATGTAGATGCCTCGTACCATCAACGGCTGTACGCCCTCGATCTCAGAACCGGCGTGACCAAGCTTGGTCCCAAGGAGTTGACCGCCAAGGTACCGGGCACGGGCGACGGCTCCGTCAACGGGTTCGTCAACTACGACGAGCGGCGTCAGAACCAACGGCCCGCCCTCGTGCTCAACGCGGGGAAGCTGTACATCGCGAGCGCTTCGCACGGCGATAACGGACCGTATCACGGCTGGATCCTTTGCTACGATGCCAAGACGTTCAAGCTGCTCGGTTCGTACTGCTCGACGCCGAACGCCGGGCTGGGCGGCTTCTGGATGTCGGGCCATGCCATGCCGATCGACGCGCAAGGGAACCTCTACGCGGTAACCGGTAACGGAAACTTCAACCCGCTCGCCTCCAACTTTGGCGATAGCGTCCTAAAGATCGACGGGACGGCGATGGCGGTCTCGGACTACTTCACCCCCTACAACCAGGCCAACCTCGAAGGATGGGATGCCGACCTGGGATCGTGCGGCGCGATCCTCATTCCCGGCACGAATCTGGTGGTCTCAGGGTCGAAAGAAGGGAAGATCTACGTTACCGACCGCACCAACATGGGTCACTTCGACGCGGCGAGCGACGATCACATCTACCAGTGGTGGTGGGCTTGCAATGGCCACATGCACGGTACTCCGGCCTTTTGGCAGGGCGGAACCGGCAACAAGAACCTCTACGCCTGGTCGGAAGGGGACACGTTAAAGGGGTTCAAGTTCGACGGCTCGAAATTTACGACCACCCCGTTTGCTACCTCGGCGATGCAAGCTCCTCCCGGCATGCCCGGAGGCTTTATCACGGTTTCTTCCAATGGAGCCGATTCCTCGAGCGGGATCGTTTGGACGACGCTGCCGTTTACTGGCGACGCCAACTGGAACACCGTGCCCGGGGTTTTGCGCGCCTTCCGAGCTACGGACCTGACCGAACTGTGGAATAGCCACATAGCGGACGAGGACGACTTTGGAAGCTTCGCCAAGTTCAACCCCCCGGTAGTGGTGAACGGCAAAGTGTACGTTCCCACCTTCTCAAACGAGCTGGCCGTCTATGGACTCCTGCCGGCAACCCCGCCAAGTGCCCCGGCCGCCGTTAAGGCGGAGGGTGGAAGCGGCGAGGTGGCCGTGACTTGGCGAACCGTTCGCGGAGCCGCAAGCTACGAAGTGCGCCGAGGCCCGGTCGGCGGTCCGTACGTGAAGGTCGGGACGACCACGACCGAGTCGCTCTACCTCGACAAGACGGTGACCAACGGAACCACGTACGCTTATGTTGTCGTCGCGAAGAACCCGTACGGAACGAGTGAGTCGTCGGTGCCCAGCTCCGCCACTCCGGCCGCCTCTATTCCGGATGCGGGAACGGGCCTCACCGCCGCGTTCTACAACGATCCCGCGGACGGCCGGCACTTCGTCACCCCCGCTCTTAAGCGACTCGACGCGACCGTAGACTACGATTGGGGCGACGGCTCGCCCGACCCGCTGGTGCAAACCGACAAGTTTTCCGCCCAGTGGTACGGAATGGTCTCGGCCAACCAAACCGGCTACTACACGTTCCAAACCGTGAGCGACGACGGAATCCGCCTTTGGGTGCGCAACCAGCTTGTCGTCGACAATTGGACCGATCATGGACCGGCAACCGACTTGTCGAAGCCGATCCTGTTGGTCGCCGGGCGGAGGTATCCGATCCAGATGGAGTTTTACGAGAATGGCGGCGGGGCAGTCGCCCGGCTCCTTTGGAACGGCCCCGGAACGGGCGGTCCGGTGGCGATTCCGACGACTAACCTGTTCCCGTATGGGAACACGACGCCGCCCGAGGACGGGGTTGTGGACCTGGCCTCCCAGTTCAATATCGACGGGATGAGCTTTGCCGCGAGAACGCAAGATGGCGACATCGGATTCAAAGGCCAGACCTACGCGGCGGAGACCATGATCGACACCTGGAGCGTGGGGGGAACGATCCCGGTTCTGCACGTCCTGGGTCCGAAGGATGTGGCGGGGAAGAACGTGATCGGATGCGACGGGCGCACGATGGTGGTGCCGGTTTACAACGCGCAGATGGTGAGTCTGTTGGGCTGCTCGGTCAATGGGTTCCAGAGCGGAACGTTCAAGTTCAACTACTCGGACGGCACCACCCTTACGCAGACGATCCGCTTTACCGATTGGGGCGCCCCCTCGCCCCGATTTGGCGAGGCGATGGCGGCGCGGTTCTCCAAGAGGCACGGACCGGCGGGAGACGTGGTGGCGATCACCTCGCTCTACCAATACCGGGTGCTGACCGACAAAACGAAACGGCTGATAAGCATCACCCTTCCGAATAACCCGGACATCAAAATCCTATCGTTGTCCATTCGACGGTAATCACGTAGCATCGGCTCCCAGCCGATGAGCCTGAGAGGGTTCATCGGCTGGACAGGAAATCGCAAAATCAGCTTGCGCCAGGCGAACGATTTTTTTGGTCGCCGATCCCTCCAGACGCGCCGTCTGGCAGGGTCCGACCATCGGTCGGGCACCTCCTGCGAGAACACCCCGCTGCTGCGGGACCCTCCAGACGACGCGTCTGGAGGGATCGTTGCCAGCAACGAGAGTTTTTGCGATGGCCCCTGGGAGCCGATGCCACGAACGGGTACACCCACGGGAATGGTCTTGCTATTGGCAGTTGTGGCGTTGGGGCAGGCAAAGATGTCGCTCCAGTCCCGATTCGAGCCGGGAACGGCCCTGCCGGGGATCTCGCCGGTTGTTATCGACGGGTTCCTGGATGGGATGGGGGTGGCCCAGCCGCTGGCCCGAAACCGGGGGATTCAGGCCCGGATCCTCTGGATCGACGCGACGGCGAACATCGACCGGTACAACAGCGACGCCAAGGTGGCAGCGCTTGTGGACAAGGTCAAGTCGGTCGGATTTAACACGGTGGTGTTCGACATCAAGCCGATCTCCGGGCAGGTCGTGTACAAGTCGGCCATCGCCCCGAAACTCGAAGTTTGGCGAGACAAGCGCCTGCCGATCGACTACGATCCGTTGGCGGCGATGTGCCGGGAGACCAAGCGCGTCGGCTTGAGCCTGATCGTCAGCCTCAACGCCTTCAGCGAAGGGCACCGGCTGTTTAAGGTCGGTCCCGGCTACGAACTCCCGGAGCATCAGACGGTGATCTACGAGCCGAAGCCGGTGGTCGTCGTCGGCTCGGAGCGGTTTCCGCTGGCGGCGAAGCTGGATGTGCTCGAATCGAACGCGGTGAGCGTTTTCACGTCGGCCGCGCGCGTGCCTTCGGGGGGAACCGTGGTGACGGTGCGAAAGAACGGCGTCATGGACCGGATCTCAAACGTGGCGACCGCCCCGCCGGCGGGCGGCGTGACGATGTTCGGCTCCGGGACCGCCGGCGAATTCCTGCGCCGTCAGGCGTCGGTTGGGCAACGCGTCGCCTTCGATACGGAGGCGACCTTCCTTCCCATGGCCCAGAGCCAGGCGACGCAGTACCCCCTGATGATGAACCCGAACGATCCGGAAGTCCGGTCGCGGGAGCTTGCGATCTTGCGGGAGGTGGCGACCCGATATCCGGTCGACGGGATGGTGTTCGACGACCGGCTTCGTTATGCGGGAATCGACGCCGACTTCAGCGAAGTCACTCGCCAACAGTTCGAGGCGGTCGTGGCACAGAAGCTGAATTGGCCGGACGACGTTTTCAAGTTCACGGTGACCCAAAACCTGACCCGGGGCGTCCGTCCGGGCCGGTTCTATGACCAATGGATGGCTTGGCGAGCCGCGAAGGTGACCGACTTCCTCGGCGAGGTTCGGCGAACGATCACGGCGGCCCGGCCGGGAATCCGGCTCGGAATGTACGTCGGCTCCTGGTACGGGGAGTACGCGCCGCTCGGTAACAACTACGCATCGCCGAAGGCGGAGCCGGCGTTTTGGTTTACGTCGCGAAACTACCGGCGATCGGGCGACGCACATTTGGTCGATTTCGTTATTCCGGGCTGCTACTACACCACCGCGACGATCCACGAGGCGATGTCTAAGGGGCTGAACATCGGCAGTACGGTGGAAGCCTCCGCTCACCTGGCGTACCGCCTCGTTCGCGACGAGGCGTGGACCTACGCCGGCTTATCGCTGATCGACTTTAAGGGCGATCCGGACGGCCTTGCGAACGCCCTCCAGGCCGCTTGTTCGGCGACGCAGGGGGTCATGGTGTTCGACCTGTCGCACGATATCGAGCCGATGTGGCCAGTCTTCGCCCGCGCTTTCGCGCAACCGGCTCGACCGCCTCACATGACGTCGCTGTTAGCGGACGTCCGCCGGACGCGGGCGTCCCTCGACCGTATGGGGGTGAAACCGCCCCCGATCACCATCGCCTCGGGGTCGGCCGGCACCGGCCAATAAGTGGCACTGGCATCTTGCCAGTGGGTCCCAAGGGCATCCTGCCCTTGGCGGATTCACACGACCCGGAGGGTCGTGGGGTTCATCGGCTGGGAGCCGATGCTACATGTGGGGTGGGGCGTGCCACAATGCGGCGATGAGAGTGGGGATCCTTGGGACCGGGTCGATGGGGAATGTGCATGCTCGGCAGTATCGGAAGATGCCGGAAGTCGAGATCGGATATCGCGATTCGCACCCGGAACGGGCGGACGGTTTTCGTGCTAAGTGGGAAGCCCTCCCCTGCGCTTCCTCCGACGAGCTGATCGCGTGGGCGGACGTCGTGGATATCTGTCTGCCAACCGACCTTCACCTGGAATACGCGCTAAAGGCGATTGCGGCCGGCAAAGCGGTGTTCATCGAAAAACCGTTCGCCCGCGACCTTTCGGAAGGGTCGACGATCATCGAAGCGGCGGGGAAGGCCGGGGTTCCGCTGATGGTGGGGCAGGTCGTGCGGTTTTTCCCGGAGTACGCCCTTGGCCACCGTCTGGTGCAGAGCGGGAAGATCGGAACTCCGGCGGCGGCGCGGCTGCGGCGAGGGGGCAAGGCGCCCCACGGCTCTCAGGACTGGTTCATGGACCACGGACGCTCCGGCGGGATCCTTCTGGATCTCGCGATCCACGACTTCGATTGGTTGCGGTGGACCCTGGGAGAGGTCTCACATCTGTACAGCCGGTCGGTCGGCGTGCAGTCCGGCGGCGGTCCCGATTACGCTTTGACGACGCTCACTTTCGAGAGCGGCACGGTCGCCCACGTCGAATCGACCTGGATGGACCCGTCCGGCTTCCGAGCCACTTACGAGGTGGCCGGCAGCGAGGGGATGATCGAATTCGACAGCCGCCAGTCGGCGTCGGTTCGGACCCACAAAAAGGAAGGCTCGAAACTACAGCACCCGGTGTCGGATACCGACGACCCGTACTACCAGGAGCTGTCCGGGTTCCTCGGCGCGGTGAAGAATGGCACTCCGATCCCGGTCCCCGGTTTCGAGGGGTTGATGGCGCTGAACCTGTCGCTGGCCGCGCTGGAAAGCGCGCGGACCGGGAACGTCGTCCGGCCGACGAAGCTGTAATCCTTGGAAGTGCGCGAAGCTCTTCGCGCTTTGCATTTCGACGCGAAGCGACGGGACTTTCCGGCCGGTGGCCGGAAAGTTTTCATCGCTCCGCGATGGGAGAAAGCGCGAAGGGCTTCGCGCACTCCCAAAGGGTTACTTGGCCTTACCGAGGCGGGCGTTGACGGCGTTCCAGTCGACGCAGTTGAGCCAGGCGTCGATGTACTTGGCGCGGGCGGTTTGGAAGTCGAGGAAGTAGGCGTGCTCGTAGACGTCAAGGGCGAGGATGAGCTCGCAGTTCCACTGCGGGAACGTGTCCTGGGCGTCGCCGATGAAGTTGAAGACCCGCTGCTCGTCGCGGTCGTAGGCCAGGTAAGCCCAGCCGCGGCCGGCGATGCCGGTCGTCTTGATATCCTTGGCCCAATTCTCGTACGAGCCGTAAGCCTCGTTGATCAGGGTCGCCACGTCACCGGAGGGCGCGCCGCCGTCGCCACCGATGGTGTCGAAGTAGACGTTGTGATTCTTGTAGCCGCCCAGCGCGAACGCGTAGTTCACCTTGAGGGCGCGCATCTGGCTATAGATCTGGTTCGCCTTGGCGGGGTCGACTTCCATCTCGGCGAGCGCCTTGCGGATCTCGTTGGTCTTGTTGGCATATCCCTGCCAGAGGGTGAGGTGCGCCTTGTGGGTCGCCTCGCTGATCCCCTTGGGGGCGGTCTTCAGCGCTTTCTGGATGTCGGCCTCAGTCGGCACGTGCACGAGTTTGGGTTCCATATTTTTCCGAATCTCCTTCGTCCGCGCGAGGGCGTTCAGCGGGGCTCCGGCCACTGCCGTCACTCCCGCCGCCGCGCTTGCGATCAATAGTTTTCTTCTGCTTAGTTGGCTTGCCTGTTCTGGCATGAGGACTCCCCCTTTGGTGGAAACCTTGCGGCAAGACTACCTGTCTCCGATCTACGGCGTGACCCCTTGCGCCGTCGGCCCAAAACCTGGCACGGTAGAGACATGGTTCCGTACACCCTCGCCATCGAGCTCACCCCCACGACTCTCCGCCGCCTTATCGACTGCGTCCATGCCGACCGATACGCCGAAGCACTGGAGCCGGATCGGTTCACGCTGACGGAGATGGTGGCCCACTTGGCGGATTGGGAGGACCTTTTCCTCGACCGGATGCGGCTTGCCCACGAAGCGCCTGGCAGCACGGTGGTGGTGTACGACGAAGGGGAACGGGCGGTCGAAAAGCATTACTCGACCCGCGATCTTCAGCACGAGCTCGACGTCTTCGAAAATCGTCGCCGCGACACCATGGACTTCTTGAACGGATTGTCGGAGGAAGAGTGGTCGAAGTCGTTCCTCCACCCACAACGCGGTCCCTTGACCATCCGCGACCAGGTCACGATGCTGCTAGGGCATGACCTGTATCACTTGGAGCAGGCAAGTCAATATTTGAGGTAAGTCCACCCGTAGCGTCGGCGCCCCGCCGATGATTCCGAAGGCAAGGCTCGCTTTTGCCAATGAGACAATGGGACTAACGAGACTGATGGGTCTCATGTGTCCCATCAGTCCACACGCCACAGTTCACATACCCAGCGCCTTACACCGCGACCGGGTCCTCGACGATCGAGGAGCCCGCCGGCTCCTCCACCTCGGGGCCGGTGAAACGGCCACGAACGCTTGCCAGGTACCAGACCACCGCCGCCGCCATGCAGCCGGCGAAGATGTAGCCGGAGAGCTCGTTGGGGGGCAGCACAAATAGGACTGTGATGAACGCAATCCAGGCGATCGCGACGATGGCGACTGGTTGACTCCATCGTCCGAGGCTCCAGGGTCCATCTCCGATTTGTGCCCATCGGCCGGATCGCATCGCGCGTAGCCGTAGGATCACCGGTAACCCGTAGGAAAGGTAAAGACCGATGACGCCGATGCCGGTGACCGCCGGATAGAGCGCGGCGAAGTCGAGGCCGTGAGGATTCTTGTCTCCCTTCGGGTTGAGCGCCACGAGCGCCGTGATCAGCGCGGGAAGGGCGAAAGCCAGAATGGACGCCAACCAAACCGCCGCCGATGGAGATCCGTGCCGATCTACGGTGCGAAGCTTCTTAGATCCAGGCAACCCGCCGTCGCGGGCAAAGGCGAAGATCATACGTGAGGTCGAGGTCACACAGGCGAGACCGCAGAACCACATCGCGATGGTCACCAGCCACAGGCACGCGCTTCCCGCCACCCCTCCAAGGGCGCCTTTGACGATGTAGACAAACGGATTCGAGTCGCCGGCAGCCGCGGGTAAGTCTTTTATCGCCAACGTGACCATGGCCAGCATCGCAAAGCCGGCGACCGCCGACACGGCGACCGATAAGTAGACGCCCCAAGGGGCGTGCAAACGGGCGTGTCGCGTTTCTTCGCTGGTGTGGGCGCTGGCATCGTAGCCGGTGTAGGTCCACTGAGCCTGGAGAAGGGCGACCAAGAACGCGTAGCTGTAGGGATGCCCGGCCAAGGTCGAGTAAGTCTTGGTGAACATGTACTCAATCGGCTGTTTAGGCCCGAAGATGGCGAGCGCAATGACGATCGCCAGGACACCGACGATGTGATAACCCGCGCTGAGGTCGTTGAGCCGGGCGACCAGGCGGATGCCGCGATGGTTGAGGGCGGCATGCATTAGGAGGATCGCGCCGCAGACGGCAAGTACGATCCAAGCGTTCTTGTCGTTCAGTCCCAACAATGGGGTTAGAAACTGCGCACAGCCATAGTCGATTCCGGCAATGGTGGCCACCAAGCCGATTAGGTTCAAAAACGCGGTAAACCAGCCCCAACCAGAGCCGCCCAGTAGCGAAGACCAATGGTACAGCGCTCCTGCGGTGGGGATCGCCGACGCGAGCTCGGCCATCGACGCCGCCACGAAAAGGACGAAGAACGTGACCAGCGGCCAGCCTAATCCCATCACCGCCGGACCGGCATTCGTCAGTCCATAACCGTAAAGCGTGATCCCGCCGGTGAGGACGGAGATGACCGAGAACGAGATGGCGAAGTTAGAGAAGCCGCCCATGTCGCGCAGAAGCTGCTGCGCGTAGCCGAAGCGGGCGAGGTCTCGCTCCTCGGGGCGGTCGGCATGGGTGCGTCGCCAGGCGGCGGTGCTCTTTATCGCCGCCCGGGCCATTCCGGCGGCGACCAAAACGACGAGGAGAATCAGGCCGATCCCAAGCAAGAGCCCGTTCGGAATCATGCCCGTACTATAAGCGGATTTTCGCGAGAACGGGAATGGGGCTATCGAACGGAAACGCCCTGGCGGCGAAGCTCTTGCTGACGCATCGGCATCTCGTCGACCAGGTCGAAGATCTGCGAGGCGGAAACCGAGGAGGATTCGTCCAGCGCCGTGGCCCCATCTTTGCCGAGAAGCACAACCCGGAACTGTCCGCGACGGACGTTGAACAGGGTGCGAAGCAGGGAAGCGTCGCTCGGCTTTACCGTTCCACCCGGCCCGCTGCTAAGGACGTGCAGCTCGGCGATGTCGCGATCCCGAAACGCCTCCATCTGCCCGGCGATCTCCCGAAGCTGACGCTGATAGCGCGAGTCGTTCCGGTTCGGAGCGAACAGGATGAGCACCCGGTTCCGGTTTCGGTATCGAGCGAGGTTCAGCCGCTGCTCTCGCCGGCTGCCCGTCCGATGGCCGAAGATGTAGGCGAGGCCGGATAAGGCGGCGGCGACTCCGGCAACGATCGCAAGTGTACGCGGTGAGACTTCCATGGCTTGTATTTGCGACGGCAACCGGCCCCGAGTGGTTCAAGGATCGCTCTTATCCGATCCTTAACGGGTAAACGCGCCGGGGGGGACGTATATTCGTGGAATGTCTTACGTGCTCGTCGCGCTATGCCTAGCGGCTACTCCTCTCCGTCCGGCTGCGGACCACGTCCGGTTCGTGGTGACCGGCGATGACCGGTGGAATACGAACTCTCCCCGCCCCGGCATGGACGAAAATGGAGTGAACGTGACCGGCCTCGGCCGGCTCGTTAAGGCGATCCTCGACGAGAAGCCGGATGTGCTGCTCGTAAATGGAGACTTGGTTGGCGGCGCGGATACCGACGAGACGGAGAGCTCGCAGTTCGACACTTGGCTCAAGACGATGAAGCCGGTGTACGACGCCGGTATCAAGGTGCTGGCCGCCCGCGGGAACCATGAGATGCATTGCCCCCACCCGGCCGACGTTTGGCGAAAGGCGCTGAGCGGACCTTACAGCAACCCGAACGACGGTCCCGCCGGCGAGGAAGGGATGACCTATGCCTACCCGCTCAAAAATGTCCTCTTCCTCTCTCTCGATCAGTTTCAGCAGAAAGAGCTGGGTGTGAACCAGGAGTGGTTGGACAAGACCCTGAAAGCGCCGCATCCGCCGCACGTCTTCGCCTTCGCCCACAAAATGGCGTTCTTCTCGGGGAACCACACCGACGGCATGTGGACGGTTCCGGCCGCGCGAGACTCGCTGATCAAATCCTTGGCCGACGCCGGCGCGCGCACGGTCTTCTTCGGTCACGATCACTTGTACGACCACCTCGCCGCAAAGCTGCCGGGCTGGCCCGAAGATCGGGCGATCCATCAGTTCGTCATCGGCACCGCCGGCGCCCCGTTCGTAAAAGGGAAAACGCTGACAACCACCGATCAAGAGTGGTCCCTTTCCCGGATCGCCCACGTCGAGCAAAAGCTCGGTTACTGCCTTGTCGACGTTGACGGGGACAAGGTCACCATCACCTTCAAGGCTGAGGGGAACCAGGGAGTCTTCGAGAAAGCGGACGAGTTCAGCTATTCGCTAGCCACCAACAAGTAGCGTCGGCGTCCCCGCCAGCCAGATAAGGTGGCACGGGCGGCTCGCCCGTGGGTATCTCGGGCGGCCCGCCCGAGTAAGAAACCGTTCGGTCATCCCTATCTAAACCGTATTACCCTGCCTACTGCCCAACCGGGCGACTGGTCGAGTTCGCGGACGCGACTTTGTTCGCCCGCCGCTTCTCACGGTCGGCCGCGAAGTTATTGTTCGGATCGGAACGTTCGATGGGACCGCCGCATCCAATGGCAGACATCGCGACCAGTATGGCCGCCACGCCGATGGCGAAAGACTTAGTTCTATTCATGGTGGTTTGAGGCCGAAACATTCGGGCAGCGATGCTAAATCGCTGCCCATCGAGACCCGCTTAGGGGTTGATGACGGTGTTGGCGTAGATGTCCTTGACCGCATCCGCGCACGTCTCGCTACCGCTCTGGAGCGGATAGTCGCCCGGGAAGGAGTTGCCGGCATAGGCGGCGTCGGGAACGAAGCTTGGGTCGAAGCACCACTTGGCGGCGTCGAGTTGATTTGCCGGACGCATCACCAGTCCGTAGCCGTTGTATTCCGCCGACTTAACCAGTAGCGACTTCGCATGTCCATCGGTGTATCCGAAGCTGAAACGGCCGGAGAATCGAAGCCGGGCCGAGCTCACCTTGTCCGGGTAACGGGAGAGAATGTTATCGAGTCCCACCGAGTAGCCGGGATTGTCGTTGCTGGAACCGAACGCCACGAGGTTGGCGGGCTCTTGAACCTGGCTCAAATTGCGCCCCGCGCGGAGCGTCTTGCCGTTCGCATCGACGGTTTGGGTCTGAAGAAGCCCGTAACCGCTGTCGCTGACGAGTCCGTCGTTGTAGCCATATCCCAGGCACGTGCCGGTCGGGTTGATATCGTCGTAGCACTTGAACGGATCGCTCGCCTGAGTGAATTTGTCGAGCCGGCCAGGCGAAAGGAAGAGGTTCCAGCTCTTCACGTAGGGATAAAGGTCGTTGTACCAAGACGTGTAGCTGCTGGTCGGTAAGCCATCGAGGCCCGGCTGTTTCGCCTTGGAGACGGTGGGCGTCGAATCGTCGTAATCGCCGGCGTA
The DNA here is from genome assembly GCF_000724625.1 of Fimbriimonas ginsengisoli Gsoil 348. GTDB lineage: Bacteria > Armatimonadota > Fimbriimonadia > Fimbriimonadales > Fimbriimonadaceae > Fimbriimonas > Fimbriimonas ginsengisoli. Next base: position 4,968,108 of record NZ_CP007139.1, on the reverse strand, counting down.
CATGTGGAACGCCGTGCCGATCTGCTTGGCGTTGCTGAGGTCGGAGATCTGCTTGGCTGCTTGCTTGGCTTGGGCAAAGACAGGGAACAGGATGGCGGCCAAAATGGCGATGATTGCAATGACGACTAGAAGCTCGATCAGGGTGAATGCTTTTTTCATATGAAGTCTCCCCGTTGAGCTTCGAATCGCGATGTCAACGCCCGATTAACGCGGTAGCCATCGTTAACCTAATCAGAAAACTTGCAATTTTCTAAGAAAGGCGAGGAGCTGAAGCGACCGCGATTTTCGAATCGGCGGTGCCGTAATACAAGAGCCACCGGTCCCCGAACGGGACCAGCCCCTCCGCGAAACAGACGTTGCCGACCTGCCCGGTGACCTCGTACTGGCGCTCTGGAAATAGGAACGGCTCGGCCGTCCGGGCAAGAACGGCCGTCGGATCTAGCGGGTCGAGGAGCAGCTGGCCTACCGAGTAAGTCGAACCGTCGTTTTTGCCGTGGTACATGAGGACGATCCCGTGCTCGGTGATCACCGCCGGCGGGCCGGGCTCGACCAGGACGGAATCGAAACGGCCGGTCCGAGGGCGGATGACAGCGACGAGCGCCTCGCGGTCGGAAGCGGTGACGCCGACTTCGGCGGGGCTCCAACGAGCCGCGATGTCGGGTGCGCTCGGCATTCCGGCCTGATCGGAGCGGGCGGCCTGCGTGGGATGTACGACCGGCCGCCAATGAATCAAGTCGTCCGAAGTCGCGGCGAAGATATACGACTCGCCCCAGTACATCCAGTACTGTCCGCGCAACTGGGTCGCGACGAGCCGCTCGCCGTCGACCCGGCAGACGATCGCTCCGGATTTGCTCCAGAGGTCCGGCATCTCGGGGAAGGCGAGGCCGTGTTTGGTCCAGGTTCGGAGGTCGGACGACGTGGCGACGCAGAGGCGCGCCTTCACCCCGTCGTAGGCGGTGTAAGTCATCAGGTAGCCGCCGTCTTCCGTGCCACAAACCCGCGGGTCTTCGCATCCGCCCTCCCATTCGTACCCCCGGAGGGCGTCGTTGGCAGGGAAGAGAACGGGCTCCGCTTCACGCCGAAAGGCGAGGCCGTCGTCACTTACCGCAAGGCCGATGCGAGAGGTCCCGAGGTGTTTGCCGACCGTGTCTTCCGACCGATACAAGAGGTGGATGGCGCCATCCCGCGCGACGGCGGCGGGATTGAAGACGTCCTTTTCTTCCCAGGCGATTGAGCCCGCGAGCGGGCAGGTCCACTTCGACTCGGCGGAGGGTCCCAGCACCGGATTTGACTCGTCCAGTTTCGTAAAGGGGCCGATCTGCCAGGGCGTGCTCACATCCGATTATGGGCAAGTTTTAGAATGCCTATGCATTTCGAACTATTTTCAGTCTTTTGTTGGCAAGGTTTGGTTTTTGTCGTAGAATGCTCTCAGTCCTGTTTACCGCTTAGAAGGGACACTCCACCATGGCAACGCAGCATGGGGATATCTATTTGCAACGGAGCGAACCATGAATCGTAAGGCCTTTACCCTCATCGAACTTCTCGTCGTGATTGCGATCATCGCAATCCTCGCGGCGATCCTATTCCCCGTCTTCGCGCAGGCCAAGCTCGCCGCCAAGAACATCGCCTCTCTTTCCAACCTGAAACAGGTCGGAACCGCTTTTAAGGTTTACGTCGGCGACAACGACGACGCGTATCCCACCTACGGCTCCGACCCCAATCTGGGAAGCGGATGCATCCCGAACATGGAGTGGATGACCGCGGCCGGCGGCTGGGCTTACAAGGTCTATCCGTACACCAAGAACGGAGACATCTACTCGGTTCCCGCTTCCGTAAAGCCGTTCTGGCTGGGCGAAGGGAGCTGGGGTTGGTGCGGCGGCAAGCCGAGCGACCCGGTGCTCGCGGCGATGGCCGACGACTTCAACTCCAAGGTGAAGAACGGCGTGCAGTACATGTACCGCAAGGCGTTCGGCGGCGCGGCGCGCCCCGACTTCGCCGGTGGCCCGATCACCGACACCATGGCGGCGAACCCCGCAAACACGTTCGTGAACTACGAGTACGCCAGTTGGAGCACGGACCCCAACGTTCACATTTGGGGCCAGTACACGCCGTCGGACATCTCGACCAAGATGGCGCTCAACGCGGTCTTCATGGACGGCCATGCGAAGAAGGTCAAGGGATTCGGCTTCCGTGCCCTTCAATACGCGGGGGACATCGGCTGGAAGTCGGGCGACGGAAAGGTCGGCATGGACCTCGACTGGTTCCTGCGAATGCCGGATGCGTCGGGCAAGGTAAGCAACTCGGCGACGCCCGCAGACGACACTAAGGACGTCAACTAGGCCCGTCAGCTATGAAACTCAACGTACCGACTCCCGCGATCGTGGCGATCGTCGTCGTTGTGGTCCTCGTTATCGGCGCTCTTTTTATGAAGGGCGCCGGCGGGGAAGCGGCGGCTCCGAAGCCCGACGCATCCCGTTTCCTCCCGAAGGGGGTATCCCCTATGAAGACCCCTTAGAAAAGGCCAGATTCCGATGCGTAACACGAATGGCGACCGGCGCGAAACTCCGTTCCAACGAATCCTCACGGATATCGAGGAGCAGATCGGTCGGGCCGACCTAAGCCCGGGAGACGTCTTGCCCACCCGGGCCGACCTTGCTAAACAGTACGATGTTGCCCGAGCTACCGTCGACAAGGCGCTCGCCGAGCTCTCCCGCCGGGGGCTCATCGAGAGCGGAAGCGGGCGACGCACCCTCGTCCTCGGCAAGAGTGCCGCTCGGGACGTGGTAAGCACGATCGGCGTGCTGTGGAACTGGCCGGAGGACCAGGAGCGGCAAGGCGGGGATTACCTCGATCTGCTGTTCCGGGGTATCCGCGAAGCTTGCGCCGAGTACATGCTCGAGGTCCACTTCCGCTCGGCCCCGCTCCACACTTGGACGGAGCTCGTGCAAGGGAAGGGGGCTCAAGGGCTGTTGGTGGTGCGCCCCGACTACGCGGACGCCACGATCATCGAGGGTATCCACGCGGCGGGGGTCCCCGTCGTGCTTGTGCCGGGTGTGCTAGACGAGAGTCCGGTACCGTCGATCTCCTCAAATAACGCATCGGGCGCGGAGGCGGCGGTCGAACATCTTTACGAGCTTGGCCATCGAGACATCGGGTTCGTCGGCCTCACCGCCACCGTGCCCGACCACTTCGAGCGGCTGAAGGCTTTTCTGGAAACGACCGGACGCCGCGGTATCGCCGTACGACCCGAGTGGATCTGCCTTGCTCACGAGCGGAACCCCGCTCTCTTCCGAGAGCGTCTTGGCCAGTGGCTGCGGCCGGACCACTATCCGACCGCCGTCGTCTCGTGCGACTTTATGATGACCTTGGCCGTACTCGGCCGGTTGCGGGATCTAGGTTTGTCGGTTCCGGAACAGATTTCGGTGGTCACCTTCGACGACCCGCCGGCGGCGGGGCAGATGCACCCTTCGCTGACTGCGGTCGCGCAACCGATTCCGCTCCTCGGCTACCGAGCCATTCAGCGGCTGAGAGAGATCGTCTCCGGGCAGGAAGTGCCCCATATCGATCGCCTCGCCACCCACCTCGTCGTGCGCGAGTCGACCGCCGCCCCTTGCCGGTAACTCCCGTTTTCTCTCCGCGCTCCTACCATGCCGTTCGACCTGCCTTTTCAGCGCCTCTTCGGGGGCCAACCCTTGATCTCGCCAACCGAAAATTGGTGGGAGTCCGGCGTGACGTTCAACACCGCCGCCGTCTATCTGCCCTCAACGGCGGAGAACCTTCCCGCGATCCATGCCCTGCTTGGGGAAGGAGCGGAGGCGAAGTATCCGGCAGGAGTCGTCGCGCTCCATTACCGCGCTCGGCCGGCAACCGATCCTGGCCTCCCTTGGACCCGTTCCTTCGTAGGCGTTTCGGTACATGAACCGGACCTGACGCCGATTCGGCGCTTTGCCGAGCCGGTGCTTAAGCCAGGCGGATCCGAGTGCGATTACGATCATCTCGGGGCCGAGGACCCTCGCATTACCTTCCTCGACGACGCTTGGTGGATGGTCTATTGCGGCGTGATGCCGGTCGGACAGCTTTCGTCTACCGGCGCTTGGCTCGGTTCGGTGAGCCTGGCGAAGTCGACCGATCTCGTCCATTGGGAGAAGTGCGGCGTCGCCGCCTTCGGCAACGAAACGATCAGCAACAAGGACGGGGTGCTTTTCCCCGATCGGATCGATGGCAAGGTGATGCTCCTGCACCGGCCGATGACCGGCGACATCGGCACCTGGGGGGTGAATATCGCCACCGCCGCCGCTCCCGAGGGGCCATACACCGACCTGGGCCAGGTTCATCGGGCGATGGCGGTCGGTGGGTATCTCAAAAGCTGGTCCGGCGCGGGTTCGGTGCCGATCAAGATCGGCGAGGGTCGGTACGTGTCGATCGAGCATACGGGCAACTATTTGAAGGGAGAGCAGAGGAAGTACGTGCTCGACGCCTTCCTTTACGATTTCAACCGCTGGGACCCTGGGCGCCCGGAGACGCTGGTGGCGGCGCGGATGGACGACGTAATGCGTCCGGAAACCGACTTCGAGGTGAATGGACCGTTTCCGGACAGCGTGGCGAACGTGGTATTTGCCTGCGGGTCTTACGTCCACGACGGCTGGCTTTACGTCGTTTACGGAGGGGGAGACTCCTTCATCCTCGCCGCCCGCATTCGATTCCAGAATCTGGTGGACGAGCTCGAGGCGAGAGTCGTTGCCTAGTCCGGCGGTTCTATGCCTTCTCGCCGCGGTTGGCGGAGGGGGGCAGTCGTCGATCCCGCGGGTAGATCTCTTACCGGACCGACCGACGCCCTACATCCTCCGAGACTGGCGGCGGACCGCGTCCGCGTTCGACCGGCTCGTCTTCGACCTTAACTCCAAGGGGCCCTACCTGCCGCTTGTGTGGCGTGTGCCCGGCGTACCGAATCTCACCGTTCCCGGCTTCGGAATGCCCTCGTACGTGGGGAAGGAAGAGATGCGCGGGAAGCCGGCGGAGGCGATCGCCGCCCTCGGCTCGCTGCTTGGGGCGACGGCGATTGGGATCGACAAGCGGTCTTGGGTCGAGCTGACTCCCCAATATCTGAATCCGTCCGAAGAGACGGTTTTGAACAACGTCGGCGGTAAATCCGGAAGCACTTTTTGGTACGAGCTCCTGCCGAGCGTCGTTTTCACCCAGCTCGCTTCGCGCTACCCGGCTTGGCATCGGGGCGGCGAGATATCGAGGGGGATCGCCGATGCTTGGGTAGGAGGCATCGCGGCGCTCCATGCCGACTTCGACCACACTTCCTACGATTTCGCGGCTCGCCGGCCGGTGGACAACGGGCAGTGGAAAGAGCCGGATGCTGCGGCGGCGGTGGCTTACCTAGAGCTTTTCCAGGGGTTGCGGGGAGGCCAGGCGAAGTACCTGACGGCGGCTCGCAAGGCGTTGAACGCCCTGCAAATACGGGAAACGAACCCGACCTACGAAGTTCTCACTGCCTACGGCGCGCTCGCCGGCGCCTACCTCAACGCGGAGAAAGGAGAGCGGTGGGATGTGCCGCGGTGGGTGGACTGGTGCTTCGATCCGACCTCGCCTAACCGCACCGGCTGGGGGATGATCGCCGGCCGGTGGGGCGGCTACGATGTCGGCGGCCTCATGGGCTCCACCAACGACGGAGGAGGTTACGCATTCGCGATGAACACGTTCCTGAACGCGGCGACCCTCGCGCCGGTGGCGCGGTACGACGATCGCTTTTCGGCGGCGCTGGCCAAGTGGATCCTGAATCTGTCTAACGCTTCGCGCCTCTTCTACCGAGACTCGCTGCCCGGCTCCCTGCAGTCAAGTGCCGATTGGACCGGCGATCCCCAAGGTGGAATCGCGTACGAAGGGTTGCGGCGTACCTGGGAAGGGAAGTCGCCCTATGCGACCGGCGACTCGAAGCGGAGCGGGTGGGGGAAAACGGATTTTGGGATCTACGGCGGAGGATATGTTGGACTTCTCGCCGCGCTGGTCCATCCCACGTCGGTGCCGATGATCCTGCGCATCGACTTGCGGGCGACCGATTTTCTGCCCGTGAAGGGATATCCTACGGATCTCTATTGGAATCCGTACGAGAGCGCAAAGTCGATTCGGCTGGAACTTGGGCCGACTCCCGTTCGCTTGTACGACGCGGTCTCGAACCGCTTCCTGGCCGCGACTCCGGTCAAGGGCGCCTATCGCTTGCACCTCTCGGCCAAGCAATCCGTCCAGGTCGTTCGCGTGCCGGCAACCGGGAGGCTGAGCTTCGACCGGAACCGCTCCCTCATCGCAGGGGTTCCGATCGACTACAACAACGGTCGGGTTCCGCTTCCGCCCCGAGTGGAAAGAGCGCGGCGCGACCTGAGCGTCCTAGTGCGGGTCCCGCAAGTCGGTCGGGACGGCACGATCCCTTGGAACCGGAGCCAAGGCGTCGAGCTGAGCGGGGGCGAGGGGAGCAAAATGCGGGCCGAGCTCCGCTTTGCGTGGGACAAGAGGTACCTGCACTTCCGGCTCGATCAGCGAGCCCCCTCGACGGCGACGATCGAGGCTCCCAACGTGGCGGAGCTCCGCCGTCATTGGTGGGATTTCGAAGATGTCGTACTGAGCCTCGACTTTGGCCGCGAGAAAATCGCCGTCGCGAACGTTCCGGAAGTCACGGTGGGGTGGAGCTCGCGCCGCTTGAAGAACCTCGCGTTCTCACCCGATCTGACCGGGATCGAAACGACCACGAACGGTACGGCGAGCGCGTCGAACCGGATCATTTTCGGCAAGATCGCGTGGACCGATCTGTACCGCGCCAGCGGCGTGCGGATGCCCTTGAACCAGCTTGTCAAAGCTGGGGCGAAGATCGGTTGTCAGCCGCTGCTCGTGGACGGCACTTTTAAGCGCCAGGCGTACATTGGCGGAGCGCGCTACACGCGGCCGACCGGCTTCGATAAGAATTCGCGAACCTTGGTGCTGGAGGGACGGTAGATGCGCGGCTTTTGGGTCGCCGCCGTTGCGATCCTCGCGGCTGGCTGTAAGCTCGAACGCCCGGTCGACCCGCTCGGACGGCACACCGTCGTCTGGCTCTATCCAACCGACGTGAACCGGCCCATGATCGAGGACCTGGTTCGGCGGTTCGAGCAGGAGAATAAAGACGTCCATATCGACATCCGGGCCGTGCCCGGGTCGCAATACCAGACGAAGCTGAAGACCCTCGTCGCCGCCGGCGAACCGCCCGACGTTTTCATCTGCGGCGACGTCTTCTTCGCCTACCTGAAGCCGTTTCTATCGGACCTCTCCGACTTGGCGAAGCGGGACGCGAAGGAGGTGGACCTTGGCGACTTCTACCCGGCGGTTCAAAGGGCGATGCAGCCGGGCGGGCACATCTACTTCCTCCCGCAGTGGTTCAACGTTTCTTTGCTCTACTACAACCGGCGTCTGTTCGACGCGGCCCACGAACCGTACCCGAGGGCCGACTGGACCTGGGACGACTACGCCGGGGCCGCCAAGCGGCTGACCCGAAACGGGACCTGGGGGAGCAATGTCACCACTGGATGGTGGGGCGAGTGGCTTACGTTGGTCCACGGCGCGGGCGGCGACCTGTTCGACCCGGCAATGAGTCGTTGCACTCTGGATACGCCGGAGGCGATCCGCGGTCTCACTTTCTATCGCGACACCATCGGCAAGCTAAAGTTCGCGCCGCCTCCCGGCGAGGGGCCGTCCACCGGTTTTGCGAGCGACAAGCTCGCGATGGATTACGGCGGGCACGTCGGCCTTTGGTCGACCTACCGCCAGATCCCGTCTCTCGATTGGGATATCGAGGCGCTTCCGAAAGGTCCGTCCGGCCGCCGCGGAGGGGAGATCTCGCTTACCGCGCTGGGAATCTCGAAAGACTCGCCGGAGAGGGAAGCCGCCTGGCGATTCCTTAAGTTTATGAGCTCCAAAGAGAGCATCCGGGTTCACGTCGACCACGGCTACCTCGCCATCCGGCGCTCGGTCGCCCAAGAAACCGCAGGCGCGCGCAACCGGCCGCTGAACCGGGCCGCCGTCGATCGGGCGCTGGAAAGCGCGGAGCCGACTCCGAGTACGCCTGATTTCGTCGAGATCGCGTTGGATCTGGTGCAGCCGGAGATCGACCGGATGTTGACCGAAGGGATCCCGCCTGCCGACGCGGCCCGAAGCGCGACCCGTGCCGCCAACGCCTTTCTGCATGCCACCGGCCGAGGTGCGCGTTGAACCAGGCACGTTGGTGCTGGCTGATGATCGCCCCGGTGGCGCTTGGCCTCCTGATCTTTACGATCGGGCCGATGCTGACCTCGCTGGCGCTAAGTTTCACCGACTACGATGTGGTGAGCGCGCCGCGATACGTCGGATCGGCGAACTATAAATATCTGCTAACCGCAGACCCATCGTTTTGGGTGTCGGTCAAAGTCACCGCGATCTATGCGGTGGCGAGCGTTCCGCTCGGGCTGTTCACCGCGCTCGCGGTGGCGATGCTGTTGAACATGGACGTGCCGTTCCGGGGCGCCTTCCGCACGCTCTACTACTTGCCGACGCTGTTGCCGGCGACCGCCTCCGGCGTGCTTTGGGCGTGGATCTTCCATCCGACCGACGGTGCGCTGAACCGGCTGCTGGCGGGGGTGGGGGTGCATGGCCCGGCGTGGACTCAGTCGCCAAGCTGGGCGCTTCCCGCGCTGGTCATCATGAGCGTCTGGAGCTATGGCGGGGCGATGGTCGTCTTTCTGGCCGGTCTACAGGGGACATCGAAAACGCTGCTGGAGGCGGCGGCGCTGGACGGAGCGGGAGCTTGGCGGCGATTTCGGGTGGTGACTTGGCCCGCGCTCACGCCGGTGGTGTTCTTCAACGTGACCATGAGCCTGATCGGAGCGATGAAGACCTTCGACCAGGCGTTCGCGTTTGGGCAATCGGGGCCAGGCATCGGCGGTCCGGCCCGGGCGACGCTTTTCTACGTTTTGAACCTGTATACCAAGGCGTTCGAGCACTTTCACATGGGGCTGGCGAGCGCGATGGCGTGGATTCTGTTCGCTGTGATCGGCCTGCTCACCGCCCTTAACTTCCGCCTCTCGAAGCGGTGGGTGCATGAGGAGGCGGCATGAAGGTACGGGTTCTTCCGGGTCTCCTGGTGATTCTGGTTGGCCTGCTCCTGTGCCTCGCCCCGCTTGCGTGGATGCTTTCGACTTCGCTGAAGCCGTTCGACGAGCTGTTTAAGGGGGCTCCGTCCCTGATTCCTGCCCACCCGAGGGGCGCGAACTATTCGGACGCGCTACGCACGTTCGACTTTCTGCGCGCCTTCGGCAACTCCGCCTTCGTGGCCGTCCTCACGGTGCTGGGAACCCTCGCCTCGTCCATCCCCGCCGCCTACGCCTTTGCCCGGCTGAAGGCGCGGGGAAGCGACTGGGTCTTCTACGGCCTCCTCGCCACCTTGATGCTGCCGGGGCAGATCACGATCATTCCGGTGTTTCGGCTTTTCGCCAGTCTGGGAATGGTGGATACCTACGCCCCTCTCATCGTGCCGGCTTGGCTTGGAACGAACGCCTTCGCCGTCTTCCTGCTCCGCCAGTTCTTCCGGACTCTTCCGGAGGAGACGATGGAGGCGGCGCGGCTCGACGGAGCCAGCGAAGGGAAGATCCTCGTCAGCATCGCGGTTCCGCTGGCGCGGCCGGCGGTGGTCACCGTCGCGGTATTTGCTTTTCTGGGTTCCTGGAACGACCTTTGGGGTCCCCTCGTGTACCTTCACCGCGAGGAGCGGATGACGCTTCCGGTCGCCCTGGTCAATTTCGTCGGCTCCAGCGGCACCGTTCAAGGAACCCCGTGGAACCTCGTTATGGCGGCAGCGGTGGTGACGGTCCTCCCGGCGGTGGCCCTGTTCGCCCTGTGCCAGCGAAGCTTCGTCTCCGGCATCGCCACCACCGGCCTGAAGTAAGTGGCACGGGCGGCTCGCCCGTGTGTCTCAGGGGCGGCCCGCCCCTGTCCGAAACAATCTCTCACCGCGGGGCTGTTCTTGGCGACCTTTGCGGTTCAATCTTGCTTCAATCGACTCTCCTCAATCTTTGCGTTCTTGGCGAGAAATCCCTTTTACGGAGTTTCTCGCCAAGAACGCAAAGAAGACGCGACCGGTGAAAAACTGGTTGGCTTCGGGCGGTCCGCCCAAGCCACGAGCGACCCGAATTGTTCGACCTAGCGGCCGATAGGATCTCGGGCGACGGAAATCGAGGTTCTCTTTTCGATAAGGGAGATTAGGTAAGCGACAAAGTCGGCGGCTGGCTTGGCGCGGCTGTCGCTTTCCGCTTCCAGCAAGATCTTAGTCGCGCCGAGCACTTCGAAGAAGTCGAGACGGACCGGCCTTCGACCGGAGTAACGCTCATAAGTAGCAAGCGCACGGGAGCCACCGTCCTCCTGTTCGTCGGCGCGGACGAGTAAGCGAATCCAGGCAACGTCCCAGCGGTAGTCGCCGGGCCTGCAGTTCGACCAATCGATGACTACGCTCGAGTCGGAGGCGCGGAGAACGTTATTGGCGTGGAAGTCGCCGTGGACCACGCAAGCGGGTTCCTCGGGAAGGTGCGAAGCCTGCTCCAAGAGCCAGTCGAATACCGGCCGCAAACCATGTGAGGTAGAGGCAAGCCGTTTCATTGCAGCCACCTCCTCTCGCAGGCTTACGTCGCAGGCGGGGCCAAAGACATCGTCTACTCGAAGGAGGTGCAGATCGGCCATCAGCCGATAGAGCTGGTCTTCCGCCGCCTGCTTCCTCTCGAAAGTTCCGCCCCAGAAGTCGGCGCCGAGAGACGTGCCGTCGACCCATTTCATGACGACCAGTGGCCGCCTTAGCTCCGATTCACCCGATGAGAGAGTTAAGTGCACCTGGGGAACCGGGTAGCCGAGCCGATGCAACCGGGCTTGAACGGTGAATTCCTTGGCCGCCCTTTCGTCGTCGGCGGCGTGGTGGAAGAGCCGCAAGACGAGCTTTTCACCGGCTAACTCGAACCCAAAGATCTCGGCCTCATATCCCCGGCCGACGAGGCTTACGTTGGAGACGCTGACGGGGTCGAAGATCTCCGCCAACGCCGTGGCGACCTGCTCGGCAGTAGCCTCCATCGATGTGAGTCTACACGGTGTTCTAACGCAGAGCATTGTAGATGTAGGTTGGCTCGTACCTGCGCGAGAGCCTACCGATTTCTGACGAAGCGGGTGGATCGTTGGGGCATTATCGCGCAGGTACGAGCCAACCTGCGTCTACACGGCTTCACCGTAGGGAATTGCCCGAGCGGTAGAATTTGACATGGAAGATGCCATTCCGTCGCGTTTAGCGGCTCAGATGAGGTTCTTGCTCGAGGCGGATCGCCTCAAAGGCGTTCTTCGGACCTCCTCCATCGGCGACGGCACCCGTTGCGAAAATAGCGCCGAACATTCTTGGCACGTGGCGCTCATGGCGATGGTCCTCGCCGAACATTGCTCGCACCCTATCGACTTGGGCAAGGTGCTCCAGCTCCTGACGGTGCACGACCTCGTCGAGGTCTACGCCGGCGACACCCTCATCTACGACGAGGAAGCGGTCAAGAGTCAAAGCGACCGCGAGACGGCGGCGGCCGATAAGTTATTTGGCATGCTGCCAAGCGGTCAAGAAAGCTACTTTCGATCGCTTTGGCAAGAGTTCGAAGAGGGGAAGTCACCCGAGGCGAGCTTTGCGCGCGCCGTCGACGCGCTGGCTCCGACTTGGCTGCACTGGGGCTCCCACGCACATCCGCCGGCCGGCACTCTTACTGTCGCTCAAGTAATTGAGCGGAAGACCAAGCTGTTGGCGCCCTACCCCGAACTCTTTGCCGTTCTCAAGCAAGTCCTCGACTCCGCCCTGGCCAGGGGCCTCATCGCGAGATAGCTTTCGCTCACGACGGGACGGAGTTAGGCGTGGGTTTTCAGGGAAAGCCGCATCTTCTCCAGCCACGACATTCCCGATTTCGCCCCGGGCTTCTCGGAAGAGCTGAAAGTGACGGTCATCGCTGCTTCTTCGACCGGCTTGGCTTCCGCAACGCGGACCGGCACGGACGGAAGATGGAGGGCGAGTCCGTAAAGTTCGGTGTTTACTTCCATGCGGTCATCGGCCATGTCTTGAGTATCGGTGACGTCACACTGCGCGTGATGCCCAATAAGGCCTTCTGCACCACAATAATCTCCCTTTTTAGGGCTAATGACGGGGGGCACATCGAATATATCGGCCCATGTCCGCGCAACTAGAGAGGCCGGCCGGGCAGGTTAACCGATTTCGCCTTCGAAAACCGTCTCCGCGGGACCGGTCATAAACACCCGGCCGTCCGCGTCGAAGTCGATGTGGAGATTCCCACCGGGAAGCCGGATCTCGACCGAGCGATCGGCCCGGTTGGTCATCACCGCCGCCACGGCACAGGCGCAGGCGCCGGTACCACACGCCAACGTGATCCCAGCTCCTCGTTCCCAGGTTCTCTGGATCAGGGTTTGCCGGTCGACGACCTGTACGAAGTGAACGTTGGTGCGGTTAGGGAACAAGGGGTGATGCTCCAACTCTCGCCCGAGCTTCACCAGGTCGACGGCCGCGACGTCGTCGACGAAGATCACCAGGTGCGGGTTTCCCATGGAGACCGCCGTCCCGCGGAGTCCGTTTCCGAGATCTTCCTCAACGAACGGGCCGATGCCCGGCATCCCGATCTCCTGACGCGAGAGCTTAGCCCGGCCCATGTCGACCCGGACTCCCCCCGGCCGGAGCTCGACGGTGAGGATGCCGGCGCCGGTTTCCACCGGAACGGAGTCGGCTTCGGTGTGCCCATGGTCGCGCAAAAGGCGGGCCAGGCAGCGGATTCCGTTGCCGCACATTTCGCTGGCGCTTCCGTCCGGATTGAACATCCTCATTCGGAACGGCGCCTCAGAGCCAGGATCGGCGAGGATCAGGCCGTCCCCGCCGATGCCGAATCGCCGATCGCAAGCCCACCGGGCAAGCTCGGGCAGATCGGCGGGAAGTTCCTTCTCGCGGAAGGCATCGACCATGACGAAGTCGTTGCCGGTCCCCTGCATCTTGGTGAACTTAATCACGACGTAGGGAAGTAAACCCTACTCGGGAATCCGGCGGTCGCCTTCTTCACCCTCGCCTTGGGCTCGGTACGAAGAGATCGGCTTGGTCGGCACGATACTGGCTACCGCGTGTTTGTAGACAAGCTGAGTCGGCTTGCCGGGTGCGTCTAGAAGCACGGTAAAGGCATCGAAGCCCCGGACCTGTCCGCGAAGCTGCACGCTGTTCGTGAGGTAGATGGTCACCCCGATCCCTTCTTTCCGCACCTGGTTCAGGAACATGTCCTGGAGATTAATCGCCTTTGCCATGTAATTAAAAAGCTCCTAGCCTATTGCATATTTAAGTGGCGGCGCGCGTCGGCAAGCGCATCGCCCATATCCAACTCGATCAGGTTCGGCTCGGATCGAAGCCACGTGCGCTGCCGCTTGGCATAGCGCCTCGTTTCGGCGATCGTTGTCGCCACCGCTTCACCTAACTCGACCTCTTTTTCGATGTATCGCCATAGTGTACGATACCCAATTGCTCGGAGGCCCGGATCTTCGCAGGAGTATCCCTCCGAGCGTATCCGCCGAACCTCTTCAACCCATCCATTTTGCATCATCGTCTCGATTCGTCGCGCGACACGTTCGTCTGTAATAGGGACGTCGGGCACTACGGCGAGCTTTGCCTTGCAAAACGGAGGCAAAGCCAAACCGATGGACGGGGAAGGGGCTAGGATGCGTTCGAGCGAACGCTGAACTCGAACGCGATTTTGCAAATCGATCTTTTCGGCTCGCTCGGGATCGAGCTCCCGCAGCCTCTCTACCAGCCGTTCGAGCGGTTTGGCGTTAAGGAATTCGCGCAATTCAGCCGGCGGAGCGTCCCCCATCCCGTCGTAAGATTCGAACAGCGCCCGGACGTACAGTCCGGTTCCCCCCACGACCACCACATTCCTCCCCTCGCCGTAGAGCCGTTCCAACTCGCGATGGGCTCGCTGGACATACTCGCCAACTCCAAAGGTCTCATCCGGTTTTTTAAGATCGAGCAGGAGGTATCGGTCCCGGGTTTCGGGCTTGGCCGTACCGATATCTAATCCCCGGTAGACCTGGAATGCGTCGGCGTTGATAAGCTGGGCGTCGAGCTCGTCGGCCAGCCGCTCGGCCAATTCCGTTTTTCCCGACGCCGTCGGGCCCATTACGGCGATCAGCTTGGGGATCATGGGCAGACCTCGCTAGTCCCTAACGCGAAGCGTTGTAGCCGCAGGTTGGTTCGTACCTGCGCGAGAGCGTTTCGCCTCTTGACTAAACTTGCCGATCCTCGGGGCCTATCCGCAGGTACGAGCCAACCTGCGGCTACACGTCCTTCGGCCGCAGCGTCGGCGTCCTCGCCGATGATCCGGTGTACCTTCGGTACACCGGACGCGGGCATAGAATCCGCGGCTACACGTCCTTGGGATGTCGGGAAACTTGTCGCTGGGCGATCATCGAGATCGGTAGCGGTCTGGCAGTAAGCCTTCCAACCCTCTAGCGGAGCATTCCAGGATCTAACGCGGAGCGTTGTAGGTTGGTTCGTACCTGCGTGGAGGTGTTTCGTCATTTGACCAAACATGAGCATCGTTGGTGGCTTTCGCGCAGGTACGAGCCAACCTGCGGCTACACGTCCTTCGGACGAAGGGGAACCACTCTTAGGCGCGACACCCGCGCATACCCCATACGATTCTAGAACTCCATTAAGGCTTTGATCGGGACATCGGGAAGCGTGGCGCGGCCGTTTAGGAAGCTCAGCTCGATAAGGCAGCCGAAGCCTACGACCACGCCGCCGAGGCGTTTGACGAGGCGGCTTGCCGCCGCCGCAGTTCCGCCGGTGGCGAGTAGGTCGTCCACGATGTACGCTTTCTGCCCTGGTTGCAGGGCGTCGACGTGCATCTCGACCGTGTTTGTGCCGTACTCCAGGGCGTACTCTTCCGAGATTCGGTCGTACGGCAGCTTGCCGAGCTTGCGCGCCATCGCGAACGGTAGGTTCAGGTCGAGCGCGATCGGAACTCCGAAGAGGAATCCGCGGCTCTCGATGCCGACGATCACGTCCGCACCCCGCGCTCGGGCGTCCTCCGCCAGAAGCCGGCAGACTTGCCGGAAGGCCTCGGGCTCTTCCAACACCGGCGTGATGTCCTTAAACAGTATTCCCGGCTTGGGAAAGTCGGGAACGTCGCGGATAAGGTCGCGGGCAAGGAGATCGGACATGTCGGCAGGCATGTTACCAGGACGGGGCAGCGCGCCTTACTCGTCGATGCGTGAGAAGTAGATCACCGTGACCCGGTGGTCGGGAGTAATCAGGTCGCCGTATATCCGGCTCAGGACGTTGATCACGTCATCTTGGGTGCGGAACTCCGGGTTCTCCCGCTCAATGTCGCGGGGCGATAGCTCGGCGATGGTCTTGACCTCCACTCGGTCCAAAATCGCCGAATAAAGCTTTTGCCGGCGTCCAAACCGGGGGCCGATCGTCACCCAGACGACCATACCGGTTTGGTACTTGTCGGATTTGTCGCCCATGCGAATCGTGACCGTCTTCCGGTTGTTCCGGAGGACGTCGCCGTACAGGTCGGTGTAGAAATTAAGCGCGTACATGGTCGATTAGGTCTCTATTCTCCAAGACCGCGAGCGAAAAACGCAAACCTTCGCGGTAGACATGGGATGTGATTGCCGTTGCCGTTATTTTGGGGCTGTATCTCTTGGCGATGCTCGCCATCGCCTGGTTCAGTCTGCATCCGTTCCGGATTCCGATCTTTATTTCGCCCGGCGCGATGGGCGCGCCGCAGGAAAAGGTGGAGTTCGAATCGGACGGCCTCACTCTTCGGGGATGGTGGGTGGAGGCGGAGGGGGCAACATCGGTCGCCATCTTGGCTCACGGCTACATGATGAACCGTAGCGAGCTTACGCCGGTGGCGTATCAGCTCTGGCGACGTGGCGTTTCGTGCCTTCTCCTCGACCTTCGCGCCCATGGCGCCAGCGGGGGGAAGAAGAGCTACCTGGGTCTCCGGGAAGCGGACGATGTGGTGGCAGCGGTCGAGTATGCCCGACGCCGGACACCGGGAGCGCGAATCGTCCTCCTCGGCAGCTCCATGGGCGCGGCCGCGTCAGCCATCGCGTGCGGAAGCCACCCTGGGTTGGCCGACGTGCTCGTGCTGGACAGCGCCTACTCCCGACTGTCGAGCGCGGTGATCGGATGGTGGCGGTTCGTCGGCGGAAACGGATTGGCCGCGATCCTTTCCCCGACGGCGATTCTGGCCATTCCATTTGCCGGCTTTAACCCATTCAACGTCGACGTCTCCGTTTCGCTCGCGAGCGCGGGTCCTGTCCCAACCCTGATCCTCCATGGAAAGTCAGACACCCTTGCCCTGCCAGCGGAGGCGCAGCGGAATTTCGACGCCTGCATCGGCCCGAAGCAAATCGTATGGTTCCCTCGCATGGGTCACAGCGAAGCCCGTTGGGAACTCGCCGACGAGTACTTGCAAGCCCTCTTCGCCTTCTTAGAAGAGCAAGGAATCGTGACTGAAAACGACAAGAAAGAGCCTCCCCAGGCTTAGCGCGAGATTCAGCAACCATCGTCAAGCGACCCATCTAAAGCGCGTGTATGATGAGTCCGCTCGCGGTCGACGGCGGGGACCGTTTCACTGTCGAGTCGGAGGAATTCGTTGCTTCAGGAGATCTTATTGTCAATTGTCGCCGCTGGGTCGCATGCGTCCCAAGCGGGGTTGCCCAAACTCATCCATCGAGCCGCCCAACCGTATGTGTCGATCCGCTCGACGGAGACGCTTCAAGGGATGGCGACGGTCTTTCCCCGGCTGATGCCGAAGCTGATGGCTTGGGCGGCGGCCAACCATGTAAAGCCCTCGGGCCCGGAGTTCATTCGCTTCAATGTCATCGACATGGCCAAGGGAATGGAGATCGAACTCGGTTTTCCCGTCACCGCCACCGTGCGCGGTAGCGGCGAGGTGCATGCGGGAGCTTTCCCAGCCGGCCGTTACGTGTTCATGCCGTTCACCGGGAATTACAGAGACCTGGTGGGCGCCAACGCCACGCTTCAACAATGGGCCGCGAAGAAGGGAATCAAGTGGAAGGTAAAGAGCTCGCCAAAGGGGGATGTTTGGGCCGGGCGGATGGAGTTCTATCTCACCGATCCGGGCAAGGAGCCAGATCCGAGGAAATGGAAGAGCGAAATTTATTACCTCACGTTGAACAAGTAACGTGGACGGGTGTATAGTGGTGCCGTTATGAAGACTGTTGCACTTGTAGCGTCGTTCGTCGCGGTGCTTTCCACCGCGAACGCCCAATCACTCCGGGCGCAATCGGAAGCGATGAACAAAAAGATTCACGCCGCGATGATGAAGAAAGACTTTGCCGCCCTCGGCAAAATTATTAAAGCCGGGACCACGAAGGACTTCGTGTACATGGAAACCGGGATGAAGGGGCCGGGACAGAACTTCGACCAGATGATGGCGAATATGAAGATGGGCTTCAATACCTTCCAGAAGATCACGACGGTTAATTCCAAGATCGTGTCGCTCAAGGAAAAGGGGAACAAGGCGGCCGGAACCACGGAGCACGTCATGGGCGGCATCATGATCGGTCCCGACAAGAAGCCGCACAAGGTGATGATGCTGGGCAAATCCCAGGATTCGTTCGTCAAGGTCGGCACCCAGTGGAAGATGTCCAAGATGGTTTGGACGAACGGGAAGATGACCATGGACGGCAAGCCGATGGACCCGTCCAAGATGGGCGGCTAACAAACCTTCCCTCAGTGAGAAGAGCCATCCGGCCATACGGCCGGGTGGCCTTTTTTATTTCTGGTGCGCAACAGGGTTGACATGAGTGGCCGATGTAGTGTAATTTGCCGGTTGGTTAATTAACCAAATGGTGAAATTCAATTGGAAGACCAGCTCAATGCCACCTTTGCCGCTCTGGCAGACCCGACTCGCCGCGCCATTCTGGCCCGGCTCGCCTCGGGCGAGACGTCGGTAACCGAGTTGGCGAAGCCATTCGATATCTCCTTGCCCGGCATCTCAAAACACCTCAAGGTGCTCGAACATGCCGGCCTCATCTCTCGGGGCCGAGAGGCGCAGTGGCGCCCATGCCGATTGGAAGCCGAGCCGCTCCGGGAGGTTGCAGATTGGGTAGAGGCGTATCGCCGTTACTGGGAACAGAGTTTTGACCGCTTGGACGATTACTTACGGGTCCTCAAAACAAAGGAGAAAGGGGAATGAACCAAACAAGCCACACCGGCCTTTCGAAGCCGGGACTCGAACGAATGTATCGGGCGATGTCGGGTTTCGTCGAGCGAAAGGAGATGCCCGGCCTCGTCGCACTTGTGAGCCGTCACGGCGACACCCATGTCGAGACGCTCGGCACGCTCTCGTTTACGAACCCATCGCCCATGCGGCGCGACACGATCTTCCGAATCGCTTCGATAACGAAGCCGGTGACGGCCGTCGCGGCAATGATCCTGCTTGAGGAGTGTCGGCTACGTCTCGACGACTCGGTCGATGAATGGTTGCCGGAGCTGGCGAATCGACGCGTTCTCAAGTCGCTCGCTTCGGAGATCGACGACACCGTCCCCGCTAAGCGCGCCCTCACCGTACGCGATCTGTTGACCTTCCGCATGGGTTTCGGCAGCGTGATGGCGATGCCTGGGACCTATCCGATCCAGAAGTTCATCAAAGAATATCGCCTCGGAGGGGACGGTCCTATGCTTCCCAATGAAGCGCCCTCGTTGGATGAGTGGCTGAAGAGGCTCGGGTCTCTACCGCTGATCGCCCAGCCGGGTGAGCGGTGGATGTATCAGACGAGCGCCGACGCGCTAGGAGCGTTGATCCAGCGGGTGTCTGGCAAGCCCCTGGGGGAGTTCATGCGGGAGAGCATTTTCGAACCGCTCGGAATGAAAGACACCGGTTTTTACGTGCCTATCGAGAAAATCGGCCGACTTCCAGGCTTTTACTTTTTTAATCAGGAGGCGAACAAGCTCGATGACTTCGACGACCCGGCAAACAGCGCTTGGGCGTCTCCGCCGGCTGGTGAATCCGGAGGCGGCGGGCTTGTTTCGACGATCGACGATTACTTTGCTTTTAGCCAAATGATGTTGAACAAAGGTCGTTATGGCGGGGAGCAGATCCTCTCCCGGGCGTCGGTGGAGCTTATGACCTCGGATCAGCTCAACGCGGCCGAACGTGAAGGCGCAGAGATCTTTTTCGGCACTCACTCCAGTTGGGGCCTCGGAATGGCGGTGGATATCGGACGAAAGGAGATCTATCACAACCCGGGCCGTTTTGGGTGGGCCGGCGGATTTGGAACAATCGCCTACGTCGATCCCGCGGAGGAACTCATCGGAATTCTATTCACCCAGCGGATGATGGATTCACCGGAACCACCGAAGGTATTCGACGACTTTTGGACGACCGCCTATGGAGCGATGGAATGAGGGAGCGGGAAGTCCTAATCACTCGCGTCTTCGATGCTCCCAGGGAGTTGGTCTTTCGGGCGTGGACAGATCCGGAGCATTTGCGCCACTGGTTTGCCCCTCACGGTTGCGAGGTCGAGATTCTTTCGCTCGACGTGCGACCCGGCGGCGAATTTCGCTACGGTATTCGGCCACCCAAGGGGGCGGATTGTTGGTGCCGGGGGACTTACCTTGAAGTCACCTCACCCGAGAGGATTGTCTACTCGATCGCCCTTACCGACGAGCATGGTCGGTTCACCGATTCTGTGACGGCTGGAAAGGACCCCGACTGGCCCGCGGAGACCGTGGTCACGGTCACGTTTGCCGAGCGGGCAGGGAAGACCGAAGTTACGCTGCATCAAAACGCCCTTGAATCGGTCGCCAAGCGGACCGGGGCCTACCCGAGCTGGCTCCAAATGCTCGATCGTCTTGCCGAAGAGCTCCGCCGACACCCTCAGTGAAGAACGATGCAAAACGCCATTGAAGAAGCCAATACTAGCTTTTGATGTCGAATACTCGTCTCCTCATTCGACCTATATTGAAGGCACGACCATGAACTACATGTTGCTGATTTATCTCGACGAGCAAGCGCCCCAGATGGACGAGGCAGGGGCTAAGAAATGCGGAGGCTTGGCGGAGAGGCTGGGGGCCAGCGGGCACTGGATCGCCGGCGGCATCCTCCAGCCGACCCCCACCGCCACCAGCCTCCGAGTACGACAAGGCCGCCGCCTCGTGACCGACGGCCCGTTCGCGGAGACGCGCGAGCAACTGGCCGGCTACATGCTCATCGAAGCGAAGGACCTCGATGAGGCGCTCGAGATCGCCAGCCAGCATCCGGTCGCGGAGTTCGGCACCGTCGAGGTCCGCCCGTTGAGAGAGATTCCGGTGGTGGAGGTAGCGGGACGGAGCTGAGGCGTTGCTAGTGTGAGGCTTTACCTTGTTTAATGGGACATCCGGGTCTTCTAGGTCTCATGTGTCCCATCTGACCCATTCGTCCCCTCAGTCCACACGCATCCGGCTCCAGCGCTAGCGAAACCCTGCCTTTTTCGGCGATAGTCTTCTTGAATGAACGGCATAGCGGTCGATCGGGTGCGGGAGGCGGTGGACGGGGTCTACCGGGCCGAATCGCGGCGCATTTTGGCCACGCTGATCCGGCTTCTCGGAGACTTTGACCTTGCCGAGGAGGCGATGCAGGATGCGTTTGCTTCCGCACTCCAGCAATGGACTCGGGACGGTATTCCGCAGAACCCGCGGGCGTGGCTCGTCTCCGCCGGGCGGTTCAAGGCAATCGACGCGATGCGGCGCCGGGCTCGGTTCGATGCTTCGCTTTCCGAGATCGCGGAGCGACTCGATACCGACGCCCAGGCTGCGTTCGAACTAGACGAGGAAGGGGTGAAGGACGACACCCTGCGGCTGATCTTTACTTGCTGCCACCCCGCCCTCTCTCCAGACGCGCGTTCCGCGCTGACCCTTCGAGAGGTCTGCGGCCTCACGACCGAGGAGATCGCCCGCGCCTTTCTCACGTTCCCGGCCACCGTGGCCCAGCGAATCGTACGCGCCAAATCGAAGATTCGAGACGCGAAGATTCCTTATCAGGTCCCTTCTCCGGCCGACCTTCCGGAGCGGTTGGAAGCGGTCCTTCAGGTTGTCTATCTCGTCTTTAACGAAGGCTATTCCGCCTCGTCCGGCGGTTCGTTGACGCGGGCCGACCTCTCAGGAGAGGCGATTCGGCTTGGCCGGCTTCTGATGGATCTTCTGCCAGAGCCGGAAGTGATCGGCCTGCTCGCCCTGATGCTCCTTCAAGAGTCGCGCCGCCTGGCGCGCACCTCTCCCAGCGGGGACCTGATCCTGCTCGAAGACCAAGATCGGTCTCTATGGAACCGCGATCAGATCGCGGAAGGGCAGGCGCTCGTGGAGCGCGGGCTTGCCACCCGCCGGTTTGGTCCCTATACGCTGCAAGCGGCGATCGCCGCGGTTCATGCGGACGCCCGGCAGGCTTCCGCCACGGACTGGCCTCAGATCGCCAGCCTCTACGATATCTTGGCTCGGGTCGAGCCGTCGCCTGTGGTGGACCTTAACCGCGCCGTGGCGGTGGCGATGCGCGACGGACCTTCCGCGGGGGTCGCGCTGATCGATGAGATTCTCGAACGCGGAGAGCTCGCGGACTATCACCTGGCCCACTCGGCCAGAGCCGAGCTATGTCGCCGGGCCGGAAGGCTCGACGATGCGGCTGCTTCGTATCGCCGGGCGCTGGAGCTCGCCAGGCAGGAGCCCGAGCGGCGGTTCTTGGAAGGCCGACTTCGCGAACTGGGCGAGACCTAATTCTCGACGACCGGCGCGACGGCAACTTTCCACGCGGGACCGAAACAATCGCGATCTTGTTTCGGCCATCGAACCTGCGTGGCGGCCCGCCTCAATACCGCCGGTCGAGTTTCGTGAAGCTTTGGCAGCATGCTTAACATGTGCGTGGTGAGGAGGTCGAGCTTCGGTCGAACGTCTTTGGCCAGGTTGGGCGCATGTCGGAACCGAGGATGGCCTGCCCATTTGGAGATGAACCGTCGCTGGGCTGCCTTGCTGGCTTCGATCTGAGCCCTCAGAATGCGATATGCGAACTCGTGCTCTGCCCCGGTCGACTTCAAGGTTTGATCGATCAGCGCCTTTTCTCGCTTAAGATCCTCCACGGGAGCGCCGGAGTTGAATTTCGCGATTGCGACTTCGCGAGATAGAAGAAGCCGCTGACGCAACAGCCCCACAAACCGTTCTGCCGCCTGTCGATCCGATTCGGCTCCCGCCGAAGCCGCCAAAGCTAATGCCGCAAGCCCAACAAGTGCCCGTTTACCATTCACCGGACAAGCTTACGCGAACCGAAAAGCTTGGAATATGTCGATTTTGCGATGCTCCTGACGACTAAGGGTTGACAGAACAAAAGCGGTCACCGGGCCGAGGAGAAAACAAATGCGATTTATGATTTTGATGATTCCGAACACCGACAAGTACGAAGCCGGCGCGATGCCCTCCCCCGAGCTCGTCGCCAAGATGACGGCGTTTAATCAGGAGCTTATGGATGCCGGCGTCATGATCACCGGTGAAGGACTGCAGTCGTCGGCGAAAGGAGCCCGTCTCTCGTTCTCGAGCGGCAAGGCGACGGTGACGGATGGGCCGTTCGTAGACGCTAAGGAAGTGCTTGGCGGATTCTGGATGGTGGAGGTCGGCTCCAAACAGGAAGCGATCGACTGGTTCTCGCGATGTCCCGCGGAGGAGGGAAACATTATCGAGATTCGGCAGGTGTTCGAGATGTGCGATTTCCCGATCGAAGTTCAGGAGGCGGCGGCGGTTCGATAGGCAAATTTGAGATGAAATACCTCTGCCTGATCTATATCGACGAGAAGATCTTGGAAGCGCTTTCCGATGCTGAGATCAAGGAATTATTCGGGGAGGGGCGGGCTTACACCGAGCAGCTTCGGGAAAGCGGGCACTACCTCGCCTCAAATCGCCTTCAGTCCGCCCAATCCGCGGCGACGATTCGAGTCCGGGACGGGAATACCCTCATCACCGATGGCCCTTTCGCGGAAACGAAAGAGCAACTGGCGGGATTCATCCTCATCGAAGCCCGGGATCTCAATGACGCGATCCGCGTCGCCGCGAAAATTCCATCCGGGAGGCTAGGGTGCATCGAGGTCCGTCCGGTGGCATAGCTCGCTTCGCGTTAGTGCGGCGCGAAGGATCGGTTTTTGGATTGGCGGTGGCGGAAAGATAACGCGAAGCGAGCCGCAGGTTGGCTCGTACCTGCGTCCCCAACGATCCACAAGTTTCGTTGCAAAGAGACACGCTCTCGCGTAGGTACGAGCCAACCTGCGGCTACACGCCTTCGGCGTAAATCCTTTACTTTAGGGTGGGTTGCATGTTGGGTTTTGGATCGGCGGTTCGAGCCAAGCAACAGACTTCCGGATTTCGTAAGAGTCTGCTTCGGCAATTGTCGATTCTCGGTTGCCCCAATCGACCAACTCATGAAGGCAGGAAGATGAAGCGAGTCCGCGAAACCTTTGAGTAACGGCCGTGATTCTGAATCCACCAGGAGAAGTGAAGAAACCATGCAAACGATGACCCTTACCGCACCGACTGCTAAAGGCAGCCTCTGGACTGGACGGACTTTTACCGGCTTATCGGCTCTATTCCTCCTTATGGACGGAGTCATGAAACTGTTTAAGCCGGCTCCCGTCGTGGAAGCCATGGCAAAGCTGGGCTACCCCGACTCGACCGCCGTTGGAATCGGCATCCTCTTAGTCGTGATTACGATCACCTACTTGATTCCACGATACTCCGTTTTCGGCGCCGTTCTCATAACCGGATACCTTGGAGGCGCGGTTTCGACAAACTTACGGGTTGGATCCGGCGCTTTCTCCCTATTCTTCCCGGTGGCTATTGGGCTACTCGTATGGGGCGGGATCTATCTTCGAGACGATCGCGTGCGCCAGGTCTTTCCCGCCCGGGAGAAATGAGCGGTCCGCATGCCAGGATAAACCGTGGCCACGCCCCTCCTGACCGCGCAGATCGAAAGATACGTTCGTGACTTCGAGCCGGAGGGGACTCTGGTAAATGCTTGGCCTCTCGAAGGAGGGATGTCGGCGACGATGGTCGCCTTTGAGATCGAGCTGCCGGGAGGGGAGCGAAGGAAAAGGATCGCCCGGCAGCCGAATTTACGTCACTTCGGACGCGACCCTGACGCCGCGCTCGAGGAGTATCGGGTTTTGGCAGCGCTTCAAAAAGCCGGCCTCCCCGTTCAAACCCCTTACTTCGTCTGCCCCGCGTCCGACGCTTTTCCCCATCCTTTCGTGGTCATCGAATACATCGAGGGCCGCCCCGAGGTGGCGCCTAGCGACCCGGAAGGGTTCATACGACGGTATGCGGAGCGACTGGCGGAAATCCATCGGGTGGACTACGCCCGCTTCGGGTTGGATTTTCTTCCGAAGCAGGGCCGGGGGTTCGGCAGACCTCCCGAAGTTTTGAACGATTCGTTGCGTGAGCCGGAGATCCGGGCCGCGCTCGAATCCGTTTCTCTGGTCCAATCGAATTCTCCGGTGCTTCGCCACGGCGACTTTTGGCCTGGCAACGTCCTTTGGCGCGATGGCGAGATCGTTGCGGTCATCGACTGGGAAGAGTGCCTCATCGGGGAACCACTGGCCGACCTCGCGATCAGCCGTCTGGACATCTGGTGGATCCTTGGTCGCGACGCGGCTTTCGAGTTCACCGAGCGATTCCTATCGTTAACCGGGATCGAGTCGTCAGCCCTCCCGTACTGGGACCTCTGCGCCAGCCTGCGCCCCATCGCGAACCTCCCCGAGTGGTCCCCCGCCTACCCCCACCTCGGCCGACCCGACATCACCGAGGCCACGATGACCCGCGACCACCAAGATTTCGTCGAGCAGGCTCTGAGAGCGTTCCATTTTCAATAGCTCTGGAGACTGGTGGCATTATGGTCAACAGGAGAGTTGGGGTTCGTTGGCGGATTAGGTCGCCAGTTGAGTTCGGATGCGTGGGTCTCTTCCGATTACGGCGAAGCCGTGTAGCCGGCACCGACGCGTGCCGCGGTCGGCGCATGGGAGCGGATGGGTATTTCACCGTCACCAGGGTTTCGCACGTTGCGGTATATCGACCCCGACTGGTTGGAGGCATCGTTGACCGCTCGGCTGCGATGACCTCGGCATAAGGGCGGCACGCGTAGGTGCCGGCTACACGTCCTTCGGACGTAGGACGACAATCTTCCCGACACGGGCACCCAGGCAAATGTCCTTAGGGTAAGGAATGCTATCGCGCCGGCGCCGGGGAGACGGTGTGAGGATTATAGAGCCGCCGCGCGCAAGAAAGCCTGCGCGCGGCGGCTCGGGGGCCAAGGACCGATCTTAGTTGTACTTCAACAAGATCGGGTTACCCATCGTATTCGTCGAAAGGACGAAGACGCCGGGATAGGCGCCCGACATGTCGGAAGCGAATCCCTTGAAGGATCGCGGTGTCAGCGGCAGGATCGGGTTGATCACGTCAAACAGACCCGGGTCGTAAAGTCCCTTGATGAGTGGCGACGAAGTCGACGGGTTGTAACCAGAAAGGTCGATTCCGTTGTACCCATAGGTCGGATCGTTCCAGTGCAGGGTGTCGATCGTCATCAAGGATCCTCCGGGATAGGTCGTGGTGTTGGTCGGGATCGCGCCGGTGCGAATGCCGTCGTATCCCGTAGCGAAGTCCCAGGAATAGACGTTCGTTGCGCCCAGGTTCGGCCCCAAGGCGAAGCTCGCCATATGAACGTGGGCATGGTTATTAGCCGGGTCCACGCTGTAAGCGAGGCTTACGCACTCGTCGTTGTTTAAAGGATACGGAGGGCTGTAAATGGGGCTGACAAGAACGGCGCTGGCGGCGCCGGTAGGTGAGGCCGAACCCCAATACGTTCTGGGGAAGTCGTGCGAGTCCCAACCGATACCTCCGAAGTAGGCGTTGACGCCGTCGCCGTCGACGGCGTTGAACCAGTTCGGGCTTGCCCCACCGGTGAGGCCGACATCGGTAGTAGTCGTACCAGTGCCCGACCATCGAGACAGGAACGCCAAAGGCCCGGTGCTGGTGTTAAGGCGACCCACCAGGTAAACGGTGTCGCTATTATTCACATAGATAATCTTTTTCGCCTGCTGGTAGACACGCTGGGACGGAGGGCTGGTGGCGCTGTAGGTCTGATTGCATGGAGGAGGACTGTATGTGCCGGCGATTTGCGGCCCCGATTCCTGCGCCAGAATCGTTCCGTTAGTGGCATCGATCTTCGCAACGGTATAGCCGGTGAAACTATAGGTGGACGTGTCGTAAAGGGCCCATGCGGCAAATACATAGGGGTTTCCGGTCGCCGGATGTCCCGCTTCGATACCCAGAGGAAAGAAATTGATCGAACCGGTCGGTGAGATCAACTTCGTCCAGGCCAACGTGGAAGCCGTACTCGTCTGAGTAAAACCCCCGATAAGGACCCCGTTCGGCCCGGACTGCTGGCATAGCATTACTCGATAGGTACCCGCCAGGGTTATGTCGGATGGCACCGCCGAAGAGAAACCCGAGCCATGAAGCGTACCGACGATGCCGGTGGGAGCGACACTTCCCGTAGCGTAGTCGACGTACTGAGCGTAGGCAGGTCCCATGCCAGTGACCTGTTGAAGGACGTAGGCATCGTGGTCCGATGTGATCTTAACCGTCATTGGCCCCGTCATAGTATTGGGTATGGACGCGGTCCATGCAAGGGTCATGATATTTGCGAAAGATGAGGTACAAACCACCATCGCCGCACCGAGAGCAACAAGCTTCTTCATTAAATTCCCTCCTATGGGACTCTGTGCGCCTTCCAGTTTGAAGCGCCACAATGAAGGTTACACCAGTAAATCAAGGCCGGTTGCAACTACTTTCTAATATTCTAACGGATGCAGAAGTAGCCTAGGGTGAAATGCTCTTCGGGATCGAGAAGACGGACCAACGGCACGGGAACGGAAGGGGAGTCGTAGCGTCGCGGCTAATCCATTGCGGGTGAGACGACGTGAGCTTTGCGGTAGCCGCACTTCTAATGGCTACGTGGCCTGGACTTAGAATGCCCAAGCCACGTAGGTCTACTAACTAGCCGCCCTTGTTTGCCCTGGCGTCCCAAGAGGCCGATTGGAAGTCGACGGAGCCGTCTCCTCGGCCGACCGCCTGCTCGAACTGGATCTTTGCGAAGTTGAGCGAGAGCGAATCGGTGGGATTGCTCGCCCAATCTCCCTCGATCTGGTAGCTCGATATGAGCACGTCCGTCAACGTGAATCGTTCGAAGACCCGGTCATGGTTTCCGTGAGCGTTGGTGACGACAAGTTGAACGGCGGGCAGGTGCCGTCCGCTGGCGCACGCCAGCATAAGCAGAGGCGAGCCCTTGCCCGCGCGTTTGGTGATATTGAGATCTTGGAAGTGGACCTTGCCGGCGCCCCCTCCTCCTCCGGATTGAGACGCCGCTTGCGTCTCTCCCCAACTGAAAGACGACACCTCGAACCAGTTCCGGAATTGCTCACTGGTGCTATCGCCTTCGATACCTTGTAAGTTCATGTAAATCGGCATGGTTCCTCGTTCCTTACGGGGTAGGGGAGGTCGTCGATAGACGCTGCGGCCGGTAGACCTCGATACCGGACACCATCGATTGAGAGCTGCCTCCCAAGATGTAAACGTTCTGGCCATCCGATACGGCGGTGTGGTCGTACCGCGGCTGGTCGAGCGACTCTCCGACCTGCCAGGAATCGGTCCTGGGGTCGTAGATCTCCACCGATGCCGTGGCCCGATTTCCAACGCCACCGAGAACGGCGACGCGACCGTCCGGAAGCGCGACCGCGGCATGGCGGGCACGTGGAACCGACATCGGCGCCACCCCGACCAGCTGGCCGCTGCCAGGATCTAAAATCATCGCCGAGCTGAGCGCCGAGGGCGGGCCGGAGTCCGACCATGGCCGGTCGTACCCACCGGTGATGAGCACCCTGCCGTCGCCAAGCATCGCCGACGCCGCCATATAGCGGCGAAGAGGCGCATTGGCCATCGGGGCCGGCGGGGGCGCCAAGCTCCCTTTGCGCCGGTACGCCGCCGCAGCGCCCGGCGCGGTGGCGATTAATGTCGTCGCGGCCGCGCCGACGAGGATGTCGCGGCGGGACAGAGTGTGGCGATCGGACGCATTTTCCGTTTCCTTATTCATGGAACGGCAAACCTCCCAAGCTAAATAGAGGGGGCGCGAAGCCCCTGAGTGTCAAGTGCCACCGGATCGCACCCGAGTAGCTGGAAGGGCGACGCGCCACCTTCGATCCTTGTTCCGGTGGTCCTAGGACCGTTTTCGGCTCTCTCTCCAAACAGGGGTGTCACAATGGCCGTAGGAACCCGTGAACTTATGAGTCTCGACACGACGTATCCGCGGCGAACGACGACCCCCTGCCGAGTCGGCCCCATCACTATCGGCGGCGGGCACCCGGTGGTCGTCCAATCGATGATCACGGAGGAGACGCGAAACGTCGAGGCGTGCGTGGAGCAGATCATCGGACTGCATCAGGCGGGGTGCGAGATGGTGCGGGTCACCACCCCCAGTCTTGGCGAAGCCCAATGCCTAGCCGAGATTCGCTCCAAGCTTAATGAGCGCTACGGCTACGTGCCTTTAACCGCCGACGTGCACCACCAGGGGACCGCGATCGCCATCGAAGCGGCGAAACATGTCGACGAAGTCCGTATTAATCCGGGCTTGTTCGTGTTTCGCAAGCTGACCAACCAACTCGAGTACGGCCCCGAGGAGCACGAGGCGGAGCGCCTGGCGATCGAGGCGAGCTTTGCGCCCGTCGTCGAGGCCTGCAAACTCCATGGGCGGGCGATGCGCGTGGGAGTGAACCACGGCTCCCTCTCCGAACGGATGCTAGTCACCTACGGCGACACGCCGGACGGAATGGTCGAGTCGGCCATGGAATATCTGCGGATTTGCGAGAAGTACGGCTTTACCAACGTCAACATCTCGCTCAAGGCGAGCCGGGTCCAAGTCATGGTCGCCGCAAACCGCCTGATGGTGAAACGGATGGACGAGGAAGGAATGGCGTATCCGCTCCACCTCGGCGTTACCGAAGCCGGCGACGGAGAATACGCCCGCATCAAGTCGACCGCCGGCATCGCGACCCTGCTGATGGAGGGGATCGGCGACACGATCCGCGTTTCCCTCTCCGAAGACCCAGTGAACGAGATTCCAGTCTGTTACGACATCCTCCAAGCGCTTGGCCTTCGAAAAACAAAAGTCGAGTACATCGCGTGCCCGTCGTGCGGGCGAACGAAGTTCGATCTGCCCACGGTCTTGCACAAGGTCCGCGAAGCCACCCGACACCTGGTCGGGCTCGATATCGCCGTTATGGGGTGCATCGTCAACGGCCCGGGGGAGATGGCAGACGCCGACTACGGGTACGTAGGGGCGGCCGGGGGCAAGATCACGCTGTATCGGAAGCGGAACATCGTGAAGAACGGCATTCCGCAGGAAGACGGGGTTTTGGAGCTTATCAACCTTCTCAAGGCCGACGGTCTGTGGGTCGACCCGCCCGAGACCGCGCCGAAGCGCGATCTGCAGCCTTTGGCCGTCGTTTGACCCTGCCGAGCGCTTCACCCGCTCTCGAGTCCCCGGGTTCCCGCTTCGCCTTCAAGTAACGGGCCGAGCTTCGTCGTCGGTTCACCGTCGGCCAAACATGAAGGGAACTCCCTTGCCAATCTCCCGTAACGCGTTTAGCGGGCGTTCGTCAGTCGGTTGAATAGGTAGGAGAGTCTCATGAAGCAGGTCCTTGCGCTCGTTGCCATTCTCGCCGTCACCGGAACCGGTCTTGGTCTCAAGGGTTCTTCCGCGCACGGGGTTCGCCCCTTCGTCGTGAACGGGATTCGCTGGGAGACATCCTTTGCCACCGCGACTGCGACGGCCGCAAAAGAGGGGAAGCCAATCCTTCACCTGCAATCGTTCGGCAAGCCGGGAGACCCGATGGCGTGCACGAACACCCGCACGCTGACCGCCACCCTCCTGAAAGATCCGGAGTTCCAAGCCATTACCAAGGACGCGATCGTGAGTTGGGAACTCGTTCGGGAGGCCGCCAAGGTCACTATCGATTGTGGGGATGGCAAGGTTCTACATCGCACCCTTCGCGGAAATACCTGCCTCTACGTCCTCCGACCGGATGGCACGGTCGTGGATGCTTTCCCAGGCGTATACGAGCCCTCGAGGCTGCTGCCGGAGCTGAGACTGAGCCTCGAGATGGCGAAGAAGTCGCCGGAAGAAGTGCGGGCTTGGCACCAGTCGGAAATCGCGAAGCATCCTCAGCCGTTCGGGATTGGGAGGGGCGTGGCGGGATCGAAGGCAGCGGTCGAGGCTCCAATCCTGGCGACGCCGGCGGCAAACGCCCTCGTCCCACTTCCGACCAATCTCGACCCAGCCGAGAGGCTTTTCCGGTGGTCGGCTCAGCGGCTATTCGACATCAGCGCCCAGCCGATGAATCCGACGACCGCTCGCGGCTCGATCGGCGCTCCCGAACTGGCGACCCCGAAAGAACGTGGTCAACGCCTCCTACAACTGGAGACTGACGAAAACCTGGGCGCCGTTCGAGGGGTGATCCACATGTGGCTCGCCAGCCTGAAGCAGCCGATCACGGCACCCGAGGCCAAGCGAACCGTATTCGAAACGATCCTCCACATCGACTACACCGACCCGTTTTTGGGTCTGAAACATGTCGAGTTGCCGGGCACAGACTAACATGAGCAACGTTCGGCCCGTTCGCGTCGCGAACGGGCCGAACGTTGTATTTCCTTATAGTTTTGTGGATAGACCCTGGGCCATGACAATCTCGCGGGCGTGATTGACGGTGAACGCGACTCGGTGGGTCACCGACTCTAGAATCCCCTCCGCTCCCGGATGGCCGTTGCCCGATGCCTTCACGCCGCCGAACGGAAGGTGGACTTCGGCGCCGATGCTCGGCAGGTTCACGTAGCCGAGACCGTAGTCGGCATGGTCCCGGACCCAGCGCCACTTTCGGTAGTCCTCGGTAATCACCGCCATCGAGAGGCCGTAATCGGTGTCGTTGTAGACGTCGACCGCTTCTTCCATTCCCGAGACCGGGATGATCGCGACGTGCGGGGAGAACGCCTCTTCTCGCAGGCAGAAGGTGTTCCGCTTGTAGCCGTCGAACCGGTACACGAACGGGGAGACGAAGTTCCCGCAGGCGTGCTCGCCTTCGGTAAGAACCTGCCCGTCGACGAGCACCTCCGCCCCTTCTTCCCGCGCTTTCGCGTTATGCAGTTTCCACTTTTCGATACCGCCCTCTTCGATGAGCGGGCCCATGAAGATGTCGTCTTGCATACCGTTGCCGACCTTGATCCGCTTGACGTTCTCGACGTAACGGCGGGTGAATTCCGGCTCGAGCTTGCGGTCGACGATGATCCGGCTGGTGGAGACGCACCGCTGGCCGGAGGTCTTGAACGCGCCCAAGACGCAGGCGTTGACCGCGATATCGAGGTCGGCGTCTTCGAGGACGATCGTTCCGTTCTTGCCTCCCATCTCGGTGGCGACGAACTTATAAGCGTCGCCGGCCGCAACCTGCTGGATGTATTTGCCGACCGCTCGCGAGCCGGTGAAGAGGATCCCGGCCACGTCCTTATGCTTGACCAGCGGGTCGCCCACGTCCTCTCCGGTGCCATGGACGAGGTTGACGACCCCCGCCGGCAGCCCCGCTTCGTGGAAAAGCTCCATCAACTTATGCGCCACGATCGGCGTCTGCTCCGCAGGCTTGAACACCACGGTGTTCCCGGCCAGGATCGACGGGAGAATGACCCAGGTTGGAATCGCGGAAGGGAAGTTCCATGGCGTGATGCAGGCGATGACCCCCTTCGGCTTGCGAAGGATGAAAGCGTCTTTGGCCGAGATCTCGGAGCTGACGGTGTAGCCGTTCGGCATCCGGCCCAGCCCCGCCACGTACTGGGCCATATGCAGCGCCTCGACGGCGTCGGCCCGTCCCTCGTTCAGGGGCTTTCCGCATTCGCGGGTGACGAGGGCGGCGATTTCCTCGATATCGCGGCGAATGAGCTGCGCGAAGGCGTCGATGTACTCGGCGCGCTTTACCCAGCTCAACTCGCGCCAGCTCTCAAACGCGTGTTTGGCCGAGGCGACCGCCTGGTCGGCATCGGCCGCTTGGCTCAGCGGAGCCGTTCCGACCGTCTCCCGGCGGTTCGCCGGATTCAAACTCTCAAACACCTGCCCAGCCTCTTGCCACTGGCCATCGATGTAGTTCTTCGCGTGGATAGGTTGCATTTTTTCTGGTCGAAGTTTACCGGCCCGTGGCATGGGCTTCCAGCCCATGTGTATCACCACCATCCTGGTCGTGTGAACGTAGCATCGGCTCCCAGCCGATGAACCCCACGACCGCATCGGTTGTGAGAATGGGCCAAGGGCTGGAAGCCCTTGGGACCCACTGGCTGGAAGCCAGTGCCACGACTGACTTTGGGATCTAACCTGGTATCCTTACAGAGCCGCCTATGCTTCGTTTTTTGAGGGCGTTAACGCCTCCCCTTCTCTTGCTTGCGCTCCTCGGAAGTGCCTTCGCGGACTCTTTCCACTCCAGGGGGGCGGCGCTCTGGGTGAACGGAGTGCCCGTTATGCAGTTCAAGGCCGCGTCGGGATCGCTCGACGCTTCGATGCGAGCCTCGCTTGTCGCAGCCGCGCTCGATGGGCTTCCTACCAACCGGGGCTCGGTTTCCGTCAAGAAGGAAGGGTTGGACGTGTTGGTGATGGTCGGAGACGTTTCGGTGATCACCGTTACCGGCGCCGACGCCTCAAAAGCCGGGACTTCCGCGATGGCGCTCGCCGAGAAATGGGCGTCCAACCTTCGCCAAGCGCTTCAATTGCCCCCACTCAAACTGAGCGTTTCCGAGCTCGAGGTTCCGGTCGGAGCCGTCCGCAACGTGCGGATCGTCGGCTCGAAATCGGATGAGGCGCAGCTCAGCGTCAACGGGAATCAGTACGTGGAGGCGAGACGGACGCCGGACGGGATGCAGATTCGCGCGTTGCGCGCAGGCATGGCTTCGGTGGTCGTCAGCTCGGGCGGTTTGACTCAGCCTTTGAACGTGACGATCCGGCCGTTCGCGGCCGAGTTCCCGCAGTCGATGAGCGCCGAGGTGGTGGGGATACCCGCCGCCGGAAGCTCGGTGAAAGGCGCGCTCGCCTGCACCTTGCGTACTCAGCTCCAAGGACGGCGCGGCGTTAAATTCTCCTACCAGCTCCCACCCACCGGGCAACTTGGAACGGGGGATGTTCGCACCTATAACATCCGGGTTCGCGCCGAGGCGCCCGACACTTTCCCGAACTACGGGATGGTGACCCTGAAGGTGAAGAACCTGCCGGTTTCGAGACGCCCCGATGCGGAGCTCTGGTACTCCAACAGCCCGGAGGTCGTGACCCAGGCGAGGCCGCTTTTCTCCGCGACCTTGCGAACGGATCAGCCGGCGCGGCTCTTGTACCACCACATCAACGCGGCGACCCAACCGATGTACATCCGCGTTCAGGTGGTGAACAGTTCCGACGATCCGGCAAAGGTCGTCGTCGTCCCGGGCGACAGCAAGCCGGACCGAAATCCGGTGCGAGCCGGGTTGGAAGCGGCCGACCAGTATTTCCGCGCTTGGATGATCGGGAGCGGGGAAGTGGTGGTCATTCCTCCTCATGCGACCCTGCCGATTTCGCTTCGACGCCTCAACCCGGGCGAAACCTCCAGCGGGCTCTGCGGCTTGCGACTCCTCGAAGGTCCGGAGTCGCTGCTCGTCCGAACGGATTCGTGGCCACCTTTTGAAATCGACGCCGCTTGGCGGGCGGCGATCGAATCTTCGACCCCGTGGCGCGAGGTTGGCTGTCCCCCGATTAACGACTTCGACCGCGCTCCCTACGAGATCTCCGAGCACGTCTATCCGAATCCCCACAAGTCGGAGGAGATGTCGTACGAAGTGGGCGGCCGGTATAGCTATTGCCGTATCGGCCAGCGGGCGATCATCCGCCAGGACCAAGGATCGCAATTGGACGGAAACTTCGGCGTCATCTACAACATCAAAGCTTCCCTTCAGAACCCGACCAGCGAGGCGACGGACGTCGAGGTGGTTTTCGAGGCGAGCGCGGGCTATAGTGGCGGCCTCTTTTTCTTAAACGGCAGCGTCATTCGCACGCCGCTCCTGCAGCCGAAAGAGGAGATGCGGATCGCCCGGTACCGGCTCGCGCCAGGGGGCACGCGCCGGCTGGATATCACCACCTTGCCGGTCTCCGGAAGCAGCTATCCCGCCACCATTACGATTCGACCTGTGCAAACCGATACCGCATTGAACGACTTGGGACGCGGAATGCGTACGGTAAAGCATTGATGGAGCCGAACTACAAAACGATCGCCGACCTCTTCGCCGTGGTCCAGCCGACCGACTTGACGGTGGACGAAAAGCCGCGGCCGAAAGAGGGAAAGACCGCCGAGGAGTCGGACGCGCTCGGTCGACAGTCGTTGGCGGACGGAGATCCCGATGCCGCCGTCCGCCACTTCAAGCGAGCCGTCGAGCAGCGCGAAGCCACGGACATCGCTTCCCGCGTCGATCTTGCGGGCGCCCTCGACTATGCGGACCAGGCGCCCCAAGCGTTAAGGCAGTACCAGCTCGCGCTTCGGGCCAAGAGCGATGCGGTCGAGCCCGTCGTCGGCATGTCCGAGATCTACAAGCGTTACGGGCGATTCCGGGATGCCATCGAGAAGCTGGAAAGCGCGGTCGCGAAAGAGCCTTCGAATCCGTACCTGCGGATTAAGCTGGCGGAGACCCTGAGGGATGCCGGCCAACCCAAGCGCGCCCTTGCCGCCGCCCAAGAGGCGGTGATGCTGAAGCCGGACGACGCGTTTTACCATTACTGGATCGGCGACCTGCTTATCACGATGGGGCAGTACGACGGGGCACTCGATTCGCTACGCGCCGCGATCGAGCTCTCTCCGGGTGACGATCACCTCTATGTCCGCGCCGCCGTCGCCTTTTGGCGCGCCGGTCGGCAGGTAGAGGCGGTGAAGGCGGTTCGCCTCGCCAGCGACCTCGACCCGTCCAAGCACCTGTACCACGGCCTCCTCGGGATCCTGCTCGAAGAAAGCGACCTTGCCGAAGAGGCGAAATTGGAGTCGAACCGAGCGGATAAGATGGATCGCTACGACCACGATCTGCTCGGGCGGCTCTTGGACGAAATGGGGATCGAAGCCTAGTAGCGTCGGCGCCCTCGCCGATGATCCTGACGTACCTTTGGTACGCCAGGCGTGGGCACGGAACCCACGGCTACACGTCCTTCGGACGTAGCTCCCTCACCCCCAACCCCCTCTCCCTCCTCGGGCACGGGCATCCCGAGGAGGGAGAGGGGACTACAAGCCGCGTTGGGCCATTTCGATGGCACGTAGCGAAGCCTTCGCCTTGTTTTTCGACTCCTCGTATTCCTTTGTGGGATTGGAGTCGTATACGACGCCGCCGCCGGCTTGGACGTGGGCCATGCCGTTCTTGATGAAGATGGTGCGGATGGCGATGCAGGTGTCGAGCTCGCCGGTGTGGCTGAAAAAGCCGACGCTGCCCGCGTAGCTGCCCCGCCGGGTTGGCTCCAGCTCGTCGATAATCTCCATCGCCCGGACCTTGGGGGCGCCGGAAACGGTTCCCGCAGGGTGGGTTGCCCGAAATAGGTCGAAGGCGCTTTTCTCTTTGCGCAGCTTGCCGGTGACGTCACTGACGATGTGCATGACATGCGAGTACCGCTCGATCACCATCAGCTCGTTCACGCGTACGGTGCCGTACTCGCAGACCCGTCCCAGATCGTTTCGGCCGAGGTCGACAAGCATCACGTGCTCCGCCCGCTCCTTCTCGTCGGCCAAGAGTTCTTTCTCGAGCGCGAGATCCTCGTCTTGGTCCTTGCCTCTCCAGCGGGTCCCGGCGATCGGGCGGACGCGGGCGGTGTGCCCATGCAGACTAACCAAAAGCTCGGGAGAAGCTCCCACGAGGTCGAAATCGCCGAACCGGAGGAGGAACATATAGGGGGACGGGTTGATCGTCCGAAGCGCCCGGTACACGGTCAACGGGTGGGCGTTGACGCGGGTCGAGAAGCGCTGGGCGGGGACCATCTGAACCCCGTCTCCCTCGCTGATGTACTCGATCATCCGGGTGACCATTCCTTCGAACTGTTCCTGGGTGACGTTCGATTTGGGCTCCTCGACTTCGTACGAACCTTTGGGCAGGGAGGGAAGCGGCTCGGCTAAACGAGAGAGGATGAAGTCGATTTCGACGGTCGCCCGGAGATAGGACTCGGAACTTCCATCCGTCATCACGAGAACTCGGATGATGTTTTTCGCGTGGTCGAAGATCACCACGGTGTCGGCGAGCATCATTGCCAGATCGTCTACCTGGAGGTCGTCTTCGGTCGAATCCGGAAGCCGTTCGAAGTAGCGGACGATGTCGTAGCTCAGGAGTCCGACGGCGCCGCCGGCAAAAGCGGGCAAGCCCGGAACCGGCACCGGGTCTTTGTGATACATCTCACGGTTGAGAGCGTCGAGCGGATCTTCGCCTTGGGCGAGCGTAAAGGTGTCGATCGAACCGTTCGTCTCCCGCCTTCCTTCGCCGTCCTTGATTCTCAGAACGCTGCGGGGCCGGATTCCCAGGAACGAATAGCGGGCGAGGTGCTCGCCGCCGGTGACGCTCTCCAGTAGGAAGCTGAAAGTCTGGTCGTGGGCCAGTTTCCAATACGCGCTCACCGGTGTTTCAACATCCGCGAGAATATCGCGATACACCGCCATCGGGCGCGTGCCCCCCGTCTTGGCGAGGAACTCCTCCTTGCTTGGAACTAGCATGCGCGTTAGGTTACTGGATGTTGGGGCGCTGGTATAGCTATGAAGGGTTCCAGCGGCGCCCTAACGGCAGGGTTTGGTCTGCGACCGCCTGCCGGGGTCGGGGAGGCGTTGCTGCTTCATACCCCGGGTCTGCGACCCGGGGCGGCATCACCTGAGATCCTTCCGCGTCCTCTCCGATGAGAAATACAATCCAACGGCTCCCAGAGGAGGGGAGACGGCATTTGAGTGGTTTGCCACCGAAGAGCTCCGAGCTCATGCAATATGCGTCACCAAACCTAGGCGGTGGTTGAGGCCGAGGTGACGTGGGAGGCTCGGCCCGTTCTTCGCGAAGCTGCGGTTACTCCGTGACCTCGTCCGCCGAGTCGGCGATGACCTGATCGATCTCTATTTGACGTTCGACTTTATCGACTGCGTCTTGTACCGATTGGTGAAGGTCTGCGGTGGCGTCCGTCGCCGCGGTCGCCTCTCGTGAAACGATCTCTGTCGCCAGTAACGACTCGGAGGCCGCGCTGGCGTTATGGTCGATCGCGATGTCTTGACCGAGCTTCGGTATCAGCGCGAGGACGCCGATCTGGATGCAGGCCGCGATCGGCACCGCAAGAATCATTCCGATGATCCCGAGCAGGAGGTTGCCGGATAACAACGCCACGATGGCCAGAATCGGGTGCAGGCCGACTTGCCCGCCTAAGATCCGGGGCGAGATGATCTGATCGAAGATGATCTGGTGCAGCAGAATGCTGACGCCGACGATTTCCGCCATGTAAGTCGGACCACCGGCGATGAACGAGACTCCCGCGGTAATCACGATGGTAAGAAGAGCGCCGATGTACGGCACGGAGTAAAGGATTCCCGCGATCACGCCGAGGAGAAGCGCGTTCGGAACATGGCACACCATGAGCAAGAGCCAGGTTGCGATGCCGTTGAGAATGGAGACCAGCATCAGGCCGCGCAGGTACTTGGCAAAGATCGCGGTCACCTCGGCAACGTAGGTTTGAACCGAACCCCGGCGATCCTTCGGCACCAGGAGAAGCCCCTTGCCGAGGATCAGGTGAAAATCGCGAAGGGCGTAGAACGCCACGATCGGGACGATGACTACCCAGATCAAGTTGCTCAGAAACTGCATTCCGTACGAGGTGAGCCAGGTCGAGGATCTTTCAAAGCCGCCCCGTAGACCGTTTAACGCCTGGGTTGCCACTCCGAGCATCGCCGCTGGCGTGTGCAGCTTTTGAAGCGAGGCTTGAATCCCCTTCGGGGACATGTCGGGGAAGAACTTGGCAAAGGACGCCTGGATCTCCCCACCTTGCCGGCTGATCGCCGGGATGAGGAACCACAGAGTAACCCCCAGCCCGAGAAGGAACGACGTGAAGATAATTGCCGAGCCCATGGCCCGGCTAAACCCCCGCGCCTCCATCCGGTCCACGACCGGGTCGAGCACCGTCGCGATCAGAAACGAGAGTCCCAGCGGGAGCCAGATCTC
The DNA here is from genome assembly GCF_000724625.1 of Fimbriimonas ginsengisoli Gsoil 348. Lineage (GTDB taxonomy): Bacteria > Armatimonadota > Fimbriimonadia > Fimbriimonadales > Fimbriimonadaceae > Fimbriimonas > Fimbriimonas ginsengisoli. The sequence continues at coordinate 4,929,692 of NZ_CP007139.1, read as the reverse complement.
TCGGACCACGTAGATCAGGTAGCAGACGATCAAGAATGTAACGGCCTGGATAGCCCAATGCTTGACTTGATCGCGATCCGGAACCGGCACCGACATCTGGCGACGGGGCTCGGCAGAGCCATGGGATAGATTTTGCACTCAAACGTCGGATGTGTAATCGAACCGTTTTGTTCGGTGCGATCTAGGACCGGTCGGGAGTGGTCTAAGGATGGATGCGAGCCCTGCATCTGAATCACCACTTCAACCTGACCCCCGAGAGGTTCGCCCGGCTTCTCTACCCGCAGACGATCGCCTTTCTGGCGTCGCTAACGGCGGTCCTGATCCTGATATCGGTTTTGGTGCGCCTTCGGGCCACGCTTATCCTCGATCTGCGCGTGACGAAGGCGTTTCAGGTGGTCAACACGCCGTTCTGGAACAAGGCCGCCCGGTGGGCGACCTTTATCGGCGACGGGCACATGGTGATCGTCGTCTCGTTCGTCACCCTCGTGGTGGCGTACTTCACCGGCTTTCTGCGGGCAGGCATCTATGAGTTCGCCACCTTGGGCGCGTTGCCGATCAACATCGCCCTAAAAAACGTCTTCGATCGCGAGCGGCCGGGGGAGAAGGAAGTCCGAATTCTGCCGGGGCCGCGGTGGGGGCACAGCTATCCTTCCGGCCATTCGATGGGCTCCGGCGCCACGTACTGGTTCTTGGCGTTCCTCGTCTTCCTTTATGTTCAGAACCTTCCTCTGAGGTTGGGGCTGTTCATCCCGCTCGCCATCCTGCCGGTGATTGTTGCCGCCAGCAGGATCTACATGGGCGCCCACTGGTTCTCCGACGTGGTCGCCGGCCTCGCCGGCGGCTTGGTCATCGTCGTAATTCTCGCGAGTCTATACGTCGTCTGAGTTTCAGTTCGCGATCGGGAAGAGTTGAACCCTCCTTGCGACGCTCGGCACCCATGCACCAAATGGGCGAAACGAAGAAACTCTTGACCAGTATTCGCGTGGCGTCTCCCTGTCCAAAGCAGTGGGTAGGGATGTCGGGAGATGAGCAGAGGCGCTTCTGCGACTCGTGCCAAAAACACGTTTATAACCTCAGCGAAATGACTCCCCGCGAGGTATCACATTTGCTCGAGCGGGGAGACGCCTCGGTATGCGTTCGATTCGCGGTACGACGCGATGGGTCGCCCAAGACCAAGAGCCGGGTTCCTCGTCCGCTCTTGAGAGTCTTGGGGGTTTTGGCCGGCCTTATCACCATCATTTGGGCTCCGGCGGCGGACTGGCAGAAAATGGCGGTTAGATTCGTCCAGTCGACGTTTTACGGCGAGCCGGCCGGCCGGGTCTTCAACAATCCGGATCATTTGCCTTCAGAAATGATGGGAAAGCTCGCAGTGGTACCCCGGGAGTCAACTCCACGCGCTGAGTCGAACGAAAACTAAAAACGGTTGAACCCTCTCGCCGACGAATGAGCACTCAACCACTATGAAGCCCGATCGCAAGTCGCTGCACTCTCTACGAGTCGCCTCGCCGTGTCCAAAGACTTGGGAGGAGCTCGACGGGGACGACCGCCGCCGCTATTGCGGGAAGTGCGAAAAGCACGTCCATAATCTCAGCGCGATGTCGGCGGTGGAGGCCGCGACGCTTATGGAGAGCTCTGGAGAGGGGCACCTATGCGTGCGATACGACGCGCGGCCGGATGGCCGGCCGGAGTTCGCCGACGATAGGCGTCTTCGTCGCGCTTTCGGCCGTGGGTTGGCCCTCGTTTGCGGTTTCGCCTTCGTCGCCTGCAGCCCGGCCGGCCGGTGGCCGGGCGTTACCGGGAAGGTCCGCGCTCTTTTGGATAAGAACACTCTGATGCAAGCCGGTCGAACGGTTCCGGAAAGGCTCGGTCGAATCGCGGCTCCGCCTCTGTTAGGCAAATTGAAAGCTCCGGCGAAGCCGCGGGAGTTTGTTGGAGATGTGGCGCTGCCGCCAACCCCCAAAACGGAGCCGGTGACCGATATTCACGTCCGGCCGAAGGCCAAGGGCGGCAAGCCCGGTCCGTAGCGCAACTCGGACGGACGGCTCGCCTAATGCCTGCAAGTTTTGCCTTGGCGAGCCCTGGCAAAAGACAAAAGCAGAGACACCAAGACACAAAGACACGGAGTTCCTAGCTATTGGATCTTTGTGTCTTCGTGCCTTGGTGCCTCTGTGTTAACTCAGGACGGAAGATTCGTGCGAATAGCTGGCTGGCACCAGGCGCCTCGCCCGTGCCACGGGAGGCTATGGGCTGGAAGCACCTAGAGCGTCGTAGTCTCCGGCGAGGGACTCGGCTTCGTTACGATTTACCGCTTTTAGATGGTCGATCGCCTCCTGAAAATGTGCTCTGTCTTTTTGGTGGGCGTAAACGATGGCGAGATTCCTCCAGGCCCACTCTTGGTCGTCGCCTCCTCGATCCAAGTACATCCGGGTGAAGCGGATCGCTTCGGGAACGTCGTTCCGCTGAAACGCTCCGTCTGCCTTCCAAGCCGCCCATAGCGGCGAAAGCGGGTTCCAGTAGAGCGGTACGATGGCGCCGGCGGTTAGAACGACCAAGCCAAGCGAGGCAGGGATTCGAAGCTTGGGATGGTCGACCAGCGCCCCGACGGCGAGGCCGAATAGGAGGCCGCCGAAGTGAGCGCCGTTGCCGATATTCATCAGATGCGTGTAGGTGAGGAATATGCACAGCACACCCCAGCCGACAAAGATCTGGACATTCCCCTTGGTGGCCATCATCGCCATTTCCGGGAAGCGGCGACGGGTCGCCCATGCGAAGCCGAACATGGCATAGATCACCCCCGACATCCCGATCCCCATACCCCCCAGGGCGAGTTGAAGCCCAGAGGAGACAAAGGCGGATGTGAGGAGGAACAGGAGCCAGCGCCATGGTCCAATCGTTCGTTCCAACGCCCCGCCGAGGCTCCAAAGCCAGGAGAGGTTGAACAAGAGGTGCAGCAATTGCACATGGACGAACGCCGAGCTAATGAGAGCCCAGTAAGCCCCTTTGTAAATCGCGGATTCAGGCAGCAAGCCCCATCTCGCGGTGGCCGCCCAGCCGCCCGAGGAATTCGCGTTCAAGGCGACGAAAATGATCCCGCAGAGGACGCACGAAGCCGCCGACATGATCGGCAGATCTTGATTGCTTCGGCGGCTTTGGGGGTACATGCGCGGTGTTGCGGTGTTCTTAGTGTGAGGCTTTACCTTCTTTGATGGGTCGAATGGGACATCTGGGTCTCATGCTTCGCTCAGTCCACACGTCACAAGCCACAGTCCACACGAGACCGGCCCCAACACCGCAATACCGTAACACCCCAACACCGTAACTCGCCCTCACGGCTTAATCACGGTCCGACCTCCCATCCCCATGCCGGCTAAGCCCATCAGGGAACCGAAGGGGGACTTCTTCAGAGCGTCTTGGCGGGTGGCGATCAGTTGTTTGAAGTTGTCGGGGAGGTTGGCCATCGACGTTACCTGAGCGTCCTTGGCCATTTGGTGGTCGTTCAAGGTTTGGTGCATGGCGACGGTGGGCGCGACCTGGAACGTGAAGGCCATGACAGTCTTCTGGCCGAGCTTAACCTTGTCGGGGTTCGGCATCATCGAGGCCATCGGACCCAACTTAGCGTCTTCTCGAAGCATCTTGAACATCGCGAGCATGTCGGCGTCTAGGATGGCCATGCTGGCCGGGGTTACGGTTCCGTCGGGGGTTACCGCGGAGGCGTAGGGTTCGATGCTTCCTTTCATTTCCACATAGCCGTCGCCCGGAAGTCCGTTCGGAAGGAGCTCGGTCGGCTCTTCGCGGTAGTCGCCGCTGCCGCCGATAAAGGCGCGCATGAAGCTGGGAAAGCCATCGTTCTTTTTGCCCGCCTCTTCGATCTCCAAAGAGGGCATGGCGCCGTAGGCCATCCGGCGTACTTGCTCGTGCTGATAGGCGGTGAGGCCCGAGAACGGGATGCGTCCGCCGTTAAGAAGGGTCTGCTTGGCAACTGGCTCGAGGGTTCCGTAGAAGCGGAGCATCTCCCAGTTGGTGAAGCCGCTCAAGCTTTGAGAGAACGCTCCAGGCACGAGGAGCAGCACATAGAGACTGCCTAGTCCACCTTCCATCGGCGAAGGAGCTTTCAAGGCGTATTGAGCGACGTCGTCCAGCGAGGCGACCCCCTTCGTTCGAGCGGCGTCCAGCAATCGCGCCAATGCTTTTCTATCGATCCGTGCGTCGCGAGCTTCGGCCGGGTGGGACGGCTTGATGACGAGCCAAGCCGGATCCTCGACGACCTTTGCTTCGCGCTCCGATTCCAGCGACTTCTCAAATTGCTCTACCGTCGGGTTCTGGTTCGGCATGACGCTCGAAAGGAGCGAAACGATGTCGTCGGGAAGGACCGCGACGACCGGTTTGCCGGTTTTCTTGGCCAGCGAGAGCACCTCGTCGGTTGCCAAGAACGAGAGCGGGTCGTACTGGTCGGGCCGATAGAGCTTGTCGAGAATCGTGGCTGGGATCTTCAACCCTTGCATTCCGCTCATGCCGGAGGACTTGAAGGCGGCTTGAAATGCCTTCGTATCCTCGGTCATGTCGATTGGAGTGGCCGTGGTCTTTGGCTTCTTGGGGTCGGGCTTAGTTGCGCCGATCTGCTGCATCATCTCGCTGATACTCGTATCGGTCGATTCGAGCATGGTCGGCGTGGTCAGCGCTACCTTCCCTTGGGCGTCGTAAAGCCGCAGCTCGGCTTGCATCATCCCAAAGGTGCCGAGACCCATTCTTGAAACGACGAACAGGGCTTTGGAGACCTGGCCGACCGGCTTCGTCATCCGATCCATCATTTTCTTGACGAAGTCGGGCATCTTGTCCATCTCAGGAGACTGCTCCGGTGCCGGCTGCTGGCTTACCTGCTTGTTGTGCTCGGCCACGTAGGCGTTGATGAGCGAGATTACGTTGCCGGCGAACGGACGCTGAGTCCGCGTCGGATTGGTGGAGAAGACGACGCGCTCACCTGTCCGCAAGGCGGCGATCGCATTGAGGTCGGCTTTGGCGACGATCTGGTAGAGCGAAGCATCGTTGCCGCCAAACATCTCCATTGGAGGCCCCTCGGGGTCCTCGCTCTTGTCGCTCTTTTTCGGGGGTTGCAGATGCTTGGCGATCCCTTTGCGGATTGCGGTGACTCGGGCGTTCAACGACTCGTTTTCTTCCCGCGTGCGCGCGCCGACCGATTGAGCGAGACGGTAACCGTCGGCAGTTTGATGCCACTCTCCGGAAGTCGCGGTGGCGATGCGGGCCATTAGGTCGGAGAGCGAAACATCCTTGGCCGAGACGATCAAGATCTCATCGGCAGTTTGCGCGGACGCGGAGAGCTTGACGCCGGACGCTTGGCTAAGCCCCGCCAGAATTGTCTCGACACGCGCGGCGCGGCCGGTGAAAGTCACCTTGGTTCCCGCGTCTTGCGCGAAGGCGATCGAGCCAAGTCCTAGCAGCAGTGCAAACGCAAAGCGTCTCATAACCCTAGTGTACGGCCTAGGGAGATTTAGGATGCGGAGCCCCCTCGCCGAGCGTCACCGGGAGCTCCCACCCTCCTCATACGAGATACCTATCGCCAACGGCCGCGATGGCATCGTGTCGGGGACTTAATATGTAGACAAAAGGATACATATATGAGCTAAAATGTACTGTCTCCCAAGTGGCTGGCAAACCCAAAGCTTCGGACCAGAAAAAGTAAAAACCACGGAACGAACCCAGATTTGAACCTAACCACATCGAAAACGAACCCAACAATGCAGTTTTCAGCCGACGGGTCGGGCCAGTTAACCGAAACGTCGCCGCTCCCGCGGGACCCTACCAGACGGCGCGACTGGAGGGATCGGTCGCAGCGACGAATGACGTGGTCTTTGACACATCGGTGGCTACCGCTTCGGCGGCTTGCGAGGTTGGGAGGGTGTTTTTTCGGTAACGGCGGGACGCGTCGGCTTTGACCGCAAGTTCGTCAGGAAGAGAAACGTCGCTGCGCCGGAAAGGTCGAGCAGGACGTCGTAGAACGATCCGGTGCGGTCGGCGAGACCGGATTGCCGCAGCTCGTCGAATGAGGAGAGGGAGAGGGCGGTGAGGAAAGCGAAGAGGATCGCTTTGCCTACCGGCTCTTTTGCCCGCTTGGCGGCGACGCTCGCGGTCAGGGCGACGAAGCCGTAGTAGGTGAAGTGGATCGACTTTCTGACCCAGTACACGGCGGTTTCCGTATCGGTCCGGCTTAATCCGAGATGAGCCATGATCCACCGCGACATCACCCCGGCGCTCCCGGCCGACGAACTGGCCGCCGCGACTAACGAGACGAGAATCACCAATGTGAGAAGCGGCCATCCGGGCGAGCGTTGCTTGGCGGGAACCGCCATCACGCTGGCAAAGGCGAACAGCACCGCCAGGATCGCCATAACCGTGAAGACCAGGCTAGGGAAGTACGAGACGTCGATCTTCCGCGCCGTGACTCCCGAAGTAGCCAACCAGCCCGCGCAAACGCCGAAGAGGACCGCCGTGGACATCGGCCCGGCCAACCCGCAGGAGGTGATCCAGGGTGAGAAATAGAACAGCGCGGCCATGAGCACGCTCAGCGCGAGCGGCAGCCACATCCCGGACACGAGATAGGTGGCGCCGGTGAGCGCCGCGATGCCGGCTCCGAACCCGACTCCGAACCCAAGTATTCGCTTCAGGGCCTGCACGGGAAGATTCAACCCTACGCGATGCTATTATCGTTCAATGCCCGTACCCGACCCGCAGACATTCGCCCGCTTGCTCGACGCCGCCCAAGCGGGGAACTATGCGCTGGCTTCCATCAACGTCACTTCTTCCAACACCGCGAGCGCCGCGCTCGCCGCATTTGCCGAAACAAAGACGGACGGCATCCTACAAATCAGCACGGGAGGGGGAGAGTTCTTCAGCGGCCCGGCGAAGAATATGGCGCTCGGCGCGATCGCGCTCGCGGAATACATCCACCGGATCGCCGAGCGGCTCGACGTTTACATCGCGATCACGACCGACCATTGCGTGCCGGCGAAGGTCGACACGTTTCTCCGCCCTCTGATCGCGGAAGCCAAACGGCGAAAGGACGCGGGACTCGGCAACCTTTTTAACGGCCATATGTTCGACGGATCGGAGCTGCCGATGGAGGAGAACATGAAGATCAGCCGCGAGCTGCTCGCTGAGATGGCGCCGCTCGGGCTCATTCTAGAAGTCGAAACCGGCGTCGTCGGTGGAGAAGAGGACGGTATCGACAACACCCATGCCCATGCGTCGAAGCTGTACACCACTCCGGAGGACATGCTCTACGCCTACGAGCAGCTCAAGGACCTGGGCCGGTTCACGCTGGCGGCGACCTTCGGCAACGTGCACGGCGTTTACAAGCCGGGCAACGTGAAGCTGACGCCGAAGATCTTGAAAGACGGGAACGACGCGGTCGTTGCCAAGTACGGCGATGCGGCGAAGCTCGACCTGGTTTTCCACGGCGGCAGCGGATCCACGATCGAGGAAATCCACGAGACGCTGGAGTACGGCGTCATCAAAATGAACGTGGATACCGACTGCCAATACGCCTTCACCCGCCCGATCGCCGACCACATGATGAAGAACTACGACGGCGTGCTCCGAATCGACGGAGAGATGGGGGACAAGAAGACTTACGATCCGCGGAGCTTCCTCAAAAAGGGCGAGGCGGGTATGAAGAAGCGGGTAATTCAAGCGGCCGACGAGCTTCGCAGCCTCGGCAAGACGATTTTCGGAGGGTAATGCGATGAACAGCGTGCTACAAGAATTGGTTGGAAAGAAGGTCAGCGTGTATTCGAATCAGCCGACCGCCGAGCGGCAGGACGTCGGCGTGTTGGAGGCGGTGGACAACTACTGGCTCAAGATCCGAAAGTCGGAGACGGAGACGGTCTTCTTCAGTGTCCACCTCGTCCGGATGGTCAAGCTTTTTAATACTTGAAAACCTTGGCGCTGGGCGTTAAGGCGTTGGGCGTTTTGCGCGAAGCGCGAAGCGTAAGGCGCGAAGAAAAGCCAGCGCCCTAACGCCCAACGCCTAACGCCCAGCGCCTAAACAAATGCCCCTCACCACCCAGCAATACGTGGAGGGGGCGCTGGCGGCGCTGATCTTTGGGTTTTCGAAGACCGGGGTGCCGGGCAGCGGGATCTTGGCGATTCCGATCATGGGGGCGGTGTTTGGGGGGCGGTTGTCGGTTGGCGCGACGCTCCCGATGCTGATCTTCGCCGACTGCTTCGCGGTGGCGTTCTATCGTGGCGATACCGATTGGACGCGGCTCCGGCAGCTCGCGCCGTGGGTGGTCGGCGGGTTGATTTGCGGGACCGTCTTTCTAAAGGTCGTGGGCGAGCACCCGACCTGGAAGGACCCGATGAACCCGATGATCGGGCTCATTGTGCTTGCCATGGTCGGGATCACGCTGCTACGAAAGCGGTTGGGTGACCGGCTGCTCCCGCACAGTAAGTCTGGGACGAGGGTGACGGGCGTGGTCGCCGGCTTCAGCACGATGGTGGCGAACGCTGCCGGGCCGATCATGCAGATCTACCTGATCGCGACCGGGATGGCGAAGGAGCGGATGATGGGAACCACCGCCCTTTACTTCTTCATCTTCAACCTGTCGAAGGTGCCGTTCCTGCTCTGGCTAACCTGGGACAACCCGTCGAATCCGATCATCACGGTGCCGACGTTCCAGTTCAATTTGCTGATGTTCCCGGTGATCATCGTAGGCGCCCTCCTCGGGAAACGCCTTCTCCCGATCATCCCGCAGAAGGCATTCAACGACGTCGTCATGGTGCTGACCGTGGTGGCGGCATTGCGGTTGGTTTTCTTCTAGCGCCGGAGCGGACGGTTACTTAGGAAACCCCTTCCGTCGGACCCCGAAGACAATGTAATGTGTAGGCTCCCTTTGGAGACGAGACTTGGCATTACAGCGACAACAACATGAGCAGGGGCGATGCCGTGCCGCAATCTGACCTTCCGCCGGAGGCGAGAGAGACCGAAAACCCGTATGGGTGCGTTGGCCGCGAGATGGCGGTTCAGGCATTGGAAAGGGCCATGCTTCGCCCGCCTGCCGGAATCCTCCTAAGGGGAGTTGGGGGAGTTGGCACGACCACTCTAGCCCGAGATTATTTGGGACGACTCCAAGCCGCCGGCAACCTAGACATTGGTTGCCTATGGACTGACTTCCGCGACATCCGAACTGTGGACCACTTGATCAATCTGATCGGTCAGCCTATGTTCGAGGACTCGTTTACGTCGGCCGAGATGGCGGTCAAGCTCGACGCTATCGGTTCGGTCTTGCGAGAGCACCGCTTGGTCAGCGTTTGGGACAACTTTGACTTCGCGCTCGGAAACCTGACCTCGGAGGATTGCGAAATCCTCAAGACGTTTCTTGGCCGGCTCGACGGTGGCAAGAGCAAAGTCATCATGACGAGCCACATCTCTCAGGAGTGGCTAGGTGGTTCCAACTTCTCCGAGATCGAGATCGGCGGGTTAGAAGGGAATGGTAGATGGGCGTTTTGCGAGCGGCTTCTTCAAGACCTGGGGATTCCTTACAACCGAAACGACGCGGGATTGATTGAGCTCATCGATGGCCTTGGTGGTCATCCGCTCGCGATGCGGGCAGTCTTGCCCCGGCTGAGGGATCGGTCGCCGGCACAACTCGCCGAAGTCTTGCGAAAAAACATGGCTGAGCTCAAGTTGCCAGACGGGGAACTTAGCTCAAAGTTGACCGCCTCCCTTCGATTCGTTGAAGATTCGCTGTCGCCGGAATTGAAGTCGCTCCTCACTCCAATTAGTCTGTTCGAGGGGTACGTCGATGCATTTTTCTTGGAGCACATGGCGAACCACTTCGATCCGGCTCCTTCGCGCGCCGACATCGACCTCCTTACCGGTGCACTTGTGGATGCTGGCTTGCTCAAGGACCTAGGCGAAGGGGTCTATCAAGTTCACGGTGCGCTAACCGGTTACCTGAGGACCGCAGTGGCTCGCAAGTCTCGTGAAGATTGGGCCGGTGCATTCGTGGACACGATGGCACGCTTAGGCTCCGCCCTCGCTTCGGGTCCCATGCTTGATGACCGCCTGTCCTTCGGCCAACTCGTACCAACCTATTACCAAGCGCTGGCGGAAGCTGAACGCCTGAATCTAAACGTTCATTTCTCGGCGTTAATCCAAGTACTCGCCACGTTTGCTCAAGGCATGGGCGACTTGACGAGCGAGAGTCGCTTGTATCAACGACTTGCCGACTTCAAGCTTTCAAACGGCGACGAGCTAGGTGCCGCCGAGGCTTACCACCAACTCGGTACGTCGGCCGCCAAGCGGCGCGATTTTGTGACGGCCGAGACTTGGTACCGCAAAACACTAGCGATCGGCGAGCGATTGAACGACCTGCACATGGCGGCCGTTACTTGTCACAGCTTGGGGATGATCGCTCAGGATCGGCGTGACCTCTCGGCAGCTGAGAATTGGTTTCGAAAGTCACTGGATTGGAGTGAGCGGTTGGGTGACCAGCAAGGGGTAGCCAGCTCCTCTCATCACCTGGGGATGGTTGCACGAGAAGCCGGGGACTCGGCAAGGGCGAATACTTGGTATCGAAAATCGCTTGAGATCAGCGAGCGGTTAGGGCTCGAGGCGTTTGCCAGTGCCACCTATCACCAGTTAGGGGTGGCGGCCTTCGATGGCCGCGACCTTGTGGCGGCCGAGAACTGGTATTACAAGTCTCTCGAATTATGTGAGCGCCTGGAAGATGAATACTCCGCCGCCCTGACGTACCACGAGATGGGGAGGCTGGCTGAAGAGCGGGGCAACCTAGGGGCGGCCGAGGTTTGGTATGGAAAATCGCTACAGATCAAAGAGCGATCTAACGATGAGTACGGCGCGGCCTCCACTTACAATCAACTCGCAAATATTTACTTCATGCTCGGGGATTACGTCGAAGCTGGAGAATGGTCGCTACAGGCGGCAGAGAATTATCTTAAATTTGGAGATTCAATTACCGCGGATAAGGTGCTTATGAACTTCCTCACCTATTGGCGACAGGCTACCGTCGAGGACAAGGAAGTGCTGTCATCGAGGTGGGAAGCATTCGGCTTAGGCCCTTTTCCCGAGGCTAATCTCTGAAGAGCCCTCCGGGTTCGGGATGCCTCGCCCGATGGTCGGTGGTGCCGGGGACGCAACCCCGTTGGGGTTGAAGGGGTTGCCGGTCTCGATACCAGGGTAGGACTCCGCTACGCGGGTCCAACCCTTCGCTGTCGGACGGAAACTCTTCGAGGTTCGGAAAGGTGGCGTCTTCGCACCGAAGTAATTCGCGGGCGCGGGTAACCATTCGCTGGGACGAAATTCTTCGAGATTCGGGAGTATCCGGTACGAGCGGCAATCGGTGGGAATCTATTCGGATCGTCCACTTTGGCTTACGTTCTGGGTCCGCCCGCCGGGGTCGGGCCGGGGCTAATTTCTGAAGACCCCTCACGGGGTCGGGTAGTTCCTTGAGCAGAAGCCAAGCGTCCCGGCCTTAACACCTCGACACCCCAAAACCGCAACACCTGCCTCCGGGGGTCATCGGCTGGGAGCCGATGCTACGGGGGTGGCGGGTGTCAATTGTTCGATGCGGGGGAGGTGGCAGGTGGCGAACTCTCGGAGGGAGGAGGCGGTGAAGTCGAGGGGGGAATCTTGGAAGCGCTCGCGGTGGGATTCTAGGCAGCGGCCGCCTGCGCCGATGACGAAGGAGAGGCCGTCGGTTCGCAAGGCGTCGAGGGCGGCGATCAGGTGCAATGTTTCGCCGATGGCGTCGCTGCAAGAGCAGCTTAGGAGAACCATCTCCGGGCGGTATTGGTGGACGGCGGAGACGAAGCAGGCGACGGGGACATTCGCGCCTAGGTAGAGGGTCTTCCAGCCGCAGAAGCGGAGGTAGTCGGCGATCATTCGCAGGCCGATTACGTGCCAGCCGTTGGGGGCGCAACCGAGGATCACGGTCTTGTCGTGCCGGCGGGTAGGGCCGATGAGCTGCATGGTGCGGAACATCATCCGCTCGGTGACGTTGCTGGCCAGGTGCTCTTGAGCCGCATTGATCTCCCCGGATTTGTAACGCTCACCCACGATCGCCATGGCGGGCGTAAGCACTTCTTGGTAGATGTCGACGAGTGCCATCCGGGCTCGGAACGCCACGTCCATCACTTCCGAACATGCCTGCTCGTCGCCCTCGATCGCGGCGGCGGCGTAGGCGCGGGTGAGCTCTTCCAGGGCTTCGGAGCAGACGGCGGCTTTGCCCTGGCAACAGGCGGAGTGGACGATCGCCTCGATTTCGGGGCTGGCGAGGGCATAAAAGACCTCCCGGCCAACCTTCTCGGCGCGCACGATCTGCCGTTGGCGCATGCGGGCGAGGTGGTTGGAAACGTTCGGTTGCTTGAGTCCGGTCGAGGTCACCAGGTCGGTCACGTTCTTGGGGCCCGAGCGAAGCTCGGCCAAGATCAACCTCCGGGAGGTTTCACCAAGCTCGTGGTAAACGTTCGACATATTACAATTCCTCTAGAGGATACTCGTCTGTGATATGTTTCGTCGGCATTTGGCGGTTTAGTTCAGCTCTCATACCAGGGTTACCCGCGGGAGCGGGTAACCCTTCGCTGGGGGACGGAAACCCTGCGGGACAGGGTGATCGTTTTTAAATAGGCTCGGATCTTAGTTGAGTCCATAACCATCGGCCTATCGTTGAGATAGGTCTCCGCTGAGTCGGGGTCGCCAGGAAGTAAACTTGTCGGAAGCAATGGCGCTAACCGAATTTTCCGCCCGGACCAATGGCGGTCCCAATCCTTTCGACATGCATCTAGACGAAAACTCCTTCCTTGAGCGCGTTCGCGCCTTCGTGGCCGACGAGGTTCTCCCGAAAACGCGCGAGTGGGAGAGCAATCGGGCCTTTCCCGATTCGATTTGGCCCCGGCTGGGCGAACTCGGCATCCTCGCGATGACGCTGCCCCGCGAAAAGGGCGGGCTGGGCCTGACCTGCACGACCTACTGCGACACGATTCGGGAGATCGCCAAAGGGGATCCGGCGCTCGCGATGAACGTCGCCGCGATCAACGCCCTCTGCGTAGCGCACTTCGATCGCTTCGCGACGCAGGAGCAGTGCGACAAGTATCTGCCCGGCATTATCAAGGGCGAGATCAAGCTGGCCTGGGGACTTACCGAACCGGATGCCGGCTCCGACGCGCGCCGGGTGAAGACGAAGGCGACGCCGATCGAGGAACGTCCCGGCTATTACAAGATCAACGGCCGCAAGATGTTCATCACGAACGCGGGGAAGGCCGACCTGATCGTCCTTATCGCGCGGACGTCCGATACGGAGCTCACCGCGTTTCTGGTTGAGACCGACCAGCTCGGCTTTACGAACGTCGAGCGGATCCATACCGTTGGCGTCTCCGCGTCGTGGACGACGAGCTTCGACCTTAAGGACGCAGTCGGCTGGCACACTCCGTGCAAGTTCGAGGATGCGATCGGGCTGCTTTACCGTGGCCGTCTCGCGATCGCGGGGATGGCGCTCGGGATCGCGGAGAAGGCGCACGAGCTTACGGTGGAGTACTCCAAGCAGCGCGAGCAGTTCAACCGCCGACTCTGCGACATGCAGTCGGTGCAGAACATGATCGCGGACAGCGAGATGGAGATCACCGCGGCGCGGCTCCTGCTTCACCACGGAACGACCCTCTTCGACGAAGGGAAGCCGGTGATCAAGGAGAGCTCGATGGCCAAGCTTTATGCCAGCGAGACTTCCAACCGGGTGACGAACCGGGCCATCCAGATCCACGGCGGCCGGGGGATGACGCCGGAGTACCTGGTGGAGAAGCTGTGGCGCGACGCCAAGCTGACCGAGATCGGCGAAGGCTGCTCGGAGATCCAGCGAATGGTGATCGCCAAGCAGGTCACCCGCTAAGCCCGAAACAACGTACGATACAATGGAAACGCCGGAGCATTTTCCGGCGTTTCTCCATTTGAGGTACCCATTTGAGCTTCGTTCCTTCCCTTGTTCTTGCATTAGTCGCCCATCAAGGGCAGGCCGCCGTCTCCCTGGGGCGGGTCTACACTCCCAACGAGCAACTCACGTACTCGGTTCGATCCGGTATTACGGCGGAACGCCGGGCGCGGGGACTGGAGACGTGGATCCCGGAAGATTTCGACATCAATTACGACTTCACGGTGCACGTGGAGGCGTTGAAGGCGGACGGCATCGCGGTGGTCCGTTACAAGCGCCCTTACATGGAGGAGATCACCGGAGAGACGTTCACCTCGCCGCCCCAAACCAAACGCGACAAGGTGAACTACGACTTTCGCTTAACGGTTTCGCCGTTCAACGAGATCGTCGACATGAAGGACCTCGCGCCGAAGAAGAAGCCAGGCGCCACGAAAGGAGAATCGCTTTTCATCGGCGCGACGACGGCGCGGCAGGGACTCGGCGCATTCCTCGGTCAATTTATCGGCGAGCTTCACCGGCTGGCGCTGTTCACCGGCAATATGGAGAGCGCGCTCGACCTCGCGCCGCGAACGTCGTTCGACGACGTGAAGGTGGGCGACACCTGGAAACGAACGGTGGGTTACCAGCCGCAGAAGCTGAAGGGGAAGGACGGGAAGAACGCGGTCCAGCGGCTCGACTACACCTACACCTATAAAGGATTGGTGAACGGAGAGAAGGGGAAGGTGCTGCGGGTAGAGGCGAAGCTAAACTTTGCGACCGACCTCGCCGAGTTTATCCACCAGCTTTCCGAATCGACACCGGCCGAGACCGGGCTGCAGAAGTTGCCGCTCAATCTGGACGCCACGATCCTCTTTGACCTCGATCCAAAAACGAAGCACACGCTGAAGGCGGAGGCGACGTCGGTCGGCAGTTTTCAGATCATGACGCCGGACAATCCCGATGCGGCGTACGAGGAACGGATGAAGGGGCACACCACCCTTCGCCTGGTCAGCCGAACGATTGTTGCTCCGGCGAAAAAGACAGCCGAAAAGAAGAAGTAAGCTCGTCGCCGTGATCGACGCCGCTCCTCTATCGCGAGCCCGCCTGCGAATCGTTTTGCCGGCGGGCTTGTTCCTGCTAGCGCTGCTGTTGCGGCTGGCGGGAATCGGCTGGGGGCTCAAGAACGACCTGCACAATTCGAGCTACCATCCGGACGAGCCGGTGATCTGGGCTTATAGCCAGGCGATCGAGCCGTCGAAGCTCAACTTCACCCCCCGGTTTTACAACTACGGCACGCTGTACCTCACCGTCCTCAAGGTGGCCAGCGACATGACGGCGGCTTACACCGGGGGACCAGACCCGAAGAACGAGGAGGCCTCGTGGGATTACGTTTCGCGCAGCCACATGGCCGGGCGGCTTATCAATGCGTTGGCCGGCTCCGGGACGGTGCTCATCGTCTTTCTCATTCTGCGTCGGTTTGTCGGGGATGTAGGGGCCAGCGCCGGGGGGCTAGCCTTGGCGGTGGCACCGGCGCACGTCGTCCACTCGCGCTTCCAAACCGTCGACATTTTCGCGGCTTTCCTTCTGTCGATCAGCATCTTTTACGCCTTGCGTTTGCTGGGTAACGCTTCGGCGGAAGAGGAGGCCAATAAGAAATCGCCGATAAAGGATCCCGTCACCCGCGATGCCATCCTCTCCGGCATCTTCGCCGGGCTTAGCGCGGGAACGAAATACACCGGCATTCTCGGCCTGATCGTGCTGCTCATCGTCCTCGGGATGCGGCACCGCCCGCGTCTTATTCGCGACGGGTTGCTCGGCGTCTTGACTTGCATCGTCGCGTTCGTCGTCGCCACGCCGGGGGCGGTGCTGGATACGGCGAAATTCAAGGAAGGGGTGTTGTTCGAGATGGCGCATACCGCCACCGGACACGGGATCGTGTTCGCGGGGACGTCGAGCGGATACATCTATCACATCGGAAACCTGATCAACGGGATCGGTTTTCTCATCGTTCTCACCGGCCTTGCCGGGCTGGCTTATGCCGCTTACCGACGCCACGTCTGGGCGATCGCGCTGCTGGCGTTCTTCCTCGTTTACTACTTCATGATCGGCGGGGCGACCGACAAGTACATGCGATACACGTTCCCGCTTTACCCGGCGATCGCGGTCGGCTTCGGCTATGCGGTGGCGGTGGGACACCGTCGGCAGGGAAGCGGGCGGATCTTGGTGGCCTTAGGAATCCTTGGTCTCGGTGGGGCCGATATGCGCGGGCTGATCGGCGCGGTCCGCAATACCGGCTACATGTTGGAGTCCGACCCGCGCGATACCGCCGCGAAGTACTTCAAGGAAAAGCCGAATTCAGTGGTCGGCTTGGCGAGCGACCCTTGGTTTTGGAGCCCGCCGCTCTTCAAGAACTCGCCATCGAAGCTGAACATGGCTCGGTTGGACGAGGCGGGGAACGTGCACCCGATGGGTCTGGTCCGCGACCGGTTGCGTGAACTGGCCGCGACGTCGGCGCCGCACGGCGTCTATTACCTTCCGCCAGACGGAGCTCACCATCCGTTCGACGCCCGCCTGATTACGGAGCTGAAGCCGGACTACATCACCTATTCCACCCTGGAATCGGCCCCTCGGGAGCGTCTCATGGGGGTTACCGTCGGCCCGCCCGAGGCAGTAGCGGCCGGGCGCGAATACAAGGAGTTTACGACCGCGTTGACCGCGGCCTACGATTTGGAGTCGACGGTAGGCGATCCGATCGACTCGGTGGAAGATATGCAGTACATCCATCCGGTGGTGTACATCTGGAAACGGAAGAAGTGAGCTTGGAAGGGGGAAAGGCGGCGCTCCTCGAAAGCCTCGAGTGGTTCTTGGACCACATGAAGGTGGAGCGGGGCGCAAGTACTCACACCATCGCCGCGTATCAGAACGATCTTTCCCAGGCGATCGATTTCTTTGCCAAGCGTGGGTTGCGCGACTGGAAAGCGCTCGGCCCGGTGGACCTCGTGGCGTACGAGGCGAGCCTAGGTCCGGGGATCGCCCGGACGACCGCGCAACGGCGATTGAGCGCCCTCCGCTCTTTGCTAAAGTTTCTGAAGCGAAATCACCAGGGACCGGCGGTGGATCTCCCTTCTACCGGAGGCTTTCGAAAGGCGAAGACGCTGCCGAAGGCATTGAGCCGGGAGCAAATGGAGGCGTTGCTGCAGACCCCCGACCTCACAAAGCCGACTGGCTTGAGAGATCGGGCGTTGATGGAGCTGGTATACGGGGCCGGGCTACGCGTCACCGAGGCGGTGGAATTGTCGCTTTCGAACCTGGCTCTCGAAGAGCGAACGGTGCGGGTAACCGGCAAGCGGGGAAAGACCCGCCAGGTGCCGCTCCCGGAGGGGACCGTCAATTGGCTCGGGAAGTATCTCGACGAAGCGCGTCCAGTCTTGCAGAAGAAGCCGACGGGGACGTTTTTGATCAGCGACACGGGCCGGACGATGTTGCGCCAAACCGCTTACGACCTGATGGAGCGTTACTCGCGACTCGCCGGTTTGGTGGGCGTAAGTCCCCACACGTTGCGCCACACCTACGCGGTTCACCTCATCAAAGGGGGGGCCGACCTGCGGGCTGTGCAGGAGCTCCTCGGCCACGAGAGCGTGGCTACCACCCAGGTGTACACGCAGCTAGACCTGGACGAGGTGCGCCAAAAATACAATCGCTCTCACCCGAGAGGGTGACCGGCGGGTATCCTCTTAGCTTAGATTGAAGCGCTATCTCCTCCTCAGCGACGGCACCGTTTTCGAGGGCAAGCCACTCGGGGCGAGTGGAACGACGGTTGGAGAAGTGGTCTTCAACACTGGGATGACCGGTTACCAGGAGATCCTCACCGATCCCAGCTACGCCGGCCAGATCGTTCTTCTCACCTATCCCCTCATCGGGAATTACGGGATCAACGAAGACGATTTCGAGTCCGACCGGATTCAACCAACAGGATTGGTTGTGCGCGAGGCGTGCGACGTTCCGAGCAACTGGCGGGCAACGAAGTCGATCCACCAGCTCCTCCTCGAGCGGGGAACCGTCAGCATTCAGGGCCTCGACACCCGGCTCATCACCAAGCGAATTAGGAGCGCCGGCGTCACGATGGGGGCGATTTGCGATGACCTCGATGCAGGAAAGGAAGCGTTAGCGGCCGCCCAAGGATACGACGAGACGGATTTCGTTTACGGCGTCAGCACGAACGCGCCTTACAAGTGGGGCCGCGAAGGTCGGGAAGGGATGGGCGAGACCGACGAAGCGGGGCGGGTTCGTTTGGCCGTGCTCGACTGTGGACTGAAGTTCAATATCCTGCGCCGCTTCTATAAGTCCGGCTGCCGTCCCATCATTTTTCCGGCCACCACCTCGGCGGAAGAGATCTTGTCTTGGAAGCCGGACGGGATCCTGCTCAGCCCGGGACCGGGCGATCCGCGCCGACTTGGACCCGTAGTCGAGACGGTGAAGGGTTTGCTCGGAAAGCGACCGATGTTCGGCATCTGCCTGGGGAATCAGCTCCTCTGCCACGCGATCGGCGGCGAGACGTATAAGCTTAAGTTCGGGCATCGGGGCTCCAATCACCCGGTGAAGGATCTTCTTACGGGCAAGGTCACGATCACGAGTCAAAACCACGGGTACGCGGTCGACCCGGTGTCGCTGGAAGGAACCGGGGCCGAGGTTACGCAGCTCAATTTGAACGACGGGACGGTCGAGGGGATCCGAATCAAGGATCTTGACGCGAACTCGATCCAGTACCATCCGGAGGCCGCGCCTGGTCCCTGGGATTCCCGACCCTACTTCTCGGAGTTCGTCGAGCGCATGCGCGCCGTCCGATCCTAACGCGTAGCGTCGGCGCCTCGCCGATGATCTGGCGTACCTGCGGTACACCAGGCTCCGGAAGTTAATTCAATTCGCCTTTTTGGTTTACAGGCGACTCCGGGGAGCGGGGTTCGGGGGTCACGGTCCAGGTTCCCTGGTTCCGGTCGGCCCAGTTTCGTACTTCGCCGAGGGTTCTGGCTTGTTGGAGTAGGTCGAAGTCGAGGTCGGCAACGACGATACCTTCCTCGTTGAGCGGGGTTTCGGCGAGGACGGCTTCGATCGGGAATGGGTCGGCGCTGGGGACGATGATCGCCGAGGAACCGTAGCTGGCGGGAGCGGGCTCGCGGCCGAGGTCGCCGATTAAGGATGAGTGGACGACGAACGTGGTGTTCTCGACGGCGCGGGCGAGGCAACTCCAGCGGACGCGCTGGAAGCCGCGTTGGGTCTCCGTCCACGAGGGAACACATTGGACCAGCATTCCGGCCTCGGCAAGGGCTCGTCCCGCTTCGGGGAACTCCGAGTCGTAACAGACAGTGACCCCCATCGAATGCGGGAGCCGCGACAGGCCTCGCCCGGGAACGATATTCCAGACATCCTTCTCATACGCGGTCAGGTTATTCTTTTCGCAGAGGATCGTGGCGGCTCCCGGTACGCCGACGGCGCAAACGTTCTTGATCCCTTCGGGGGTTTCTTTGAAGTGTGAGCCGCCGACGATGACGAGTCCGCTTAAGTCGGAGATTCGGTCCAGCCACTCTTCGACCGCCGAGGCGTATTGCACCAGATACTTCGCCGAATTTCGCTCCGAAACCTTTGAAGCAAGGTGGAGCAGCTCGAGTACGTGGAGTTCGGGAAGCACCACGACTTGGGCCTCCGCGTCGTGGGCGGCGCTCACGAGGTCGTGCATGTGGCCGAAGTAGGCGCTATCGCCCCGCATCCGGCGGGCAAGGCGGATCTTCCACGCGGCGGCGGCGATCCGAAGCTTCATGGCCGCCACTCCAGCAGCGCCCCCGCGTTGCCCGACTCAGGATCCTGCATATAGTTTTCTGAGACGCCGAGAAACGTCAGGCCGTATCGGAGGAGGGGCGTAAGGGTCCGGTCGGTCGCCTCGCCGGCGACGACGCGGCGGGCGTACTCATGGATATCTACGTCCGGGTGGGCGCCCGCATAGGCCCGGTAGTCGGGCATGCGGACGCCGGTGCCATACCGAGCGAGCCGTCGAGCGCGAATTAGGTCAAAGCGGGCGTTGTAGAAGCGCCGCCCCAATCCGACCCGCCGATGTTGGGGATGGATGGCGATGTCCAAGCCGTAGAGCGTCGTTCCGAGCGGATCGAATCCGCGCAGGCTGGGGCCGCCTACGGTTTGATACCAGTTCCCATGGGCGTTCCAAGCATGCTCGGCGATGATGGCGTTGCTGCAACTCCCGACTACCTCTCCGGCGCAATCGGCCACGAATTGGCCTTCTGGAAAAAGCTCGATGTGGCGGACGAGGTGTTTCGGATCCCAGTGGAGATCTTCGGAAAACGGGGGAGGGAAGGCGAGCCTTTGGAGGGCGACGACGCCGGCGACGTCTTCGAAGCGCATCTCCCGAATCCAGACCGACTCGCTCATAGACGGAAGCCGAGCACGTCCAGAACCCGGGTTAGGTCGTCGTCGGAATAGAACTCCACTACCAGTTTGCCGCCCACCTCACCCCTAACTAACTTTGTCGGCGTGCCGAGGAAGGTGCTCAGAGCGTCTTGCAGCGCGGCGTCGTTAGGGTCTTGCTCAGGCGGTTCGGCCTTGGTGCGGGGTACCTCTCGTGGCTTAGATGCTTTTTCGACCTCGCGAACGGTGAGGCCTTTTTCTATAATTTGGTCGTAAATGGCGAGCTGCTGCGGCTCGCTATCGAAGGCGAGCAGCGCCCGGGCATGACCCTCGCTGATGCGGCCCCCTTCCAGCCCGTCGATGATCCGCTTCGGCAGCCGGAGAAGACGTACCGTGTTGGCGACGCCCGTTCGAGACTTACCGACCTTTTCGGCGACCTGTTCTTGGGTCAGATCGAACTCGTCGATCAGCCGCCGGTAGGCCCGAGCGCACTCGACTGGATTGATGTTCTCGCGCTGGATGTTCTCGATCAGCGCGAGCTCGAGCGAGTTTTGGTTGCCTGCTGACCGCATCAGTACGGGCACGGTTTTGAGCCCCGCCAGTTTGGAAGCTCTTAGCCGCCTTTCGCCCGCAATGAGCTCGTATTTCCCCTCGGCCCTGGGCCTCACAAGAAGTGGCTGCAGAATTCCATGTTCGCGAATCGAATCGGCCAGCTCTTGGAGCGCTTCCTTGTCGAAATGGGTACGCGGCTGCCGCGCGTTCGGCTCGATATCGTCGACCGATATGTCGGAAGCGGTCCCTTCGAGCTGCTCGCCCAGCAGATCCTTCAACCCTTTGCCTAACGTGCGGCGCATTCTTTGATTACCTCGTCTACGAATTCGAAATAAGCGCTCGCCCCTTTCGACGAGGGGTACCGCAGCACCGCCGGCTCGCCGAAGCTGGGCGCTTCGCTAAGGCGCACGTTGCGGGGGATGACGATCCCGCTCACTTTCTCCCCGAAGTAGTCGCGCACCTCTTGAGTTACTTGCTGAGTGAGGCGGTTTCGAGGGTCGAACATCGTCAGCAATACTTTCGCGACCTTGAGGCCGGGGTTGATGCGGCGGCGTACCACGTCGATCGTTTTGAGCAGTTGGCTCAGCCCCTCCAGCGCGTAGAATTCGCACTGCATCGGGACCAGAACCCCTTCGGCGACGGCCAAGATGTTGATCGTCAGCAGTCCCAGGCTTGGCGGGGCGTCGAGGACGATCCAATCGTAGTTGGCGCGCACCGGGGCGATCGCGTCGCGAAGAATGAGCTCTTTGCCCACCGCATTCATGAGGATCGGCTCGGCGCCGGCCAGGTCGAGGGTCGCAGGGAGCAGGTGGAGGTTTTCCGCGATGGGGAAGATCGCTTTGTGAATGACCTTCGGATCGTCTGGATTATCGACCGCGTCGACGAATACCTCGTACAGCGTCGCCTCGGCCTTCCCTTTGTCGAGCCCGAGGCCGGTGGTCGCGTTTCCTTGCGGATCGCAGTCGATAAGGAGTGTCCGCTGGCCCCGCATCGCCAATCCCGCCGCGAGGTTTACCGCCGTCGTCGTCTTACCGACCCCGCCCTTCTGATTGACCACGCCCCACACTGGCACGGGGTTCATTATGGCTGAGGTTGCCTGCTTAGAGACGTGGCACTGGCTTCCAGCCAGTGGGTCCCAAGGGCTTCCAGCCCTTGGCCCATTCCCACGACCAGGATGGTCGTGATACACATGGGCTGGAAGCCCATGCCACTAGCGGAGGGCTTTGTTCAAGAGATCGGCCAGGCGGTAGGCGGCGAGGGTTGCGCGGCGGGCGCAGACTTCGCGGCCTTGGGCCAGGTAATCGGAATTTGGAGCTGAGTCGGCGGGCAGGGCGTATACGTAACGCTTAGCGTCTCCGAAGCTTTCCATCGCCCAGTGCTCGGGGTTCTGGTCGTCGACATGGCGGAGTGCCTTCCGGGGGAGAGCTGCGGCCAGGGTATTTGCTTCGTGACGGATTCGCTGCTGTCCTTCCGCACTACGCAGGCCGGGGGTGGGCGGGAAGAGGCCGCAGCCCATGTCCCACAGAAAATGCAAGTTAGTCGGCGGACGCTGCATGTCGGCGAATTCATTGGCCGGCTTGATGTGGAACGTGTTGCCCCCTTTGTCTCCCGTCGGCTCGGCGTCCGAGTCGTGGGCGGTGGCGTGAAGCGGCTGATGGATGTCGCCCACGAAATGGATCAGGTACTTGAGCGCCTCCGCCCGCTTCTCGTCGGGCTGGCTCCTGTCTTGCAGGATCTTGGTGAACTTATCGATCGCCCACACGACGTTCTCGGGATCCGGTTTTGCGGTGACTCGCCGACCATCGGTTCGGAAATGGTGGTCCTCGTAATGCCACGGCCCGTTTTCTTTGGTCCGAGTCTCGTCCGCCCAGGTCGAGACGGTGATGAAGTCCGCACCGCTAAGCTTCAGCAGCCGATCGGCTTCCGCGCGGGCCCTCAGCGTCAAGTTCTTCTGCGCGAGCGCCGCGATGACCATGTGGCCGGTGTCGATCCAAGCATAAGCCGCCCCGAAAGTGGCGAGCATCGCACCCACGGCGAGGGTGCGGAGAAGGGATTTCATGGGGTTAGTTTACATGCCCAAGATTAAGACGTCGCTCGGAATACAAGGTCCGAAAAATCTCCGCATCGAGCTGGTTACGTCAACGACTTAGCGCAAGCTGGTGGGGTGGAGTCCTGTTTTCATGGGGGTGCGTTCTGGGATGAGGTGGGAGCGCGCTTTTGCAACCTCGGGACACGTCATCGGGTGGTCAACGCGGACGTGCTCGATGCTTGGTTCCCACCGGCGCCTTCCGTAATGCCGGCACTCGAAAGTGCCGGCGAATGGATGTGTCGAACCTCGCCACCGACTCATGCCGAGGGGCTCCTAGACGCGATTTCAGAGGCTCGCCGTATTCCGGTCGAGTCGATTCTTGCCGGGGCCGGCTCCTCTTCGCTGATCTTCTCCGCATTAAGATCTTGGCTTCATCGCGATTCACGCGTTCTTCTGATCGAGCCGACCTATGGAGAGTACGAGCACATCTGCGGAATCGTGGGGTGCCGAGTGGAGAAGCTCCTCCTTCGAGAGGATCAATGCTTTCGGCTCGACCTTGACGAGTGGTCGGATCGGATCCGGCGAGAGCGAGTCGATTTAGCGGTGCTGGTTAATCCCAACAATCCGGCGGGCGGGTTTCTCGCTCGAACCGACGTCGAGCGGGCATTGGATCGGATTCCTCCGACCACCAGGGTACTCATCGACGAGGCGTACATCGACTATGCCGGAGGCGATAGCTGCGAGATGCTGGCCGCAAAATCGAGAAACGTCTTCGTGGTCAAATCGCTTTCAAAGGGGCTGGCCCTCAGTGGGCTGAGAACGGCTTATATGACCGGCCCTTCTGCTGGGACAAACGAGTTGGCAAAGTGGTCGCCACCGTGGGCGGTGAGCCTTCCCGCGCAGATCGCGTCGACACGTGCCTTGGGGGAGCCGGACTACTACGCAGGTCGGTATCGGGAGACAAAGGCGCTTCGCCAGCAACTCGCAACGGCGCTCGGGCCGTTTGGAACCGTAACGGAAAGCGTTGCGAACTGGGTGCTTCTTCGTCTGTCGGCCGACTCAAAGGGGGCCGAAGCGGTGGTACAGCGGGCAAGGCAGCAAGGTGTCCACCTTCGGAACGCGGGGAGGACGGCGGCTTCGATGGGGGACGCCTACGTTCGCATCGCGGTCAAGCCGCTCTTGGAGCAGGAACGAATTGTGAAGGCTCTCCAAAACGCAGAAATGCCCGAGCCGTGAATCGGCTCGGGCATTTTCAACGGGTCTATGCCTCGTCGTCGGTGTCTTCGACGGTGATCCGTCGCTTTTGGCGGGGGGGCTCGATGGTGGTCGAGGTTCCGGTTTCGAGGGTCGGGGGGTGGGTTAGGTGGGCATCGGCGTTCGCGCCTTCCTTCTGGGCGCGTTGGAGATCCTCGGAGAGAGAACCCTTCTTGCTCAGATAGATGGAGAAGACCAACGCACCGACGCAGACGACGGTCACTGTGACCAAGACCGGCGTGCCGAACGGCCGAATGATCGTCGCGGCGAGCAGCAGGGCCACCAGGTTCATGACCTTGATGAGCGGGTTCAGGGCCGGGCCGGCGGTGTCCTTGAACGGGTCGCCAACCGTGTCGCAGATAACGGAAGCCTTGTGGGCCTCGCTCCCTTTTCCGCCGTAAAGTCCGTCCTCGATCAGCTTCTTCGCGTTATCCCACATGCCGCCCGAGTTGGACAGCAGCACGGCCATGAGCTGGCCGCTGAGGATGGTGCCGGCGAGGAACCCGCCGAGCGCCTGCGCACCCATCAGGTTGTATTCGACGCCGTTGACGATGGTCGTCGGCTTTCCGATGGAGAAGCCGAAGGCGACCGCCGTCGGGAGCGCGATCGCCAGGATTCCTGGCGCGAGCAGCTCTTTCTGGGCGGCGGCGGTGACCAGCGCTACGCACCGAGCGTAGTCCGGCTTTACCGTTCCCGCCATAATTCCGGGGTTCTCCCGGAACTGACGGCGGACCTCGTTAATGAGCTGGAAGGCAGCTCGTCCGACGGCGTTGATGGCGAACGACGAGAACAGGAACGGCGCCGCGCCGCCGATCAGCATGCCGAGGAAGATCTCGGGCGTGTCGAGCTTTAGACCGATATCGGTCAGCATCGCCGCGCCGCGGAACGAGTTGAACAGCGCGATCGCCGCGACGACCGCGGTGGCGATGGCGAATCCCTTCGTGAGCGCCTTGGTCGTGTTTCCGGCCGCGTCGAGGTGGCCGATCGCCTTGGCGGCTTGCGGATTCGCTTTGCCGGCGCCGCTCATCTCGAACACGCCTTGGGCGTTGTCCGAGATTGGCCCGAACGTGTCCATCGCGAGCACGTAGCCGGTGGTCGAGAGAAGGCCGATGCCTACCAAGGACACCCCGTAAAGGGCCAGCACGTAGCCGCCGTAAACGGTGGCGGGGAAGACGAAGAGCGGGACCATGAGGGCGGCGACGATCGCAAAGACCATCATCGCGCTCGACTCGCTGGCATAGGCGAAGCCCTGAATGATCATCGGAGCCGCGCCACCGCTGGATACGCCGGCGACTTCTTGCACCGGGCGCTTGTGCGTCGAGACGTAGAACTCGGTGAGCCGCTCGATGCCGAAGGCGAGCAGGATGCCAACCAGAACCGGGATGAAGAAGTTCCACCACGGAATCGCGCCCTGCGTATTGACCGCAAGCTGCATTTCCATCCGTTGCGGGAGCACCGGCTGGGGACCTTGCGGGTTAGCGGTGAGCTTCTCGTAGTCGGCGTTCAACTCCGCCGCCGGCTTCTTGTAGTAGGCGAACTGGCTTTGAGCGCTCTGGCGCGAAGCGGGATGATCCATCGTGCCGGGAAGGCCGATGGCGAGATCGCCGGTAGAGGGGTTGACGTAGACCCCGACGTCCTCGGTCTTGACGACCTGGATGTCGGAAGTAATCCCCTGGGTTTTCGTCTGCTCCTGGAACTTCTTGATCTTGTCGTTCAGGTCGGACAGCTTGATCGGGCCCTGCCAGATCGTCTGGTCGGTGTTTTGCTCGATCGAGGCCGGCTGACCCCCTTGGGCGGGACGGGGCGGAATGTGAACCTTTGCGTGAAGCTGGGCGACCACGAACCGGTTGTCGCCTTCGCCGCCAAAATAGTCGCGAATGGCAACGTACGGCTTCTTCGGCGGATTCGCCGGGTCGGTCGCCTGAGCGGTAATGCCGTAGTCGAGCGCCTTGATGCTCGTGTCCTTGAAGTCGGTGATCCGTTGGAAGCCGGTGAGAGGCTTCGACGGCGGCATTTGATCGAGCTGCGCCATCAGCGCCTGCTGAACGTAACCCGCATCCTCCGGGCGGTAACCCTTGGCCTTAACCTCGGCAACGTTTACAAGGTCGGCGGCGGTGACTTCAGAGGGAGCGACCGGATTAGCGCTCTTCTGCAGAATGCGATCGACCGAAGCTTGGGAGAATCCTTGGACGGACGTGGGAATCTTGGCCGGATCGGCGAAGATATCGCTCGCTTTAATATCCTTCGGTTGCTTGGCGAACTCCTTCGCTTTCTCCTGCACCGCGGCGTCTACGGCGGCTTGCGAAGGCTTTCGGGTCGCGACTTCCTCGCGCACCTTTTGAAGGAAGGTCGCATCGGTTCGAAGCGAATCCTGAAGCGGCGAAAGGCGGTCGGTGAGGAGCGGCTGTCGGCCACCCATAAAGAAGAATGCCACGACGGCCGCGCCGAGACCGGCAAGGAGCGCGGATCGGGTGAATCCCTTTCGAATCGCAACCAGCGGATCGGAGTCGAGGTTGTCGTTACCTCGGACGGTGAAGATTCCGATGACGGACGCGAGGATGCCGAGGGCCGACACGATCATCGTGAACAGCACCAGCTTCATCCAAGTGTGCGTATCGAGCACGCTCGATGTTGCGGCGGCGAGAACGATGGCGGAGATGATGGTGACGAGGTACGACTCGAACACGTCGGCGGCCATACCGGCGCAGTCGCCGACGTTGTCACCGACGTTATCGGCGATGACGGCCGGGTTGCGGGGGTCGTCTTCGGGGATCCCCTTTTCGACCTTGCCGACGAGGTCGGCGCCGACATCGGCGGCTTTGGTGAAGATTCCACCGCCGACGCGCATAAAGAGCGCGGCTAGCGAACCTCCGAAGCCAAATCCGACAAGATACTGAATGGCGTTGCTGCCGCCGATCAGCAGAATAATGCACGCGCCGACAAGGCCGATTCCTACCGTGAGCAGGCCGGCGACGGCGCCGCTGCGGAACGCCGTCTCGAGCGACCGCTTATAGCTGCTCAAGGCGGCATGGGCCGTGCGCATGTTGGCGCTGACGGCGATCATCATTCCGGTGGAACCGGCGGTATAGCTGCCGATGACCCCGAAGACGAACGCGACCGCAACGCCGATTGCGGGCAAGATTCCGCTCGGATAGGACAAGCCGAATAGTCCGAGGGCGAGCAGGACGACGAACGGGATCATCGTCCCGATCTGCTTCTTTAGGTAGGCGGTAGCGCCGTCTCGGATGGCGAGTCCGACCTCTTGCATCTCCGAGCTGCCCGGGTTCTGCTTGAGTACCCAGGAACGGAGGAAGAGGGCGGCTCCGACGGCGATGAGGCCCAAAACGAGCGCCGCGATGAGCAGACCGGAATCACTTCCGGAAAATTTGAGACTAACCCCCTCTCCTTCCGCGGCGAACGCGCTGGTGGGAAGAAGGGCGCCGATGGCGGCGAGGAACAATGTGGTCTTAAGGCGTGTTGACCCCTGGCGGTGGGCCAGGTGTGTCGCTTGCTGGAGCAACTTCATCAAGAGTGGAGAACCCCCTAGAGAGTAGCGCTTCCATGCATGATGCACTTGGCCGCTGATTTGTTTCGCAAAAGAATACCTCAGGTTGGCGGACTGGGGTTCCGATTTGGCGTTAAGCGGTTGCCGTCGGCTAAAGCAAAGAGGTCCGGAATCCTGAGGATCCCAGACCGTTTTTGGCAACGGGGCAGACGCCGGTTAGTAGCGGGCTTCTTCCATTTGGCGGAACTCTACTTCGCCGTCGTGGATGGAGAGCTGCGCCTTTAGCATTTCCGCCTTTCGGCGAGTGATACCGGTGAGCAGGGTGACCGGAAGGTCGCCGAGCATTTGCTTCACCTGGTTTCGGTTCAGGGCCAGCATCTGTTGAAGGCACTGGATCAGCTCTTCTTCCTTATGACCGTGGCCGACCAGCAACAACTCGTACATCGCTTCGTCGTCGACGACGGCGAATCCCATCGGGATCGATTTCTTAGGGGCGCCGTCGTCGCGGGCAAGCGGAATCTCGTGATTGCATTTCTCGCAAAGGAGCGCTTCGGTTTTCTCGCTGTAGAAGTTGAGCTCGTTGCAGTAACCGCATCGAACCTGCGAAACGGGAAGAACCGCTCCGTCAACGATCGGAATCATTCGGTGGCAGTTGACGCAATCGAAATCTTCGTTGGCGTCGCCGACCACTTCGTTCGCGACTTCGCAGAACGGGCAGATGACCGGTTTGCCGACGACCTTGCGGACTTGGAGTGCGGTGTAGACCGAATATCCGAACACGCCGACGAAGATCGTGAGCAGGACGAATCCCAGTGGAACGAGAACGCCGGTTTGACCCTGGTAGCGGACCAGCAGACCGGCAAGGACTCCGATCCCGATGGCGAACGTGCCGAAATAAATGGCGCGTTCCGAAATTATCTCGATGACGTCAGAGGCGCGCTGAACTCTAGGCATGGCAAATCTCCCGCGATCCCACGTTCAGTATAGCAACGGGAATAACGAGTTACCTATGCCTTAACGCGACTTCCGCAAGATCATCCGCCTACCCGGCGGGCGTTGCTCGGTCCGGCGGAGGTTCCGGATGGGTCGACGGCCGGGTACACGACGATGCTTCCATCCCCCTGGTCGAACGGGGTGAACCCGTATTTCGACCCAAGGTCTTTGAGCATCTCGATGGCGTTAGTGTCGCGATACTCGAGCGCGATGGTCGGATTGGGCATGCCGGGAGCGATCTCGATCCGCACCTTGGCTTGGCTCGCGATGAGTCTTAAGGCGTCCACGAGGGCGGCTTTCTTGAGCACCAACGTCTGCGGTTTCAGATATTCCGGAGTCTGCGTCTGATGCGAGACAACGGCCTCGGAAGTATCGGGGTTAGATTTCGCGATTGGCGATTCCGGCTTTCGAGGCTCCAGCTTGGGTGCGACGTTCGATGGGGACGACCCTCCCGGTGCGAGGATCTGCTCCGGCTTGGGGGGCGGGGCGGCGAGCGACGTGATCGTATACGATGCGGCAGCCAGCGCGGCAAGGACGAGGGCGGAGACGATCGCCACCTGCCGGGGGGCCGGGGCGGTTCGGATGCTCTCGGTGGGCACGAACTTCGGAATGGTTTCCGACTTGACGCGCTTGCCACTCGTTTTGAGGCGGGAAACGGTTTCTCGGCGGCGGAGAAGCTCCTCGCGATAGAGCGGATAACGCTGAACGAACTCATCGGCCGCGCCGTGGTTACCGTCTTCCGCGATCGTCCACATGATCCGGTCGATTTCAGGCGGAATTCCCTTCATGCCTCTCCCTCATACAGCATCCGGAACCGTTCGCGAGCTCGGTAGAGGCGCGTTTTGGCGGCGTTGACATTGCAGCCGAGGCTGTCGGCGATCTCCTGCAGGCTTAGCTCCTCCCAGTAGAAGAGAACTAAGAGGGCGCGGTCGGCGGGGACCATTCGCAGGAGGGTGGCCTGGACCTTTGGATCGGAGGTGTCGGCCTCTTCCGGCGCGGCTCCGGCGGTCGTTTCGTCGAGCTCGACGTTGCGCCATCGGTGGCGATGGCGGCGGGCTTCTTGGATGCTTCGATTGACGGCAACCCGGAATAGCCAGGTGCTAAATCGGGAGCGGCGATCGAACCTTCCGAGATGGCGATAGACGAGGGTGAAGACCTCCTGAACCGCGTCGGCGGCCTCGTCGTGGTCGACGAGGATGCCGCAGGCGATGGAGAAGACCTTGTCGTAATATTTGGCGTACAGCGCCTCAAAGGCGGTTTGATCACCCGACAAGAAACGCTCGACGAGAGCGAGGTCTTCGTCGTAGGTACTTGCGCGGGTTTTTTCGAACAGGGCCGACACCACTATCTCCTATTGGACGCGAATTCCAAGGCGGTCGTTACGGGCGGTCGTTACGTGGAAGAGGATCATGGCGTCCGCTGGGCCATGCCGGTCCGCTCTGCAAATTGACCGGGAAGACGGGTGAGGGCGAAAACGTCGAGGAATCCGAAGACGAGCACGATGACGCCCAATGCCAGGAGTCGGCGATCGCGCGTCAGCGCTACCAAGCCTGCGCCCACGGCGGCGGCGATCGGACCGATCGCCGGCAGCAGATAGCGCGCCTGGGCCTGGAAATACTGCATGTTGAATTTTAGAAACGTGAGGAGGACGGCTAGGAAGAATAGCCCGTTCACGAGGTGCACCCGCTTTGCTTCCTTCGGCTCTTGCCGGATGGCCAAGACCCAGCCAGCGGCGCCGATGGCGATCAGCAGCCAAGCCGCGCGGTAAAGGCCGGGTTCGCCATTTCGATGGCCGTTGTTGGTAAGCCAAACGTCCATGTACCCAAAGGTTCCGATGAAGGAACGGATCGTGTAGCCGCCGACCATATCGATCCAGTAGCCGGCCGGGCCGAAGCTACCGATCAAATCTTTGGCCTGGGCGGTGCCGCCGAAAGCTTGTCCGAATGCGCCGAGGGCGAGCGGATCTCCGTACAGGTTCGTATTTCGAACGAACCAGGGAACGGTGAGGACGAGGATCGGAACCAGTGCGGTCGCAAACTGGGTGGCGGATGGACGTGGACGTTCTCCTTTAAGGAGCACTGCTACCAATATCACCGGCAGGAGGACGATTCCCGAGGTCTTGGTGAGGATAGCGAGTCCAGTGAGGATGCCGATCGTCAGTGCGAGTCGGGTGGTCCACCCCTCGCTAACACCCTTTGCGAGCAGGGCGAGGGTCCAGGTGCAGAGGCAGAAGAGAAGCGGATCGTTGCTGACCGCTCCATCGAGCGCGGCGAGCATAGGAAGCAGTCCGGCGAAGGCGGCGGCGGCGAGGGCGACCTCCGATTTCCCGTAGCTCCAGAAGGCGAGCATGAAGACGCCGCCGATGGTGAAAGCTCCGATGAGGACGTTGAGGGACCGCAGCTTGAGCCCATCGTCCTGGCTCATCTCTTTTCCCTCGGTAGCGGGCGGCGCGGGCGGCATATAGCCGTTCATGACCGTTCCCCAAGCCGCGTCGAGGAAATAGAAGAGGGGGGGCTGGTGGCTCTCCAGCGTCTCGCTCAAGTTCGGATCTTTGGGATTGAACACGGGAAACCCGCCACCGTGGGCGAGTCGGAGGACATAGTTAACGTGTTGTCGCTCGTCGGGGGCGCCGACGTCCGCGATCTGTACGCGGCCGCCCAGGAGGCCCGGAGTGCGGAACGGAGTTACCGAGGCAAACGATGCCGCGAGGACGACATGAACCGCGATAATCGCGAATAGAAGGCCGAGGGTCAGATTTCGGGACATTGAGGGCCGACACATTGTGCGCCGTGCGTAGCAAAGTGCGATACACTAGCGCCATCTCAACGCATCTTATCAGGAGATTCTCTATGCGAAGAACGTGGCCTCTCGTCGCTATCGCCGCTATTGCCGCCGTCGCCGCGGCCCAGACTTCCGGCACCTCGCTTCTTGCCAGCTTCGGCAAGGCGCTTAACGAGGCGAAGTCGGTTCGATCGACCTACACCGCCCAGACCGTCGGTTCCGGGGCGGAGACTTATACGATCGCCCTCAAAAAGCCGAACCTGGCCCGGATCGAAACTCCGGCCGGGACGATCGTCGCCGATGGAAAACAGGTCACGACGTATACCAAGGAGGATAACACCTACTTCAAGCGCCCGCAGACCGAGAAGGACGTTAAGGAATTCCTGACCTCCGACGAACTTGGACTGTTTGCCGGATTCTTCAATCCGAAGGCGTACGATGCTCCTCGCAGCCGGGCGATCGGTCAGCGACAGATGAACGGAACTCCGCTCTCCGTCGTCGAGGCGACGGCGGGTAAGAAGACGAAGACCTACTTCCTGAGCACCTCGGACAATGTGGCGCGGAAGTCGCAGATCGAGCTGAACGACCCGAACAACGGCAAACTGACCACGATCCTGGATACGAAGAGCCTCGAGCTCAACGCGGATCTTCCTGACTCGACGTTCACCTTCGTTCCGCCGGCCGACGCACGCGAGCTGTCGCTCGACGAGATCAATAACGGCCGATGGTACACCGACCTCGATGAAGCTCTGAAAGTGGCGCGAGCCAGCAACAAGCACGTCTTCATCGACTTCATGGCCACTTGGTGTGGACCGTGCAAGATGCTAGAGCGAGAGTGCTTCGGTACCGCGCAGTTCAAGGCGATGGGCAAGAGCTACGTGTGGTGCCGCATCGACGTGGACCAGCAGCCGACGATCGCGAGCCGCTACCACGCGGAGGCAATTCCGCTGCAGGTCGTTCTGGACAAGAGCGGCGGCACGCAGGACCAGCTCGTGGGTTACGGTGGCCCGGCTCGATTCTTCGAGTTCCTGACCAAGAACGCCAAGTAGAACGTGGCACGGGCTTCCAGCCCGTGTGTATCACGACCATCCTGGTCGTGTGAGGGGGCCAAGGGCAGAGATGCCCTTGGGACCCACTAGCTAGGAGCCAGTGCTACGTGGCACCGGATACACACGGGCTGGAAGCCAGCGCCACTTTGTCGGGTAACCTGACATCCTATTCAGGTTCGCCTGACGGAGTCCACAATTTGAGTCGAAACTCTGCTGCGGCTACGGCCGAGAAGACCGAATCGCCCGCCGAAACCCCCCAAGCTTCTCGTCCTCGCGACCTACTGTCGCGCGAGGACTGTCTAGAGATTTATCGACAGCTTTATTTGGCCCGATACTTCGACGTTCGCCTGATTAAAGAGAAGAAGCGGGGCAACCTCACCGGCACACTCTACTCTTCGCATAACCAAGAGGCGATCATCGTGGGCTCCCTTTTCGGTCTGAAGCCGACCGACTGGATCTCGCCGATTCACCGAGACATGTCCGCGTTCTTCCTGAAGGATGCGAAATTCCGGTGGCGCGACGCCAATCGGATGGGACTGACCATCGAGCAGGTGTGCTCGCAAGTCTGGGGCAAGGTCACTTCGCCCGGCCGGGCTCGAGACAACTGGTCGCACATCGGCAGCCGTGAAAAGCGGATCATCCACTCGACTTCCATGCTGGCCGGCACAATTCCTGTGGCGGCCGGTGTGGTTTATGCCGATCGCCTGAATGGAGGGGATGCCGTCTGCCTCACCTATAACGGAGAGGGCTCAACCGCGCAAGGGATCTTCCACGAGGCGATCAATTACGCCGCCGTGCACAAGCTGCCGGTAGTGACGATCATCGAGAATAACCAGTGGGCGTACGGCACGCCGACCCAGCTCGAGTATTCGCAACGCGATTTCGCCCGCCGTGCCGACGGTTTCGGAATTCCGGGCATCGTGGCCGACGGCCAAGACGTTTTCGACGTGTACGACAAGGTGATGGAGGCGGTGGAATACGCCCGTAGCGGGCAAGGCCCCAGCATCGTAGAGTGCAAGACTTTCCGCGCTTATGGTCACGGGGACCACGACGACGACCGGGCGGCACGTTATCGCCCACCGGAAGAGATCGAGAAGGGACGCTCCCGCGACCCGATCGCGGTCTGTCGCCGCCAGCTTCTGGAACTGGGACACCTCTCTGAGGAGGAAGCGGCGAAGTACCACGCAGAAGGAAAGAACGCGGCCGAGGCTTCCAACGACGATTTTCCGCCCGAAGTGGTCGAGTTCTTGAACGAAGGCATTAAGTTCGCGATCGCGGCGGACGTTCCGGAGGCGGAGGAAGCCGCGCTTTGGGTTTTCAAGGAGTCGGGTCGATGAGCGCGGTCGCTACAAACCCCCAGAGCTCGTCGCCGCTTCAGGAAGGGGTCAAGAAGAACTATCTGACCGCCCTCAAAGAAGCACTCTTCGAAGAGATGCAAAGCAACCCGGACATGGTTTGTCAGGGTGAGGACATCGGTTTGCTCGGGGGCGCGTTTGGCGTAACCGAAGGGCTGCTCGGTCAATACGGCAGCGACCGGGTTGTCGACATGCCGATTTCCGAGGCGTGCATCGTCGGCTCAGCCGTGGGACTTGCCCTCGCCGGCAAGACGGTCATGGCCGAGATGCAGTTCATCGACTTCATCTCATGCGGCTTCGATCAGATCGTCAATATGATGGCGACTTACCACTATCGCACCGCGGGTGAGGTCAATCTGCCAATCGTGGTTCGCGGCCCGGCCGGCGCTTATAGTGGAGGCGCGCTGTACCACAGTCAGATGAACGAGGCGTGGTTCTGCAACGCGCCCGGTCTGCGGGTGGTGGTTCCTTCGACCCCGTACGACGCGAAGGGCCTGCTGAAGGCGGCGCTACGAGACGGCAATCCGTGCATCTTTTACGAGATCAAGGAGCTTTATCGAAAGCGCGAGATCGCGGAGGTTCTTCCAGACGAGGATTACATCGTTCCGCTGGGCCAAGCGAAGCTTCGCCGCGTCGGCAGCGACGTGACGCTGGTGAGCTACGGACAGAATGTCTATCACTGTTTGGCGGCGGCGGAAGAGTTATTGAAGCTTGGTGTTAGTGCGGAGGTGATCGACCTTCGTTCGCTCGTTCCGCTCGACGAGCAGACGATTTTCACTTCGCTCGCGAAGACCCACCGTCTCGTGGTGGTGAACGAAGCTCCGATGACCTGTGGATTCGCGGGTGAAGTCATCGCACGGGTCAGCGAGAAGGCATTCGACCTGCTGGACGCGCCTCCGGCGCGGGTGACGCGTTTGGATACTCCGGTTCCGTGGGCGAAGCCGCTCGAACTATACGTGCTCCCTTCGGTAGAGAAAATCGTTGCCGAGGCTCTGCGCGTCGTCAAGTTCTAACAATAAAATCCCTGCCCCGCGGCGCTTTCGCGCTACAGGGCAGGGATTTTTTGTTTTTAAGGATTTGCGTAAACGCCGGCGAATACCACCTGGCCAGTGGATGTGTCTGCCAAGGCGTAAACGAAGGCTCGGTTCAGGTTGAGCGTCGCGGGCTCTTGATTGGAGCGCTTTTGGCCACCGCCGACGCCGTACGAGGTGGGAACGTTGAGCGGGGCCATCGGGTGCCAGATCGGCATCCACACTCCACCGCCGAGCCCTACGCCGCCGCCGGCTTGATTCGCCTTCTTAGGCGGGGGAGGCGGTTCGACTCCGATCGCCACGTAAAGCCGTTCGCGGGCGGTCAAGGCGTCTTCGCCCTTCAATCCCAGCCAACTCGTGACGTCACGGTCGACGGCCTGTTTAAAGATTGGCAGCGTCACGGTTACGTCTCCTTTCTTCAGAGAAGCAAGTGTTTCGTTCCACTTGGAGCCGAACTCGTCGAGGACGTCGCCGGGAGTCTTACCCGGAGCGGGCAAGGCGAAGACGAGGGCGAACTTTGAGTTCGTACCGATCGGAGCGAGGGCGATTTGAGCGGTCTCGTTTTCCAACGATAGGGTCGCCGTGGTAACGGCGGCCGGAACCTTGTGACCGTCAAATGAGATCGTTCCAACGGGGAAGATCCCGGCTCCGGCCGGAACCACGTACATTGCCGCGCCCGCTAACACACGGGATCCGAACGAAGCCGGTTTGGTCTCGCCCATCGTAAGTCGCGATTCGAGCCACGCCGTCACATCGGCGGCTAGTTTGCCCGGCTTGGAGGCGAGCATCCGCACCCCGAATTCCTTCTCGAGAAAGCTGTCCTTCTCGGCGCCCGTCGTCAGCAGGGCACTGTCGGAGCCTACGACGACGCCGCTTTTGCCGAGCGCTTCATCGCGTGAGCGGAGGGAACCAACCAGGACGGAAGCGGAAGCGGCGTCTCCGCCGACGCGGCCGGTTGCGGTTGTGGAGAGATTTTGTCCGGCCGCGACGAGCGAAGCGAGTCCGGTCAACTCGCCGCTTGGAGCGACGGCTGCGTTTCCGCCCGATGCGGCAAGCTTGAGCGTCGGCCAGACGTAAGCGTTAATGGTGCTCGTGACCGACCCCGACGTGGTCAGCGTGGCGGCAAGAATTAGTGCGGCGGTGCTCATGTATCCTCCGTTGCGATGTAACTGAACGACGGGTCCAGCAACGTGAAATGTTGCTCTTCCATCGCAACCGGTGGACAATCCCGGCGTGCCCGTAACATCGGCTCCCTGCCGATGGCCCTTTCCAAGCAAGATATGCCTCGGCAAATTTTCTATCCTCGTAGCCGTGGACTTATTTCCGGACGAGGTTGAACCGTGCTCACGAAGAACTTTTATGGGCTTGGCCATTGGGCCTAAGCCACGGGAACGGAATGAGGAGCCGCATGGAAAGGGGAATCGGCTGTGAGACGCTGCTACGACTTGTGGGCGATGGTCGGCGTCTTGGCACTCGGGGCGAAAAAGTGCCAAAACGGTTGACACTGCGTACCTCCTCCGACGGTACAATTTAGCAAACCAGTCAATCGACTGCTAAATTCGACATCCAATCAATCGGAGGAACACATGGCAAATCTAAAGCCGCTCGGCGATAAGGTCGTCGTCCAGCTCATGGAGCAAGAGGACAAAACCGCTTCGGGCATTTACCTTCCCGACAGCGCCAAGAAGAAGCCCCAGGAGGGGAAGGTCGTCGCCGTAGGAACCGGCCGCGTCCTGGACAGCGGAGAGCGCAATGCCCTCAGCGTTAAAGTGGGAGACCGCGTACTGTTCAGCAAGTACGGCGGCAACGAAGTCACCCACGAAGGCCAAGACTACACGATCCTCGACGAGGACCAGATCTACGCGATCCTGAATTAGGCGCTTCGCGAGTTTGCAGTTGGCGGTTAGCAGTTGGCAGAGTTCGGATACGAGAAGCTTGGCGTGTGGAAGCTAGGGATGGACTTGGTAGAAGCGGTCTATCGGGTCACCCGGCGCTTTCCTCGCGACGAGCAGTTCGGCCTCACGAGTCAGCTGCGAAGGTCGGCCGTTTCGATTCCGGCGAATATTGCGGAAGGATATGGCAGGGGAAGCAAAGCCTCCCTCGCCAACTTCTGCCGCATCGCCCAAGGTTCGCTCTTCGAGCTACGAACGGAGCTTGAAGTAGCGCTCAGAACTGAAGTGGCATCGGCCGAAGAATTGAAGCCGCTGCAAGGAATGGCAGTCGAGCTAAGCCGAATGCTCGACGGCTTCATCCGCAGTCTCAAACCCGACTCTACTTCCGAAAACTGCTAGCTACAAACTGCGAACTGCTAACTCAAAACAACTGCCAACCGCTAACCTGGAGAGAATCCTATGCCCGCAAAAAATTTACTTTACGATGAGAATGCACGCAGAGCGCTTGAGCGCGGCGTTAACAAGGTCGCGGATGCCGTTAAGGTAACGCTTGGACCGAAAGGACGAAACGTCGTCCTCGACAAGAAGTGGGGAAGCCCGACGATCACCAAGGACGGCGTCACCGTCGCCAAGGAGATCGAGCTCGAGGATCCGTACGAGAACATGGGCGCGCAGCTCTGCAAAGAGGTCGCTTCCAAGACCAACGACGTCGCCGGTGACGGAACCACCACCGCGACCGTCCTTGCCCAGGCCATCGTAAACGAGGGCCTCCGCTACGTCGCCGCCGGCGGCAACCCGATCGCCGTCAAGCGCGGCATCGACAAGGCGGTCGAGCAGGTCATCGCCTACATCAAGAGCCAGGCTCAGACCATCAAGGACAAAGAGCAGGTCGAGTTCGTCGCCACCATTGCCGGTAACGACAACGAGATCGGCAAGCAGGTCGCCGAGGCGATGGACAAGGTCGGCAAGGACGGCGTCATCACCGTCGAAGAGAGCAAGGGCCGCGAGACGACCCTCGACGTCGTCGAGGGTATGCAGTTCGACCGCGGCTACATCTCGCCGTACTTCGTCACCGATCCGGAGCGCATGGAGGCCGTCCTCGAGCGCCCGCTGATCCTCATCCACGAGAAGAAGATCGGTAACGCGCAGGAGTTCGTCGGCTTCCTCGAGAAGGCCGCCGCAACCCGCCGCCCGATCCTGATCATCGCCGAGGACGTGGAGGGCGACGCGCTTGCGACGATCGTTCTCAACAAGATCCGCGGCGTGTTGCAGATCGCGGCCGTCAAAGCCCCGGGCTTCGGCGACCGACGAAAGGCGATGCTCGAGGATATCGCGGTTCTCACCGCCGGCCAGTTCATCTCCGAGGATCTCGGAACGAAGTTGGAGAACGTGACGATCGATATGCTGGGCACTGCCGAGCGGATCGTCATCACCAAGGAAGAGACCACGATCATCCAGGGCGCCGGCTCCAAGGAGCAGGTGCTTGGCCGGATCAACCAGATCCGCTCGCAGATCGACAAGACGGACAGCAACTACGACCGGGAGAAGCTCCAGGAGCGACTGGCCAAGCTTTCGGGCGGCGTCGCCGTCATCAAGGTCGGCGCATCGACCGAGACCGAGCTCAAAGAGAAGAAGCACCGATACGAGGACGCCCTGAGCGCCACTCGGGCGGCAGTCGAGGAAGGGATCGTCCCTGGCGGCGGCGTCACGCTGCTCCGAGCGGCGGGCCAACTCTCCACCGACGGCCTCACCGCTGACGAAGCCACCGGCCTCGCCATCGTGAAGCGCGCTCTCGAAGAGCCTATCCGACAGATCGCGAAGAACGCCGGCCTCGAGGGTTCGGTCGTGGTTGAGAAGGTTCGCAACTCCCCGGCCGGTCATGGTCTCAACGCCATCAACGGCGAAATCGTCGACCTCGCGGCCGCCGGTATCGTCGACCCGGCCAAGGTCACCCGTTCGACCATTCAGAACGCCGCATCGATCGCCGGCCTCGTCCTCACGACGGAGACCCTGGTCGTCGAGAAGCCCGAGCCGAAGAAAGCCATGGGCGGTGGCGGCGGCCACAGCCACGGCGGCGGCATGGGCGACATGGACTTCTAAAAGTCCGTAGCGTCGGCGTCCCCGCCGATGTTTCCCCACCCCGGAGGCTTCGCCTCCGGGGTTTTTTACGGTTCGACGATCTCGACAGAACCGGGCGAGATGAGTCTACGAAAGTGCTTGGGGTTGAGGGTGACGAGCTTAGTCGCTCCCCACGAGAGGGCCGCCTGTAAGTGCAGGAGGTCGTATACGGTTCCGCCTCGGCAATCTTTTGCTTCCGCTTCCTCGAGAGCAGCCGCGTAGTCCTTCGGAAGCAGAGGTAGTACCTGGACACCGGAAAGCACTTCGCGCATCGCTAATTTAACGAGCGCGGGAGTATGTCGCGGACGAACTGGGAGCGCGGTCAAGACTGCATAAACCTCCAGGAGTCCATGCTGAGGTACGGCAAGTTCGGCGTTGGCCGGCGGATCGGTTAGCCATGCCTTTGACGCAGCATGATGGGATGGCCTTGCCATATGGATGCTACAACGACATTGCTGTCGAGGAGAGCCTTCATTCTTCCACCCCCAACACCTGCCGCATCCGATCTTCACGTGCCGTGGCAACGAAGTCCTTCATAGGGGCGATCAGCTTGCCGGTAAGAACGAGGTGGCCGTTCGAATCGCGGGCGAGCGCTGACGAGCCCTCGTCGACGGTGATTTCGATCTTTCCCTCCGATTCTTCAATCGTTATCGGCGTTCCAGGATGCATCCCCAACCGATCTCTCATCTTCTTTGGAATCACAATTCTTCCGAATCTATCCACACTGGATTCCATCATTGCCATTATAGCAACCCACTTTGGCAGCGACGTTTGACGTACTCGGAGTCCGATTCCACAGGGAGCGGGGAAGAGTACGATCACACCAGAGATGAATCAGATGCGAAGGTTGTCGGTTTTCAATTCGGTGTCGCTCGACGGCTACTTCACGGATGCTAGTGGCGACATGAGCTGGGCTCATAACTCGCTGCAAGATCCGGAGTGGAACGCGTTCGTGGAAGGGAATGCGAGCGGCGGCGGCGTTCTGGTTTTCGGGCGGGTGACTTACGAGATGATGGCGAGCTTCTGGCCGACCCCCCAAGCGGCAAACATGATGCCGGTCGTGGCCCGGGAAATGAACGCCCGGCAGAAAGTCGTCTTCTCGAACACGCTTGGCGAAGCGTCTTGGAGCAACACCACCCTGATCAAGGGTGACCTTGTAGCCGAGATGCGTAGGCTGAAGAATGAAGCTGGCGACGATATGGTGATCTTAGGAAGCGGAAGCATCGTGTCGCAATTGGCAAAAGCCGATCTAATCGACGGCTTCCAAATCGTGACGGTCCCGGTCGCCCTCGGCGGTGGAAGAACGCTGTTCGAAGGTCTCGATGAGAGACTTCGTCTGAAGTTGACGAAGTCGCAGGCATTTGGAAACGGGAACGTCGTTTCGACGTACGAGAAGGCGTAGCGTCGGCGTCCTCGCTTAACGCGAAGCGTTGTAGCCGCAGGTTGGCTCGTACCTGCGCGAGTGAGTTTCATCTATTGACCGAACATTCAGATCATCGGCGGGCTGTCCGCAGGTACGAACCAACCTTCGGCTACACGTCCTTCGGACGTTGGGGGACGCATCCCGAGCGGTGGGTTCATCGTAAACTCTCTCAATGAACGAGATTGAGCGGCCGGACGAGAAGGTGCTCTACGTCTGGCGGGCGGAGGTCTTTATCGGGTGGGGGCTTTTGCTGCTTATCTGCCTCGCCGCGTTGTCGGTGGGCGTCTTCGCCGGTCACGCCCCGGCCTGGATTCTCGGATTGGCGGCGATTCCACTGGGGTTTGGGACTCTGGCACTATTCCTTCTTAAGCGGAGATGGGAGCGCTGGACTTTCCAACTCACTCCCCACACCCTCGAGATGAGCCACGGGTGGCTTGTCCGGCATCGGCGGATTGTTTCCAGGAACCGAATTCAGCACGTCGACTTCGAATCGGGACCGATCGGGCGCAAGTTCGACCTCGTGCATGTGGTCGTCCACACCGCGGGCACCACCGTGGGGACGATTCCGGGGGTTCGGAGCGAGCGGGCGGAGAGGCTCCGGACCGAGTTGATGTCGGGACCGAAAGCGCTGTGAGACGGCTTCACCCGGCTACAATCGTCGTCGCCATCGTGCCGCGCCTAAAGGAGGCGGTCCAAGCGGCGTTGCCGTTGATCATCGGCTCCGTGGCGTCGGGCCACGGAGGAGGAGGCGACTGGATCGCGGCGGCCATTGGCGGCTTCACCGGCCTCTTCGCCATCGGAACGTACTGGACCAGCCGCTTCGATCTCGACGACAACCACATCATCCACAAGACCGGGTGGATCTTCCGGAAGGATCGCCGCATCCCGCTGGTGCAGGTGCAAAACGTCAGCCTACGGCAAAACGTGCTGGAGCGCGTATTCAAGGTCGCCACAGTGGACGTCGAGACCGCGGCTGGGCATGGACACGACCTGAAGCTAAGCGTCCTGTCGCTAGTAGATGCGGAGCGATTTCGGGAGGAGATCCTGGGGGCGGCTCATCTAAGCCTGCCCGACAAAGAAAAGGTTGAAGAACCGCTCGTGCGGCTCAACCGCCACGATCTGATCTACGGCGGCCTTACGGAAAATCACCTTCTGCAGATGGTCGTCGGGATGTTCACCGTCGGAGGTTCGCTCCTCGCGGTCGGCATCAAGATGGTTGCCAAACTCCCGCCGCTGGCCGCGGCTTTTGCTGCGGTTGGGTACGTGGTTGTGTTGTTTCTCGGTGGCTGGCTCTGGGGAGCGGGCAGCTACATTCTCAAGTACGGCGGCTTCGTGGTCCACCGGGAGGAGAAGGTCTTCCGAATCTCCCATGGGCTCCTCAACAAGGTACAGATGGCGATCCGACCGTCGAGGATCGAATACCTGAGGCTGACGACGACGATTCCCCAACGCCTGATGCGGCGCACGAGCCTTCATGTCGGGACCGCCTCATCGTTCGGCGAAGCCGGCGTGCTCGCACCGATCGCGCTCTTCGTGGAGCGGCACGTGGCTTACGCGAGCGCGTCGGACATCATCCCTGGTCTGGACATCGCCAAGCTCCACTGGCGTCCGTTCGACCCGGTCTTCTACCGCGCTCGAGTGTTCCGAGCTTCTATCTTCATCGCCGCACTCGTCGCGTTGGGGGTCTGGATCGGCGTTGCGACTGGAGGCGCCGTCGCGGCGGTCGTCAGCGTGATGCTTGGATTCTTGGGGCTGATTTCGCTTACGAACCTGGGGGCTCTCTTCCTCGCTCGACCGGAGAACAGCTTTGCCATTACGGAGGATGCCATCGTCGTCCGGCAAGGGTACTTCCATCAAAATCTCTCGGCTATCCCGCTCGAACGAATGGAGAACATGGCGCTTAGCCAGCCATGGTGGTGGCGCCGTCGC
Organism: Fimbriimonas ginsengisoli Gsoil 348; assembly: GCF_000724625.1. Taxonomy (GTDB): domain Bacteria; phylum Armatimonadota; class Fimbriimonadia; order Fimbriimonadales; family Fimbriimonadaceae; genus Fimbriimonas; species Fimbriimonas ginsengisoli. The sequence goes on along the minus strand of NZ_CP007139.1, from coordinate 4,887,430 downwards.
CGATCCGTGACTTTGTCCGTTCAAGGGATGAAGCATCGGCTTCACGTCGGGGCGTTGCAAGAGTCGGCGGTCGAAGAGCTGATGGCGCGGTGGCGAGACAAGATCGACGCCCGGGAACGGCGAGAAGCCCTGGCCGAGGTCGCCGCGTCGATCGAGCCGATGGAACCGGAGCCGGAAACGCAAGTCGCCGTCCCGTAGCGACTCGTGGCCCGGTTGTGCTTTTTGAGGTTTTTTGGCACTATTAGCTCCTATGAAACGAATCGCAATCTCAGTTTTTGGTGCTTTGACGCTCCTGGCGGCGGCTAACGCCGTGGCGCCCTCGTCCGCGCCCGCGCAAAAAGCGTTCGACCGCCTCAAGACTCTCGCTGGAACATGGCAGGGGACCGCCGGCGAAAAGTCGACGGTGGTTTACAAGGTCACGGCAGGGGGGAGCGCGCTCGTCGAGACGCAGTTGCCCGGCACGGAAATGGAGATGATCAGCGTCTACCACATGGACGGCGACCGGCTCCTGATGACGCACTATTGCGCGGCCCATAACCAGCCCACGATGAAGCTGATTCCGGGCAAGGACCCTTCAAAGTTGAGGTTTGAGTTCGTTTCCGGAACGAATATGAAACCGGCTGACATGCACATGCATTCCGTCGTCTTCCACCTCATCGACAAAGACCACATGGTTAGCGACTGGACCTCGTTCATGAAGGGCAAATCGGCCGGGAGCGTCAAGTTCGAGATGCACCGAGTAAAGGCATGAGGGCCGATTACTGGAATGTGACCGACGAGCAAGTGGTCGAAAAGACCGGCCACCCGCTCGCGCACTGGAAGAGCGTTCTGGACGCGTTCGGCGCGTCCAGCAAGAAATCCAACGAGTCGGTAGAGCATCTCCAAAACGAGCACGGCGTTCCGCGATATTGGGCGCGGACGCTCGTGACGTGGCGGCAGAAGCAGGATTAATCGCCGATGAGCTTCGGAACTCGCTCGGCGTAGGGCCGGATAGCGGGTCCGTCACCTTCTGCGTGGTCCACGTAGTAGAGGCCCACGGTGGTGTAGTGGTTTCGATACGGAGTCCGCTGCTCGTCCCAGCCGCCCCGGCCATGCTCCAGCGTGAATAGGAGCGACTTCGTAAACGGCACCGGATCCTGGATATGCCAGCGATAGACGGTGTTCTGAATGCCCCGTTTCTCACCCCCGAAGGCGGCGTTGTCGTAGTAAGTGACGCCGAAGAAGGGTGTCTGGAACGTGTGGCCGAAGTCCCAGGCGCCGCAGAAGTAATCCTCGGACCCGGTGCCGCTGATCGCCGGGGTCTTGCTGCCGTCGACGTAAAAGTTGTCGTCCCCCTCGCCCCACCAGCCGTTGCTGTTCGCCATCACGGTGACGATCGTGCCGACAAAGTGGCCGCGCCCCTTCGATTCGCAGATCGTCAGCGGGATTCCCGCCGGCGCGGGGAAGTAGTTGCGATACTGGGTGTGGAAGTAAGCGAGGTCGCGTTGCGCTCGATCGTCCAGCCGGTAGTCGATGTTGTAGTAGAACGCATCGACTTGCTTGGGACTCTCGTTCGTCACCGTGATCACCGCGTGCTTTCGGAACGGCATCGGCCAGTAGCAGTTAAGCGCCATCTGTCCGCCCACAGAGACGGGCGCGCTGGAGAACTCGACGTACTTGCCCGGACCTTGGGCGAAGAAGTCGCCGATAGGGCACTCGACGGCGGGGGTCTTGGCGTCGTCCCAGGTCATGCGAAGGACGAGCTGTCGGAGGTGGTCCGGGTCGGGCGCGGCGATGGTGCACCAGAAGTGGGTGATCCGCCCATTCCCTTTGACGTCGGCGATGGTAAGCGTCGCGCCGGGGGCGATCCCCCGTGCGTCCCCGTTCTTGCCCGTCGGGTCGGCGCTAGAAGAACGGAACGCTCGGTAGTGTTGAGGGGAAGCCAGGTCCTGGGGAACTTGGGCCAGTCCCGCCGCGCAGACGGTGGCAAGCAAGGCGATAAGCAATGGGCGAAAGCGCATGCGGAGACTTTATCACCGTTACTCGCCGGTGGTGGTCTCTCCGGTGGTTTCGGTCGTCCCCGCGGGGGCTCCGCCACCGGCGGCGGCACGCTTGGCGCGGTCTTTAGCGGCCTGGCCAATGCCTCCCATGCCCGATCCCTCCACGCTATCCGTTCCCGCCATCGGGGTCATGCCGCCGGCGACGCCCGATCCGATCGGGGCGACTCCGCCACCTCCGCCACCGGCGGCGGGCGCCTTCGTCACCGTCGCCGGAGAGGTCGTGGCTTCGGAGGGGGTGGGATCGCCTTTATGGCAGCCGAAAACCGCGAGGACGGCGACGAGGGAGAGAAGCTTACGCATGCCGCTACTATAGTTCGTTCCTTGGGTGCGGCGTGTGGATTAGAAGCCAGTGACGTCCGGAATTCTCCACCCCCAACCCCCTCCTCATCGCACATACATCGACGAGGAGGGGGCTCCGGATTATCGGGTGAGCTGGTCGGCTAGGGCGAAGGCGAACATGCCGAGGCTGACGAAGCCGTTGAGGGTGAAGAAGGCCATGTTGACCCGGGTTAGATCGTCGGGCTTCACCAGGCTTTGCTCGTAGGTGAGGAGCAGCGCGGCGAATAGGACGCCGGCCCACCAGATCGGACCGGCGTGGATCATCCAGCCGCCGAGGGCGAGAAAGGCGACCGCAAGGAGGTGGCAGACGCGGCTGACGGTGAGGGCGCTAGCTTTGCCAATGGTTTGGGGTAGCGAGCGGAGCCGGTGCTCCCGGTCGAACTCCTCGTCTTGAAGGGCGTAGATGATGTCGAAGCCCGCGGTCCAGAACAGGACGGCAAAAGTGATCGCCCCGATCGCCAGCTCCAGTTTGCCCGTCGTTCCGATCCAAGCCGCCGCCGGCGCGATGCCGAGCGAAAGACCAAGCACGAAATGGCAGAGGGGAGTGAACCGCTTGGTTCTCGAGTAGACGAGGGTGACGCCCAGGGCAACCGGGGAGAGGGCCAGGGAAAGCGGGTTCAACATCCCGGCCGCAACGAAGAAGAGGACGCAGCTTGCGAAGAAGAAGAGATTTACCTGGCGAAGCTCGAGCATCCCGGCCGGGATTGCTCGGTTCTTCGTCCTCGGATTCACCGCATCGATATCGCGGTCCGCGATGCGGTTGAACGCCATTGCCGCGCTTCGGCAACTCACCATGGCGACGACGATCCAGAAGAGGGTCCATCCGCCGGGCCACGGATGACCGAATGCCGCCCGCGAGCCCCACATCATCCCAATCATCGCAAACGGGAGCGCGAAGATCGAATGCTCGAACTTGATCATCTCGAGGTACACGCGAAATGCGCGTACCCCCCGCACAGCGGTGGCCATCTCCCTTAGTGAACCCGTTTCGGAGAGATATCGGTCCACTCGCGTCGCGTAACCGTTCGGCGCAAGCGCCAGCCGGCGTCGTAGTGGATCCAAGTGTCGAGGTACTCGTGGCGATGTAGAGAGAGCGCCGGGCGTTTTGTTTTGGGATCGACGGTGTCGGTTTCCATCGTTTCCACGGAGACGACATCCGCCTCGTCGCCTCGCTCGGTAAGCTTCTTAATGTGCGTCGAGTACCGCGTTGGGTCGGCGGGGGTTTCCTTCATGAGGCGAAGCTTGGCAACGTATACGTCGTAGGCCAAGGGCTTCTTGTTCGAGCCCGTGAGCGTGTAGTCCGGCGAGAGGATCCCGATCAGCGTCTCCGCGTCCCGAGCCATGTACGCCTTCGACCAAGCATCGTATTGAGCCTGGATCGCCCGTCTCGGGTCGGCTTGGAGGACGAGGAAGAGGAGGAAGGGGGACACGGGGTGTTGCGGTGTTGCGGTGTCTTAACCGTTAGCCATTACTCTGTTCCCAAAGCCCAACGCCCAACGCCTCAACCACTTGATCCTCTCAGGTTCCGGCTTTCACTCGTAGTTTGTCCAGAGCGACGGCGCCGATGATGATGGCGCCGGTTACCATTTGCTGGACCCAGTTCGGGAGGAACATTTGGGCGCAGCCGGCGCTGATGGTGGTCATGATAAAGGCGCCGAGGAGGGAACCGACGATGGAGCCTTGGCCGCCGGATAGGGAAGCGCCGCCGATGACGACGGCGGCGATGACGTCGAGCTCGAGGCCATTCGCAGCGGTCGGGTCGCCGACGGTGAGGCGGGAGAAGAGCATGAGACCGGCGAGGCCGAAGAAGAGCCCTCCGAGCACGTAAACGGCGAGCCGGACGCGGCCGACGGGAACGCCGCAGAGGCGGGCGGCGGCTTCATTCGAACCGACGGCGACGACGTGGCGGCCAAACCGGGTGCGCTTCATAAGCAGCGAAACGAGCACCGCCAGCGCCAGCATCAGCCACACGCCGATCGGAAAGATCTTCCAGGTCTCGTTCTTCGGCAGCCGGGCGAGAAGGTCGCTCAGCCAGTTCAGGGGGGCGTCGATCTTTTGATCGTCGGCAACGCCCTTGGCGATACCGCGAATAATCAGGAGCGAGCCGAGGGTGACGATGAATGGGCCGACTTTGAGCTTAGTGACGAGGGTGCCGTTCAGCAACCCGGCGAGGGCTCCGGCGACGAGGCCGAGAAAGAGCGCGAGCCACGGTCCATGGCCGTCTTTGAGGGTCTTCGCGATGACGACCGTTACGAGCGCAACGACGGAGCCGACGGAAAGGTCGATCCCGCCACTAACGATGATGAGCGTCATGCCGAGGGCAGCGAGGGAGACGATGGTGGTTTGCCTCGCCAACAGCCCGAGATTATCGGCGGTCGGGAACGTTTGAGGCTTCTTGAAAGAGAAAAATCCGAAGACCAGTAGCCATGCGATGACGAGTCCGGCCACGTTGAGCGCGGAGGAGAAGCGGGCAAGTTGCTTCAAGCTCCGGCCGCCTCTTGCATGATCGATTCCTGGCTGAGCTCATTCACGGGCCTCGCCGGACCAAGTCTTCCTTTGTGCATCACCGCGATTCTGTCGCATACGCCCAGCAGTTCGGGTAGGTAACTGCTCACCATGAGCACGGCTTTGCCTTCCAGCGCCAACGCATCGATGACTCCATAAATCTGTTCTTTGCTTCCCACGTCGATTCCCCGGGTCGGTTCGTCCAGCAGCAGCACATCCACTTCGTGATAGAGGAGTCGCGCGATGGCGACCTTCTGCTGATTCCCGCCCGACAGCTCTCCTATCGCCTGTTCGGGACCTCGGCAACGGACCTTCATTTTGTCGATCCAGATGGCGGTGTCGGCGGCTTGGCGGGTGGAGGAGATAATTCTTGGCAACTTGGTTAGGGTGAGATTGTCGGCGATCGGCATCGTGAGTGCCAGTCCCTCTTCTTTGCGATCCTCGCTAAGCATTCCGAGTCCCTGATCCCATCGCTGGTGCGGCTGGGCGGCTCCTTCGAACTTGCCAACTTTGACTTTGCCGGAGCGAACGGCTTCGAGGCCGAAAATGGTTCGTAGAAGCTCAGTTCGACCAGAGCCATTGAGGCCGGCGATGCCGAGGACTTCGCCTCGGCGCAGCTCGAGGGTTGCTTCGTCGGGCTTAGGCCGGCCCATCAGCTCGTTCACTTCGAGAATCGGCAGGCCGGGGGTGCGCTCGGAGCGGGGATAAACGTCGTCGATCGTCCGGCCCACCATCAGGGTGACGATCCCGTTCGCGTCGACTTCGGCGGCAGGCAGGGTGCCGACGTTGTTTCCATCGCGGAGCACGGTGAGCCGGTCGGCGAGAAGCTTTATCTCATCGAGAAAGTGCGATATGTAGATGATCGCGTGCCCTTCCGCTTTGAGGGTCCGCACCACCTCGAAAAGCTTTTGGGCGTCGGCTTGGGTAAGCGAGCTCGTGGGCTCATCCAGCACCACCACCGACGATCCGAGCGCGACGGCACGGGCGATCTCCACAATCTGTCGAACCGCGATCGGCAGATTGCGCACCGGGGCGTTCAGGTCGAGGTGGGGGTAGCCAAGCTGGGTCAGGGCGGCACGTACCCGCTCGTGCTGCTCCGATTGGCGGACGAAGCCGAGGCGCGTATCTTCCATACCGAGCAGAACGTTCTCGGTTACGGAGAGGTCGGGGCAGAGCGCGAGCTCTTGGTAGATCATGGCGATGCCGCTCTTGCGGGCGTCCATGGGGCTGGAAGGGTGGTATGGCTTGCCATCCAGCGTCATCGTCCCTTCGTCGGGCTGAATGGCGCCGGCGAGAATGCGCATCAGCGTGCTCTTGCCGGAGCCGTTTTCGCCCACGAGGGCGTGGACTTCTCCCCGTTCGACCTGCAACTCCACGCCGTCAAGCGCGACGGTCGCGCCGAAGCGCTTGGAGATACCGGACATGTGGAGAAAGCTCATTTTATGTTACTGAAAGTGGGTGACTGAGCGCGCTAATTCAGTTTTGTAAGGATGAACGAGAGGCTTCTTACTCGGGCGGGCCGCCCGAGATACCCACGGGCGAGCCGCCCGTGCCACTTACACCTGTCCACCCCCCAGCGGCACGAGAGTCCGCTAGGGGAGGGCTTTTTTCTTGATTACGCACCGGGGGGATTCAGGAGCTTTTTGATCTCGTCCTGGTTCATGTTCTCCTTGGTGACGAGGGTGGCGCCCGTGTCGATCTTCTCCTCCACCTTCTTCTTGTGGATGACGTCGACCATGGTCTTGACGCCTAGGTAGCCCATCTTGAACGGGTTCTGAACGATCGTGGCGTCGAGCTCACCCTTGTCGAGCGCTTCCACGAGCTTCGCAGAAGAATCGAAGCCGACGAACTTGATTTTGCCGGCCCAGTTATTCCCCTGAAGGACCCGGAGGAGGCCGAAGGTGCTCGACTCGTTGGGAGTATAGAGACCGTCGATGTCGAGGGAGCCGTCCGCCTTCTTCAGGCCGCTAAGTACGTTCTCGCCCTCTTTCTGAGCCGAGTCCACGGTGGCGCCGGCGTACCGGTCGGCACTGACGACTTTGATGTTGGCGTGCTTCTTGATCTCATCGAGGAAACCGGCTTCGCGCTGCTCGGTGCTGGCCGATCCGGCTTGGTAGCGAATCACGACGATGCGTCCCTTGTCGCCCAGGAGCTTGGCCATCTCTTGGCCGGCCATCTGGCCGCCCTTGTAGTTGTCGGTCGCGATGAAGCTGGAAACCGGAGTCTCTTTGAGTCCGGAGTCGATGATGATGACCGGGATCCCCTGGTCGATCGCTTCCTTGGCCGGCTTGGCGAGAGCGGCGTCGTCGAGCGGAGCGAGAACGATGCCATCGACCTTCTCCTGTACAAGAGTGTCTACGATTCGCTGCTGACCTTCGCGGTCGTCTTCCTTCTCGGGCGCCTTCCATTCGACTTCGGCGCCGAACTCTTCGCCGGCCTTGTTGGCCCCGGCGTGGATCGCCTTCCAGAACTCGTGGGTGGCGCCCTTGGGAATCACCGCGATTCGAAGTTTCTTGCCGCCGGTATTCGTGGCGGCTCCGCCCGTCGTGCCCGTGGTTCCGGTGGTGGTACCGGCGGTGTCGCCGCCACCCGAGTTACCGCAGCCGAAGGCCGCCAGAATTGCCGCGCCGGCAATGATCGCTGCTACGTTGAAACGCATAAATCTCCTCCTGTTTCCCTAGTCCCCTATTTCACCGCAGATTATAGAGTGGAGAGCGCCCTTCGTGCCGCAACTAGCAGACGTTAGATCGCTTTGGGCGTCAGAATCATTCTCGTGATTCTGCTCGGAGTGCTGATGGCGATGACGATGGAGACGAAACCGGACCTAAACGCGTGGGGGCGGGAGACGCTGGAAACGATTCGGCGCGACTTCTACATGCCGGAGCGCCACCTGTATGGCGATTCGATCGTGCCAGGAAAGCACCCCCAGCAGGTCGCGTTCAATTGGGGGTGCGGGGTGATGCTTTCGGCGCTGGTGGCCGGATCGCGATCGGATTCCAAGTACGAATCGTGGCTGCGCGAGTTTGCGGACGCGACCCACTCCTACTGGAACACCGCTCCGCCCGTGCCCGGTTACGACGTGTTGCCCGCGCCTAAGCCGGTCGACCGATACTATGACGACAACCAGTGGATGGTGATGGCGCTCGCGGAGACGTACGACCGGCTGCACGACCGGAAGTATCTCGGCTGGGCCGAAGATGCGCTCCACTTCGTGTTGAGCGGTAAAGACGACCAGCTTGGCGGGGGGATCTTTTGGAAAGAAACCGAGAAGAGGTCCAAGAACACGTGCAGCAACGCCCCGGCGGCCTCCGCATGCCTTGCGGTCTATCGTCACACGCACGACAAGAAGCTTCTCGACGAGGCGATCGAGCTATATGGTTGGACCCGGCAGCACCTGATGGACCCGAGCGACCACCTGATGTGGGACTCGATCGGGCTTAACGGGCATATCGACCGGACGAAGTGGTCGTACAACACGGCGCTCATGGTTCGTACGGCGGCAAATCTCTACGCTTTGACGAAGCTTCCGAGCTACCGACAGGATGCGATGGAGATGGCGCGTTCGAGCCGACAGCATTGGCTTCGAGACGGGCGGCTTCACGACGAGGGGCGGTTTGCCCACTTATTGCTGGAGTCGTGGATCATCTGCCGGCGGGCGATTCCGGAAACCGATATTTCCGACTACGATCTGACGCAGCCGCTGGCCCTTATTCACTCCCAGGCGCGTTCCCAGGCCGGGCTTTATCACCACCGGTGGGATGCCCCGGCGCCCGCGCCGGACCAGAAGGTCGAGCTGATCGATCAGGCTTCGTTCGCGCGGGCTTGTTTCGAGGTCGCGGAGGCAACCGGCAAGTAACGATTGGCCGGTTAAGCGGAGGTCTCTTTCTTCCGCTGCGACATCGCGATAAAGTGTCCGCCGAGGAGCACGCCGAAAGTGAAAATTCCGGCGATCGTCATGATTCCCGCGGGATACCAATTTTGCTTGGATATGAAGGTAGGCAAGAACCGACCGAGCGGCACCAGGGTAAGCACGGCCGCGCCGATCCGACCGGCCCGCGGGTTCGTTTTGGTGAGCGCCAAGGCCCCGAGGAGGAGCGCACCGATGCCGACTCCGGCGATCAACGAGGCGATGCTGGGGTGGCCGGTCGTCGGGGCGACATAGCCGAGAACGCCCATAACGATGGTGAGGATCGCGTACAGCAGGACGACCACGTCGACAAATTTCATTGTCCTCAGGGTACCAGGTGGGTCAAACCACAAAAGAAAACGGCCACCGGGGTGCTTAATCCCAGCGGCCGATGCCACTTCCTACCGTAAGTAGGGTCTCGGCCTGCCGTGAATTTAAGCAAATCCAGCAGCGCCTTGATTGTAATGATTGCTCGTACACTATCCAGAACAACTTTCCACTAGGAAAAGTTCGGCCAGTTTTAGCTTTCTCTCGTGGATACGGAAGAGCTAAACCGCTTGGTTCCTTTACACGGGCAATTTGTCTATTTTGTCTCGGGATTCAACGCCCACACCCATTTCGGCACGAAAGCACCAAAGCTTAACCGCACCTTCCCGGCAATTCGACCAGGTTCGCAACGAACTAGCTCTGGTTCGTTCTTGAGATAGTATCGCCAGAACTATTCGGTTGGGAGGTCAAGGGTGGCGGCGGGCCGCGCATGCCAAACTTCGGGGATGCGACGCGCAACCGAAGAGTGGGGAATCCTGGGGGCGGTTTTCCTCGATCTACTCGGCTTCGGGATGTTGGTTGCAGACATTCAGCTACGAGCCGAGAAGCTGACGCCGGCCGGATGGCCGAAAGGATTGATAATCGGCGCGCTTCTTGGAAGCACGTTCGTGATTCAGCTCTTGGTGTCGCCCAAGTGGGGCCACTTCAGCGACCGCCGCGGACGGAAGCCGGTGGTCGTGGCTTGTACGGTGCTGTCGGCCTTGGCGATGCTCACCTACGGGTTTGCGTCTTCGATTTGGATACTCCTCCTCAGCCGGGTCCTTTCCGGGCTGGGAGCAGCGAACGTCGCCGTAGCCCAAGCGTTCATCTCCGACCGGTATGAGGGAGAGAAGCGGACGGCGGCCTTGGGGCGGATCGGGGCGGCGATTTCTCTAGGGTTAATCGTCGGTCCACCGCTAGGCGGCTTCCTCTCCCATCTCGCGTCGTCGAACTACTTCAACGCACCTCCGCAGTTCTTAGTCGGGATCGTGGCGGGGACGGCTTCGCTTGTTGGAGCGGCGGCGGTCACGTTCACGCTGCCCGACGTTCCGCCAGCGGCCGAACAGAGCCCGGGCAAGCGGCCGGTGATCGACCTGACGTTGCTGCGGGACTTGCCTCACCTTCGGCCCCTAATCCTCATCGCGACGGTGGCCTGGATTTCGCTCGCCACGCTCGAGGGGACGTTTGCCCGGCTCATCGAGCACTACTTCGGTTACGGAGCGCTGGAATTCGGATTCCTGTTTGGATACGAATCGCTGCTGGCGATCGTGGTTCAGGGGGCGATCCTCGCGTGGATCTTGCGGCGCTGGAAAGAGACGCCGTTACTGCGTTCCGCTTACGTACTGCAAGGGGTGGGGCTAGCGCTGAATCCGGCATCCGCGCTCTTTGCTCCTACCATTCCGCCCCTGGTGACGTTGTTCGGCGCCAGCACGCTTTACGCGTTCGGGTCGAGCGTAGCGAATCCAACGGTGAACGGCCTCTGTAGCCGGCTTGCTCCGGATGATAGGCAGGGGGAGCTGTTCGGACTTCTTCAGGGGGCCCGGTCGCTCGGCTTCGTTGTCGGACCGATGGTAGGCGGAGTTCTGTTCGATTGGATTCCCGCCGCGCCGTATCTCCTCGCGGGAGGAGTTTGCGTCGCGGCGGCGTTATTGGTGCCGAAGACGGACTAAACCTTACTCGTCAGCTCCGGAACGGCGTCGTAGAGGTCCGCGACAAGACCGAAATCGGCGACCTCGAAGATCGGGGCGTCGGCGTCTTTGTTGATGGCGACGATGACTTTGCTGTCTTTGATTCCGGCCATGTGCTGCGTGGATCCGGAGATTCCCGCAGCGATGTAGAGGTTGGGCGCGACGATTTTACCGGTCTGTCCAACTTGAAGCTCGTTTGCGGCGATGCCGGAATCGACGGCGGCCCGGGTGGCTCCCACGGCGCCGCCCAGCTTATCGGCCAGGCCGCCGATGATCTTTTCAAACGTTTCGGCATCGCGAAGCGGTCGGCCGCCACTGACCACGACCTTGGCCTGAGTCAGATCGGGCCGGCCGCCGCCTCGCGCGGATGCCCCGGATCGCCTTGCTTTGGAAGAAGCATCGAGCGAAACCGTCTCGGCGGCGCTAGATCCTCGTCGCTCGGCCTTAGCAAAGCCGGCGGGACGAACGGTTAGGACTACCGGGGTCGCCAGGACCTCGACGGTCGCGACGATCGAACCAGCCACCACGGGGCGGCGGAAGAGGGTGGGGGATTCCAGGCCGATTACGTCGGTGACCATCGCGGCGTCTAGCAGCCCGGCGAGTCGTGCGAGCACGTCTTTCGAGCGCATATTGGAAACCGCGGCGATGTGGGAATAGCCGGTTGCGACGGATGCGATCGCTTTTGCCGCGCCGTCCGCGGGAGGAACGTCGTTCCAACCCGCGTTGAGAATCCTATCTGCCCCGAGGTCGGGGTCGACGGTACCGGTTAACGACAAAACGTCGAACGGCAGGCCAAGCGCTTGGGCGAAACCGGCAGCCTGAAGCGCCTCGCTGGGATCGAACAGGACTAACAGCAGTTTGGACATCTTAGAGAGCACCTCGATCCTTTAGGGCGGCGACAAGCTCGTCGACGCTGCCGACCTTACGACCGGCCGGGCGGGCGGCGGGCGACTCATACTTCGTAACTCGGGTCTTCAATGACGGCGCGGTGGCGGGAGCTCGTCGTTCCAACGGCTTACTCCGCGCCTTGATGATGCCGGGAAGGGCGATGTAGCGAGGTTCGTTCAGCCGGAGGTCAGTGGTAACCACGGCGGGAAGGTCGAGCTCTAGAGTTTCCTCACCGGTGTCGGTCTCGCGGGTGACGCGGACCGTCGAGCCGGAGGCTTCGATCTTGCTGGCGAAGGTTGCCTGAGGCCAGTCGAGGCGCGCGGCCAGCATCTGGGCGGCTTGGTTGTTGTCGTCGTCGGTCGCCTGCTTGCCCATTAGGACTAGGTCGGGGCCGAGTTCGCGAGCGAGTGCTTCCAGCTCTTTCGCGACGCTGGGTGAGTCCCAGGCGTCGGAGCTCTCGACGAGGATGGCGCGGTCCGCGCCCATCGCGAGCGCCTTTCGGAGCTGCTCTTCCGACTCGCTGCCTCCGATGGTGACGACCGTGATGTCGACGTCGCCGTTCTTTTCCCGGAGTCGGACGGCTTCTTCGACGGCGATTTCGTCGAACGGATTAATCTCGAACTTGACGCCACCGGTGTCGATGCCGCTGCCATCGGCGAGCGGCCGGACCTTTGCGTATGGATCGATCACGCGCTTAATCGGAACAAGGATTTTCATGGGTTTGCCACGCACTCCATCGTGCGAAAGGGCCGCGAATGCGGCCCCTGGGTAAGCGATGATTTTACCGCCGAGCAGCATCTCCCCGGCGGCAAGTCCCGCCGTTTCGGAGATATCGAGGTCGTTCGGTTACTATCAGCAGGAAGCATGACTCCGCAGCCGCCTGTCAACGAGCCGAACTTACGTCGCTGGATTTATTGCCTGACCGCAATTGGCCTGATTGCCGGACTTTTCGGGCTTGTGATCGCCTGTGGACGAAAACTGGGGACCGCCGTAATGGCAGGAATGGCAGGGGGATCCGTCACCTCGACCAGCTCGTGGTCTGGGCCGGTAACCTCGGCTCCCGGTCTGGAAATTTCTGCGTTTGCGGAGCCTGCCGGACTTCGGTTGAATTATCTGGTTCGCAACCTAAGCGGCGTGAGAGTGGAGCATTGTAACCTGCTCCCAACGGTGGATGGCAGGGCAGTTTCGACCTCAAAGGTATTGTTTGGCCCGATCGAGGCAGGGGGAGTGGCAACGGTAACGTTCCACTTCAAGGGAGCTTACAAGGTGGGTCAGCAGTTACATCCGGACACGGAGATGGATTTCGATTACAAGGGGGGTTCCGGTCACCTTGCGGATCAAAAGCCGGTTTTCGTCCAGTGAGATAAAATGCAAGGGGAATGATCCCAAGTCAAACTCCGGAGGCCGAAGCTAGGCGGCGGACGCTGATCGTCGTCGCGGTCGTATTGGTCGCGATCCCGGTCGTGTTGGTGGGAGTCCGGGAGTTGGTTCCGATTATTCGTGGGCTGCTGATACCGGGAAGCTTGCGGCCGGTGATGGTTAGCTCTGCAATGCCTGCCGCACCTGACCCGACGGTTACGACAGAGGTCTGGCGCGTCGGGACCGATCTCGAGATTCAGGTCAAGGTGGATAACGCGACGTCCACGACGCTGGAGAACGTCGAGATCGACAAGGTGGACTTCGAGGGGCTCGTTCCTTCGGGAGTTCCGAAGAAGATCGGAACGCTGAAGCCGCACTCGTCGACCAAGGTCACGTTCGTCATTCACAAGCCGTTCGCCGGGAAGAGCGAAGGGTTCACCTCGATCGGCGTCAAGCACGAAGAGAAGTCCGCCTACGGCGGGTCCACCTCAGCTCAATCCTCCGGCTCGATTTTGCCAATCCATGAAGCGGCGAAGCCGGGTTTGAAGCGCGTCTAGCTTTAAAGGTTTAGGCGATGGCGGCGAGGAGCTCGGCGGTCTCGGCTACGGCTTCATCGAAGGCGGTAACGGCGTCTTCGATCTGCGAATCGGAGATGATCAGGGGCGGTTCGAAGCGGAGCACCTTGGGGTTGTTGAGGGCGTAAGCCACGCAGACTCCGCGCTTGAGGAGCTGGGCGACGACGAGCTCGCCGACTTCGTCCATCTGGAACTCGACGCCGATCATGAGGCCGCGGCCCCGGACCTCTTTTACCAACTCGTTCTGCCGATCGGCGACGTCTTGGAGGCCGCCTTTTAGCTTTGCGCCCTGGATGCGCGATCGCTCGACGAGCCCTTCTTCTTGGAGGACGAGGATTCCGGCGAGACCGGCGGCGCAGGCGAGGGGGTTGCCGCCGAACGTAGAGGTGTGAGCAAGCGGGTTCGGGCTGTAGATCGACTCAAAGACGGCTTTGGTTCCCATCGTCGCGCCGATCGGCATGACCCCGCCGCCAAGCGACTTGGCGAGGGGCATCAGGTCGGGGGAGATGCCGTCGTGGTTGCAGCCGAACATGTCGCCGGCGCGACCGAGGCCGGATTGAACTTCATCGGCGATGAGAAGGGCGCCGTGGCGGTCGCAGGCGTCTCTCAGCACACGAAGGTAGCCGTCGGGAGGGACGATGATTCCGCCTTCGCCTTGGATCGGCTCGACGATCATCGCGGCGGTGTCGCCGTCAACGGCGGCGGTGGCGGCTTCGGCGTCGCCAAAGGGAACGAAGACGACTCCGGGCATGAGCGGCTCGAACCGCTTTCGGTACTTCTCGCGGCCGGTGGTGGCCAGCGCACCGAGCGTCTTGCCGTGGTAGCTCCCTTCGGTGGAGACGATCTTGACGCGGCCGGTCATCCCTTTGGCGAACTTAAGTGCGGCTTCGACGGCTTCGGTGCCGGAGTTGCTGAAGAAGACGAACTCGACGCCGGGAGGGGCGATTTCCGCGAGTTTCTCGGCGAGGTCGGCGGCCTGCTTGGAGAAGAAGGCTTTGCCGCTCAGCGCCATTTCATCGAGCTGACGCTTAACTGCCTCGACGACCTTGGGGTGGCGATGGCCGAGGCTGAAGGTGCCGTATCCGCCGAGGCAGTCGAGGAAGCGATTTCCTTCCTGATCCCAGATGTAGCAGCCTTCGGCCCGCATCTCCACGCCGAACCCGGCGAACGACATGAGGCGAGCGAGGTAGGGGTTGATGTGCCGCCCGTATTTGCCGACCACATCCGAATAGAGGGCGTCTGGGTCCATGGGACTAAGGGTACCGGGTGATTGGCGTTGGGCGTTAGGGCGTTGGGCGCTTGCTTATCTTTGGGGGGCGGAGACGATCGGGGCGCAGGAGTTGGGGTTGGGGTACTTGGATTGGATGGCTTGGCAGAGGGCTTGGTAGGCGCTACGTGCGGGGGCGGACGCTTTTGCAGGGACAACCGACACCTGACCGCGAGAAACGTTGGCCGGGAAGAACTCAAGAGTCCAGCGTTGGCCGCGGTGTCGAAGGCGGGCGAAGCCGGTGGTGGCGGGGAGGGCGGAGATGAGATTGCCCATCGAATAGAGGATCGGGCGGCCGCGGTAGAACTCGGCGCCTTGGA
This sequence comes from Fimbriimonas ginsengisoli Gsoil 348, assembly GCF_000724625.1. Lineage (GTDB taxonomy): Bacteria > Armatimonadota > Fimbriimonadia > Fimbriimonadales > Fimbriimonadaceae > Fimbriimonas > Fimbriimonas ginsengisoli. The sequence continues at coordinate 4,872,237 of NZ_CP007139.1, read as the reverse complement.
GGACGTGGGGGTGGTTTCCCCAGACCACGTCGGCGCCGGCGTCGATGAGGGCTCGGCCGAGGGTCACCTGGTAGGGGTTGGGAAGGGGCTTCCGCTCGGTGCCCCAGTGAGCGGCGATTATGACGCAGTCGCACTTGCGGCGGGCATTGGCGACCCAGGCGGCGAGCTTCGACTTCGCTCGATCGTCGATTCGGCCACCGAAGCTTAGGACGGCGACTCCGGCGCTGGTCAGGGTGGCGGGGGTGGTTTTTCGGAGGGCGCCGGGGGTCATGAAGGCGAGGACGGAGAGCATCCCGACCCGTGTTCCGTCGCGAAGGCAGATCACGCCGAGGCGGTTCGCGTCGCTCGAATTATCGCCCGCGCCGGCGTGGACGATCCCGGCCTTGGATAGGGCGCGCCGCATTTCGTTTAGCCCGGCTTGGCCGTAGTCCATGGCATGGTTGTTGCCGAGGCTCACCGCACCTAAGCCAGCGACTTGGAGGAACGGGACGTGGGCGGGAGAAGCCTTGAGAATCCACTGATCCTTCTTCTTCACTTCGGCGGGGCTTTTACGGGTGGTCGCCACCCGGCAATCGGTGAGGGGGACCTCCAGGTTGGCCATCGCGAGGTCGCCGGAGTGCAAGGTGGCGGCGATGCCGGCGAAGGTTTTGGGGCTTGGTGGGATTCCGTTCAGCATCACGTCCCCGCCAAAAATGAGGGTGAGGGTGGGTGGGGCAGCCAAAAGAGCGGCAATGAACGAAAAGGACACGCACCGTATCGTAACCGAAGGGAACTGCGGAGCGTAACATATGACGAAGCGCCGTTTAGCGCAAAATGACTTTTATGAAGCGATACAGCAAGATCCTCGTTCTGGCCGGAATGGCCTTCGCATCCGTCGCCTTCGTACGCCAGGACGGCTTGGTCCTCCGGCTGACGCTCAAGGAAAATTCGGTCGACACCTACAAGATCGAAAGCAAGGTCAAGCAGACCATGTCCGGTACCCCGGCCGGCGACATGGAGATGGGAATCAACTCGTCCACCACTTACAAGATCACGACCGGCAAGGTCGACGCCGAGAAGGGTAAGGCGGATGTCACGGTTGAGACCACGTACGACAAGTTGGAAGCGGACGGTCCGATCGCGGACATGATCAACAACAACAAGCCGAAGCCGAGCTCGATGAAGGGAACTCTCGACTCCCTGGGACACCTCGAATTGGATAAGGCCAAGCTGGCCCAGGCGATGGTTCAGATGGGCGCGGCTCAGCAAGCGGGCCCGAACCCGGTCTTCGTTGACTTTCCTGAGAAGGCGGTCAAGATCGGCGATACGTGGGACGTGATCGTTCCAAAGAGCCAGTTCACCGGGCCGACCGATCAGAAGCTGACCTCCAAGCTCGTCGGCGAGAAGAAGCTGGACGACAAGGACGTGTGGATCGTCTCCACGAGCGGTCCGGTCAAGTTCGACGTCGACACGTCGAAGCTGCCGAAGCCGGAAGACACCAACAACCCGATGGCTCAGATGAGCGTGCACGTGAAGGGCACCGTCGACATGACGGTTGAGAGCCTGGTCGAGAAGTCGACCGGCAAGGTTCTCCGCTCCGAGACGAAGGGCAAGTCGAAGTCGACGGTCGAGATCGCCGACGCGGGCCTTACGATCGAGAGCTCGGCGACGACGACCACTATCGCGACGCTGCAGCCGGCCAAGTAAGTAAATAGAAAAAACGGGGCGCTCGCAAAGCGAGCGCCCCGTTTTTTTCGCTAAACCGCGGCGGCGGCGTCCAGTTCGGCCCGGGTTTCTACTTGGGCGAGCTGGCCGTCGCGGATGTGAAAGATGCGGTCGCTGACGTCCAGCATTTTGTGGTCGTGGGTGGCAGAGATGATGGTTACCCCCCGTTCGCTATTGAGCTGGCGGAGAAGGTCGATGATTTCCTGACCGGTTTTGAGGTCGAGGTTGCCGGTGGGTTCATCGGCGAGGATGATCGCCGGGCTGTTCGCAAGGGAGCGGGCGATTGCCACGCGCTGTTGCTGACCGCCGGAGAGCTCGCTGGGGCGGTGGTGGTAGCGGTGGCCGAGGCCGACGAGGGTCAGGAGCTCCATCCCCCGTGCCTCCGCCTCGTCGGGCTGCAGCCCGGCGAAGAGCATTGGCAGGGTCACGTTTTCGAGGGCGGTTCGAACCGTGATGAGGTTGAAGGTCTGGAAGATGTAGCCGATGGTATGGCAACGGAGGAAGGCGAGCTCGCGGGGGGTGAGCTGGGCGATGTCGACCGAGTTGACGTAGACCGAACCCTCATTCGGCTTATCCAGGCCTCCGATCATGTTGAAGAGGGTGGATTTACCGGAGCCCGAGGGGCCCATGATCGACAGATATTCGCCGGTGTAGATCTCGCAGGTGACGCCGTTGAGGGCGCGGACCGCGGCCTCTCCCTCGCCGTACTGCTTGACGACGTTAACCGTTCGGACGACGACTTCTCGATCGTTCATACTTCCACTCTCAATGCCGCGGCGGCGGGCATGCGGGCGGCTTGCATCGCGGGGGCGATTGCCGCCAAAACCGTCATCGCGGTTCCAATGGCGGTGCCTAGGAGCACGACGCCGGTGCCGCTGGTAAGCGGGACATGGCCGCCCTGGGCGGATTGGACGACGGCCATGATTCCGGTGCCCAGTAGGGACCCCAGCAACGATCCGAGGATGCCAAGGATCAGGGCCTCCAAGAAGAAAACTTTGACGATGAAGCCGTCGGAAGCGCCGAGACACTTGATCGTGCCGATCTCGCGGAACCGCTCGGTGACCGACATCAGCATCGAATTGGTGACGCCGACGAGGCACATCACCAGCGAGGTTCCCACAAGCCACCGGAGCTGGGCTTCGGATTGCACGTTATTGGTTCCGGCGACTCGGATGGTCTGCATGCTGCAGAAGAAGGCGATGCCGAGGGCGATGCCGGCCGAGGTGATCATTTGGCGGAAGAACCGCACGCGAATGCTCGCTCGGGCCTGATTCCAAGCGACCCAAAAGGGAGGGTCGACGTTTTTGAATTCGGTCTGATTCACTTCTTTTTCCCCGTCGTTAGGGTGATGAGCCGCCGTTGGCCCAACATCTGTAAGAACGCGTTAAGAGCCGCGTCCGCTTCCAGCCGATTCATTTTGTATCGATCTCGCAGCTTACGCGAGATCGCCTCGACGGTGTGCTTTCCGTCGCAGAGAGTCCATACGAATGCGCCGACTGGCTCCAGCTCGAACGTTTTGGTGTCGGGGGCGTTCATCCGCTTTGCCATCCATCCGGCGAAGCCGCGTCCCTGCTGCATGAGGGGGGCTTGGAGCAGGAGGACTCCCTCCTCGCCGGGGGTCTCGACCACGGCCGGATTCCGGACCGGCTTCGCTTTGCTAAGCTCCTCGAAGGAGATGCGCGGCTTGGGGGCGATCCACTGGCGGGCTACTTCAACCAGTCCCATTGCGGCCTCCATTTTGCGTCGCGGGTCGTCGACCTAATGACGACAATCTGGTTGCGTTCGAGCTGCGGCCGGACGATCGCCTCGGTACCGGGACGGATCGGGGTTGTCGGTATGGTCAGCCGTATTCCGTCTCCCTCCGCGGTGACCGCGGCCCCTTTGGCGTCAAAAATGGCGCGGGCCCACGGCTCTAAGCCGTGCTTTGCTAGGAGTTGATCCGCGAACCCCCAACGTTCGGCGCTTAGGCGGACTCGCTTGGCTTTGAAAGAGACCAAGGTTTTGCCAGCGCGGAAGTCTTTACGCTCGACCTCTAGGCCTTTCGGTAGGACAACGTCTAAGCCGAATGCGCTCCAGCGGTCGACCTGGGGATCGGTGCGAAACGAGCCCAGTGCTTGCCGTAAGAGCGGTCCCAGCGAATCGTCTTTGGTAGATGCGACTTCGAGCACGAACGCTCGGCCGTCGTCCGGCGGCTGAAAGAGGGCGCCCTTTCCGAAGTTATCGCCCGAGTAGCGGTAGGTAAGGCGTCCATTATCTTCCGACCGCTCGGACCGGAAGCCGCCTTTCCCTTTACGGGCGTCGCGCTCCATCTTGGCTAGATATGTGTCAAGGAAGCCGGCGGCATCGGCAGGGCGCTTCATCCGCTTCCAGCGGATTTGAATAATGATGCGTCCGCTGGAGGAGAGGCGGGCGTAACCTTGCTCGCGGTTGCCGGTAAGCACCACGGGCGCCCAATCATCGGGATGGTCGAACGAGAACCCTTCCCAGCCGAATGTCACGGCGGGAGGTTACTTGGAGCTCGAAGCGACATCGGATTCGCTTCGCTTGACGGTTTCCTTGGGCTCGTGCGATTTGGCCTCGGAATCGTCTTCGTGCATGCTTTGCGTGATCTGGCGCTTACCTTCTTCCAAACCCTTTTGAAGCTCGCCCACGCCCTTGCCGACGCCACGCATCAGCTCCGGGATCTTCTTGCCACCAAATAGCAGGAGGGCAAGTACCAGAATGACGAGCCACTGCTCGACTCCGAAAATGTTTGCGATTAGGTTAGGCATTGTGCTTCACGGAAGACCGGCGGCCTTCACCCTAGTATACGCCCGCCCGGAACGAACCGTGCCCGGGCCGTGACGGTCGGGGCACGAATGATCATCTAGTTCGAGCTTTTGTCGTCGACGTTGACCTGAATGTTGCCGTTGGCGTTGGGGGCTCGCTTTTTGCCCATCAGCACGTCTCCCTCGACTGGCACTCGGAACCAGCCGCGCGGCTTGCCGAAAATCTTAGGGCTCGTGGCGTGGGGTAGCTCTTCGTATTTCGCCGAGAGATTATTAGACGGGGGTGTCGGCGTCTCAAAGACCATGAAGGTGGTGTCCTTGTTCTTGATCGAGTCAAGGGCTTTACCGCTGAGTTCTTTGTTGAAAGCCATACCGGTATGTCCGCCGGCGCCATCTTCGCAGGACCATGCGCCTTCGGGCGGCATCAGTTTGAACATCTTGCCCGCGTCGTCGCTGGTCTTGGCGTACTCCTTCTGGTAGTAGGGGCGTACATCGTCCATCCAGGTTTCGGCCTTGGGAAGCTTTTCCTTATGGGCGTGGGCGTACTGCATTACGGCGGTACGGACGCCCGAGTAGGCCATGGAGCAACCGATAAAGGGCTTACTGTTGTTGAAAGCCCACAGCCCGCCCCCGGCAAGGAGACCAAGCGGTAATAGGCAACAGAGGAAAATTCCGCCGATGACGAGGCCGATGATGAGGCCCGTGCTCTTCTTTTTAGGCGGCGAGGACATGTAGGAAGGAGGCGGCTGCATACGAAAGGATCATACAGGAATCCGTGTTGAAGAGTTGCGTGTTCGGCGATTCGCTAGAATGAGAACGATGGAGCTGCGCGACCTACCGAAGGTGGACACGCTCGCCAACGCGGCTCCCCTTGCCGAATTTCCGCCTCGCATCCGCACCGAGGCGGCGCGAGCGGCGATCGATGCAATGCGGTCGGCGCTGACCGAGGGGCGGGACGTTCCCGATGGATTGGAATTTGCCATGACGCATGCCCGCGGGGCGAGCGACCTCTCGTTGCGGCCGGCGGTCAACCTTTCGGGAGTCGTGCTGCACACCGGGTTGGGCCGGGCACGGCTCGCCCCTTCGGTCGCGACTCACGTTGCGGAGGTGGCGGCTGGGTACTCGACGCTCGAGCTGGATTTGGAGAGTGGGGAGCGAGGAGACCGACAAGAGCACGTTCGGGATTTGCTGAGGAAGTTGACGGGAGCCGAAGATGCGTTCGTCGTCAACAACGCGGCAGCCGGAGTGATGCTGACGTTGGCCGCTGCGGCGAGGGGAGGGGAAGTGGTGCTCTCTCGGGGGCAAATGGTCGAGATCGGCGGCTCCTTCCGAATGCCGGACATCATCCGCGAAAGCGGATGCCGCCTGGTGGAGGTTGGGTGCACCAACCGGACGCATCTGTCGGACTATCTGGCCGCGATGGGGGACGACACCTCGGCGATCCTCCGTTGCCATCCGAGCAATTACGCGATCGTAGGTTTCACCTCGGAGCCGTCGCTGTCGGAGTTGGCGGCGCTTGCGAAGGAGCGAGGGGTGGTTCTGATCGACGATCAAGGGTCGGGGCTCCTCGTCGATGCCCGCACGCTAGGCTTGCCCAGACTTCCGACGTTGCCGGAAAGCGCCGCCTTTGCCGATGTCTCGATCGCCAGCGGCGACAAGCTTTTGGGTGGTCCGCAGGCGGGAATTATTGTGGGGCGTTCAGAACTGATCAGGGAGATCAGCCGGCACCCGCTGGCCAGGGCATTCCGGATCGACAAGCTGAGCCTCGCGGCGTTGGAGGCGACGTTGCGGTTGTGGGCGAGCGGCCGGGAGGAAGAGATTCCGACGATTCGGTACCTGAGGCGCCCGCTGGCAGAGGTTCGCGCGGATGCGGAACGGCTTTTGGCGGCTTGGGGCGGCGGAGCGGAAGTCTCGGAAGGATTGACCGAAGCGGGGAGCGGCTCAGCGCCGGGGGCAGGAGTTCCGACCTTTCGGGTCGGCCTGTCGGGGGGCGCAGAAGCCTTGGCTAGAGCCTTGCGCTTGGGAATGCCGCCGATGGTGGCTCGGATTGAGAAGGACCGGGTCTGGCTGGATCCCAGGACCCTAGATGCCGATGAGCTGCCGATCGTGGAGGCGAGGCTGCGGGAGCTTTCCGGTTGACACAGCAGGAAAAGAATGCCGTCGTCCGATCTCTGGTCGACGAGATGGCGGCTCGCGACCCCGCGGAGCGGGGGCACTCGGACCGGGTGGCCGTTTATGCCGTTGCCACCGGCGAGCGACTGGGTCTGACCGATGCCCGGTTACTGAATTTACGGTATGCGGCGGCGCTGCACGACATTGGGAGGGCCCTTGGTTCTCCGGATATGAAGCAGTATCCGTTCGAAGGGTTTGAGCGTCTTGGTCAGATCGCTTTTCTTCGACCGGCGGCGAAGATCGTTCTGTTTCACAGGGAACGGATGGACGGATCGGGTTATCCGGCGGGGCTTGCCGGGGAGCAGATCTCGATGGAGTCGCGGATCGTGGGGGCTTGCGAGGCGTTCGACGAGCTCTTGTTTGGTGGGGGAGGAGCGGATTTGCGCTCGGGGGCGTTCGATCAGAGGGTGGTCGACGCGCTGATGGAGGTCCAGCGGGTTATTCAGCCGGTGGGAAGTCGGTAGGCGTGCGGCTCTCGCGCGGGTGCGAGGCCGATCCGTGGCTACAGCGGTTCTCGCGTTTAGGGGGGCCGCTCTTATGGTCATTAACAAAATAAATTGACAATCCAGATTCACCCGTAGCCCGGGGTTTTATCCCCGGAGGAGCTTTGAACCGCGGCTAAAGCCACGGGCTACGGGTGAAATCAGATCAGGGAAATGAAGACCTAATTTGTCAATGACCATGAGACCCGGCGGTCCGTTGAGCCCGGACCGTCGCATATCAAACATCAATCATCACCCATCACTAGGCCGGACTCCCTCACCCCCAACCCCCTCTCCCTCGTTCGGCACAATGCATCCGAAGGAAGGAGAGGGGGCTCCGGAAGTTGGGAGGCGGAAGCGAGGCCCGGGCGACGATTGGCTATCGGTCGAGGCGGTATTGGTCGATTAGGCGGCGGGCTACGTCGGGGCCGTGCCAGCCGACTACTTCTACCGCCTTATCCTCGAGGTCTTTGTAGACGCGGAAGAAGTGCATGATCTCCTTTGTGGTGTGGGTGTTCACTTCTTCGAGGGTCTTTCGGTAGCCGAACCGGGGGTCTTTGGTGGCGACGCAGAGGATCTTCTCATCGGGGCCTTTCTCGTCGGTCATCTCCAGAACTCCGATTGCGGAGGCTTCGATGACGCAGCCGGGAAAGGTCGGATGGGAGATGAGCACGAGGACGTCGAGCGGGTCGCCGTCGAGATACTTTGTCTGAGGAATGTAACCGTAGTCGAACGGATAGAAAAGCGGTGAGTAGAGAACCCGGTCGAGCTTGATGAGGCCGGATTCGATGTCGACTTCGTACTTGTTCGTGCTGCCGCGCGGGATCTCGATGACGGTGTTGAAGGTCGCCGGAGCATTCGGGCCGATCGTCGCGTTGAGCAGGGACATGGCCGGAGGTTACTTCAAGTACCCTTTTGTCGTGCGCCGCCCGGTCTCCTTTAGTCTCCCCTTGGCGGTGGCATCCCTCAGTTGGGGATTCAACTTCGTCGCGATCAAAGTCCTGGAACCAGAAATGGGGGAAAAGGCGCTCGGATTGCTCCGGTTCCTCGTGATGTGGGGACTGTTGGTGGTTGTATGCCGAGTTCGCGGCGAGTCGCTTCGCTATCGAAAAGAGGATAAGTGGCAGGTTCTGTTGGTCGGAGCGGTGTCGATGGGGATCTATATGATCCTATTCCTGGAGGGTTTGGCGAGGACGGGGGCGGCGGAAGGGGCGATTATCCTGGCGACGTCGCCGATCATGACGTACCTACTCTCGTGCCGGGTCGGCCAGGAGAAGTTTCAGCCGACGTCGCTCACTGGGACGCTCGTAGCGTTTCTCGGGGTGACCATGGTGGTGCTTGGCGGCGCAAGTTCCGAGCGAGGAACGGTGTTTGGCGAGGTCCTCGTGATCGCCTCTTCCATCACCTGGGCGATTTCGGCGGTGATGATGCGACCGTTGTTGAGCCGTTACGAGCCGACGCAGGTACTCACGATGTCGATGCCGGGGGCGTTGCCGATCCTGCTGATCTACGCGACCCCCGCAGTTTTGTCGACCAAGTTCGGGGCAATCTCTACCCTTGGCTGGGCGATGTTCGCCCACATCGCCATTCTTAGCGGGGTTGTCGCCTTCGCGTGTTTTTACGCGGGGTTACGCCAAGTCGGCGCGGGTGGGGCGACGCTGTATCAATACTTCGTTCCTCCGCTCGCGGTTCTGTTCAGCTTGCTGATCCTTCACAAGACGCTCGGAGCTTGGCAGCTCTTGGGACTCGCGGTTGTGCTGACGGGGGTGATCTTGGCGTCAAACGCGAGGCGTGCCGCGTTGGCGGCTGACTTGGCGGACGCCGCCCGGTAAACTTTGGGTCTGTTTAGAGGAGATCAGATCCAATTGTCCAACGAAAACGAATATCTGCCTGAAGAGCCCATCGAAGAGGAAATCGGCAACGACGAGACCGATGCCGACCTGAACGTTTTGAGCACGCAAATGGTGCGGCTGCAAGACGAGCTGAACGGTACGAAGGAGCAGCTTCTGCGGACCATGGCGGACTTCCAGAACTTCCGGAAGCGAAATCAGAACGAGGTCGCGCAACTCCGCCAGTTCGCCACGGAGAACTTCGTAACCGCGCTTTTGCCGGTGCTAGACAATTTCGAACGGACGGTAACCCACCTCCAGCAGGGGGCGACGGCGGAGCAGGCGCTCGTCGGTATCCAAGCGGTGGAGCGGCAATTACGCGCCGTGTTAGAGGGGCAGAACGTGCGCCGCATCGAAGCGATCGGCACGCCGTTCGATCCCGAGGTGCACGAGGCGATCGGAATGGAGCCTTCGACCGAGCATCCGGCGGGGACCGTCGTGGTGGAAGCAGAGCCGGGCTACAAGATGGGTGACCGCATCATCCGCCCCGCGCGGGTGAAGGTGGCCACCGGATCATGAGTAGAAAGCATTTCGGTACTGACGGCGTTCGCGGGGTCGCGAATCAAAAACTTACTCCGGAATTGGCGTTCTCGCTGGGGCAAGCGGCAGGGCGGTGGCTGATCGCCAACGGGCAGCCTCGACGCGCGGTGCTCGGCCGAGATACGCGCAAGAGCGGAACCATGCTGGAAGCTTCGCTGGCGGCTGGCCTCTGCTCGGTCGGCGTTGACGTGGTTTCGCTGGGGGTCGCCCCAACTCCGGCGATCGCCTTCGCGGCGCGGACCGGCAACTATGGGTTGGGCGGCATCGTCTCGGCGAGCCATAACCCGGCGCCGGACAACGGCATCAAGTTCGTCGGCCACGACGGGCGCAAGCTTCCGGACACGGAGGAGCTGCGGATCGAGGCGCTGATGAGCTCCGAGGAAGAGCGCCCGACGGGCGCGGGCGTCGGCACCTATGAGCTGGATCGGAGCGAGCTCGAAGGGTATATGAATCTGCTGGAGAGCGCGGTTCCGGAGCGCCTCGAGGGGATGCACATCGCCGTCGATGCAGCTCATGGAGCGGCATACGAGCTTGGTCCCCAGATTCTTCATCGCTTGGGGGCGGACGTGGTGCTGATGGGCGCGAGTCCGGACGGCCTTAATATCAACGCGGAAGGGGGCGCGACCAAGCCGCAAACGATCCAGGACTTTACGAAGGGAGCGGGGGCGGCGATTGGGGTCGCCTTCGACGGGGACGCGGATCGAGCCGTCTTCAGCGACGAGCAAGGAAGGCTGATCAACGGGGACCGTACGATCGGTATTTGGGCCGCCCACTACCAGGAGCGGGCCGAGCTTGATCCGCCGGTGGTGGTTGGCACCGTGATGAGCAACGGCGGCTTCGAGGCTTACATGACCGCCCGCGGGATCAGGTTGGAGCGGGCCCCGGTAGGGGATAAGTACGTCGCGGAGCGGATCGAACGGACGAGCGCTCTGGTGGGCGGGGAGCAGAGCGGCCACATCATTTTCCCGCGGCGGGGACCAACCGGAGACGGTCTGATGACGATGCTGGAACTTCTGCGCGTGCTGAAGGTGGAGGATCGTCCGGCGTCGTCGTTCTACGACGATTATCAGCCTTGGCCGCAGATCATGGTGAACATGGCGGTGGCATCGAAGGACGGGTGGGAGACCAAGATCAAGGCGGAGCTGGAGCAGGGCGAGAAGGATCTCAACGGCCATGGCCGGCTCGTCGTTCGCCCCAGCGGCACCCAGCCGGTAATCCGAGTGATGGTGGAGGCGGACGACTATGAGCTTCGCGACCGGGTTTGCGATAACATCGTCGCCGCGATGGAGCGGGAACTTGGAGGACACGTCGAAGGGCGCGTCGACCTGACCTATGCTCTTGGCGATTGACGTAGGAAACACCCACACGGTAGTCGGCGTCCACGATGGCGCCGACTGGATCGCCATGTGGCGCCGCAGCACGGACGCCGACGACACCGAGGATCAAATCGGGGTTTGGCTCCGGGGGCTTTTCGACCTTTCCGGTTTGCCTTGGAAGGTGGATAGCGCGATCTGCGCGTCGGTCGTTCCCGCTTTGGATCCGGCCCTCGACAAGATGTGCGAGCGGTGGCTGAACGTGCGGCTTCGGTTCTTGCGGCGGGGGGATCAAGTCGGTCTCAAGGTTTCTTACGAGCCGCCGACGGCGGTCGGGGCGGACCGTTTGGCGAACGCGCTCGGGGCGCTGGTGAAGTACCGTCCGCCGATCATCGTCGTCGACTTTGGGACCGCGACGACGTTCGACGCGATCGACTCGGAGGGGACGTACGCGGGGGGAGCGATCTTGCCCGGGGTTCACGTTTCGAGTCAGGCGCTCTTCGGCCGGGCAGCTAAGCTACCGGCGGTTGAGTTCAAGGCGCCGGAAAAGGCGATCGGTAAGACGACGGTTCAGTCGCTCCAGTCGGGAATCATGCTGGGATACGCCGGCGCTATCGATGCGCTAGCGGCACGGATCGGCGCCGAGTTGGGCGAGGCGAGGGTCATTGCGACGGGCGGGTTGGGAAGCCTGTTCCTCGGGCTTTGCGAAAGTCTAGAGGAGTACGAGCCGACGCTGACGTTGGACGGCCTGTTGGTTGCTCACGAGAGGCTATCGGGCAATTAAGTTTGGTACGGGAGCTTCCGGGACGGCCACGCCTTCCGGAGGAGAAAGTTGGGACCGTTGGAAACGTTGGGGCATGGTACACCTGGTTAGGCCATATGCCATGTCCAGCAACACACATCCATCTATTCGTCGACGAGGGTTGCGACGCCGCGTGACCGCATATCTGGCCGTTTTCGTCGCCGGCTACGCGGGCATTTGCTATTTCTTAGCGCGGTCCTATCTGATGCCGGGGCGGCATATCCCAGTGATGGGGAAGGGGCTGTCCGAGGTAGGAATTCCTTGGCCGGGGCACAAGGAGGATCCGGCCTGGTGTACGCCGGGGCTAACAAACGGGCATGCGTCGAAGGTGGTCTTCGTTTTCGCCCATGGATACGGCGGGGATCGGGGCTCGTGGAGCGAGGTGATGCCTGCGCTGCTCAAGCACGGGATCGATTCGGTGGCTCCCGCGATGCCGGGCCAAGACGCGAGTCCGCAGCCCGAGGTCGGCTTCGGTATTAAGGAGGCAGCGACTTTGAACCGCACGGCGGCGTGGGTTCGGGGTCAAAACCCCGAGGCCAAGATCATCTACGCGGGTGTCTCGATGGGAGGCGCGGCGGCCTGGCTCGCGAGCGCGAACGATCCCGGTGCCGCTGGTGTCGTCACCGAGGGAGCTTATGCGCGCTTCGACGAGACGATCACAACCTGGTTCGAGAGAAAGGCTACGGGCGCGAGCGTTTACCTACGTCCGGTGGTCTGGATCGCTTCCGCGATGGCGGGTTTAAGGCCGAGCGAAGTTGTTCCGATGAACGCTGCCTCGAAATGGAAGGGAAAGCCTTCGCTGGTTATTCAGGGCGGCGACGATCAATTGATCGCGCGTAGCCATGCCGACCGGCTGGTGGAGGCATCGGGAGGGAAGCTGTGGGTGGTCGACGGAGCACCTCACGCGGGGTGTTTCGAAACCCGACGCGAAGAGTACATAAGTCGCCTTGTCGAGTTCGCAAGCGCCCTTTAACCTTATCAATCTGTTAACGAGCCCGCAATTCGCAAGGATCGGCCTTGCAGTTGGGCTTCTGTAGCGGTAACTTCCCTCCAATGGAATATTTTGTGATCGGTGCCGACGGAAAGGAGTACGGCCCGGCGACGCTCGATCAGCTTCGACAGTGGGCCCAAGAAGGGCGAGTCATGCCACATACGATGTTGAAGAACTTCAACACGGGCCAAGTGGCGGCGGCTTCGACGATTAGCGGAATCTTCCCGGACACGGCTGGCACGGTGCCCCCGCCCGGACAAGGCGCGAACTGGAACCAGCCGCCGTCGCCATACCCGCGGCAAGCTGTCGGGTACGCCGTCGACGACGGAAATAAGGATATTTGGGGCGCGATCATTCGATCGGTCCTCGCTCTTGTCTTCTTTTTCGCGTTTCACGGTATCGGGCTTATCTTTGCCGCCTACGGCGTCTATTACGCGATCCAAGCGAATTCTAAGGGGCATCGGCACGGGAAGACGGCGTTGGCGATTTCGATCGTAACGTTGGTCGTCATCGGTATCGGCTGGCTTCTCCGCGCTAAAGCGGCTACGGGCTCTTAGCACCCGGAGTCATATTAAGGTATGGAAATGATCGAGGAAGCCCGCTTTCGCGGGCACGATCTCGCGCTGTTCGGCGCGGGGTGATTCTGGGGTCCCGAGGCGGAGTTCCGCCTCGTAGATGGTGTCGTCGCGACAGCGGTCGGCTATAGCGGCGGCCACGTGCCGGATCCGACTTACCGAATGGTGTGTGGACGAGATACCGGGCACGCCGAGGTGATCTTGGTTGAATTCGACCCGACGACCGTTTCGTACGAGCGATTGGTGGAGATGTTCTTCGCAATGCACTCGCCGAGTCACTGGTCGCCGGGCAGCCAGTATCGGAGTGCCATTTTTACGTTCGGCGACGAGCAACGAATGGTGGCGGAAAAGGTTTGCGAGCATCTTCGGTCGCAGGGGGAAGTGATCAAGACGGAGATTACGCCCGCGGCCAAGTTTTGGATCGCGGAGGAGTACCACCAGCAGTATTACGAGAAGCGAGGCCGGGTCTCGGCGTGTGGTACTGGGCGCATTTCCTAAAGTCGTGCCGAAAATAGCGGAAGGTGAGCTCTTGCCGCGCTACGTTTGGAGAAGACGGCCCGGATTTTCAAAAAGCGGGTAAAAGCGGCGGGATGTCCGGGTTCGAACGAGCAAAAGAGGTTTATGCGGAGACAGGGGTCGATGCCGAGGCAGCGATCCAAGAGGCGTTGAAAACGTCGATCTCCATTCATTGCTGGCAGGCGGACGACGTCGCCGGGTTCGAGGTGCACGAAGGGGCCAAGGACTCCGGAGGGATCATGGCCACCGGGAATTACCCGGGGCGTGCCCGCAACGTCGACGAGGTGCGCGCCGACTACGAACAGGTGCTTCGCCTAGTACCCGGAACCCACCGGGCAAACCTACACGCTTCTTATGCCGACACCGCGGGCAAAGCGGTGTCTAGGGATCGGTTGGGACTTGAGCACTTTGCCTCCTGGATCGACTGGGCGAATGATCTCGGGATTAAGCTCGACTTCAACCCGACTTACTTTGGACACCCCTTGGCGGCGTCCGGCTTCACCCTCTCCCACGCCGACGCGGCAGTAAGGGAGTTTTGGATTCGGCATGGAGTTGCGTCGCGACATATCGCGGGCGGAATCGCGGCCGCGCAAGGCTCGGAGTGTGTGAACAACCACTGGGTTCCTGATGGCGCCAAGGATTCGCCAGCCGACCGTTGGTCGCCGCGGGCGCGTCTTTTGGAATCGTTCGACGAGGTGCTGAGGGAACCGGTCGACGGGTGCACGGACGCGGTGGAGAGCAAGCTATTCGGGCTTGGGTCCGAAGATTATGTGGTTGGCTCGTTCGAGTTCTACTCAAGCTATGCCCTCTCTCGGAAAAAGCTCTTTTGCCTTGACATGGGGCATTTTCACCCGACGGAGTCGGTGGCGGACAAGTTGTCCGCGTTGCTGCAATTCCATGACCGGCTGCTGCTGCACACCAGCCGTCCGATGCGGTGGGACAGCGACCACGTGGTGATCTTTAACGACGACTTAAAGGCGGTTTTTCTGGAACTGGCGAGGGGGAACGCGTTGCACCGGGCGGTGGTGGCGCTTGACTTCTTCGACGCGAGCATCAACCGGATCGCGGCGTACGTGATCGGCATCCGGGCGACGCGGAAGGCGATCTTGTACGGCCTGCTCGACCCGCAGACCCAGCTCAAGCAATACGAATCGGAAGGAAAGCTGGCGCAAAAGCTGGGGCTGATGGAGGAGGCAAAGACCCTTCCGTTTGGCGAAATATGGGACGAGCTCTGCCGCCGCGCCGACGTCCCTGTCGGAAGGGCGTGGATTGCCGACGTGGAGAAGTACGAGGAAGGCACGTTATCCAGGCGGGTTTAACTGCGGCGTCGGCCTTCCAACCGCTAGTCGGAGGCGGCGGCGACGATGCGGTCGGCGATACCTCGGGCTTCGGCGGGGGAGCAGCCGAATTGGTTGAAGATAATGCTGACGATACGGGTCTCGCCGTTCCGGGTTTGGACGTAGCCGGAGAGAGCGGCGACTAAATCGAGCGAGCCGGTTTTGCCGGTGAACTCGATTCCCTTTAGGCGTGAGGCGAGCGTCCCTTTGCCGGCGTGAGCAAGAGCGGCGCGCCACTGGAGGGCGGTCGGCTGGTGGTCGGACCAAGCGAGCAGCTTTACGATAGCGCGGGCGGTGACGTAGTTGTGACGGCTGAGACCGGAGCCGTCGTCGACTTTGACGTCAGCAGGGTCGATGCCGACGATACGGGTGAGAAAGTTTGTCAGCCGCGTCCTTGCGGTGGCGTAGGCGTCGAGACCGAGGGGACCTTCGGTTCTGGCTCCGAGCATGAGGAGCTGTTCTGCGAGCTGATTGTCGCTAGGGGGAAGGCAAGCGCCGACGACGTCGATGATTTTCGGGCCCGCGATTACGAGATCCGGAGCTCTCCTTGGTACTTCGTCGGTGGGAACCATGCGCGAACCCAGTAGGCTGGCGGCGGCTTCGTCGGGGTGGGGAAGGGACAGGGTATCGACGCGCTGGTCTTTGGTGAATGCGGCGTTGGTGGCGTAAACGGTCCGGGTGAACGGGTCGTACCGAGTTGTCGTACCCTTTGGAAGCGCGGCGGGCACCACCCGGGTTCCATATGCCTCGGGGCGGAATTGGGGTTTGCCGCCTTGGCTCCAGATCTCGAACGAGCCACGGTCGACGTTGAATGCGCAGACCGGGGCGGCGTATTTGTTGGGGAGGTCGCCGTATTCCCAGTTCTCACCCCATCCCGGGGCGTATTCCTCGTGGAGATAAACCGGCAGGCGTCGGTCGAGTCGGAGCCGATTGCGAGCCTCGACGAGCTGATCGTGGGTCAGCATCGGGTCGCCGGTGCTTTCGACCACCGTGCGAGTCGGCTCCTTCCAGAACCGAGTTTCCCCTTTTCGATCGGGTCCAAGTTGGTACAGGGCGAACGAGTTGCTCAGCAGCTTCATATTGCTTGCCGGCATCACGTGCGTTCGCGAGTTCCGCTCGAACAAGATCTTCCCGTCTCGGTCGGCAACTACCACGGCGGCAATCGAGCCGTCGAGCTTCGGATCGTCGAGAATTCTTCCGAAATCCTGGGTTTGAA
The DNA here is from genome assembly GCF_000724625.1 of Fimbriimonas ginsengisoli Gsoil 348. Classification (GTDB taxonomy): domain Bacteria; phylum Armatimonadota; class Fimbriimonadia; order Fimbriimonadales; family Fimbriimonadaceae; genus Fimbriimonas; species Fimbriimonas ginsengisoli. The sequence continues at coordinate 4,855,932 of NZ_CP007139.1, read as the reverse complement.
GGGCGACGAGAAGGGCGAGCATGGAGCCAGTTTATACGGGCCCGCGAAAGTTCGACGCACGCTTTGGTTGGGATTGGCTGAAGGCTTTTTACTCGGGCGGGCCGCCCGAGATACTCACGGGCGAGCCGCCCGTGCCACTCACGGGCGAGCCGCCCGTGCCACTTTAAGCTTCGTCCGGGAAAATTGGGTCAGCGGCGTGGTCGCCATCGGCCCTTTCCAGGTCGCCGGCCATGGCGGCCGCATAGGCGCGGAGAATCGGTTCGGTATCTTGCTCCGCCACCCGGCGCAACGCGGCGACTACGTCGGCTTGTAAAGCCGGCACCCACTCCACCACATGGTAGAGGCCGTGGATCGCGCTTCGTCGCCCTATGCGGCTCGGCGCCTCAAGGCACTCCATGAGCGTCGGTCCGCCATAGACGTAGGGAAGGTGTCCACCAAGGACCACGCCGGCTTTGTAGACTGTCCGGGCGTAATCGTTCTCGGCGTCCCAGATCAGCCCCTTCATCGCTTGGACGGCGGCGAGCTCTTCTTCGGGCGAATCGCAGTAGCTCGGTAGGTCTTCGAAGAGGTCGAGCACGCACCATTGAGCGGATCGGCGGTTTGGGTGCCGGCGGTCGGAGAGCACGGCGACGAGGGCGGGAAAGAAGACGCGGTTGCTGCTAGCGTGGGTTTCGACCTCGGAGCGGGCCTCGTTCGCTACGTCTCGATCTTCGCAGTAGAGCAGCTTTAGCAGGTCGATCGGCGGCAGGTCGCGCACGTGGCCGGTAAACCGTCCGGGACGCTCCAAAGCGCGGCCGATGGCGAGTTGCCGTTGGAACAGCGGCTCGCTCGTCTCCCGCAAGCGGGCAAGCATCTGAGCCTCCGTTTCTCCCCGCTCCTCATGCCAGATATCCGGAGCTCGACCAAAGACGCCGAAGGGGGTACGGGCGACTTGCACTTCGAAGACGTCTCCGTGGGCTTCGAAGCTGGCCGTTCCGGTCCAGTCAGAGGCGAGGACGTGGAACGAGTAGCTGACCGGGTGCGGAGGCCAATGAAACTTGATCCGGTGGGCAGGCTTACGGGCGGCGGTCGAACCGCCGTTTGCCTCGACGGCGCGATCGATATAGCCCTGTAGCTCGCGGACGGTGTCCTCGGCATTGAGAGACGTTTCAAGGGTCGCCATTTGCACTAGATCCCATGGGTCTGAATAGTAAGGATGACCGGATCGACTGGATTTCTCCAGATCGATCAGATCATCCTGATCCTTCGGACCTATTCGCGCCTCCCAGGTGCCGGGAGAAACGAAGGTAACAAGCTTACCGGCTGGTGACCGCCGTGCGGTTCAAGAACCGGGAAATGGTCTCGTGGCTGTCCCGCAGATGAATCCGGGTCATCGAGTCGAGCTTGGCCGGTTTGGCGAGTTGGGCGACAAATCGCTTGTCGAGCCGGCGAAGCATGTCGCCGGTAATCATTCGGACGTCTTCGTTAACCGAACCCTGCGGCGCACCCGTTTGCTGGATCAGACCGCTGATGGCGAACCGCTGCAGGTCGCGCCGAAGCGGCTTGATGTTTTGATTTTGACCGACTTCGGAGAAGATCGCGGAGATGATCGTTCCATAGTGCTGGTCGAGCGTATAGCCGTTGTTCTTATAGGAGTTCTCGGTGATCTTGTCGGTTGCCGAAGCGCCGATCAACATCGCGAGCAGATTCGCCTGGAACGAGCCGATGATGTCGCGGAGCGGAGCGGTCCAAGCGCCGGAATTCTCATCCTGACTGAGGCTGGAGAGAACGCTGGGCGGGAGGTCGAACGCGTCCGGTGCGAAGAAGTGTTTGGTGACGAGCGAGACGGCTTGCCGCTGGATCTGGGGGGTTACCGGGGCGAGCGTCGGCTGCTCGCCGGCGTCTCCCTTGAAGTTCTTGTTCGCGACAACGCCGCCGACGAATCGCGCCGCGTTTCTACCTTCTCGGAAAGAGCGGAGGAGCGAGTTGACGATGATGGCAGTTCGCTTCGAGTAGCTCTCGCCCGGCTTCGGAAGGTTGTGGATCGCGTAGTCGCGGGCTCGGGCCAGGGAGAGGAGCACCCGATCGCTATAGACGAGCGGATCCTTTCCAAGGTCGAAGCGGACGGCGTACGGGTCCCAGTTATCGGCATCCTCGTCGGTCTTATAGGCGTGGCCAGGGAGGCTCGATTCGCTTGCGATCCGGGCGAGCTGATACTTCTCGCCGGTTGGAGTTTTGGCGCCGAAGTCGGAGTATCCGTATCGGATCGCCCACTCGTCGTACGAGCCGATCGAGGTCGTGTAGAAATTCCCCTTGCCGCGCAGGACGGCCTGCACGTTAGGCGGGGTGTAGTCCATCACGCTAGCGGTCAGCCCGGTCTTGGACGTCAACGTGTCGTCGGCAAGTTGGGCGGTCGTAAGGTTGGTGGAACCGGCGAAGTTGTGGCGAAGGCCGAGACAGTGGCCGAGCTCGTGCGAAACGCAGTCGGCGAGGAATCGCTTTACGTACTCTTCCTTATTTAGAGGGCCCGCTACGGAGGCGATGGCATACCAATCGAGACCGGCGTCGATCCCGAGCTCGCTCGCGTAGTCGCAAGCGTGGTCGGTCCAGCCGTACTTCTTCATGGTCGCCTGAGCCTGCTTCCAAGCGCGCTGCTCAGGAGTCGCGAACAGGTAGTAATCGTCGGTTTCCGTGCGCTGGGGATCGCGCAGCATGACGTTTAGCGCCTTCTGCCGAGCGGTGCCGAAGCTCGCCTGGTTCCGCTGGTGCTCAACTTGGAGGTCGCGGATGACGTTGCCATCGAGCGTGATGCTCGCGTTGAGGATCTCGCCGGTAATCGGGTCGGTTCGGGGGAGCGAGATCGCGGCGAACGGTGCGCCTGGTCCGATCAGCATCCGAACGACGTTATATCGCCCATCGGCATGGTCGTAGTTCTTGTCGTCTTTCGGCACATCCTGAACCTGGATCGCGTTCTTATAGCCGAGATCCTCGTACGCCTTATTCCATCGAAGGATCCCTTCCTTGATCGCCGGGCGGTACGCCTCGGGGATGGAGGGATCGATCGTCCACACGATCGGCTTCACCGGCTCGCTCAGCTTCGCCTTAGGGTCTTTCTTTTCGAGGTGGAACCGGTTGATGTATCGCTCCCGGCGATCCTCGTTCAGGAATCGGTCGATCGAAAAGAAGTCTTGCGTGAAGTATCCGATTCGGGGGTCGGCAAGGCGCGGCACGTAGCCATCGTCCTTCCGGTACCACAAGTCGTAGGTGACCCGGACCGGGGCGCTGCGGTCGTCCTCTAGAGTGCTCTCGCCGCCGAGGCCGAGGAGCATCATTAACAGATTCCCTTGAGACCCGCGCGGCGAAGCGTAGTGCAGCTTCATCTGGACGACCGTGTTCTCCGGGTAGCCGTGCACGGCTTCTACGCCCGATTTATCCCGCTCCAACATGTACGGGCCGTTCAGGCCGCTCATCACCATCTCGCTGAGGTGGAAAGTGTCGCCGAAGAAGAGCTGGGTGACGTTGACCAGGAGAAGCTTCTTTTGGGGATTTTCCTGTTCGATCCGGAACGAGCCAAGGATCGCTTCCGGGAAGGTTCGTTGGGCGCCGACAGAGAGGTCGTCCTTCGGGTCCCATCGGTTGGCAATGTTCGGCCGCTCCAGCCAGACTTGGCCTTCGTTTCGCACCCACTTGAACGAGTCGACGGGAGTGTCGCCCACAGGCATGCCGGCGCTCATGAGACCAGCATCGAGCCCGGTGCTTAACGCGACTTGGACCAGGAAGAGCTTGCCGAGCTTGTCTTCCGGCAGCTCTAGGAGTAGCTCTTTGTTTCGCTGGTAGAGGACGACCGAGCCCTCAATCCGTTTGAGATCCTTGATGGCAGCGTCATAAGCGGCAACCTTCGGATCCTTTTGGGCCTCTTCTTTCTTAGGCTCTTCCTTGGCCGCCTGGGCCTGGACGGCAGTTGGGAAGCCAAGTCCGAATGCGAGGGCGAGAGCCACGACGGGCAGGGTTCGGGTCATGAGTTTTCGGTGGTCTCCTCGTACAGCGTTACCGCTTGTCTTGCTATATCTGCGTCGACTTGATGACGTTCAGTTCCATTCTCCGACGCGTTTCCGCTTATTGAATGAAAACAACGTAAGCTTTGCGAAGGGTGGACGCCTCCGTAGGGCTTTAGGTTCTATAAGATTAGCCGTAGACCGCGATCCGCCGTTGATTAACGGATCAGGTCGAAGAAGGTTCGCCACAGGGGTTTGTACTTTGGGACGGCGTCTTCTTGGAACTCCCACCAGAAGTAGCCGCCCACGAAGCGGCTCTTGATCGGGTCGGCCAGTTTGTAGTAGCGCTGAATGAGCGCTTTCTTGGCCGCAGCGTTGGTGCTCAGCGTTCCGTCCTCGTTCGCAAGCCCCAGTTCGCCGAACCCGAGTTTCGCGTTCGGATAGAGGGCCGCGAGGTCGGTGAAGATCTTGGTCCAGTTGGGATGAGACCCGGTCGCAGTGGTCGGATAGAAGCTGACGAGCACGTAGTCGACGCCGTTTAGGACCGTGGACGAGAGGTACTTGCGGCTCCAGGTCACCATCTCTCGGTCGGTGTTCAAGGAATCGTCGCTATAGAACAGGGTTAGTGCGGTCTTGATCTGCCGGCTTTTTGCTTCCTGGAAGGCGCCGGAAATCTTCTGAGCCATGGTCGCCGAGGGGCCGGTCCATTCTCCATTGACTTCGTTGCCGATTTCCCAAATGTCCACGTTCTTTCCGAGGGTGGTCATATACGTCGAGAAGCGCTGGCGATACTGAGCGACGGTCAGGCTCGTGTTTTCCGGTTCGGAGTCGACTGGCTCGCCCAGCACGTTGGCGACTAGATGGATTTTCTTGACGGTGGATAGATAATCGGTCGGGGCGACTCCGGGATCGAACACGACGCGCGTGGTGACCTTCTTCCAAAACGGCGTGACTGCGGTGACGATCGGCGTCGCGTCCCATGCGTTGTCGAGAGTCACGCCCCATACCCTTTCGGGAGCGGCGGTCTGTGAAGCTAGAAGGGCAAGTACGGCAGGAAGCATCGGTGAGGCCTAATTCAAGTATTGGAGCGAAAGGGTCGAACTCAAGGGCGGCTCGTCACCCGATCGATTTTTTCAGGGCGGTCCACAACGGGGCATTTTTCGCGACGGCGTCTTGGCGGAAGGTCCACCAAAAGTAGCCGCCTACGAACCGGCCCGGAAGTGGCGAAGCCATACGGTAGTAGCGACGGATCAGCGCTTCTTTGCCAGATTCGTCGTTGCTGAGGGTGAAATCCTCTTTCCTCAAACCAAGTTCGCCGAAGCCGAGCTTTGCTTTCGGAAACACTTCTCCCAGGCGTTTGAACTGCGCTTTCCAGTCCGGGTGTTCGCCCGTCGCGCTGGCGGGATAGAAGCTGACGAGGACGTAGTCTACGTGGCGCTTGACGTCGTCCGAAAGGTTAACTTCCGACCACTTGGCCATTTCGCGGTCGGTGCCTAGGTAGTAATCGCTATAGAAGAGGCACAGCGCCGCTTTGTGTCGGCGTTTCTTCGCTTCATGAAGCGCGGCCTCGATTTTCAGCCCCATCTGGCGGGAATCGCCGGTCCAGTCGCCGTTCACCTCGTTCCCGATTTCCCATAGATTGACGTCGGTGCCAAGGCCATCCATGAAATCCGCCATGCGTTTCCGATAAGCGTCCACGGACATCTTGCCGCTCGGTGGAGCGGAATCGACTGGAGACCCCATCACGTCGGCGACCTTGCCGATCTCGTGCACGGCGGAGGCGTATTCTCTCGGCGTCGCTCCTGGGTCGAACACGACGCGGGCGGTCATCTTTGCTTTTAGGCCGCGGAGGCTCTCGACGATCGCGGAGGTGTCGGAAACCTCATCGAGGGTCACCCCCCACATCCGCTCCGTCGCCACCCGGCCATGAAGCCCGGCAAGTGCGATCATTCCGGCGGCGAGGAAGGGGAGCATCGGAGTTGGGCGTGAGGGCGTTCGGCGTTGGCGCTGAGTTTGCTAGCAGAAGGGAGTTATCTCTGGGTAAACGCCTAACGCCTAACGCCCAACGCCTTCCCCATTATCAACTCCCTAGACTCCCGCGGCGCGTGACGTTTTAGGGGGACGCGGGAATGTGTGCTTAGGAGCGCAAGGGCACGGTAACATCGCGGCATATTTGAGGTGAATCTATGCTAATTGGCGCGATGTTCTCGATGCTTACCGCCGGGCAAACGCCCGCTCCCTTGCCCTTTCTCAGTCCCGTATTCGGCGATCACATGGTGATGCAGCGGGACCGTCCGAACACCTTTTGGGGCTGGGCGGCTCCCGGGACATCGGTTCGCGTTACCATCGGCGGACATAGCGGCGCGGGCGTCGCCGATGCGGCGGGCAAGTGGTCGGCGAGGGTGTCGCCTCCGGCGGTTGGGGGGCCTTACAAGGTCGAGATCGATGGCAGTCAGCACGTGGAACTCAACGATGTTCTCGTCGGAGACGTGTGGGTGTGCTCGGGACAGTCGAACATGGAGATGGGGATTGGCCTCGTCAATAACGCGGCCGCCGAAATTGCCGCCGCCAACCATCCCGATATCCGCCTTTACACGGTTCCCCACGCCACCTCTTACGACCCGATTCCCGTAAATGGTGGAACTTGGGCCCAATGCTCGCCGGCGACGGTATCGGCCGGCGGTTGGAGCGGATTTTCGGCCGTCGCCTACTTCTTCGGCCGAGAGCTTAACCAGCGACTTAAGGTTCCGATCGGACTCGTACACACCTCGTGGGGAGGAACGATCGCGGAGGCATGGACCAGCCGCGAAGCGCTCATCCCGATGAAGGATTTCGACGGCGGACTCGCCCAGATCGACGCTGCCAAGAACGCCAAAGTAACGCCTTATGCCCAACTCGTCGACGAGTGGTTTGCCAAGAACGATCCCGGAACGTCGGCGAATTGGCAGAGCGCCGACTTCGACGATTCGTCGTGGAAAACGGCGGGCGCCAAGACGGACTTCGATTCGATCGGTCTTGGCAAATTCGACGGTCTGGTGTGGTACCGGCGAGAGATCGAGATTCCTGAGGGAACCAAGACCGATGGCGCGACCCTTTCGCTAGGGAAGATCGACGACATCGACTACACGTGGGTCAACGGCCGTTCGGTCGGATCGATCGCCAACTGGGCGGCCGATCGGAACTACGCGATTCCGGCTGGCGTGTTGCATCCCGGAAAGAACGTGATCGCGGTGAGAGTAATGGATACGGGCGGCGGGGGCGGCCTTTATTCTCCAGCGAGCGATCTCTTTCTTAAACTTGCCGACGGCAGTCAGATCCCGCTTGGCGAGAACTGGCGATATAACGTGGCAGGAGAGCTCGCAAAGTTCGCGCAGTTCCCACAAGATGTGTCCAACAACCCGAACGTTCCGACCGTGCTTTACAACGGGATGATCGCGCCGCTCGTTCCGCTGGCGATAAAGGGGGCGATTTGGTATCAGGGCGAAAGCAACGCCGATCGCGGGAAGCAGTATCAGCGCCTCCTCCCGACGATGATCGGCGACTGGCGGAAGCGATTCGGCCAGGGCGATTTTCCGTTCCTCATCGTCCAGCTCGCGAACTTCATGGACCCACCGAAGGAGCCGTCGGACGAGGCGTGGGCTTACCTTCGCGAAGCTCAGACGATGACTGCCGACCACGTGCGAAATGCCGGACTGGCGGTCACGATCGACATCGGAGATCAGGTCGACATCCACCCGAAGAACAAGCAGGAAGTTGGCTTGCGCCTCGCGTTGCAGGCACTGCGCGTTGCGTATGGACAGAACGTGGTCGCCTCCGGCCCGACGTTCCGGTCGGTTAAGTCGGAAGGAGACGCAATCCGGGTGACGTTCAACCACACCGATGGCGGCCTTGTGGCTAAGGGTGGAAAGGTCGAAGGGTTCGCCATCGCAGGCGCGGACGGTAAGTTCCACTGGGCGACCGGCGAGATCATCGGTAACTCGGTTCTCTTGAGGTCTCCTCAGGTCCCGCAGCCAGTCGCCGTGCGCTACGCCTGGGCGTCCAACCCCTCCGCCACTCTGTACAACGGCTCCGGCCTTCCGGCGGTGCCGTTCCGCTCCGACAAGTAGGACTTGTCGGAGCCTTCGGAGCCTTCGGAGCCTTCGGAGCCTTCGGAGCCTTCGGAGCCTTCGGAGCCTTCGGAGCCTTCGGAGCCTTCGGAGCCTTCGGAGCCTTCGGCAGTGTTAGGCATTACCCTAATGCACCCGCTCTCCGCACGCTCCGGATAGCTCCGAAGCGAAGCGGGGTCGAACGCTCCGTATGCTAGAAATCCTTACTCCGTTCGTGCCGCGCCGATGGAGGTGGTTGGGGTGAAGCTGGGTGGGTCGCTGGCGGGGAAGCTGTCTTCGGACGAGGCGTCGACCTGGTCGTCGCGCATCGAGGCGGACTGCAACAGCTTTTTGTCGTTCAGTCCGAGCTTCTCGCGGATATCGTCCCGCTTTAGGAGACGTTGGATTGCGTAGCCAGCGGCGAGGAGCCCGAAGGCCCCACCTACTACGATCAGGGCTCTCTTGTTCATTTTGAATTCCTTATGTGCGTCGGCGAAGGGGGCGAGCCGGGACGCGCCATAGCCTTTCGACGCGTCCTAACCGGGGTTGTTCGCGGTTACGAGTCCTTTCGGATCGTCACCTTCGGTGGGATCGGGGCGACGGTCGTTGCCGTCGGAATCGAGGGAGAGGGGGTAGGCAGTGACGGGCTGGCCGATGCCTCCTTTCCGTTGGGCGCCGAGACGTCTTTCAGGGAGGTGCTTACGAGTTGGGCGGCCAAGATCGTTTGAATTACGCCGGTGATTTGATCGGCGGCGCCGCCGGCGGCGCCACGGCCGTCGCTGGAAATGTTGACCAGCTTGGCGCTGGCAAGCGCGTTGGCGATGACGGGGGCGATCTGCGGCAGCATTTCGAGCTGCCTCAGCGCGAGGTAAGCGTCTCCGCCCTCGGCGATTGCTTTGTTGATCTCGCGGATCGCGTCGGCTTGAGCCACGGCAACCGTGCGGAGGCGAACCGCCTCGGCCTCGGCCATCGCTTCGGCGTTGACCTTCATCTTTTCGGCGTCGGCAGTAGCCTGGGCGAGCTGGGTGGCCCGGAGCTCCGCTTCGCGTAGCGATCGGAGCGCCTCTTGCTTCTCGGCTTCGGCGGTCGCGATCACGGCGGCGTTTTGTGCTCGCCTCTGCTCGAGGTCACGCTGCTTGTCGTTGACGGCTTGCTCGGCGCCGAGCTGCGCTTCGCGGGCGCGCCGCTCTTGGTCCGCTTGGACGATGTCGGCGTTCGCCTTGGCTTCGACCGCCGACTGGCGGCGTCGCGCTTCGGCGACCTCGCTTTGGACTTCCTTAATGTTCAAGGAGTTGAATACAAGGCCGAGATCCTGGAGCTCGCGGGAGCACGCGCTCTTGATGATGATGGCGAGCCGATCGTCGTCTTCGGCGTTTGGCAGGGCGGCAAAACCGGGTCGGGCGAGAACATCGGAGGGCTCCTGCGGGTTGGCAGCGGACCCAAAGCTCACCTTGGCGTTAAATAGCTCGTCGTGGTGAAGCAGGTTGATCGCTCGGCGGCCGGTGGACGTAAGCAGGTCGGTCAGGGTCGAGTTTTGAACCGGGAGCGGCATCGCGAAGAAGCGGTTGGCGGCAGTTCGGATCAGCTCGTTGGTATCGCCTACCGAGACGATCGCGCTGGCGAGGACGCGGACTTTGATCGGCCTCGGTTGGCCGTTTCGGTCGACGTCGGCAGTTTGGTCGGCGATGTCGAGGTCGATATTGATCGCCTTGGAGGGGATGGTGGTGCCGGTATTGACCAGCGGAATCTCCCAGCTCTTTCCCGGGCCACGGTAGATGGAGACTTTGCCGCCCAGGAAGCTGACCAGGCGAATGGTGCCCGCTTCGACCGTCCGGAGGAGCCGGCTGATCAGGATCGGAACGAAGAGAACTAGTACGACAATTATCGCTGCCGTAACGATTTGCGGTTCGGTCATGATTACTTTCTGTAAACGATTCGAGAGGCTTGCCCAGTAACGAGTGAGGGCCGCAAGCTAGGCCCCCAACTCCCGTGTGACGAGACACGTGTTGCGTGCGGAATCGACTTCGATAACGGTGACGGGATCCCCCTTGGCAACCAGAACGCCCCGAGCTCGCTCGTCGGGGTCCAGAGTGGCCAGAACCTGTACGCTGGCGCCGTCCAACGTTAGACAAACCAGGCCTCGGCCGTCCCGGTCGAACCGCATGGCGGCGACTCCGCTCTTGGCAACCAGACCTTCCAGCCCCTCGCTTGGGGGGGCGGCGAATCGAGCCATCAGCCCGATGATCGGCTTCACAAGCGCGAAGTTGAACACGAGAGCGCCCAGGACGGCGAACCAGGGAAGCATCGCGGCGGCCACGAGGCCCTTCAGGAGGATCCCGGCGGCGCCGGCTCCGAGGGCGAAGCTGAAGAGGTCGAGGGGAGAGATGGCCAGCCACCGGCTCACGCCGCGGCCACCCTTCAGACCACCTTTGACCGAGAGCTTGGGCGCGTGCTGCGCCGGACCGAGCTTGGGGCCCATGGGTCCGACGTTGCCCGCGGGAGGAGCTTGGGCGATCGAATCGATCGGCTGCTGCAGGTGAGCGGGGGTGTGATGGGCATGGGCCGGGGCGGCGTGAGGCGCGTGAGCATGGCCGTGGCTTCCGCCGATGGCGTGTCCGTGACCGTGGCCGACCGGGCTGTGCCCATGTCCGTGGCCACCACCGTGGCCGCGCCCGCCCCCGTGCCCCAAGAATCCCAGGGCGGTCATTGCGGTGAAGCCGATGAATCCGATCAAGAAGAGCAGTTCGTACACGGCGTTCGTCTACCGATACTGTAGCGCGTTTCCTCAGGTTGCGTTGGGCCGGGCCGCGGATTCCCCGGCCACGTACCCGGTGGCGAAGGCGGCTTGGAGGTTATATCCGCCTACCGGGCCGGCGACGTCGAGGATCTCGCCGCAAAGGTAGAGCCCCTTTACTCTCTTCGACGCCATGGAGTGAGGATCGATTTCGTCCAGCGAAACGCCCCCGGCGACGACCTCGCCCTTTTCAAGAGGTACGTGGCGAACCTTGCCGAGGGGCCACGCTTTGAGGACGGTGGCGAGCCGATTTCTTGCCTTTCGGTCCAGACGAGCGCCGGTGAGATCGATCGGAATTCCGGCCGCGTCGACAAGGAACTCGACGAGGCGATCGGGGATCAGGGCGTCGACAAAAGTGGTAATTCGCTTGCCGGGGTTCTTTGACGCGAACTCCAAGAGTTCCGCCGCGACCTCTTCAAAGGCGTGGTTCGGACGTAGATCCACTTCGAGAGTTACCTCGCCGGTTTCCATCTGCTCGGCCACGACGCGGCTGACCGCGAGGGCGGTCGGTCCGGAGACCCCTTGGTGGGTGAAGAGCAGGTCGCCTTGCCAGCGGGCGATCTCTTTCCCCTGCCGGGCTTTCAGTACGATGTCTCGTAACGCGATACCGGACCATTCGCGAGTGGTCTCCAGATAGATTGGAGCAAGCGCGGCGCGGAGTTTGGTCACGGTATGCCCAAGCTCGCGCATCCAGGGCCAGCCGTCGCCGGTGGTGCCGCTATTGGGGTACGAGCTTCCGCCGGTGCTCAAAATGACGCGGTCGGCTCTTAACTCGATCTCTTCGCCGGCGGAGGTGGCGGCGACCGGATCGAGCTGCTTCAGAAGGTTCTTCGCGGTGTTCGCCCGGTAGCCCTCCGGTTCCTCGAGGCGGCTTCGGGTCAGAGTGTGGGCTCGGCGGTAGCGGATGCCGGTCACGGCTCCGTTCTCAACGATCAAGCCGCTTGCGGCGGACTCAAGCTTGATTTCCACCCGCTCTTCTTCGAGATATCCGCGCAGGATTCCGACCACATCCTTGGCGGTTTGGTCGACGGGGAAGATTCGGCCATCGGGGCGGGTGTAAACCCGCAGACCCTTCGCGGTGAGCATCGCCACGATCTCCTCGTTGCGGAAACGGTAGCAGGCGGGGCGAATGAAGCGTCCCTCCTCCGGACGAAACGCCTTGAGGAGGTCTTCGATCGGCCCGGAATGAGTGATGTTGCACTTCCCGCCCCCGGAGACGAGGATCTTGGTGCCGACGCGGTTGGTCTTTTCGACCAGAGTGACCTTCGCGCCGAGGGTTGCGGCTCGCCAAGCCGCCAAAATGCCAGCCGCGCCCGCTCCCACCACGATCACGTGCCGCTGCATGAGTTCATTTTGGACGGCATTAGGAAGCTTCGTGAAAAGACGTGAACTCTGGGTGGGATCGTCGACAAAGATTCTCATGACGTCGTGAATGAAACATTGCGGTGCCAAGTGTGATGAGCTACGCAACGTGCGCGGCCGTCTTGCGTTACCGGTAAAGAGAATGTTCAACACACCAGCGCAGTGGCTAATCTATTCCGCGCTGATTCTGGCGCTAAGCATTGTGCTGCAGTCGACGGTTCCGATTTGGGCGGCCGCGGTTTCATGCGGAATCGAGCGCCTCCGGAGCCGCGGTTCAAGGTTGCAGTCTGCCACCAGCACGAAGCCGTCTGTCATTAGCGCAAGGCGGATTCGCCCAGACGATACAGAGGGAATGGCGGGCGTCGCGGTTCGACCTCCGGTGCCGCCAAAGTCGCGAAGCGGACGGGCGTAGTCTCTGGCAGCGTTCAAGTAGGACAGTTCGGCCATGCTGCCCACTTAAAAGATGCGGTGATGCGACCCTTTCAGGGCCGGTTCGTCACCGGCCTCGCTACCCAGGGCTTACGCCGCTGGGCTAGAGGATCGACGCCCCCTTCGGGGCTGGCTCAGAACCTTCGTTCGGGCCATACCATCTTCGTTAGCCAAGAACTTGCCTGGCAAAACACATCACGACAAGGCCCCTTTGTGGCTAATCGATCCCAATGTGCGGATTAACCCTACGCACCTGCTCCTGCGCGACCCGAACGACCGGGGGCTAAAACCCGATTCCCCGAAGCCACTTCTCGGCCGCTGGGCGCCAGTCTTGCGGCGAGCCAGCCGCTCCCATGCCGAAGCCGTGGGGGCCGTGTTTGGGGACGTGGAGCTCGAACGGAACCTTGTGGTCGGCGAGGGCCTGGCTGTAGAGAAGGGAATTTTGGACGGGGACGGCGTCGTCGTTCGCTCCGTGGCACAGGAAGGTCGGGGGAGTGTCGAGGGAGACGGTCTTGTAGTTGGAAAGCGCTTCCGCTTGCTGATCGGTCGAATTCTTTCCGAGCAGCATCTCTCGCGAATACATGTGCCCGAATGGTGCGGTCATCGAAATGACGGGGTAGATCAGCGTCGCGGCATCGGGGCGGGAGGAGGCTCGATCGATTGGATCGGAGGCGGAGTCAGATCCGGAATCGTGGTGAGTGGAAATCGTCGAAGCGAGGTGCCCGCCGGCGGAGAATCCAAGCACGCCGATCTTCTTCGGGTCAACTCCGAATTCGGCGGCTCTCGACCGGACGAGCCGGACCGCGCGAGCAGCATCTCCAAGCTCGATCGGGTGGTGGTAACGCGGACCGAGCCGGTACCGAAGCACGAACCCCCGGACGCCGACCGTCTCAAACCACTTTGCCACCGGCAGGCCCTCGTGGTCGGCCAGCATGGCATAAGCGCCGCCGGGGAAGACGATAAATGCCGGCTTGCTCTCGCCTGCCTGCTCCGACAGAACCGTCAGCGTCGGGATGTCGAGCTCTTCATGGCCGACTGCGCCCGGCGCATCCCCTTCCCAAAGTCGAATCGTTCTCATCTTGCCCCCGAAGTTATTCCCGGCCAGTCGTCGGTGCGGAACGGGAGAGCCGGGAGCCCTTCCGAATTCGCGAGGTTGACATACGGGTTGTTCGCCCAAGCATAGCGGACGGCGACCGGTTTTGGCACGTAGGGGTTCGACACGACCACCGTATTTCCAACGAGCTTTGCCACGCCCCAGTAGAACTTGTGGTCTTCGCCCGCGATTGTGAACGCGCCGAGGGCGCTCCCGTCGACGCTCTTAAGACCGTCGGCAACGTTGTCGTACTGGATGTGAGCTTCGCTCCCCTCGAACTTGACTTCGCGCATGGTCGGACCTGTGTAGATCACCTTCTGTCCGTAGTCTCTCGCCAAGGCGATGAGGGCGAGGCGGCGGCCGACTTCGCGCTTGTTCTTCGGGTGAATGTCATTGGCCTCGCCAATGTCCACCGCGGTAGCCATTCCGGTATTGGGGAGCGCGAGCGCCTTTGCCTGAGCCTCCCGCAGCTCCGCCCAGTTGCTTTCGACCGGGTCGTTCAGCCGTTCGGTGTATCCGGCGAGCTGTACGAAATAGAACGGCATGTCGCCTTCTTCCCACCGCCGTCGCCAATCCTCGATAAGCGTTGGGAATAGCTCCCGGTATTGGTAGGCGTAGTTAACATTCGCCTCGCCCTGGTACCAGAGCACACCCTTGATGGCGTACGGGATGAGCGGATCGATCATGCCGTTGTACAGGCCGCCCGGAGCCCAAGGATGGCCAGGACCAAATGGTGGTTGCGGTTTCGAGTTGACGACTTCCTCGGTCGCGGGCTCGATATATCTTTCCACCTTGCTAAGCCACGCGCCTTCTAAAAAGATCGGTTCGCCGGAGCCGTCGGCGGGGGCGATTTTAAGCTGGTTGGCGCCGCCGGTGAAGCCGCCGGGGCCGAACTGGTTGAAGATTCGTACCGCAATGGTGTTGGCTCCGGCGTGGACGAGCGCCGGAGGAACGGGATAGACCCGATCGACGGCGTACCAGTAGGGGGTGCGGTCGTCGATCGCGCCGATTCGGCGGCCGTTGAAGTAGGTGATGTCGAAATCTTTAATCGTGCCGAGCACGAGGCGCAAAGGCTTACCGGCCCATTCGGCGGGAACATCGATGGTTTTGCGATACCAAACCGCTCCGTCCATTTGGCGGTTCTCCGTCACTTCTAGCAGGTTGGGGAGGGTCACCTGACGCCAGGAAGTGGTATCGCAGTCCGGCTCCGGATATCTCATTCCGAACCCGTCGTTTCCGGTATCCGTGTGATAGACGCTTTCCTTCCAGTCGGCTAGCTTGCGGTCGTATTCCGCTTTCCGCTCGGGGAAATCGTGAAGGCCGGCAAGATAGTTTTTTACGATCGGGGCCAAGGTCGGCTTCACGTTATAGGCGTGCCGGCTCGTCCACGCCTCGATCGGGGTTCCGCCCCAGGAGGAGTGGATGAGTCCGATCGGCACTCCCAGCTTTTTGTGGAGCTCGACTGCGTACCAATACGCAACGGCGGAGAAGTTCACGACACTGTCGCCGGAGGAGGTGACCCAACTGCCCGTAACGTCGGGGGCGGGGATCTCCGAACTCAGATGCTGAACGGTGAACATTCGAATATCCGGGTCGGCGAGCGATTGGGCGACCTGGCTTTCGCGGGCTTCGCCCACTCGCATTTCCATATTCGACTGACCCGAGCAGAGCCAAACTTCGCCGACCATCACGTTCCGGAGAGTGATGGTGCCGTCGCCGGTGATCGTCGCCGTATACGGGCCGCCCGCGTCCATCGGGCGGAGCTTGACCATCCAGGTACCGTCGCGCTTGGCATTGGTGTAGGCGTGGTGGCCGTTTAACGTGACGTCGATGTGGGTTCCAGGTTGGGCGGTGCCGAAGAACGGCAGCGGCTGGTTTCTTTGCAGCACCATGTTGTCCGCGAAGATCGCGGGCACATGAAGCGTCGGAGCCTGCGCAAGAAGAAGCGCGGCGGCTAACAAGGGCATACTTCCATTTACCCCGTTCGGGCCCGCGGCGTCGCTCTTTGCGGGAGAAATGGCTGGGATGGGCGTCGGGCGTTGGGCGTTGGGCGCTTTCGGGAACGCGGAGGCTGGTAGGACACTTGAGACCTAAGCGGGTGTCTGCCTTGTCCCAGCGCCCAACACCTAACGCCCAGCGCCCCCTGCCCGCAGCATATCGATCGTCTTTTGGCGGCTGGCGGGGGAGTCGAGGCTGAAGGAGCGGCAGTCGCCGAGTTGGTCGCGGACATAGGCTTCAACCCTAGCTACCTCCGCACGAAGCGCCTCGCTTGGCTCCACGAAGCCGAGCCAGACGATCGATTCGGTCGGCTGCTCGTATTCCCACAGGCCGACGATTCGGCCACGGTCGACGATAGCGTGGTTGTTCAGGTCCTGTAGATCTCGGGCGCGAATAAGCCCTTTTTCACCCGGGAGCTTTCGATCCTTATCGGCTTCTTCCAGGAATGAGGCCACATCTCTGCGGTGGAGGAAAATTCCATCGAGCGCGCTGATGAGCGAGTATTGCGGCTCGCTCGGGACGCGGTGGGCGTGGAGAGCGTCCAATTCGTCCGGAAACATCAGCAGGTCGCTTCCCGGTTCGATGGGAACTAATCCAAGTGGTTCGAGTGCCGACTTGGACCCCTTGACGCCAAGCGCGGAGAACCATTGGAAGTGTTGGACGCTGGCGGGGCCGGTCCAGCGAAAATAGCGGCGAGCCATCTCCGTATACGCCTCCTCGGTGGACAGGTCAAACCCGGCCAGCGGATTGTTTTCCCATCGGGTGTAGGCGTACCGCTGTTGGTCGATTCGTCCGTTGACCGGAACCCGGCGAATCTCTCCGCGAGTCTGTAGGCGACCGAGAATGAGGGGAAGCGTGGTCGTTTGGCCTCGCTTTTTTCCCTCTGGGCCGAGGTTTCGCACGGCGTCGCCCAGCTCGTTTCGCAAGGCGGTCGGGTCCTTGGGACCTTTTGACAGAACGTCTAACGTTCGCTCCTCCAGGTGCTCCAGCTCATCGTCGGTGACGCCAAGGTATTTCTTGGCAACTTGGATATCGCCGGCGTCGCCAAAACCTTGGCTGACCTTCAGGGCTAACGCGAAATCTTCTTGGGGAACAACGTAGGTGCAGCCGCGGGCGCTTGGAAGCTCGTGAATTTGGAGGTCGGCGACGGCTCTATCGGCTTCTTCCCGCGACGTTCCGGCGCGGGCGAGGAGCGTTAGGTAAGGATTGGCACCGCCGACGGACCGCGACCACCCCGATTTCGCCAACACATCCGCCGGTCGAGCTCCCGGCATCCCCATCGGAAGCCCCTGCCGAGTCGCCCACCAAGACCGAAGAACCTGCGCATCCATCGAGTCCGATTGTGCGCCTTTTAGAGGGAGCCGGGCTTCTTCGATCTTGCGGGATTGAGGCGTTGGGCGCTGGGAAAGTCTTGGATTGGCAGAAAACAGTTTCGCCAGGTTTAACGCCCAACGCCTTAACGCCTATCCCCCAAGCATCTCCTCCAGCGTCTTTGGCCAGTCGTCCTTCAGGAGCCTCGATAGGCTTCGGTCGGCGAGGAGGCGGCCTTCGTTTTGGCAGCGGGCGCAGTAGTTCGTCTCGTTTTCGGCGTAGACGATGTGTTGGATCGGGGCTCCGCAGTTTGGGCAGGGGTGACCGAAGCGGTTGTGAACGGCGAAATCGGGTCGGAACGCGGTGACGTCGGCGTTCTTAGGGAAGCCGGGGACGGTGCGTTGGAGCTTCTCGGTCCAGTGGATCAGCGTCTCGACGGTCGCCCTGTGAAGGCGTTCGACCTCCTCGTCTTTGAGGGAACCGGTCGTTCTCACCGGGGAGATCCGGGCGGCGAAGAGGATTTCGTCGGAGTATGCGTTGCCGATTCCGTCGAAGGTGCGAGGGTCGGTCAGCGCTCGCTTCAGGGTCCGGTTCGTGGCCCGCAGCCGCTGGGCGAACTCAGCGGGGGTCGAATCCATGAGATTCAGACCGCCGCGCTCGTGCTCGGCAAGCCCGGCGCGGCCGGCGACGAGGTGGATCGACGCGCGCTTCCGGGTCGAGGACTCGATCAACGAGAGCAGGCCGGTCGAGAACCGAAACGCGGCGAGCTGGATCTTTCCGGTCGCTCGCTTGGCGTCCGGGGCGGGTGATTGCCACTGCAGCCGTCCCGCCACCATGAGGTGGATGACGATGAAGCGCTCGTTTTCCACCGCGATGACGATCCGCTTGCCAAGCCTTTCGATCCCTACGACCTTAAGGCCCGTGAACTCCTGAGGAGCTACGGCGTACGAGCGAAGAACGAAAGGATTGAAGAAGGTCAGCGACTCGACGTTCGATCCGACGATTCGCTCGGCGAGCCGTACTCGATACAGCTCGATGTCGGGAAACTCCGGCATAGATCTACGGTAGCGGAAAACGTTGCGGCGTGGCAATGGGACAGGGCGTGGTCAAGTGGGAACCATATTAGGCGTTTGGCGAGCCCTACTCTTAGGGGCTTCGACCCGGTACGAGTTTCGATGGATCAACGAAAGGTTCTTACTCAGGCGGGCCGCCCGTGCCACTACTACTTGTAGGGCGTGGCTAACTTAGGTGTTTTGAAATGGACGACCAATCGGATGTACGCATTCCACTCCGGGAAAACCCAGATCCGCGACGGATCAATCTCGTGGTTCTCTGCACGCTTTTCGCAGGGGCGATGGCGTTTGGGTTCGCGTACCTGTTGATTCCGAAACTGAACCAGCAAGCCGGGCCGCGGGCGTTCAATGTCGCGATTCTCGATGAGCCGGGTACGAGCGGACGAGCCGAGCGGTTCGCGGTGGTCACGGGAGGTGGCCGTATCGTCGAATCTCCAACCGGGACCGACTATCGAGCGGCGACGGGTCGGCCGGCTACGTTCATCGACATCATCGATGGGACGCCCCAATATGTCGGGCACTTGGTCCGAATCGACGGCGCATCCGTCCAGACGGTACCGGGGGACAAGATCTTTAGCATCGGTCCCACGGAGGCGGATAGCATCTTAGTAAAGATGGATGAGCCCACGAATCCGGGCCATAAGGGTGAGCATCAACTCGTCGTCCAACCGCGCGATACGGTCTTTCTGGTTGGCCGGCTGCTAAAGATGCCGCCAGTATCCACTTTGAGGAAATGGGGCCTAAACGATAAAGAGCGCGACCAGATCGGACGGCAGTCGGCTTACATCAAAGCTAACTTGGTTGAGGATGCACCTTAGATTTCTTCGGCGGTGAAACAACGAGCTCGTAGCTCCGGTCGATCAGCTCGAGCGCCATCTCGGCATTTTGAGGCTCGGCAAGATCGACGGATATCCACCCGTGGCGTGCGAGGTACGGCGCAGGGACGATTCCCGGGAGCTGAGTTAACGCCGCCTGCTCATCTTGAGTCGCCTTGACGGTGATTTTGTCGGAATCGACGCCGCCGAAGCAGAAGATCTTATCCTTCGGCTTCACCTTCCAAACCGTGTCACCCCACGGATAGTCCTCGTAGGCGTTTGGCTTGGAGAGGCAGTGGGCCTGGATGGTGGGGAAGTGGCTGTTCACGCTATCCATTCTATCGCCGAAAACTTAGTAACATGTTTACTGCAATTTTATGCGAACGCCGCTCCGTCATACTCCGTGAATGCACAAACGCATATTGTGGTTCGCGATCCTCGGTCTGATGTTTGGGGGTTGCGGGGGGAACTCGTCTTCTCAGACGAAAAGCGCCGTCCTTGCCGACGACACCCTCTACGTCGCGAGCCTGCCCGATGGCTTTCAGATGTCCATCGATTTAGATCGTGAAAAAGACGGCACGTACGAAGGCGATTACGAAGTCGAAGATCCGGGCGTTGATGAAGATCATGCGGGAGGTTTCCTGTCTGGAACGATCGAGGGAACCACTGTGCACTTGACGTGTCTCGCAAATAACGGCGCAACATTTACCCTGGACGGAACTGTAAAGCCGAATAACGTGCTTAGTCTCACCCGCTCCGACGTGGGCGGTGCGGCTCTTGAGTTTGCACCGATCACGCGACCGTTGCCCGCTACCCGCGCCACCCGTAACTTCACGTTTGGATGCGGAGAGTCTGGAGATGCCAAATCAGTGGCGTCAATCGATACGGCTCCCACTTACGTTTTCGCTAGCGGCGCTAAACAATACAAAGGGACTTGGCTGGGCTTTCCTGTCGAATTCACTACGTTCACGGATGGGAAGGCGTATATTACCGTTCAGATTCCGTATCAACAAATGAGAACGAATAACTTCGTTTGCGCCCTAGAAGACTTGGGAGTGAAAACTTCTAAAGGTTTGCTCGGAAGTATGTTGGTTCTCTACCCTAAGAACACCGTCATCACCACCCTTCGTTACGGGCAGACCGGGATTAACACATATCTGATCGCGCCATAGCGGGGTTATTGTCGGCGTCTGCACCAAATATTGAAAGGTGCCTCCGGTCGTTTTCGACCGGAGGCACAGAAGTCCCCACGACAGCTACCCCACCGGCGTTGCGTTCAGAGAAGGCCGCAACCCCGTTGGGGTTGGAATGATTCGGTCTCTGTCCCAGGGTAGCTCGTTCCTCGCAACCCTTCGCTAGCGGACGTAATCCCTTCGGGATAATTGAGACGACCTTCCCGTTTCCGGGAAGGCCTTCTCTCGATCTACTTGTCCGAGACGCCTTTACCCAGAGCGGCCTGGGCCGCCGCGAGGCGGGCGATCGGGACGCGGAACGGGGAGCAGCTCACGTAGTCCAAGCCGATCTCGTAGCAGAACTGCACGGACGACGGGTCGCCGCCGTGCTCGCCGCAGATTCCGAGCTTGATGTTCGGGCGGACCTTCTTCGCCTTGTCGATGGCGATCTGCATGAGCTGGCCGACGCCCTTGCGGTCGATGCTCTCGAACGGGTCGCCGGGCAGAATCTTCCGCTCTACGTACGGCTTGAGGAACTTGTCCGAGTCGTCGCGGCTGAAGCCGAAGGTCATCTGCGTGAGGTCGTTGGTGCCGAACGAGAAGAACTCGGCTTCGACGGCGATCTCGTCCGCGGTAAGGGCGCCGCGAGGAACCTCGATCATGGTGCCGAACGAGTAGGGAATCGAAACGCCCTGCTCGGCCTCGACCGCCTTGGCGGTCTTCTCGAGGTCGGCCTTGATGGTGGTGAGCTCGTTCACGTGCCCGACAAGCGGAATCATGATCTCGGGAACCGCCTTGCCGCCGGCCTTGATGACCGACGCGGCGCCTTCGAGGATCGCCCGAACCTGCATGGCGACGATCTCCGGATAGACGATCGAGAGGCGAACGCCGCGGAGGCCGAGCATCGGGTTGATCTCGTGCATCGACTCGGCCGCCCGAAGCATCGTTTCCTTTGCAGCATCCGACTTTCCGGCCGCCTTATCGACGGCGACCTCGGCGGTTAGCTCCGTGAGGTTGGGGAGGAACTCGTGAAGCGGCGGGTCGATCAGGCGGATCGTCGCGGGTCGACCTTCGAGTGCCTCGAAGATTCCCTTGAAGTCCTCGCGCTGGAACTCGAGAAGCTCGCCCAGCTTGGCGGCGCGAGTCTCAGGGTTGTCGATGTCCAGAATCATGCTCACTACGACCGGACGCCGGTCTCCCTCGAAGAACATGTGCTCGGTTCGGGTGAGGCCCACGCCCTCGGCGCCCAACTCAATCGCCTTGCGGACGTCGGCAGGGGAGTCGGCGTTGGCACGGACGCCCATCTTGCGGAACTCGTCGGCCCAACCCATGAAGGTTCCGAAGTCGCCGGTCATCTTGGCGTCTTCCACTGGCACCTGGCCATGGATGACTTCCCCCAGGCCGCCATTGAGCGAGATGTAGTCGCCTTCCTTGATGGTGACGTCGCCGATCGTGAACTGGCGCTTTTCCGCGTCCACGCGGATGGAGGAGCAGCCGGCGACGGTGGGGATGCCGAAGCCGCGGGCGACCAGGGCCGCGTGGGAGGTCATTCCGCCGCGCTCGGTGAGAACGCCCTGAGCGGCAAGCATGCCGGCCAAGTCGTCGGGAGAGGTGTCCGCGCGAACGAGGATCACGCGCTGACCCTGGCCGCCCTTGCCCATCTCGGCGGCACGGTTGGCGTCGAAGACGGCAACGCCGGTCGCCGCGCCGGGACCGGCAGGGAGACCCTTGGCGATGACGTCGTACTTGGTGCCGGGGGCGATGACGGGGAGGAGAACCTGGTTGAGCAGGTCGGGGTTCACACGAGCGATCGCCTCTTCCTTGGTGATGAGACACTCGTGGACCATGTCGACCGCAGTCTTGACGGCGGCGGTGCCAGTGCGCTTTCCGGAGCGGCACTGCAAGATGAACAATTTGTTCCGCTCGATGGTGAACTCGATGTCCTGCATGTCCTTGTAGTGGTGCTCGAGGACATTGCAGAAGTTGACGAACTCGTTGTAAATGATGGGGTTCTGGAGCTTTAGCTCGTTCAGGTCGAGAGGAGTTCGCACGCCGGCGACCACGTCCTCGCCCTGGGCGTTCATCAAGTACTCGCCGAAGACTTCCTTATCGCCGGTGGAGGCGTTGCGGGTGAAGGCGACGCCCGTTCCGCAATCGTCGCCCATGTTCCCGAAGACCATGGCCTGGATGTTGACGGCGGTGCCGATGGCGTCGTCGATCTTCTCGCGTCGGCGGTAGATGATGGCTCGCTCATTATTCCAGGAGCGGAATACAGCCTCGACCGCTTCCTTCATCTGCTCGCGAGCGTCTTGCGGGAAGGTGACGCCCTTGCTTTGGACGTACGCCTTGTACCGCTCGCAAAGCTCCTTCAGCTTATCTGCGGAGACCTCAAGGTCTTCTTTCACGCCGAGCTCCGCCTTCAGGTCGTAGAACTGGTGCTCGAAATCGTGCTTGGAAATGCCTTCGTAACGGTCGCCGAAAGCGACGTCGGACAGCATCATGATGAGGCGGCGGTAGCTGTCGTAAACGAAGCGAGGGTCGGCGCCCTTGGCGATCATCCCTTCCGCGACCTGGTCGTTGAGACCGAGGTTGAGGACGGTATCCATCATGCCGGGCATGGAGAATTTGGCGCCGGAGCGGACGGAGAGGAGGAGCGGGTTATTGGGGTCGCCAAGGGTTTTGCCCTGGTCTTTCTCCACGTCCTTCAGTGCGGTCTCGATCTCTTCCATCAGACCGGCCGGCAGCTTCTTTCCGCTGGCGTAGTACTCGGTACAGACCTCGGTGGTGATGGTGAATCCGGGGGGGACGGGGAGACCGATGTTGGACATTTCGGCGAGGTTCGCACCTTTACCGCCAAGGAGATCCCGCATGCTCTTGTCGCCCTCGCGGAAGAGATAGACGCGCTTATTGCTCATATTTAAGATTTGCTCCGTATCTGATGCTGGGTGAGGCCGACTACTCTGGCGGTCCAAACACTCTTCGGGCGGGAGTTTACCGTTTACGTCGTCGGGGGTTCACGCCCCGTTTCTTTTTAGGCCCTTGTCGCTCCGTTGCGGATACATCCATAATCGGCACGACGCATCGCGGCAGAGGGAACGAGGAAGAGATGAAGATTGGAATTTTTACGGCGTTGTTCGGCGATAAGAGCCTGACCGAGGCGCTCGACATTATCAAGGCAGAGGGGATCCAGGCGGTCGAGTTCGGAGCGGGGGCGTATCCGGGCGCGGCGCACCTTGGCAAGACTCATGAAGCGGTGGAGACCCTGATCTCCGACAAGGGAGCACGCGACCGGCTGGTGCACGAAGTCGAGAGCCGAGGGCTCATGATCTCGGCGATCTCCTGCCACGGCAATCCGCTGCATCCAAACAAGGCGATCGCGGAAGACCACCACCGTGCCTTTGTGAACAGCGTCAAGCTGTCGAGCGCACTGGGTATCGGGGTGGTCAACGGCTTTTCCGGCTGTCCGGGCGAGGGGCCGAACGCGGTCAACCCGAACTGGGTCACCTGCGCCTGGCCGGACGAATACCGCGACATTCTCGAATGGCAGTGGAAGGAGTCCGTGATTCCTTACTGGACGGAGCAGGCGAAGCTGCTGAACGACCACAAGGTGAAGTTCGCCATCGAAATGCACCCCGGCTTCGTGTGTTACTCCAATGACACGCTATTGAAGCTACGAAACGCGGTGGGCGATGCGATCGGGGCGAACTTCGACCCTTCGCACCTCTGGTGGCAGGGTATCGATCCGATCGCGGCGGTTCGCGAGCTTGGCGCGGAAGGGGCTCTCTACCACGTACACGCGAAGGACACGAAAATCGACCCCTACAACTCGGGGCGCAACGGCAATCTCGATACGAAGTCGTACGGCGACATTCTTGGCCGGTCCTGGGTCTTCCGGTCGTGTGGGTACGGACACGGGCTGGAGTGGTGGAAGGATTTCTGCTCGAATCTGCGGATGGTCGGCTACGACTACGTCCTCAGCATCGAGCATGAGGACGGCCTTATGTCGCCGATCGAGGGGCTTCGCAAGGCGCTCAGCGTGCTGAAAGAGTCGGTTATCGCCGAATCGGCCGGCGAGATGTTCTGGGCAAAGGACTGATCCTCGCCGAGCGAGAGGCCGGGTGCCACGGGTGCAGGCGGATGCACGTGCCGCCGAAACCCGTGCTTCCATGGATAGAACACGGGTTACGACGGAAACACAAAGTCGCTAGATAAAGCCAGAGGCTCGGTTTCCGTCTACACCCGTGGCACCCCTTGCCTACTTGGTTTCTAGGTGGGCGACCAGGTCGTCGTGGCCGAAGTAGAAGTGCTGGGAGAGCTCGCCCGGGCGGAGCCAGATGAGGGCGGGGGAGAGCCCGCTCAGGGCGAATGAGGCGACTCGTTGACCTTCTTCAGGGGTTAGCGGGTCGCCGGTTTCCGTGGTCACGATCAGGTGGAGGAGGTCTTCCTCTCCTTCGAACTGGTAGCGGTAGACCCCCAACGAACCGGAGAAGTCGTTCGGCTCGAGACCGATGTTGATGAGGGCGAACCGGTCGTTCGGCCGAGCCAGATTCGGGTCGAAAACCGGAAGCTTGATCGTGCGGTTCGTAAGGACGTGCTCCACAATGCGGGCAAGCACCTCGTCGCGGCGGTTCAGTTCGTCGGCGCTTGCGGCGTAGGGGAACATGGCGTATTACCGATTTTTTCCGGCATCGGATCGGTTGGAAGCCGAACCAAAGGTTTCCCTTATCCCGAAGGGATAGCGTCCCCCAGCGAAGGGTTGCGAGGCACGAGTTCCGGCGATCGACGGCCTTTCTACCCCAACGGGGTTGCGTCCGGAAAAGGCCGCAACCCCGTTGGGGTAGAAACCTTGGCGGCGGTCACCACCAGGGTAGGACGCTACGCGGCTTACCAACCCTTGGCTGGGGGACGGAATCCCTTCGGGATAAAGGGTCGGCCGGGCCGAGGGAGGCTGCCGGAGACTCGATGGGGAGATCGGTAACGACAATTTTTTTTACTCGGGCGGGCCGCCCGAGATACTCACGGGCGAGCCGCCCGTGCCACCTTTCTGGCGGAGTGGGTGGGATTCGAACCCACGACTCGCTTTTGACGAGTACGAGCTTTCCAGGCCCGCTCCATCGACCACTCGGACACCACTCCGCGCCGGTGAAGAGTATGACAGGCGGTAGGCGTTGGGCGCTAGGCGTTCACTTACCGGTCGCCGTCTCAAGCAGTTGCTGCAGTTGGAGCGCCCGTTTGTTGCCGGGCCAAAGTTGGAGCGATTTGGCGATGTCCACGCGGGCGGCGGGGATATGCTTGAGTTGGACTTCGGCGGAGGCGCGGGCGACCAAGGAGGAGGCGTCGCTCGGGTCGATCTTGAGCGCCTCATCCGCCAGCCGATAAGCGTCCTCAAAGCGCCCCTGCTGGTTGCGAACCACCGACATCAGCCGCTTGGCATCCCCGACTCCCTTGGGGGAGAAATCGGAATCCTTGAGGGTGGAGTTGTTCAAGCACTGTTGAAGGCGCTGCTCCGCGCTTTCCCAGTCTTCCAAGATCACGTAGCATCGCCCGGCGTCTAGGAAGGAACCCGACTTTGCCGGCAAGAACGTGCTAACGGTGTCGAAAACCTGGGCGCACTTCCGAAGGTCGGCGCGTTCCGACTCCGAAATCTCCGCGCCGTCGTCGTATTTCGCGAAGATCGGGGCGGCGATTTGGGAGGCGTTGTTCAGGTCTCGCCGGTAGGTGTCCAGATCCATGATGCGGGGGAGGCCCGTGGGAGTCGGGACATCACGATTGGACAGAAGCAGCACCATTACAAGCGCGACGACGATGCCGACCGGAATCGACCACCGCTTCCATCCTTCGTTAGTTTGCAACGATGTTCACCAGCTTGCCCGGCACCACGATCACCTTTCGAACGGTTTTACCTTCCAGGTGGGGCGCTACTTTCTCTCGCCGTTTGGCCGCTTCCTCATGCTCCTCGTCCGATGCTCCGGCAGCAATCTCGAACGTGTCGCGCAACTTTCCGTTGATCTGAACCGCGATCGTCTTCGTGTCTTCGGCAGCCAACCGATCGTCGTAGGTCGGCCAATCCTGATGGTAGGTGAAACCAGAATTGCCGAGTGACTCCCAGAGCTCGTCCGCGGAATGGGGAGCGCCGGGCGCGAGCAGCAGGATCAGGGTTTCGATCGCCTCCGAAACGGCGAGCCCGGCCGCCCGGTCGTCGGCCGGCACCCCGCCGCCCACGATCTCGTTGATCGAGTTTACGTACTTCATCAGCCACGAAACGTAGGTGTTGAACCCGAACCGGTCGATGTCGCCGGTGACGTTTCGGATCGCCTGGTGGGTCGCGCGGCGCAGCTTTTTCGAAACGTCGCTCGCCTCCTCGAACGGGATGAAGTTCCGCCAGGACGCTTCGTAATGAGGCTTAAAGGTGTCAACAACCCGGAAGATGCGGCTGAGGAAGCGAGCCAGATCGCTCATGCCCTTGTTCTCCCACTCGATATCCGCATCGAACGGGGCGCGGAACAGCAGGTAGAGACGCAGGGCGTCCGCGCCGTACTCGGCGACGGCTTCGTCGGGGGTAACGACGTTCCCCTTCGACTTGCTCATTCGCGACCAGCGCCAGACCACGTCGTCTTTGGGCAACGCCTTCGCCTCCTCGAACGAGACGAGGATTCCTTCTTCGCCGGTGTCCAAACGCTCGTCTTCGCGCGGCTTGCGATATGGCGTGTAGCCGAGCACCTGACCCTGGTTACGCAGGGTTTGGAACGGTTCCTTGACCGTCACCAGGCCGGCGTCGTAAAGCACCTTGGTCCAAAAGCGGGCATAGAGCAGATGCATGACGGCGTGCTCGGCGCCGCCGACGTAGCAGTCGACCGGCATCCAGTACTTCGCCTTCTCCGGGTCCCACCCTCTCTCGTAGTTGTGGGGGTCGGCGAACCGCAGGAAGTACCAAGAGGAGCAGGCGAAGCCGCCCATCGTGTCGGTCTCACGCCGGCCCAAGCGGCCGTCGCCATCGACGACGTTTACGAACTCCGGGATATGCGCGAGCGGGGAAGTGCCGTCGCCGGTCGGCTCGTAGTTCTCCACCCACGGCAGCTCCACCGGCAGCGCACTCTCCGCGACGACTTCCATCTCGCCCTCTTTGGTGTGAATCACTGGAATGGGACAACCCCAGTACCGCTGGCGCGAAATCAGCCAGTCGCGGAGCTTGTATTGAATCTTCCGCTCACCGATACCGAGGCTTTCGATCCAGGTTCCGAGGGCATTCTGGGCCTCTTTGACCGGCATGCCGTCGTACTCGCCGGAATTGATGAGGATCCCTTCCTTGGTGATGAATGGGAGCGGGAAGCTCATCGTGGAGAACGGCGAATACAGAGCGACGTGTCCGTCCGCAGTTTCGACTTTATCGATCCTTTCGAAGGAAGCCGCCTCCGCGGGGGCGATGACCGGAACCACCGGGATATCGAACTTCTGAGCGAACTCGAAGTCGCGATCGTCGTGGCCGGGTACGGCCATGATCGCTCCGGTGCCGTAGGTGGCGAGCACGTAGTCGGCGATCCATATCGGTACCTTCTGGCCGTTGGCGGGATTGATGGCATACGCGCCGGTGAAAACGCCGGTCTTCTCGCGAGTTGTGGCCTGACGATCGACGTCGCTGAGGGTTCGCGCCTGCTCTTGGTAGGCGCGGATGCGAGCGCGATCGTCTTCCGTTACCGGCAACTTGTCCACGAGCTGATGTTCTGGCGCCAGGACGCAGAAGGTCATGCCGAAGATCGTATCGATCCGGGTGGTGAAGACGTCGAACGTGAGGCGTTGGATGTTGGGCGTTGGGCGTTCCTCGCTTAAGTCGTAGACTTTGTTTTCCCCAACGCCCAACGCCACGTTCATCCTGAACTGAACCCCTTCACTGCGCCCGATCCAATTTCTCTGCTGCGTTTTGATCCCTTCGGGCCAGTCGATGGTGTCGAGGTCGTCGATCAGACGCTGGGCGTAGTCGGTGATCTTGAAGAACCACTGGGGGATCCACTTCTTCTCAACCAGCGCGCCCGACCGCTCGCCTCGACCCGCGATGACTTCCTCATCGGCGAGTACGGTCTTGTCGACCGGATCCCAGTTGACGGCGGCGAGCTTCTGGTAGGCGAGGCCACGCTTGAACAGCAACTCGAAGATCCACTGGGTCCACTTGTAGTAGTCGGGATCGGAAGATTTGAACGAGCGCGACCAGTCGTAGCCGATACCGATCAGCGTCATTTGGCGCTGGTAATTGGCGGCGTATCGCTCGATCATCGGCGCCGGGTGGCTCTGCCGTTTAATCGCTTCGTTCTCGGCCGGCAAGCCGAACGCGTCGAATCCCATCGGGTGCAGGACGTTGTATCCCTGCATGTAGCGCATGCGGGCGATTACGTCGGTCGGCACGAAGTTACGGGCATGCCCTACCGATAGACCCGCCCCGCTGGGGTAAGGGAAGAAATCTAGGCCGTAGAACTTCGGCCTTCCTTCTTCTTCACGGGTCTTGTAGAGCTCTGCTTCCTGCCATCGGTCGCGCCACTTCTGCTCGAACGATGCCGGTTCGTAACGGTCTGCCATATTCCCCATAAGCGTACCGTGGCACGTGGCTTCCAGCCCGCGTGTATCCCAGGGGCGTCCCGCACCTGGCTGGCGAACGTTCGTTCTCCTTGGCAACACGCCCGGGACGGACGTGATACACATGGGCAAGATGCCCATGCCACGGCTACAATCGGGGCATGTCGATCAAAGTTGCCGTTATCGGGGCGGGGAGCGTTGGGTTTACGCGGGGGATCTGCCGGGATATCTTGACCGTGCCTGAGCTTCAGGACACCAAGTTCGCGTTCCACGACATCAACGAACACAACCTCGATATGACCACGCAGCTGATGCGGCGCGACATCGAGGCGAACGGCGTGCCGGCGACGGTCACGCCGACTCTCGATCGAAAAGCCGCACTCGACGGAGCGGACTACGTCCTCTGCTTTGTCCGGGTAGGCGGACTCGAAGCGTTTGCGACCGACGTCGATATTCCGCTCAAGTATGGCGTCGACCAGTGCGTGGGCGACACCCTCGGCCCGGGCGGGATCATGTACGCGCAACGCGGCATTCCGGTGCTGCTGGACTTCTGCCGCGACATCAAAACCCACGCGGCGAGCGACTGCACCTTCCTCAACTACTCTAACCCGATGGCGATGCTGACTTGGGCGTGCAACAAGTACGGCGGCGTTAAGACGATCGGGCTTTGCCACGGCGTGCAAGGTGGACACTGGCAGATCGCCCGCGCAATCGAGAGTTGGGCGCGCGAGAAGGGGATGATCGCCGAGGACGAGAAGGTAACGAAGAAGGACGTCGACATCGTCTGTGCGGGGATCAATCACCAGACCTGGTACGTGCAGATACGTTGGCGAGGGATGGATATGGTCCCCCATCTGCTGGAGGCGTTCGAGTCGGTGGAGCACTTCCGGCAGACCGAGAAGGTGCGAATCGACATGTTGCGCCGATTCGGCTACTACAGCACGGAATCGAACGGACATCTCAGCGAGTACGTGCCTTGGTATCGGAAGCGTCCGAGCGAGATCATGGAGTGGATCGACCTGGGGTCGTGGATCAATGGGGAGACCGGCGGCTACCTACGGGTTTGCACGGAGGGGCGGCGCTGGTTCGAGCACGACTTCCCGAACTGGATGTCCGGCGAGCCGAACTCGTTCACCCCGGACAAGCGGGGCGAGGAGCACGGGAGCTACATCATCGAATCACTGGAGACGGGCCGGGTTTACCGCGGCCACTTCAATGTGGTGAACAACGGGGTGATCGCTAACCTTCCCAACGATTGCATCATCGAGGCTCCGGGCTACGTGGATCGAAACGGAGTCAACATGCCGCTGGTGGGCGATCTGCCGCTTGGCTGCGCTGCCGTCTGCAACGTCTCGGTTTCGGTGCAGCGGCTGGCCGTAGAGGCGGCGGTTCACGGCGACGACACCCTGCTAAAGCAGGCGATGATGATGGATCCGCTCACCGGGGCAGTCTGCAACCCGCCCGAGATTTGGCAGATGGCGGACGAGATGCTGATCGCGGGCGAGGCTTGGCTCCCGCAGTACAGCGACGCGATTTCCGCCGCGAAGGAACGTTTGGCAACCGGGCCGCTGGTCCTGACTCGCGACTACGCGGGCGCGGCGCGCCTGCCGACGAAGACGATCGAAGAAATGGAGACCAAGGCCCAAGAGCAGAGAAAGTTAGCCGGCGAAAGCGACAAAGCCAAGGAACGGTAGCCGTAGCGTCGGCGCCCCTTGGCGTAAAGGTTACGAGCCCGCTCTGTCGATCAGTTGGTTGAGGCGGGTGACGTCTACGATGCCGCGGCTGGCTAGGTAGAGGGCTCGCTTTGCCTCGGCGGTTCGGCCGGTTCGAATCTCGACGTCGGCGAGATCGAGGAGTGGGTCGGAGGTGTCGTGGGGGACACGGAGCATACGATTGAGCGTGCGGTAGGCGGCTTCGTAGTCTTTGTGAGACATGTAGTACCGGCCGAGGGCGTAGATCGCACCGCCGTTCTCCGGATTCAGCACGGTTGCACGCTGCAGGTAGCGGACGGCGAGCCGGTCATTGGAATCTAAAAGGAGCTGGCCCATCCCGAAGTAGGCGGCGTCGCTCTTGGGGTCGAGGCGGGCCGAGGTGGCGAGGGCGCGAAGCGCTTCTTCGTTCCGATCCATCTTGGTAAGAACCTGGCCGCGCATCAGAACGTAGCGCGAGGCCAGGGGACCGGCTTCAGCGCGGGCTCCGTTGTTGTCGAGGATACGGCGGGCGACCTTCTTGTCCGCCTTGAACTCCTTCTCCAGCGCTTGGTAGTCGTGCGTGTCGGCGGTGGCAAAGACCTGGGAGAGAAGATTGTCGCTCTGGTCCAGCGCCTCGGAGTAACGACCTTGGCTCTGAAGTGCGGTGAGGTAGTTGCCGCGCATGTAGAAAGACGAAGGGTCGTACTTCACACAAGCGGCGAAGAGGGTGGTCTCGTTCGCATGACGAGCGGAGCCCCACGGCACCAGGAAGAGACTAGCCGCCGCACCGGCGTAGGCAAGGACGGCGGGAACCTTCTGCACCTTGATCCGGGAGGCGGCGAAGCCGAGCAGGATGGCGGCCGCGGGACCGCAAAGGGCGACCCGGTACGGGGCGGCCAGCAGCGACGGGATCGGAATGATATTGCTGACCGGGAAGTAGACCAGCGCACCCCCGACGGCAACCCAGGCGAGCCGGGCGTCGAATTTCCACAGACGATAGATGCCGTACGGAATGGCGATCGTGAGAGCGGCGCCGAGGGCAAGCCACAGCGGGCTGCGCAAGATCTCCAAGGAGAAGGTATGCATGCTCCAAGGGTTAGGGGCTCCAAGCAGCAGGGCGTAGTTGAGAGTGGACCGCGAGATCTGGGAAGCGATTTCCGCGGCGGGGACGGTCGGCCCCTTGGCGATCTCGGGGGAGCCGAGGAGGAATAGCGCGAGGAAGCTGACGGTGGTGGCAGCGAACGGGACCGCCGACCAGAAGATCCGGCGGCGGCTCGCGCCGAACGCGAATCCGGCGAGAGGAGCGAGCAGCACCGCCGGGAGGACCTGTTCCTTGGTGAGCAAGGCGGCCCAAGCCGATAGCACTCCGACGGCGACCCACCACCATTTGCCACCCTGATAGAACTTGGCGACCCCGATCATCATCAGGACGAAGAAGAGGCAGGCCTGAGAGTCCGTGCGCCCGCCGATCCACGCGACCGCTCCGACCTGCGCTGGTTGGATCGCGAAGAAGAGCCCACCGAGCAGCGCCGCCTTCCGGGAGAGGCCGCACGACTGGGCGAGCACCACGATCAGATAGGTGGTGATCACATGGATCACGATGTTCGTTTGGTGGAGGAGGAATGGATTCGCGCCGTGGAATCGCATCTCCAACCAGAAGCTGGCCGAGACCAGCGGGCGGAAGTAGTGGAACAGGAACGGCTCGGTGAAGCAGTCGCGGAGCGATTTTCCGCCGCCGATCGCCGCTCCGGAGGAGATCATATGATCGTCCAGAATCGGCAACCCGCCCAGCGCCGGCAGGTACACCAGGGCGGACAGGATCAGGAGCGCCATCATCAAAAGGCGATCCCGAGTAAAGAACGGCTGCGTGCTCACACCCTTGTTTTCGGCGAGTTGCCGAATTTTGAGAGGGTGTGAGTCTTGTGGCGTTCTTAAGCCGTGTGCAACTCGGCCAACATTTTTCAGGGGCAGGCTGCCCCTGATACCCACGGGCGGGCCGCCCGTGCCACTCCAGACCTAGATTCTTAGTTCCGCCCGCCCGTCGTCGAGATCCCCTGCACGAAGGTTCGTTGGGCGAGGAAGAAGAGGAGGACGATGGGGAGGGTGAATACGGTGGCGGCGGCCATGAGGAGTCCCCACTTGCTGCCGTAGCTGGAATAGAACTGCTGGAGACCGTAGGCGAGGGTGTACTTGTTCGGGTCGTTGATGTACAGGAGCGGGCCCATGAAGTCGTTCCAAGTGCCGAGGAACTGGAAAAGGGCGCAGGTGGCGAGCGCGGGCTTGGCGAGGGGAAGAACGATCCGGGTGAAGACGGTCCATTCTTGGGCGCCGTCGAGACGGGCGGATTCGGCCAACTCTTCAGGGACCGTCTTGAAGAACTGGGTCAGCAGGAAGATGTAGAACGCCGAGCCGCAAAAAGACGGGACGGTGAGCGGAAGGTAGCTGCCGTACCAGCCGAGCCAGCGGAAGAGGGCGAAGACTGGAATCATCGTCACCTGGCCCGGCAGCGCCATCGTGGCGATCATGGTCGCAAACCAGAAGCCGCTCCCCTTGAACCGGATCCGAGCGAAGCCGTAGGCGACGACCGCGCTCGAGACCACTACGCCGAGAACGGTGATGGCGCAGAGGGTGAGGGTATTTCGCAGATAGACGCCGAACGGGACGAAGCGGAGGGCGTCGGGAAAGTTGCTCCAATGGGCCGACTTCGGGATGAGGCTGCTTAGCGAGACGCCGGCGGAGTTCAGTACCTCGGAATCGCTCTTCAGAGCAGTAGAGACCATCCACAACACGGGCAGGATGGCGGGCAGGCACAGAACGAGCAGCGCACAGTGGATCGCCAGGCGCTGCCAGCGATTGAGGGCGAGGGCGGGGCTATTGGGGGTAGCCAAGCGACTTCCTCCTTGCGATCTCGGCGCGAACCTGCTGATCGAGTCGCTTGAGCGAATCGTCGGGGGAGATGCTTCCACGTTGCGCGGCGTCTTCGGCGGCGTTTCGCTTGTCGCTGAGGAAGAGCTGGTAGGGCACGGGCGGCAGCGGCTGAATGTTGCGGCTGGGAAGCATCGACACGAACACCGCGAAGGCCGGATTCTCCTTCAGGTATCGCCGGTAGATCTCGGTGTTGGCGACCGCTCGCGACGGCGGCATTTGGGCCATTTTCACGAACGGGTCGGCGGCGGTGTTCGGATCGTCGAGCCCGTTCCACCACTTGACGAAATCCCACGCACCGTCGACGTTCTTGGCTCCTTTTGGAATCAAGATGAAGTTCCCTCCGGTACTTCCGGCAAGGGGAAGGCCGCCCTTTGGCGGCGGCAAAGGGAATACGCGGTACGGAACGTCCGGGGCGTACTTTCTGAGCTGCTCGACTCGCCACTGACCGTCCATGAGGATGCCGTAGTACCCCTGGATGAACGACCAGGCGCCGCCGAAATCGGAGCCTTGCGAGCTTTGGAACCGGACGACGTCGTCGAATCCTAGCCGTTTCCGCGCCTCGGCGGAGTGACGCATGGCGGTCCGGTTTTCGGGAGTGTCGATGGTGACCTGCTGCTTCCCGTTCCAGTCGTAAAGCCCGCCGCCGTAGGCGGGAGCGAGGGCGTTGAATCCGACCGGCATGAAGCCGATTCGCGTGAGGTTGCCGTTCTTATCCCGGCGGTCCATTCGATGACCGACTTCCTCGAGCTCCTCCAAGGTTTTCGGCACCCAAGTCTCGGGGTCGACCCCGGCTTCTTTGAGAATGTCTTTCCGCACGTAGCAGGCGCTGAGATTGAGACCGACGGCGAGGCCGTAGATGTGATCGTTGTAGATCCCGATCCGCTTGACGACCGGGTAGGCGTCACGGTCGTATCCTGCTCGCTCCGCGGGAGTCATCAGCTCGTCCATCGGTTGGAGGAGGCCAGCTTGCGCCCAAGTTGGGATGACCGGGTTCCACTCGACGATGGCGTCGGGCGGGTCGCCGCCCGCGATCCCCATCTGAAGCTTGGTCTCCGCCCCTTCGGGGAGAGAAAGTGGAACGACCTCGTACTTGTCCTGGCTGGCGTTGTACTTGGCGACGATGTCGTCCACAACCTCTTTCCACTCGCCGCTCCACATGTGCCAAATGCGGACCGCCTTGCGGCTGGGATGCTTGCGAAGCTGGGGCGAGGGAGCGGCGATGATGGCGACGAGGGTACCGACCAAGGCCACCAATCCCACGGCCTTGAGGGGGTGGAGCTTAGCCACCGTAGTGCACCCACTTTCGCTGAGTTCTGAAAACGAGAGCCGTCAACGTGACAACGAGCACGAACAGAACCCACGCCATGGCGCTGGCATAGCCCATGTCCAGATATTTCCAAGCTCTTTGGAACAGGTAGAGCGCATAAAACGTGGTGCTCTCCTCGGGCCCGCCTTGGGTCATCACGTAGGCTTGGGTGAAATATTGGAACGCCCCGATGATCCCCATGACCAGGTTGAAAAAGATCACCGGAGTCAGCATCGGCAGGGTGATCCGCCGCATCCGCTGCGCGCCGCTCGCGCCGTCGATCACGGCGGCTTCGTAGAGGTGGACCGGGATGTCTTTGAGCCCGGCCAGGTAGATCACCATGCTTCCGCCCACCCCCCAGAGGCCCATCATGACCAGGCTCCAGAAAGCCGTTTTTGAGTCGTTCAGCCAGTTCGGGCCGGTGACGCCGAAGAGTTTGAGGATCGAGTTGACGAGCCCGACTTGCGGGTTGAGCAGCCAAATGAAAACTACCGAGCCGGCTACGGCGGGGACTATCGACGGTAGATAGAAGATCGTGCGGTAGACGGAGATTCCCCGGACGTCGGCGTTGAGCAGCAAGGCGAGACCAACCCCGGCGACGATCCCCAGCGGCACCGCGACGAAAGCGTATTTGATCGTAATCCCAAGCGCCTTCCAAAAAAGCGGATCGTCGTGGAGGAGCGAGGCATAGTTCGCCGCGCCGACCCAGTGAGGCGAGGTCACGATGTCGTACCGGGTGAACGACAGGTAGATGCTGGAGATGAACGGGGCCGCGGTAAATACCAGGAACCCGATAAGCCAGGGCGCGATGAATGCGTAGCCGAGCAGGTTCTGGCGCAGAGCGAGCTTCGATCGCATGGCGGTCGCTTGCACTTTAGCACGGGGTGGCGGCCCATGCCGACGCGGGACCCTCTAAGGATTCCGAAAACCGGCCGATATGAGAATTACCATGCGAAAAAGCCTTGTGAAAGTTTTCATCCTGTTAGGTGCGGCCGGGGTCGGAGCGACCGCGATGTGGTTCTGGGACGACTCGGTCCAGAAGTTCCAAGTGCACCTGGTCGAGCAGCAGCTCCTTTCGGGAATACAGCAGCCCGCGGTGGACATTCACAAGGTTGGCTTCCACGGCGCGTTCGCGGACCTTCACGCCCACCATCACGAGGAGGGAGCGGCGCATCACGACGATGACGAAGAAGTGAAACTGGCTCCGGCGAAAGAAAAGCAGCTCGCCGAGGCGGACGCTAAAGCCCGAGAATTGTTTGCCTCGCCGGGCGGCGCGTACACCCAGGCCGACATCGAACTGAACGGCAAAGTCCCGCCTTCGGAGCGATTCGAGAAGGTCGAGTTTCTCTACAGCATGAAGCCGTACCCGGGGCAGCCGATCGACCCGATTTTGAAGACGAAGACGGGGGGCGCATTCGACTGGTACATCGGCGGCAAGAAGTACCACTTCTCCTCGGTCGCAACCATCGAGGAGTTCGTCCTGCGGGCGAAGAAGGACCCCAGCTCGATCCAGAGTCCCGAGCATTACGTGGCGGCAAAGTCGGCGACGACCGTCGCCTCGCGCTAGTATCGGCTCCGGCCGATTTTGGAGTGCGCGACCTCGGTCGCGCTTTCCCCTCCCCGTGTGTCCGGAGAAAGCGCGACCGAGGTCGCGCACTCCCAAGGCAAGCTCGTGGGGTCTGAAGAAAACCATCCGTTCATCGGCTGGGAGCCGATGCTACATTAGGGTGTGAGGCCGCTTGGTATTCGGCTGTCTTCCCGGCGGGCGCAGCATTTGGTGTTCCTCGCGCACGTTTGGGCGTGCGCGCCGTTTCTCGTTTTCTGGATGCTGGACATGCACATCCGGGCGGTGATTGGGCCCGAGGCGGTGGCGATCTTGCGTCCAGTGATCGGGCTTACGCTGGTTTACTTGGCGGTTCGGACGGTGATCGCCTGGCGCGACCCGGATTGGCTGCCGTGGCAGTATGTATTTCCCCCGGTCGACGTTGCCCTCGTCAGCGCGATTCTCTTCCTTAGCCATCGAGGACCGATGAGCAATATCACTTTGCTCTTCTTCTTGCCAATGATCCAGGCGTCGGGCTCGCTGAACGTTCGTTGGGCGGCCGCGGTGGGGTTCATGGTCGTCATCGGAACCGCGGTGTCGACTTTTGGGGCGAACGAGATCGTGCCCGCGGATTTACCCCGGTCGACTCGCGAGCTGCTTCAACAAGACCCGCTCAACGTCACTTTCCGGATTTACTTCCTGATCGTCTTGTCTAGCTTAATGGCGTATCAGTCGCTGATCGCGGCGGGTCTTAAGGAGAAGTTGGGCGTGGCGGCAGACCGGAATCGGATCGCGATGGATATGCACGACGGCGTGCAGGGGCACCTCATCGCGCTCTCGTCGCAGCTCGAGCTGATGGCAAGGGTAGCGCCGAAGGATGGCGTTCGGGCGGCGGAGCTGGCGGAAGAGGGAAGAGAATCGGCCCGCCAGGCGGCGGACGAGCTGCGGTTCCTGGTTCAGCGCCTACGAGCCCCGGCTTTGGAAGACGGATTCGTTCCCGCGTTGCGCCAGTACGCGCACAACCTTTGCGAGCGGCACGGTTTACGGCTCGATTTCCAGGTGGTTGGGAAGGAGGTGCCTCTGGAGCCGGAGGTCGAGAACGCCCTGTTCCGGATCGCTCAGGAGTCGATTACCAATGTGGTGAAGCACGCCGGCGCAGCTCAGGTGACGGTGAGCGTTGCCTTTCAAGGAATGAGCGCGGAGCTCGTCGTCCAAGACGATGGCCAGGGGTTCGGCGTCGTCCGCGAGGGGGTCGGCCTGATTGGGATCCGCGAGCGCGCCGCCCGGGCCGGTGGCGCGGCGGAGGTCACCTCCTCTCCTGGTGGGGGGACTCGGGTGAAGGCTAGCTTTACTTAGGCCCGGCTGGAAGCCGGGCTGACACTGGAGAAGATGCCGGCAGAATGCCGGTACTACAATAGATCGTGGAAAAGATTCGCGTGTTGGTGGCGGAGGACGATGGGACGTTGCGGCGGTCGCTGGTGGAGCTCCTTCGGCTCGAGGCGGATCTCACGGTCGTCTCGGAAGTGCCGGACGGGATGCAGGCGATCGCGGAGGCGATGGTGGTGCGGCCGGACGTGCTGCTCATGGATATCGAGATGCCACGCAAGAATGGGATCGATGCCACCCGGGAGATTCGTTCGAAGCTGCCGGATGCTCAGGTCGTTATCCTCACCAAATTCGGGGACGACGAAAACGTCTTCTCCGCGATCAAGGCCGGGGCCGTCGGCTATGTGTTGAAGGACGCCGGTTTGGATGCCATCGCGGGTGCGGTACGGGCGGCAAAAAGCGGCGAGGGGTTCTTGAGCCCGGCACTGGTATCTCGCGTCATGAACGAGTTCTCGCGGCTCTCGAAGTCGGCCCTGCACAACCGTCAACTGTTTACCGAGCTAAGCCGGCGCGAGGTCGAAGTTTTGGAATGTCTGGCTGCGGGAATGAAGAACGCGGCGATCGCGGACAAGCTTTGCCTTAGCGAAAAGACGGTGAAGAGCCACGTCGGCGCCATTTTGAGAAAGCTGCACGTGAACGATCGGGTCGAGGCGGGGCTCCTGGCTCAGAAGAGCGGCATCGCGCCAACGTAGCGTCGGCGTCCTTGCCGATGATTCCGGAACACATCGGCGAGGACGCCGACGCTACTTACGACGCCGGATCGAACTCTAGCGAGGCGGAGTTGATGCAGTAGCGCATGCCGGTTGGCGTCTGGGGGGCGTCGGGGAAGATGTGGCCGAGGTGGCCGCCGCACTGTTTGCAGGTGACTTCGACGCGCCGCATGCCGTGCGTCAGGTCCACGTGCTCCTCTACCTTCTCTGGGTCGAGCGCCTCATAAAAACTCGGCCAGCCGCATCGAGAGTCGAACTTAGCAGAGGAATCGAACAGCTCGGCGCCGCATCCGGCGCACCGGTAGACCCCCTTCTCTTTGTGGTTCCAGTATTCGCCGGTGAAGGCCCGTTCGGTCCCTTTTTCGCGCAGCACGTGGTACCGCATCGGCTCCAAGATTCCGCGCCATTCTTCGTTCGTTTTCGGCATTTCGGCCATGTCTATTTATACGCACTGGAGACCGCTTATCGCTTAGTCTGTATCGACCATGAGAAATAGACTTTCCGACGAAGAGCGGCAGCGAATCCGCGATGAGATGATGGAGTGCCGTAACCCTCGCCTAGCCGACGTTATTGAACGGAATATCGGAATAATCGAGGTTCTGCGCCGTGAGTCGGAAGCTAATCGGACAACTCAGGACCGAATCGCGGACGTCATCACCAACTGGTCGGGCAGCATGATGTTTGTCTATGTCCACATCGTCTGGTTCGGGATCTGGCTCGTTCTCAACCTGAACTTCGTTCCGGGGCTAAAGGCGTTTGATCCATTCCCGTTCTCGTTTCTTACGATGGTGGTTTCTCTGGAGGCGATCTTCCTATCGACGTTCGTCTTGGTCAGTCAAAACAAGCAGGGGGAGCTGAGCAGCCAGCGAGAAGCGCTCGACCTTCAGATCAACCTGCTGGCCGAGTACGAGATCACCCGAATGTTACGGCTCGTGGACAAAATGGCGGAGAAAATGGGGATTGAGGACGCCTACGATGAGGAGATCGACCAGCTTACGCTGCCCGTCGCTCCCGACGTCGTGCTGCAGGAGATCGAGGCGCGGTCTCGCCAAGTGTAATTTTTTCTGCCGTTTCGAAACATTTCGACACCGGAAACGGTTGCATCAAACATGCGATCCGCGAAGAGCGCAATCCGCTTTCGGCCAATGCCGGCCTGGCTGCTCGCCCTCATTGGGTTCGGAGCACTTTTGCCGGTTGCGAGCGGCGAACCGTCTCTTAAGTTCCTCCCGGAAAGGAAAGTCGGCGAGGTCGCGGGTGGAAGCTTGCTTAGCAGTCTCTACACCTGGCACGGGGATCTCGTCGGTGATTTGCCGCAGTACGAAGAGGAGCTGGTTCGACATGGCTTTCAGGGCCGGCTTTGCTTCGAAGGAAACAACTGGGGTGCGACCTTCACCCGCAAAGACGGCGTAAAGGTTCGCCTCTCTTGGGGACGATGGGCGTTCGATGGGCGGGCAGGCTATCAGGTGGATGCGAACGACCACGATTGCGTGAGCGCGAGGATCGACGAGCCGATCCGATCGGTGGCGCTTTGGCGGCAACTCGTTCTGCACTTACACCGGTAAGTCGAGGGGTCGCGAGCCATCACACGAGTCTCGACCGAACCCCCTAAATGCCCCCTTTTTGGGTGACAAACACGTTAAAGCAGGTAAAAATGCTTAAGGTTTATGGGGTAGCGCGGTTGCCGGATGAGCCCAAACCGGTGTAGCTTCAAATTACGGTGGTGAGAAATGCAGTTGCACTCGAGCGACGGGATGTCCGGCCGTTGGTTTTGCCAGAAACGCTTCTTCTCGCGACAATCTGTTTTGCGGACATGATCCAGACGCTGGTCGTCGTTGGATCGGGAAAAGCCGTCGAGGCGAACCCGGTTCTTGCTCGTGCGATGGCTTACAGCCCTTGGGCTTTCGTGGCTCTCAAGATGGTGTCGTTCATTGCGCCGCTGGCCGCCGTCGAGCTGCTTCGGCACCGAAGCCCGAATTTCATTAG
Organism: Fimbriimonas ginsengisoli Gsoil 348; assembly: GCF_000724625.1. Taxonomy (GTDB): domain Bacteria; phylum Armatimonadota; class Fimbriimonadia; order Fimbriimonadales; family Fimbriimonadaceae; genus Fimbriimonas; species Fimbriimonas ginsengisoli. Next base: position 4,815,714 of record NZ_CP007139.1, on the reverse strand, counting down.
ATTGGCGCTACGCATCGGCGCGATCGGATACCTCGTCGTCTACATCGTCGGTTCTCTACATATCAACCATGTTCTGCAGCTACCATGGTAAGTAGATGGGCAAGCTTCGCATCGGCATCGTGGGCCGTCGTGGAACGGCGCACGTGGCCGGTTTTCGGGCGCATCCCAGCGCGGAAGTAGTCGCAATTTGCGACCTCGATCCGCGGCGCGTCGAATCCGAAGCGGCCGCCCATGATATTCCGCTGCGATTTACAAGTTTCGACGAAATGCTCGAGAGGGTTGACGCGGTGTTCGTCGCGACTCCGATGCAGCTTCACGCCGAACAGGTCGTTCAGTCTCTTGGCGCGGGCAAGCATGTCCTGAGCGAGGTAACCGCTTGCGTCTCACTGGAAGAGTGTTGGGCCATCCGCGACGCCGTGCTCGCCAGCGGCAAGACGTACATGATGGCGGAGAACTACGGTTACCGGCGGGAAGCCGTGCTGGTTTGCGAAATGGCCCGTCACGGCTTGTTCGGCGAGCTTTACTACGGCGAAGGGGAATACCTCCACGACATGAAGCCATACCATCACCTTGCCGACGGGACTCCGTCGTGGAGGTATCGCTGGCAGGTCGGCCAGCCGGGAAACACCTACCCGACCCACAGCCTGGGACCGGTAATGCAGTGGTTTAAAGCGGTCGATCCGTCGGAGCGGGTGGAGAGCGTGCTGTGTGTTGGCTCCGGGCGGTACAGCGACCCGGAGCATCCGCACGACGACACGACGAATACGCTCCTGAGATTGTCGAGTGGGAAGCAGATTCGCCTTCGGCTGGACATGATGTCGAACCGCCCACACCAGATGACTTATTACGCGCTCCAAGGGACTCACGGCGTATATGAGGCGTCGCGTCAGCAGGGAGGGCCAAGCCAGGTGTGGATAGGGAAGAACCCGCCACCCGGGCCGGTCAAGGACGAACACAGAGAATGGCGGCCGCTGTCCGACTTCGAGGCGCTCTTGCCAGACTGGTGGCTTGATCTGTCGACCGAGGCGGAACGCTCGGGGCATGGCGGGGGCGACTTTTTCGTCGCTTACAGCTTCGTGGACGCGGTGGTCGAACAACGTCCGGCGTCGATCGATCTGTACGATGGCTTGGAGTGGACGGCCGCCGGCCTGTGCTCGCAAATTTCGATCGCCAGGGGAGGCGAATGGATCAAGCTCCCGGACTTTCGGTCGCAAGCGGCCTAGCCATTACAGTTCGTTGCGACCTTCACCGCAAGGGTATTCCAACGCCGCCATACAGGAACTGCCAAGCGGTACCAACGGTTCAAGAAGAGATTCGATGATAACGGCAAGAACCCCGGATCGGTCGACCGCGCGTCGCGTAGCTCTGCCCGCATTGGCGGACGAACTGCGGTGTCGGGTCGTCGAGACGGAATCTCAGTTTCTTGCCCTCGAGTCCGATTGGCGGTCGATCGGAGCGAAGGCCCCGGCGTCGAGCTCGATGGCCGCATGGCCTTGGCTGGTCGCCTGGTGGGAGACGCTGGGGAGGCGCTGTCCCAGCACGGGCCTCGTCGGCCGTCCCTTCGTGATCGTAATGGAGGATGCCGGCGAGGTGGTGGCAATCTACCCGTTCGTCTGGCATGTCGAGCCGTCTTGGAGCCTACGCCTCCGGCGTTTGCGTCCGATGGGATATGCGGGCCATCTGGAGCCCTCCGGCCTTACGGAGGAGCCGCTGACTGCGGTGTTGCCGGGATTTGAGGAGCGAGGACGGCGAGCCGTGGTCGAGCTCGTTCAGCGGCTTGTGGCGCAGGGGCGTTGGGATTGCGCGATCGTTCGGCAATTGGAGAAGGAAGCCCAAACCGAGTCTTCAAACGGGCAACCGGTTATCCGCGTGAAGGTAAAGACCGGGCCCCAGAAGCTCGTTTTACCGTCCGACTGGCAGGCGTTCCGAAAGGGGCTTTCGAAGTCGATGCGCGATAACCTCAACTATTACCCGCGGCTCCTGACCCGTGCGGGCCATTCCTACGAGGTGAGGGTACACACGTCTCCCGGCGAGATGGATGCGGCCGTTGGAGGGCTCGTGGAGCTTCACAAGGAGCGAGTTTGGAGCGAGTGCCGAAACGGGCATCGCGATTATTTTCCGGAGCCGACTCAGGAGGAGATGCTGCGGCGCGCGCTTCGCGGAATGGCGGCGGAGGGGTTAGGTTACGTCGCCACGCTTCTCGTGGACGGACGAGAAGTAGCATCGCAGGCGTTTTTGGAAACCGATGGGCGAGTGACTATGCACTACTCGGGGTTCGATCCGGAGTTCGCCAAGTTCTCGCCGCTGCTGGTGCTGCAGGCCGAGGTTTTAAAGCAGGCGATGGCACGTGGGGTTCGGCAGGTCAATTTGCTTTACGGTAGCGCACAGTGGCAAAAACGGTGGGGAGCAGAGCCGGTGGAAGCCGAGACCCGGACGCTCATCCTGTCGCGCCGGACGATGCCGCTGATGCGCGCCGCGCTATACGCGGTGAAAAAGGAAGCGATTGCAACCCTGAAACGTCGAGGCTTCTCCCAGTGGCGGGGCCGTGCGGCGGTAGCCGCCAGCGGGTTGGCCAGTGCGGGGGTAGATCTTCACCTTCTCGCGATCCGAACGGCGACCTCGCCGGCACTCGTTCACCACCTCGTCCGCGTGCATCGGTAAGGCCCGCCATTCTTGGGGGGGTGCCCCGGATCGCCGTCGTATCACTTCCAAGTGGGTCCCTAAAGCGGCGTGGAGTGAGATTCGCTCCACGCCTTTTAGAAGCCGGCGGTTGACAAGACTTCTGGTTTATGGACGGAGGTTGTGGGCCCGGCGTCCGATTCGGACAGTCTGAGCGCTCTTGCGGTCCATGGCCCGGCGGCTCTGCTGATTTCCGTTGGCAAAGATCCACCAGAAAAACGGAATACCGAAAAACGACATCAACACGAAGGTCAGAAATATACCGAGCATTGTCTCCCCAGGTGCGATCGCTGCACCTGGTATTTGTGACAGGCCAAGTCCCTTTTTTGTGCGACCTTATGCGGCTTGGAGCTCAGTTTCCATGTACTCATCCCAAGTCATTCCTACTTCTCGTAGGTACATCTCCCTAATGAGCGATGAATCGTTGACGAGGGCGGTTCGGGTAGCGGCAAGGTTCGGGTCGCTGAGCTTCGGAAGCAGCGTCTCTTGCCTAAGTCGGTTCTGTTCGATGCTTCGCACGAGAATCTCACGAACGAGGGGATCGTGCTCCATGAGGGCGCTCTCGACCAGGGCCTCAAAGTTCGGATACTTCAGGAGCGCCTTGGCACAGTTCGCCCGGACGACCCACTTTCGGTCGTGTAGGACGGAGAGCACGGTAAGCGTGAGCTCGGGCCATGTTAGGAAGCCCATGACGCGGGCGAAAGCCGCGCGGACCGAAGTGTCCTTGTGGTTCGCAATATCGTAAAGCGACTGCAGTACGGCGTCCCGGTCCGCGCCGCGGAGGTCCTTCGGGATCACTTCCAGTCCGGATACCACAACTGCCGGATCGTCGGATCGTAGACGCTGCAGGATCGTGGCAGTGGGTGTGATCTCCGTGGACCGGATGTTGTGGACGCGCTCTACCTGGGCGGAGGGCATCGTGCCAACTCCTTCTAAGTGGTCGGTGTTATCCCATCGTACAGCCGTCTTGCCTTGTCTCGCTCGGGCGAAGGTCTGGAGGGCGCGGTAAGCCGCGAGGCCGTTGACGATATTGCTGATCGCAAGGCGCGGAATCGAAAGCAGTCCGGCGGTAGCGCCGTAGACCATGCCGACGAAAACCACTCGCTGCACCATGCGCAACACCATAAACGAGGTGTCGACTAGAACGAGACGGTGGAGAGTCGAGCCTTCTTCGATAACGGGAAGCAGCTGGAACGGTACGACGCCTTTCTCACCCATGTAGAACAGCAGGAAGTAGGTGAGGAGGACGTAGCCCAGCAGCGCGGTGGCGGCCGAAACGAACACCTTGCGATCCTTGATCAGGTTCTCGATCATTCGAGGATCGCCGCTCCAACCGGTGGATTCCCACTCTTGAAGCGAAATGCCGATGATCCAGCGCGTCTTTTGGCGGACCGACCGGGTGAAGTCCATCGGGAAGAACGCCCAGTTGGAAATGAACTCCGGCCGACGGCAGAGCGGTACCCAAGGAGCGTACTTGACATCGGGATTGTCGAGCACGAGGTTCACGAAAACGATCGTGAGACCGGCCTCGCGCATGCGCTTCGACATCGAGTAGTCCTCAGTCATGGACTCTTCGTTGAAGACGGCGCGCCCCTGCATTTCCAGGGTGGTAAATGCGCGCCGGGAGAAGCCGGTGCCGGTTCCCGCGAAGGGGACGAAGCCCGAGACCTTCTCGCGGACGGGCACGTCCTTCATGTGCGTCTCAGAGAACTCGTCGGCATACGTCCAGTGCACAACGCGGGTGTGGCGCGTCGGCAGCGGAAGGATCGGAAGCTGGATGGCGTCGACCCGGGGGATAAGGTAGTTGAAGAGCATGAACGAGTGCGGGTGCACCACGTCCTCTGAATCGTGCATCACGAAGATGTCGAAGTTGATCCCTTCCTGATCCTCGTAAGCCCTGATCGTTCGGTAGACGTTGTTCAGACAGTCGGCTTTCGTCGTGGGCCCGTTCTTTGGGTTGACGACGTTGATAAGCTGCGGGTGCTGGGCGGCCAGGCGGTTGACGGCGTCTTGAGTTCGCTGATCGTTGGGATACGTGCCCACGAAGATCAGATAATTCTTGTATTCGACCCGCTCGATGATGTTTTGAACCATCATCCCCACGACTTCGCCCTCGTTCCACGCCGGAACCATAACGGCGATGCGCTGCTGCTCCCGATCTCGAAGACGGGGCAGGGTCAGACGCTCACGCTTTCGGTAGTAGATCCGGCGGAAGAGCCGGAGCGAGTACGCGCCGATGTCGTAGACGAGGTCCTGAACACCGCTGAACAGGAAGATCAGTCCCACCACCCACGCGAGCCAGTAGGTCAGGTCGCGGAGGATAACAAGAATGTCACGAACGCTCATGCCGATTTTCCCAAGTCTGGGACGCCCTTAGGCGGACGTCCCATGCGTTTTCGGCGTTCGCTTCACGAAGGCTCTCGCGACGAGGAAGATACCGAGCAGGACCAATACGATGATGCTGGTCATGATCAGGAGCATATTAGGCGTATAGCGGTCTTGTTCGGTCGTGCGGTTCTGGGCAACCTCGGCGTCGGAAACCGTGCTGAGCGTAATAAGCTGCCCGTCTGCCGTCAACACGGCGGCTTCGCCCGTCAGGGCCAACGATCGCTTCGGATCCGCCAACAGGCGGGCGAACCGGTCGAGCGCCGCGTCGTCGGCGCCGAGAAGCACGTAAAGCACGCCGGCTTCGTTTGTGGGGGACTTGATCGCCTGGAGGATGGCGCCTCCGTTGAGAGCGTCGTTAACCACCCGAATCTTTGGATTGATAGCAAAATGGCCGTTGCCTTGCGGCGACACAAGGAGCTGTTTCGCAATTGGCTGGAACCGCGATACCTCGTCGTAGTGCCCGATGGCGATCGAACTGTTCTTGGAATCGGGCAGAGCGCCAAACTTGACATCCCAATCGAACGAGTGGCGATTCACCTGAGCGGCCCGCGCGGCGATCACCGCGGCTAGGGAAAGCTGAGATTCGTTCGCGTTCGGCGAGAGCGAGATCATGCTTCGTCGGGGCGCGATTCCGTCGCGGCCGACCAGGTAAGGAAAGGCATCCAGGTAAGGACGACCACCCAGTTGGCCGGTGTTCAGCTCGAAGGAGCTCTCGCCTTCGATGACGGTCCAGGCGACTTCGTCGTAGGTCTTGGAGCAGTCGACGGCGGCGAGGTCGTGGTACGCCTCGAGGTCGACCTGCCAAATATTCTTGGCAAGCTCGGTGACCGGAATTCGAGCCTTAATGAATCCGCCGTTCGCGTTGTCGGCATCAAGCCGTGCGCTGGAGACCGGCACGCCGTTCACCTTTACCGTCAGGATCGATCGAAGCGGGTTCAGGCTAGCGGAGTGTCGGAACCGGATATTGATGAAGGAATCGCGTCCCAGATCAACACGCACCGGCCGCTGAACGGTCAGGGTAGCGTGCTGATGGAAAGCGCCGTTCATCGTGATGACCGGAGTGCCCAGTTCGGTGAACGTAAAAGTTCCGATCCGAGTCGTGGCCGGGCGGGCATCTGCGATGGTATTGCCAGGAATCGATGCGCGGAACCCGCGAAGCTGATCGACCATCTCCGGGTACGCGAGCGTATTACGCGCCGCGTAGATTCCCGCCGGCGTTTTTCCGGTGATCCACAAGCGCGATCCGCCGGCGTAGTCGCCAGGGTACGCCACAAGGTATCCGGGGCCGTCACCGAAGTTCGGCGGCACCTGGCCGGCGATGTTGCCGATGATTATATTCTGAGCCGGCGTGGTCGTCCCAACTCCTACCCGGATCGGCAGGCCGTGGACTCGATCGAGCTCACCCCAGTCGCTGGCGAGGCCGAGCATTTCGGATACGAGGCTCGGATCGGCTCCGTTCGGAATGACCCACCGGCTCTGCACTACGTCGGTCGATAGAGTGTCGAGGAACGGGAATGGGTACGAATAGAGCGGGAAAGCCATCGGCTCGCGGCGCTCCAGGTGAAGCCGGTTACCCTCGTTAAAGCGGATCCAGTTGCCGTGGTTGTCCAAGTCTTGGCAAGGTCCGTCGGTCGATCGCTGTCGCGACACGATCTTAAGTTCGTTGAAGCCCTGCTTGAACAGCTTCAGCGGCAGCGTGACGCGCCATTGGCCTTGTGGCGCCTTGCCGCCGGTCTTCCGGCTGTCGACGGGCGTTCCATTGAGGAGGATCGTGAGGCTGCCAAGCCCTTCGACCAGAGTGGGCGAGCAGGAGTAGTTCAGCTCTACGTACTCGTTGCCCGTAAGCTGAACGCCTGGTCGCAACTCGAAGAAGTAGGACCACTGGTTAGTAGGCTGGGAAAAGGCGGTGCCCTCCGGCAGCAACGGAATGTTGTAAGTCTTCGTTCCTTTCCCGGTTGGAGTAGAGGAAGCAGACTGAGCGAGCGCCCCGGAAGCGAGCATCAGCGCCGCTGCGCCGACAAGAAGAGAGCACGATCGGCGCTTAAGAAATTTCGTCACTGAATGAAAGGGACGGACGGAAAGAGATGATGTTGTCATCGGTCCAAGCTGAACTTACCAGTTTTAGTTAGTCGCCCACGTTAAAATGTTCGGCTGTTTTGGCGAGAGAAGGCAAATAGAAAAAGACTCAGGATAAATACCTGGAAATGCACCAGATGGCAATTCTCTGGCAAAGTATTCGATCAGGCGAATCTGACTCTAGCAGGCCGTCTTGAGTCGAACTTAACTTCGCCCTGAAATTGCCGAGTTTTCCTGCGTGGACACATTCTCTCCCAAACCGCCTCGGTTTGTATGTCCACTCTCATGGGTAACCCTTTCGAGTGACGCGCTCCGTAGAAGCGCAGTGACATGTTTCCGCTACCATGAACGGATAACTTGCTTCGGAGGACGGAGCGACCCATGATATATCCATCGTCAAATCGTTCCTTGCTACGGTTTCCGTAAGGGGTTCGACCTCTTCCTCCGCTCGGACGGTGACAATTTCCGCTGCCCAATACGATCTTATTGCGATCGTCGTTCAAGGCTCGCTGGGTGAGGCCGAGTGGCAAGGATTTGCGAGTGCGGGCGCTCTTCAAGAACTATGTGCCGGCGCCCTCAGCGCGGTGAGGGCCGGAGAGTTGTGCCTTGCTCGCACCCGTGAAGGCGCGATCGAGATGAGAATCATCAATGGCCGCCTTTCGACGGTTATTCCCGCCGAGGCGCTTGGCGGAGCGGTTTCAGAGGTTCACCTCGGGCGCACGAGCATCGTTTTGGATTCCGTCATTTCATCCATCGCGTAGCGGACTCCCTCCCGCCCGAACCCGCTTCGCTTATTTCCCCCGTATGGCATATTGTCGAACCTGAGGGTGGGGTAATCGTTGACGATCACCCCGCCGACGTCCAATCGCCGAAATGCCCGTTCCGCAACGGCGAGGCTATGGGTGAAGATTCCCGTTTGAATCCCGTAGGGAGACTCGTTGACTCGAACGATGGCTTCGTCGATGGTCTCGTATCGAGACAGCGTTAAGACCGGGCCGAAGACTTCTTCGTGGGCGAGCCGAGTGCCGGGTTGCACGTTTTCTAGCAAGACGGGCCGGAGCAAACGACCCTGTCGGCCGCCCCCGGCGATTATCGTAGCCCCGGCGCCGACGGCTTCGTCGATCATTTGTTGAACCCGGTCGGCGGCCTCGTTCGAGATCATCGGACCGCAGACGGTGGCTTCGTCGAGCGGCTCCCCGTAACGGCAAGACTCGGTCGCCGCGATGAGCCGGGACCGCATTGCGTCGTAGATCGACGACTGAACGAGAACGTGCTGGATAGAGATGCAGATCTGGCCCGCGTAACCGAATCCACCGGCAATCGATCTTGCCGCCGCCCACTCCAGGTCGGCATCTCCGTGCACGATCGCCGACGCGTCGCCGCCGAGCTCGAGGAGAACGCGCCGATCAGGCAGTAATTCTTTGAGCTTCCAACCTACCGCGACAGACCCGGTAAAGCTGAGCATCCGGATGCGAGGGTCCTCGACCAGAAGCCTCTGCGCAAGAGCGGGTGGCCCGTTCCAAGCGTTGACCACCCCGGGAGGACATCCGGCTTCATGAATCAACCGCATCAATGTGAGCGTCGAGAGTGGGGCCAGGGGCGAGGGCTTTACGACCACCGTGTTGCCCGATGCCAACGCGGGGGCCAATTTGTGGGCGGTGAGATTGTAGGGCCAGTTGTAGGGGACGATGCAGAAGATCACGCCAATCGGAAACCGTTCGACGGTGCATCGTAAACCTTCGCCGCGGGCATCGGTATCGACGGGAATCGCTTCAAGGCCATAAGTGCCGAGGATGTCGGCGGCGTAGTCGAAGGTTAGCGCCAACCGGGCGACCTCGCCGCGGCTCCAGACGATCGGCTTGCCGACCTCTAGGGTGAGCAGCTCTACGAGCTCGGCTTCCCGCTCTCGAACGAGCGCGGCGATCCGCCTCAGCAGGGCTTGTCGAAGGTGGCGGGGGGATTCGCGCCAGGACTGGTACGCACTGTGGGCGGCGTCGACGCAGGCCTTGAGTTCACTTAGACCACCTTCGGCGGCGGTTCCGAGAATGGCGTTATCGAACGGCGCTCGAACGACCTGTTTGCCGACCGACTGATCGCACGGACCGCCGACAAAGAATCCGTCGATGAGCAATTCGCAGTGCACCATGCTCGGATTCTGGCGTCTTGCCGCCGTCATAATTCCTGCTATGTTTCACTCCGAGCTCCGCGCGCTCTTCCTAGCGAGATTTGGCCACGAGCCGACCCTTTTCGGGATTGCTCCGGGAAGGGTGAATTTGATCGGCGAGCACACGGATTACAACGACGGCTTCGTTTTCCCGGGTGCGATCGATCGTGGGCTCTACATCGCGGCCCGCGTGGTTGAAGGAAAGTCGCACGTGGTTTCGAAGCAGATGGGCGACGGCGAAAGCTTCGATGCATCCTCGGTGGTTCCGGGTGGAGGAATGACCTCTTGGTCCAAGTACCCGGCCGGAATGGCATGGGCTTTGCGCTCGCATGGAGAGCTACCGAACATCGAGGCTTACATCGATAGCGATATCCCAATCGGCAGCGGCGTCAGCAGCAGCGCCGCGATCGAAATGGCGTTTGGCGTGGTTTGGAACATGTTTGCCGGCCTTGGGTTGACCAATCGGGAGCTGGCTAAGCTGGGGCAGGTCTGCGAGAACCAGTTCGTGGGAGTCAACAGCGGCATCATGGACCAGATGGCGAGTGCAATGGGCAAGGAAGGGCGGGCGATGTTCCTTGACACTCGAACCCTCGATATCGCCTATGCGCCGGTGCCCAACGGGGTCTCGGTGGTGCTGTGCGACACGAAGAAGCCGCGGGCGCTGACAGACTCGGCGTACAACGAACGGAGGTCGCAGTGCGAGGAAGCGAGCCAGATTTTGGGAGTTTCCAAACTTCGCGACGCAGACGTCGCGGACTTAGAGGGGGCTAAGCCGAAGATGAGCGACGTCGTTTATCGCCGCGCCCGCCACGTCATCACGGAGAACGAGCGGTGCATCCAGTTCAAGGAAGCGCTCGACGCCGGAGAGCTCGAAAAAGCCGGGAAGTTGATGCGGGCGAGCCATGTGAGCCTTCGCGACGACTACGAGGTGAGCTGCCGCGAGCTCGACGAGATGGCGGATGCGGCCGCCGCCGCGCCCGGATGCATCGGCGCTCGGATGACCGGGGCCGGTTTCGGGGGAGCGTGCGTCGCCCTGGTTCACGACGAGAGCCTGGAGGTGTTTCGAGCCGCTACTCTTTCTGCCTACGACAAGGCGACCGGACTGGGTGGGGAAGCGATGGCTTGCTGCCTGGTTGATGGGGCTCGTATAGTGTCTTCTCTACCCTAGCAATGCGAACAGTTTCGCAAAAACGATTTAGTACGAGTCAGACCCGGTAAAAACCCCGGAGAATAGGGGCCGAGGCGCTCTGGAGACCTGCATGCGACGGGGTGGCGCTTTGATTCGGTTCACAAGACCGGGTTGTCACTCGCTACTCGAGAAATCGTGGACAAGGAAACGAACGCTAAAGGAACGAGGAAGGGTGGATCGATGCCGACATTAGTGACTGTACGTACGGAGATGACGCACCGCCCGGTGCGACTGACGAAGCGCGAGATCGAGGTGCTTAGCCTCATCGCTCAAGGTTGCAGCAGCAAGGAAGCGGCCGACGCTCTGTACGTGTCGAAGCGAACCGTCGATTTTCACCTGGCAAATATCTACGACAAGCTTCAGGTGAACAACCGCGTCCAGGCATTCCGAGCCGCCACCCGCCTCGGTCTGATCCCGTTCGAGCCGACCTTCGGCATGATGCGCGGCGAAGCGTAGAGTTAATGGGAGCCCCGGTGCGCTAAGGCGTTCCGGGTCTCTTTGCGTTTGCCTTGGGCAAACGTCGCACGAATCTCAGTCCGGACCAGACTTCGCTGACCGCGCATACTTTGTTGTCGACCAAGCCAAGCGGAAGAATGAGGTCGCGAAGGGTGTCCTCGGTCACATCCGTGGGAATCTTTGACGATCGCTTGGGCCAGGCCAGCCAGAGGCCTCCCCGTTCGACGAGTCGTAGGATGGCGTCTTCCACGAGCGGCAAGATTTCCTCCGCTCGGGTGACGAAGAGAACGATAACATCTGCGGGTTCTCCTTCCTCGACGCCCGCGGGGATCGGTTCAAGCCAGGCCCAGAACTCAGCGGGAGCATTGAGGGTGATAAGCCGGCTACCCGCCTTTAACCCAAGTTTCTGCGCCAACGGCGTCCCCGAGTAGCCGACGCTTGCCATAAGGCGATGATAACCCCTTCTTGCAGCACAGGAGAAATCCTCCGCATTCCGACCAAGCAGATCGGGAAAGGCTAGCTGAGGCTCAGTTTTGATGCCTCTATGTTAATTGGAGCGGGAAGGGGATCGTGTCACGCAAAGGCGCTAAGACGCAAAGAAATGTGCGGAGGTTCGGCGGCGACGCGGGCTAGAGGGAGTAGATCGCCCGATACTTTGCCTGGGCGTACTCTAGCCAATCGCCGGCTTCCATGGGGCGGCCGGTTACCCGAGTGATGAGGTCTCGGGGGGTGTAGCGGCGGCCTTGCCGGTAGATCTTTTCCTGGAGCCAACCGAGAATGGGCGCGAAGTCGCCTCCGGCCATGAGCTCCTCGGTGTTTGGGATATCGTCGCGCAGACGACGCCAGATCTGGAGACCGATCAGGTTGCCCATGGCGTAGGTGGGGAAGTAACCCACGTAGCCGCGGCTCCAATGAACGTCTTGCAGGCAGCCGAGCGTGTGGGTTGGCGGTTCGATGCCGACATACTCTCTGTACTTGGCGTTCCAGGCCTCAGGCAGCTCGTCCATCTCCAACGCGCCGGTGATGAGGTCGACTTCGAGCTCGAATCGGACGAGGATATGCAAGTTATAGGTGAGCTCATCCGCGCCGACGCGAATGAAGCTCGGTTCGACTTTGTTGATGGCCCGATACATTCTTTCCACATCGAGCGTGGAAAGCTCCGGAAAAACCGCTTGCAGGTCGGGAAGGAATCGAGTCCAGAAGCCGCGGGAACGCCCAATGACATTCTCCCAAAGGCGAGATTGACTCTCATGAACCGCTAACGAGATGCCTCCCGCCAGCGGGGTTCCATCCCATTCGGCTGGCGATCCCTGCTCGTAGAGGCCGTGCCCCATCTCATGAAGTGAGGAAGAGACGATTCCTTTCAGATGGTCGCTGGGACGGGTCGTCATCCGGACGTCGGAGCGGCCCAGGTTGGAGCAAAATGCGTTCGGCGAGAGGTTGAGCCTTCCGCGGTCGAAGTCGAACCCGCACGCGGCGGCGGTTCGCTCGGCAAAGCCCCGCAGCTTTTCGCGGTCCCAGTCTTTGGCGAGAATCGAGTCGTCGACCGGTCGTCCGATTTTCTTGATTTCTCGAACGAGGTTAACGATCGGTCCTTTGATCGCGTCGAACATCGACCGGGCGTCGGCCTCCTTTGCACCGAATTCGTAGAGGCCGAGGAGCGCGTCGTAGGGATGGCCGTCGTAGCCAAGGCGCTCCGCGGTTTCCCGGGCGATGCCGAAGAGCTCCTTGTAGTAGGGAGCCATGCTTGGAAAGTCGTTGGCAGCTTTCGCCGTCTTCCAGACCTCGTACGCCTCGGAGGAAACCTTGGCTTTGCGTTCGACGAGATCGACGGGCAGCTTCGTCTCTACGTCGAGATCCCGCTGAAGGGCGGCTATCGAGCGGCCAGCGTTGGTATCCGGGTCGGTTTCTCTTCCCGCGTCCGCAATCAGCCGCAGCATCTCGTCACTGGTAAGGAGCTCGTGCCGCATGCGGCTGAGAATTTGAGCGTGTGCGGCCCGCGCCGCCGCCCCTCCCGGCGGCATCAGCACCTGCTGGTCCCACCCCATCAGGTTTTGCGCGGCCCGAATGGTGGCGACCTCGGCGTACTTGGCGAGCAGCTGGTCATAGGCGGTCATGATGGGAGTTTAGCTTTGGGAGGCGGTAGGCGTCGGCGTTGAGCGTTGGAACCGCTACGGCTGGGCGCCCAACGCTTGACATCACCTCAACCGAGGCGACATACTCTCGGATTGTCTGGGGGCACTGTGCCTTCAAACAATCACGTGGTGAGGTGGCGCTGGCCGGATTCCGGAGAAACGTCGACAGTGTAACAGCAAGGCTCTCTGGAAGCTAACCTGCGCCCCGATCGCGTGATGACAATGCGATGGGGTTTTTTGTTGCCTGAGCTTGGCCGCAGACCCCATAGGAATGAACCCGAGAGGGAAGTAGCAAGACAAATGAAGCATCGAGGTATGAATGCCGACCGTTAATCAGCTAGTCCGCAAAGGACGTAGCGCTCCTAAAACCAAATCGAAGTCGCCTGCGCTCAAGAGCAACCCTTTTAAGCGAGGCGTTTGCACCGTTGTCCGAACCATGACCCCGAAGAAGCCGAACTCGGCGCTTCGGAAGACGGCTCGTGTTCGTCTGACCAACGGCATCGAGGTCACCGCCTACATTCCGGGCGAGGGACATAACCTTCAGGAGCACTCGGTGGTGCTCGTTCGAGGAGGCCGTGTTAAGGACCTCCCGGGCGTGCGCTATCACATTGTCCGCGGAACTCAGCAGACGGCCGGTACCGCCAAGCGAATGCAGGGCCGCAGCAAGTACGGCACGAAGCGTCCGAAGCCGGGTCAAGCGCCTGCCGCCGCTAAGGGAGGTCGCCGCTAATGCCTAGAAAGGGCCCTCCAGTTAAGAGAATCACCGTTCCGGATCCGATTTACGGATCCGAAATGATGACTCGCTTCATCAACCGGATGATGGTCGACGGCAAGAAGGGCGTCGCCGAGAAAATTTTCTACCGCGCAATGCAGATTTGCGAGGAAAAGTCGGGCACTCCGGCGCTAGAAGTCTTCGACAAGGCGATTCAGAACGCCATGCCGGCGGTCGAGGTTCGACCTCGCCGTGTCGGTGGCCAGACCTACCAGGTTCCGATGGACGTCCGCCCGGATCGCCGGCGAACGCTCGCTCTGCGGTGGCTCATCGCCAACGCCCGCCGCCGCTCCGGCAAGACGATGATCGATCGGCTCAGCTCCGAGATCCTCGATGCTTTCAACGGCACCGGATCCACGATCAAGAAGCGAGAAGACACGCACCGCATGGCCGAAGCGAACAAGGCATTCGCCCATTACCGATTCTAATCGGGCGGGACCAACTGCTAAAGAGGGCCGGGAGCAAGCGCTCCCGGCCCTCTTTATTTGGGCTGTGGCAACAAAAACGATTTCGATCGAGCTAGACGTCTACGAACGGCTCCCCGCTCTCGAGCCCACGTTTCCCGAGCTGTAGCGGTGGTTTCGAGGCAAAAGAAGCCGCATGCTCAACGTTTGGCATCCCCGGAAGGGCCGCCACATTGACTTCCGGCCAGACAAAGCGCAATAATCTCCCCTTGGACCTCAACATCGCGCCATGCGCGGCGTAATAGAGATTCGGGAAGAAACGTTAGAACGCAAGAACGAACGCACTCAACCTGTGACATCTTACAACGCCCCGCTGAAAAGGTGGGGTGTTTTGTTGAGGAAAGGTCGCTCCGGCATAGAGCCGCGACGACCCCAACGCCCGCGTAGTTAATTTTTCAAGAAGAGAAACCAAAATGCCCCGTAGTCACCCTTTAGAGTTGGTTCGTAACATCGGTATTGCCGCGCACATCGACGCCGGCAAGACGACCACCACCGAGCGGATCCTCTTCTATACCGGAAAGGCGCACAAGATCGGCGAGGTTCACGACGGCGCGGCCACGATGGACTGGATGGAGCAAGAGCAGGAGCGAGGAATTACCATTACCTCGGCTGCAACGTCATGCTTCTGGTCCGGCTCCAAGAAAGACCGGCCGGAGCACAAGATCAATATCATCGACACGCCGGGCCACGTCGACTTCACGGTCGAAGTGGAGCGCTCGCTACGCGTCCTCGACGGCGCGGTGTGCGTGCTTTGCGCGGTGGGTGGCGTTCAGCCCCAGACCGAGACGGTTTGGCGGCAGATGAACAAGTACAAGGTCCCGCGGATCATCTATGTCAACAAGATGGATCGCTTGGGTGCGGACTTCTTCACGGTGCTTCAGCGCGTGAAGGAGCGACTTGGCGCGAACGCGGCTCCCATCCAACTCCCGATCGGCTCGGAGTCGGACTATCTCGGCTATGTGGACCTCATCAACATGAAGGCCTACACGTACGACAAGGAAGACGACAAGGGCAAGACGTTTACCGAGAGCGAGATTCCCGCCGACCTTCAGGACCTGGCTGCCGAGTATCGCGAGAAGATGATCGAGTCGATCTCAGATTTCGACGATTCGATCATGGAGCGATTCCTCGATGGACAGGAACTGACGGTGGCGGAAATTACCGACGCCCTCCGACGCGGAACGCTTGCGAACAAGGTCGTCCCCATGATCTCGGGCTCGTCCTTTAAGAACAAGGGCGTGCAGGCGATGATCGACGCGGTTTTGGACTATCTGCCGTCGCCGATCGATGTCGGCGAGGTCAAGGGCATCAACCCGCGAACCGAGGAAGAGATCTTCCGGGCTCCGGACGACAAGGCGCCGTTCAGCGCGTTGGCGTTCAAGATCATGTCGGACAAGTACGTTGGCCGTCTCACCTTCCTGCGCGTCTATTCGGGCGTGCTCAAGAAGGGTTCGCAGGTCACCGTCGCTTTCCGCGATCCGGTCTCGAACGACTTCCGATACCGAACCGAGCGCATTGGCCGCATTCTGGAAATGCACGCGAATAGCCGCAACGACATCGACGAGGTGTACGCCGGTGAGATCGTGGGTGTCATCGGTCTGAACGACGTCAACACCGGTCACACGGTGTGCGACTCGGACAACCTGATCGCCCTCGAGTCGATCAAGTTCCCCGAGCCGGTCATCCAGATCGCGGTCGAGCCGAAGACGAAGGCGGACCAGGAGAAGTTGGGTACCTCCCTGCACCGTTTGGCGCAGGAAGATCCGACGTTCCGAGTCTTCACCGACCCGGAGAGCGGGCAGACGATCATTTCGGGAATGGGCGAGCTTCACCTCGAAATCATCGTCGACCGACTAAACCGCGAGTTTGGCGTCCAGGCAAACCAGGGCAAGCCGCAGGTTGCGTACCGCGAGACGGTCCGCATCAAGTCGCGCGCCGAGGGCCGCTTCATCCGCCAGACGGGTGGCTCCGGTCAGTACGGCCACTGCTGGGTCGAGATGGAGCCGATGCCCCCCGGCACCGGGTTCGTGTTCGAGAACAAGGTCACAGGCGGAACGATTCCGAAGGAGTACATCCCGGCTTGCGAAAAGGGAATCCGAGAGGGGCTCATCGCGGGCGTCCTCGCCGGTTACCCGGTCGTAGACGTCAAGGTGTCACTCACCGAGGGTAGCTACCACGAAGTCGACTCGAACGAAAACGCGTTCAAACAGGCTGGCCTCATCGCTTTCAGGGAAGCGATGAAGAAGGCGAACCCGGTACTGAAGGAGCCGATCATGCATGTGGAGGTCACGACCCCCGAGCAGAATGTCGGTGACGTCGTTGGCGACATCAACAGCCGCCGGGGACGGATCGAAGGAATGGAGAACGCGCTCGGTGGAGCTTCGGTGGTCAACGCCCACGTTCCGCTGTCGGAGATGTTCGGCTACGTCACGACCCTCCGGTCGCTGACCCAAGGCCGTGCTCAACCGAACGTGACGCCGTCGCACTACGAGGAAGTCCCAAACTCGATAGCGGCGGAGATCACGGCGAAGGCCCAGGGCGGACGGTAAGTGCGCGTCCGGTAAAACCGGGCCCGCCACCGCTAATAAGATGCCCGGGAGCTTAGGCTCCCGGGCATCTTGCTTTGTAAGGCACACCCTCTTGCCGAACTGCCAACCGCTAACTTCCGTTTAGCGACTTCCCGGGGCTGACAAGGCCGTGGTTACCGCAGTGAAGAGCGCGGAGCGTAAATCGGGCTCTGTCGGCAGGATCTTTACTGTTACAAATGCTGGCTTATGCGGTAGGA
Organism: Fimbriimonas ginsengisoli Gsoil 348; assembly: GCF_000724625.1. Taxonomy (GTDB): domain Bacteria; phylum Armatimonadota; class Fimbriimonadia; order Fimbriimonadales; family Fimbriimonadaceae; genus Fimbriimonas; species Fimbriimonas ginsengisoli. The sequence continues at coordinate 4,798,606 of NZ_CP007139.1, read as the reverse complement.
AGGAGGTTTCGCACCGCAGAATCCCAATTTAACGCTTAACCCGCTCCTATACTCCAGGCTCGATTGATTTCCCCGTCATTTTTTGCACGCTTTTTACTGGTGCGGAAATGGCGGTGTATTTAGGGATTTTCCGAACGATGAAAACTCGCTTGCCTCTGCAATTCTTCCGACGCGCGATCGCACTTGCCGGAGGCGTGATGTTTGCCGCCGCCGCTTCTGCCGCTGCAACCCCATGGACCCAGTGGAAGGTCTCCGACGGCGGTAACGGGCACTGGTACCGAGCCGTAGACAACGGCTCGGAGATCTCTTGGACTTCGGCACGCGCCGCCGCCATCCAGGACGGAGTGCACTTGGCGACGATCACGTCCCAGGGCGAGAACAACTTCGTATACAACCTTTCAAGCGATGACGCTTACTGGCATACGGACTCTAACGAGACAATCGATATCGGTCCCTGGCTTGGCGCCCTTCAGAGCCCGGCCGGATTTAGCTGGGTGACGGGGGAGGCATTTTCTTTCACCGCCTGGCTTCCGGGCGAGCCCAACGGTGATCCGGACTCCGCCATCCACTTCATGGGGCAAGGCCTCGTGCGCGGAGCCAATTGGAACGATGCTACAAAGGCGGTGACGCCGACCCTAAGCCCCAGCTCCTACATTGAGGAGCTCGACAGTGTGGCCACCGCACCGGCTCCGTTCACGTCAGGACTTCCAGTCGACCTTAACGGCAGCTACTTGGCGGCTCTGAATCGAGTTGTCGGAGCTACGACCGACCGCGACGGAATTGGCGCCTCTGGCATGGTGCAGGAGCCTTCGAGCATTTGGTGTTTCACCCCGTTTTCGAATTGGTCTAAGACGCCGACGGTCCGCGACTATCTCAATCTTCGCGGCACCAGCTACGGGTTCGACGTGGACCTCGGCGACCCGGCCCGGTGGCCGAACCCAAGCTCGTTGACCGACTGGTTCGCCGGCAATGCGGCGGACGGCCACGAGGGATCCACGTTGGTGGTGCGCGCGGCTAGCTCGGCCGGCGTCGCGCCGATCGACCTGTCGAACATGAATGGCCTGCGCGTAATGTTCTATCGGAAGGACGGGAAGTTCTTTGGCCACATTGCCAACCTCTGGTACAGCCAAGAAATCGCGCTTCCGGGAGCCAGCGTGGCCAATCGGTACCGGGTGCAAGTGAACGTGAATGGAACGGGCGGGGTCCAGGTCTTCTTTATTCAGCTAAATGGCCCTGGTACCAACAGTTACGTGACCCAAACCCTTGTCGGTGGTAGCGAAAGTCTCTCGTCCGCAAGCTTCGCGGTCCAGATGGCAAACGTGACTCGGACTTCGCAGACGCCGGCGACTCCCACTCAGGCCGCGGTCTACGGCTTCTGGACCTCGGCAAGCACCGGCACCCTGTACGCCTTCACGGCCAATCCCTACCTAGGAACGAAGGACCGGCCGGCGACCGCCGTCTTCGGCCTCTACAACTCCTATCTTCCTTTTAAGGCGATGGGGTACCACGCTTCGCTCCAACTGTATCAGGCCGGCACGGCCCTCAGCTTCCTCGAGGGACAGTACGAAAACACTGCCCTGTTCGAGGCAGCGGGGGCTCCGGTATTCGCGCCTAACGTTACGGGTCGATTCGACCACTCCCAGTTCACCGGCATCGTGGCGAAGGCCACTCAGCAACCGCTGCTTCTGGAGTCGTACAACTTTGTGGCCCCTCAAGGAAGCTACAATCCTGGCGGCAGCAGGCTGGGCGTGCTCTGGCAATATGCCGGCGGTCCGCTCTGGACCAGCTTCAATTCGGCGGCCGGCGTCTACTTCGCAAGAACGTTGGACTCCAATGGAGTTGTCGTAGATCCTTTGGCCCCGGCGATGGGTCCGGTCGGTGTTCAACAGTTGACCGGCACCGACTACACGGCGAAGAGCATGCAAATCGTAGTCGGCGCAAACGACACGGGCTCCGGCCTTGCCGATGCGCCTCTTCTCAATGTCACCCTCACGAGCAACCACGGACTTGTGACGACGCGCACGATCCGGATGGGTTCCTTGAACCCGGTCAACGGCATCTTCGGGGCCGTGCTCACACTCCCCCTAGGCACCATGACGATGAGCCTCAGCGCGAACGTCAGCGACCGGGCCGGGAACGCCGCAACCCCCTCCACGCGGACCGTGTCGATCCAGATTCCGCCGCCTTCGACTCTTTCGCTCCCAATTCAGTTGACCGGCTTCTCGGCCCCTGGACCGGTGAACCGCTTGGTTCGAATCGTCTTGGGCCGTAAGGGCGGAGACGGGATTGTCGGAACCCGAGACCGGATCGTGATCAATAGAGTCGTAACCTTCAGCGGTACCGGAGCCGGCACCGCAACCTTGACCGTTGCGGACGGCCTGCCGGAGTTCGCCACCGGCGGGATCTCGCAGGTGTGGGTGAAGGATCCTTTCCACACGGTGGGCAAGAGCGCTCCGCTCAAGCTCACGGGCAGCGTGTACTCCCTCAACGGAGTCGCAAGCGTGGTCCTTACTCCGGGCGACGTAACGAACAACAACGTTACGGACTCCGCGGACTACACGATCTTTACGACGTCCGCCTTCGGAGCCGTTCCGGCGACCACATGGTTTCTCCCGGATACTGCGGCGCTGGTACCTGCTAACCTGAGGAACCTCGATTTGAACGGCGACGGCCGCTTCGACGCGAGGGACGTGGCTTTGATGAATCTCTACTTCGGCAAGGTCGGCGATCCCGAGCCGAGCAACTACAACCCCTAGTCGAGGAGCCAAAATCGGCAAGCGGTAGATGGTCGACGACCATCTACCGCTTGCCGATTTTGGAAGGGACTAGCCTCCGTGCCGGCGGCGAATCGCCGCTCGGGCACGTGCTTCGTCCGCCGCCCGAACGCGCCCTTCGGCGCGTATGAGATCGATTCCGCGGCTATGGCGGTGCCGGCGAGCGAATGCCTGCGCTCGCCTCTCGGCAAGCAGCTCACGGCTGCGTCTCCAGGCAAGGACACGATTACGTTCCGCCCAATTGCGTTGCCACCATAGGCGATGTGCTGCCTCTCGCCGCTGCCAAGCAATTCGGTCGCGATCCCCCTCACGCCACTGTCCCACGTGAAGACCGTTGTCGTGTCCGTTCCAGTGCTTTTGCCAACCTAGGTGCCTACCTTCGTCGTGCTTGCCAGCGTGTTCCCATCCGCGATGGCGACCTTCTTGGGCCGATGCGATGGTGGTCAGCCCAAGCGTGCAGCCGAGTATCGTGGCCGCGAGTAATCCTGTCAGCTTGTTCATTTGGCTCTCCCTTGCCAGGCACATTTGCCTAGCATCTATTACGCCTTAGACGAAAGGAGTCGGGCGACGTTCGTTTGGGCCGAGGACCGAACATCGTTTGTCGGACAGGTCGGCCGATACCTTTCCACACACGTGATTCGCACTTGCTAACTCAGGTTCTGCGGCGGTAAACTACCCGTTTGTCGCTAACCCCTCCGTGCGGATTGGGGTGAGACCGAAATCGGGCGACGGGTCGCCCTCCGCGCAGAGACGAAAGGATTTAAAACAGAGCAATGGCAAGAGCTAAATTCGAGAGAAAGAAGCCGCACGTGAACATCGGAACGATCGGTCACGTTGATCACGGCAAGACAACGTTGACCGCCGCTATTACCGGCATTCTTCAGGAGAAGGGTCTCGCGAAGGCAGCGAAGTACAGCGACATCGACTCCGCACCGGAAGAGAAGGCGCGTGGAATCACCATCAACATCTCCCACCAGGAGTATGAGACGGAGACCCGCCACTACGCCCACGTTGACTGTCCGGGCCACGCCGACTTCATCAAGAACATGATCACCGGCGCCGCTCAGATGGACGGCGCGATCTTGGTCGTAGCCGGTACCGACGGTCCGATGCAGCAGACTCGCGAGCACATCCTGCTCGCCCGTCAGGTTGGCGTTCCGTACATCGTCGTGTTCATCAACAAGGTGGACGCGGTCGACGATCCGGAGCTGATCGAGCTGGTCGACATGGAGATCCGCGAGCTTCTCAGCAAGTACGGTTTCGATGGCGACAACACGCCGATCATCCAGGGTTCCGCCCGCAAGGCGCTGGACCTCGTGGAAGCGGGCAAGGTCGACATGGACGACAAGTACATCAAGGCGATCCTCGACCTGATGGCGGCCGTCGACAGCTGGATTCCGACCCCCGAGCGCGACAAGGACAAGCCGTTCCTCACCGCCGTCGAAGACGTGTTCACGATCACCGGTCGTGGCACCGTTGCGACGGGCCGTGTCGAGCGCGGTCAGCTCAAGTCGATGGAGGAAGTCGAGATCGTTGGTCTTCGCGAGGCTCCTCGCAAGACGGTCTGCACCGGTATCGAGATGTTCCGCAAGGTACTCGACTACTGTGAGGCGGGCGACAACGTCGGTCTGCTTCTCCGTGGCGTCGCTCGCGACGACATTGAGCGCGGAATGGTCATTTGTAAGCCGGGCACCATCAAGCCGCACACCAAGTTTAAGGCAGAGGTTTATGTCCTCTCCAAGGACGAGGGCGGCCGGCACACTCCGTTCGTGTCGGGTTACCGACCGCAGTTCTTCTTCCGCACCACCGACGTGACCGGAACGCTGAACCTGCCGGACGGCGTCGAGATGGTCATGCCGGGAGACAACATCACCATGACGATCGAGCTCATCGCTCCGATCGCTATGGAGCAGGGCTCCAAGTTCGCGATCCGCGAAGGCGGCCGAACCGTCGGCGCCGGCGCGATCACCGAGATCATCCAGTAAGGTAGATCTCCCGCAAGGGCAAGAGGCCCGCCGTTCCATTGGACCGGCGGGCCTCTTCTTTGGGAGTGCGCGAAGCCCTTCGCGCTTTTCACCCGTGCGGAGAACGCTCCCACGCTCGAAGCTTGGGTCAATAAGCACGGTTTCGACCCCGAACGCCCGGGCTTATACTTAATCCGTGGGCCATCAAGACGCCGACCTCTGGACATGCCCTGAATGCGGGCAGAAGTTCGCCACCGAAAACCTGTGGCATTCCTGTGGCTCCTTTACGCTGGAAGCGCTGTTCGCCGGAGTCCAGCCGCAGGTTTGGAGGACATACCAGGCGTTTGAACGGATGGCCAGGGAGGTGGCCGACTTCCACGTGATCCCGCAGAAGACGCGCGTCTCATTTCAACTACGCACCCGCTGCTCGGGTGGGTCGCCGATGAAGAGCTATTTCCGAGCCTCGTTTGTTTTACGAAACGTCACGATCACCCCTCGTATCGACAAGATCCAGTCGTTCGCCCCGGATCAGCACGTGCACTACGTTCGACTGGCAAACCCGGAAGAGGTGGACGAAGATATCCGCGCCCTGCTGCTCGCCTCCACCGAGTACGGCGAGCAACAGGGACGGCACGGCTAGTGGCACGGGCTTCCAGCCCGTGTGTATCACGACCATCCTGGTCGTGTAAACGTAGCATCGGCTCCCAGCCAATGAATCCCACAGCCCTCACGGCCGTGGGAAACGGGCCACGGGCATCCTGCCCTTGGGACCCACTGGCTAGAAGCCAGTGCCACGGTTAGAGGCCGTTCAAGAACTCGATCACCGCGTTCCGGTCGCGAGGATTGAGCCGCAGGTAGCGGTCGTGTGACGAGAGCGCTTCTCCGGCGTGGAGACGGATTGCTTGATCGACAGAGTTGGCACGGCCGTCGTGAAGAAGGAACGGCCTTCGGCCGACTCCCCATAGCGGCGCGGTTCTGAACTGGTCACCCGCGGCCTGACCCTGCTGGATCCCGTCGGCGAGGCCAGCGCCCATCCGGTGCAGCAGCAAATCCGAGAAGAGTCGGACCGGTATGTTGGAGAGAGCTTTCGACAGGTTGGCGCCGGTTTGCAATGTCGGCACGTGACACGAAGTACAGCGAACGTTGGCGAAGATCGCCTCGCCGCGAATCGCTTCGGGAGTTGGGGGTACCGGATCGAGGGGCGCGAGGAAACGCATAAAGTCCGTCGCGGCGGCGATGTCAGGTCCCGCCTCCTCGGGGTCCGGGACCTGGTCAGCCCCTTTCGGAATCGGTTTCCCTTGCGGAAGGTTCTCATGCGAGAAGACCGGGCTGGTGATTCCCATCTCATTGAGGTACGCATCTCCCGAAAACCAGTGGAGAGCCGAAACCTGCGCCTTCCAACCGAACCTGCCAATCTCGGTCTTGCCGGTATCGGGGTTTAGAACCCGATTTGCCACTCCGTGTACGCCGTCAGGCTGACTTTGACGCTCCAACGCAAGGATTGCCGAGTCCGGAATCGCCTCAATCAAGCCGGCGCCAAAGAGGGGCGTGGTGATCCGATGGGAGACGAACTGTGCTTCTTTGGGCACCACTTCCCCCGGAACCGGGTAACCCCGGATCAGCTCCCGCAAAGAGCGTGACTGCAATAGCGGGCCGCCGACCTGAGCCAGGTCGGTGTACTTTCCGTTGGTCATCCCCCCAATCCGAGTGACCCTGGCGACGCCGAGATTCTCCGCCGCGCCGCCCAAGCCACCGGCCCGGTGACATTCGGCGCAGGAAACACCGTTGAATACCGGGCCGAGGCCGTCCGGCGGGGCTTCCAGTTCGGCGAATACACCGACCCCGGCTTGGAAGAGCCGCTGCTCGGCCGGCGTCAGACCGCCAAGCGGCTTGGGCGGGCGAGGTGGTCCTTGGAGAACTCCCGACGCGGGTGGCGAGAGAGCGCCCCAGAGAAACAGCGAGGAACCGCCGATAATGGCCAAAGTGCGGCTGGTACGTAACAGTTGCCGGTTATTCAAACTCAACCTCCCAGCGGGGGACCTCTCGGAGGACCTCGATGTCGCCTCGCTGCAAACAAGGAGATATTTAGCCTGCGGTTATTTGGAAGTTATGAGGATGAGGCCGGGCTGGGCGGGTCCCCGGTGAAAATGAACAACGACAGCATCAACCCGAATAGCACCACGATCGTCCAGAAGGCGAACTTGTGCAAGCCAGGGCTCGATTTGATCTTATAGGTGACCCCGGCGATGAGAAAGCCGGCCACCGCGATGCCAGGCACGATCCCGGAATCGTGCCTGATCAGAGAGACCGGAATCCAGATCAGACCAATCGCCAGAAACGCGAAGAGAACCCAACCTTGGATGCGGCGGCTCCTCCCGATGGCGAGCCGTCCCAACGGATGGAACAGAAGCACCACGTCCGTGATCGGCTCCTCGAAGAACGCCATAAAAACGAGGAAACCGGTGACCACAAGGATGGGGGCCAGAACCGGCCATAGGGCCGGATGGGTCGAAAGAACCCCCGCCGAGATTCTCGCAACGAAATAGAGCCCTACGAACACCAAAGAGCGGAATTGAAGGGGAAGGCGGGCAACGTGATTCGCGAAGGTAAAGGTCCAGCGGTACGGCGGAAAGGCGGATCTCAGGGCTACCAGGAGGCCGCTTTGAGCGTGGGCGAGATCCGGTTCAATACGGAGCGCTTCTTTGAAATGCTCGACGGCCGCGCCGCGATCTCCGACCCTGATCGAGGTCCAGCCCATGTCGGCGTGAGCATCCGCGGAATCGGGGTTCTGGGAAACGGTTCGGCGGGCATATTCGCGAGCTTCGTCGGACCTCCCCAAAAAGGTCAGCGCCTGCGATCGGGCGCTCTGGCAATCTTCCTCATCCGGATCGAGCTCGAGTCCGATCTCTGCGGCTTGCAGCGACTCGTTCCAAAACCCTTGCAGGGCAAGCACGTGAGCTAGAAGGCCGTAATAGTGCGGCATATCCGGATCGAGCGCGATCGCGTGGCGTGATGCCTTCTCGGCGTTTCGAGCGTTCACCCTTTGGAGGACGAGCCCCATAACGTAATGCACCCACGACCATTCCGGCGTGATCGAAACGGCGGTCTGAGCCTGCTTGACCGCCTCTTTTTGGTTGCCGACATTGCTAAGACAGAGCGCTTGGAGGCCGTAGAGCTCCGAATCGGCGGGCGACTGGGCGATCGCTTGGCCGAGAAGTGGCAAGGCGTCGGCGTGCCGCCCCACGATAATGAGGGCGCGAGCATGGTCGGCGGCGCTGTTCATAGTTTGGGAGGCGACACAATAGATGCGTAGGTCGCGATAACCACGAGGATAGCGCTGAATACCGCTAAAGACCAGAAGAAAACGCGACGGTTTTGCCTCGTCTCCATGGCGGAAGCAAGAGTTAATAGCATCCACCCGACTGCGGCCATGACGCCGGCCGGCCAAACCTTGAGCGGAGAAAACCATCCGCCGACGCCGAGCAGAACGCCGGCAGCGAGAAAGCCTGCCATTGTCCAAGTCTCTATCCGCTGCTCTCGCCCGAGCGCCAATCGGCCCAGCGGATGAAACAGCAGACTGAGGTTTGCCACCGGCCGCCCGATCCAACGCATTAGGAACATTGTTCCGAGGATCACCAGGATCGGAACAAGCACTGGGGCAAGACCGTGGTTGGAGGCGAGTATTTCGCCGGCGCCCCGGATGATCAGGAACAGAATGAATCCTACGGAGCCCTGGTACTTGGCGGGAAGGGCACGAAGAAGCGCGGCAAAACCGAGTAGAGCCCGGTACAGAATGAACCGAGCGCGAAGGGCGTCGAGCAGTCCGAGCCGGGCTCGTTCGTTCGTCGGGTCGATACGTAGGGCCTCCTGAAAATGCGCTTCCGCTTCACGGTAATTGCCGGCTCGAAGGCTGACCCAGCCCATTTCGGCATGGACTCGTGGCGAGCCAGGATTATCGACGAGGGCCTTCAGGACCGCTTCCTTCGCTTCCGCATCCTTACCCATGAACGAGAGCGCTTGGGCTCGCTGGCGCTGACATCCTTCGTGGTTTGGGTCGACCCGTAGACCTTCTTCGGCCTGGGCGAGCGCATCCGGCCACTTGGCTTGGCGCGCGAGCACTCCCGCCAACATTGCGTAACCATCGGGCCACTCTGGCCGCAGTGCCAATGCTTGGCGGGCCGCCGGTTCGGCTTGTTTCGGCTTTCCCGCCGAGTCGCGGGCGGCGGCAAGCATGTAGTGAGCAAATGCTAAATCCGGCTCCAGCGAAACCGCGAGCTCGGCGGCCTTGATCGCTTCCCGATGGTCGACCTGGATCAGGCAGTGCGAGCGAAGGGCATGCAGCTCAGCGTCTTGCGGGCGCTGAGCGATTGCCGTCGCGAGCTCCTTCAGCGCCTCTTGGTACCTCTGTTGCGAGATATAAAATCGGACTCTATCGGCAGGATCGTTCACAACATCCGGCGCTGCTTAAGGTAAGCCAGCAAGTCGTCATAGATACCGCCTTCGTTGGCGTAAATCGCGTGATTCTTGGCGGTTTCCAGCCAAGAACGGGTGGATGGACGGACCTCTTTCAGCGCTTGTTTGAAGTCTCCCATGTTGATCGGTCGGACCGTTCCGGAAGAGATTGAGTCCTCCAACGCGAATTCGGCGGCGGAATCGCAAAGATGGGCAACGTCGGCGCCTGAGAAATCCTCCGTTTTCTCGGCGATCCAACGGGTGTCGAGCCGGTCGACGGGGCGCTCTTTTGTACATTTCTGTACAATCGACTCGCGGGCAACTAAATCCGGCGGGAGTACGAGCAGCATCCGGTCGAGCCGGCCCGGACGGCGGAGGGCGGCGTCCACGTCCCATGGGTGGTTCGTTGCCGCCAGAAAGAAAACCCCTTCGTTATCGAATTCCACGCCGTCGAGCTCGGCGAGGAGCTGATTGATGAGCCCGGTGCCGGCTTGGTGACGCATGAGGCTCCGCTTTCGTCCGAGCGCGTCGAGCTCGTCCATAAAAAGGACGCAGGGACGAGTCCGGCGGGCGGTTTGGAATAGCTCATGAAGGTTCTTCTCACTTTGGCCGAGCCACATGTCGACCACGTCGGTTAGACCGACCGAGAGGAAACCGGCCCCTAGCTCCCCCGCGATTGCGCGGGCCATGAACGTCTTGCCGCAGCCGGGCGGGCCGTAGAGGAGGAGCCCGCCGCGGAGAGACTTGCCGTACAGCTTGCGCAAGTCCGGATTTCGCATCGGACCCAAGAAGGAGGTTTGAAGACGGCGCTTCACGGTTTCCATACCGGCGACGTCGGCAAGTTTGATCTCGGGGCGTTCGGTTTCCCATTGCCCCGGCTCGTCGTCCGGCTCGCTGTAACCATCGCGAAGGGCCTGGGGAGAGGGAGGGGAGACCGGCGCCTGAGTTGGCGGGGGTGGCGCGATCTCGCTTTCGCCGATCAGGTTCTTCGCCGAATTCCACGAGAGAGCCTCATGGAGCTTGCGATATCCGTGGGCACGGATCTTGTCACCGGTGGCATCGGCGGCGTCGGCGGCGATCTTCAGCGCTTCCAGATTGTCCGGCTGACGCCCGAGGACCAGCGTAGCTTGCTCCAGCGCCTCGCCGAAGCGGCTGGCGGTGGCCAAGAGGGAAGCGTAGTGGAGGCGCAAAGCCAGGTTTTCCGGGTTCGCCTCGACGGAAGCACGGATTGCTTCAAATACGCTTGGGTCCATCTGCTCCATTCTGTACCCGGGTTCGCCCACTTTTCACGCTATCGGGCCAACTGGTTACTCGGGAGACCGCGAAATTTTGGTTTGCTAAAAGCAGCGATTTGAAATGTCAATGCTGTAATATTGGGTCTGCAGAACGCGATCCGCCTTTAAAAGCGGACGAGGAGCCGCCAGAGGATTTTTACTTCGGGAAGCATACGAAGTAATAGGTACTGAATGCGACCCGTCTCTGCCAAAGTTAACCGCTAAAATAGGGTCATCGAGAGACCACTGGCACTAATTTTCAAAAACACTTCCATTTTTTATGTGCATATAGTAATATGCCCGTGTGAAGTTTGTCGACAGCGCCGTGCTATCAGGCGCAGCACTATTAATCGCGGCACTTTGTTCTTGGAAGGCATATTTTCCTCGACAAGCCGCGGTCACACACGACACCTATCCCGATTTAAGCGGCGAGCGGTTTGAGTTGCCAGGGACCGACATTGCTGGACGTCCCCTGTCGAAAAACCTTTTTCACGTCGTCGTGAGCGTATCGGACTGCAGCTCTTGCTCGGCAAGCGTTTTGGACTATCAAAAACTCCGTAACGCGGCGAGCGGAGCGCAACTGTGTTGGGTCGCAAAGACGCCCGAGCAGCTAGCAGATGCGCGGAAGAGGGCAGGGAAGCGAGATCTCTTCTTCCTTGATCCCCACAAGAAAACGTTTCCACCCAAGCTCTTTGCCTTTACGCCGCAGGCGGTGTGGCTCGATGGCCAAGGCTACGTGGTCAAACAGCGGGTCGGAGCCAGGATGATCAACGAGGAGGTCCGAAGATGAGGACGCGATCGGCATTGGGATTTACGCTACTCGAGTGCATGGTTTGCATCGGCATCATGGCAATCGTGGCCGCAATAGCGACGCCAGTTATGGCCTCGGCTCGCCGCGCGGGGGAGATTACGAGCGCAAAGGGGCGCTTGCACCAGCTTTTCATTGCGGCCCAGATATACCGAAACGACTGGGGCAGCGAATCGGAGTATGGAAACGCCCAGAAAATGGGCCTTCCTTCCGGTACGGATCCTCTTAGTATCTTCAGGTTTTTTGCCAAGAACGGCGGTGGACACAGCCCCTGCGGAGACAACGTTTCGTGGCTAGGCGACAGCTCGCCGACGCTGGTGACGTATTGGTACACGCCGGCGGACGACAAGTCGTGGGCGAGCCTCGCTCAAAAATACGAAGATCGAACCCCTTTTATCCTAGACGTCAACTGCGACGATCCGAAAGTCGGATTCGATAACAGCTTCGAGCCGCATCGGGGGCTTGGAGTGCAACTATCGGGTCGTCTCCTGGACCTCCACAAGCCAGGCCGCATGAGTCGGAACGAGTGGTGGGTCGTTCCTTAGCCATTAGGAGATTGAATATGCGATCGAAAATTATTTTGAGTGCATTCCTTGGATTAGGAGTTGCCATTATCAACGCTTCCGCTCCAACTCAGCCGCTCGGCTATATATCCGGGGCAACGTTCACAAACTGTCCGGCGACCGTGCCGGTGTGTACCGTCTGGGGAAGCAAAATCAGTACGATCAATCCATATTGCTGCGCGGAAAAGGAGAGTCCCGACACCTGTTACTCTTATAGTATCGAGGAGTGGTCTTGCAATGCGGGCGGCACGGGACGGTATCGAAATTTCAAGCTTGAGACGACGCTTTCACCGGGTAACTGCGATACCGACGGCTCTTGCTACTGATCCGAGATGAAAGTAACTAAGCGACGGAATGCCGTGATCGGCGTCGCCACGATCGGAGTGTTCGCTCTGGGATGGACTTGCGTGTCGGGACCATCGCCGGAGCGGGCGGTCCGGGATCTTATCAGTGCTGAGCTTGCGGGTGACGCTGAGCCGATCTGGGCGTCGCTGCAAGATGACGAGCGAACCTACTACGGGCTCGACCACGATCGATTTTGCCAGTTCGTCGTCTCCTACCTTCGCCCCCGAATGAAGCGACTGCAACAAGAGGGTCAGATTACGGTCAGTAGCGTCGCGGGCACCAAGGGCGCCCGCGGGTCTGTCCACGTGATCATGCCGGACGGCGAGCGCACCTTGCTGCGAGGCGAGGTTGTTCCGAGATCCGGCGGCTTCGTCTCGACGGAGCCGTTCAGCGCTTTGCTGCTCATGGCGGCGCTGTCATCAACGCCTCGCATCGCCGGGGAGCTCCACGCAGAAAGAACCTACCGCTGCCTTAAGGCCGAACAGGCAAATCTCGAGGCCTATGGAATCACCGGGATCTATAGCGAGCAATACGGATTGGAGAGTTGGGACGCGACGCTCAAGCGGCAGGCGGTCCGGGTCTCGATTCAACAGGCCCGGCAGTCAAACGCCGCGAACCGGTCTCGCTAAGCTAGATCCGGTTTGTGGGCGGTATTCGTCGGCCCGTTGATGACTTGGCTGAAAGCACGGGCAGGGAATCCGCGCCTACACGCTCCCGCCACAGGGTCCACGTAGTCGGACCTCCCAGACGGTGCGTCTGGGAGGTCCGGTTGATCGGCAGGCGCCGAGGTCCTACTTGATGGCTTCTTCGGTGACAGCGTCGAAGATGTGGATTCGCTCGAGGTTGATCGCAAACCTTGCGTCGTGGCCCTCTTTGATCCTCGTCTCGTTGTCGATTGTGGCGATGAGGCTCGTCTTGCCGATGCCGATGTAGGCGACGTACTCGTGGCCGAGGGGCTCGAGGACGTCGACTTTGGCGGTAATCGTGTTGAATTCCGTCGGCGTGATGCTGGAGACGAGGTCGGCGTCGTCGATCTCCTCCGGGCGGATGCCGAGGGTTACGTCTTTACCGACCATGGCGGCGGCGCCGTGGCCTTCGGGAAGGGGGAGCTTGAAGTCCACAGCGTCGACCATGACGCGGCCGCCTTCCTGAACGATCTTTGCGGGCAGGAAGTTCATGGGCGGGGAGCCGATGAAGCTGGCGACGAACTTGTTCGCGGGGTTGGCGTACACCTTCTCCGGCTCGTCGCACTGCTGCAGCTTGCCGTCGCGCATGATGGCCATTCGCTGGCCCATCGTCATCGCTTCGATCTGGTCGTGCGTGACGTAAATCGTGGTGATGCCGAGCTTGCGGTGGAGCCGGATCAGCTCGGCGCGGGTTTGGACACGGAGCTTGGCGTCGAGGTTCGACAGCGGCTCGTCCATAAGGAAGACTTTCGGCTTCCGGACGATGGCGCGGGCAAGCGCGACGCGCTGTCGCTGACCGCCCGAGAGCTCCTTGGGACGCCGCGCGAGGTACTTCTCGATGTCGAGCATGGTGGCGACGGTTCGAACGCGCTCGTCGATGTCCGCTTTGATCTTCTGCGCCTCGCCCCAGTGGGAAACTTGCCAGAAGAAGCCCTTGAGCTCGCGGAGACGCAGGCCGAACGCGATGTTGTCGTACACGTTCATGTGCGGGTACAGCGCGTAGTTCTGGAAGACCATCGCGATGTCGCGATCCTTCGGAGGAACGTCGTTCACCCGAACGTCGCCGATAAGGATATCGCCGTCGGTCGACTCCTCTAAGCCCGCCACCATGCGGAGCGCCGTGGTCTTGCCACAACCCGATGGTCCGACGAGGACCATGAATTCTTGGTCGCGGATCTCGAGGTTGAGATTATCGACGGCTTTAACGTCTTTGCCGAATACTTTGGAAATGTTGCGGAACGTGACCCCTGCCAATCAGCCCTCCACCCGCCAGCCCATCCTGGGGGATGCCGAACGCATTATAACCGAGCCTTAAGGAAACTTGGCCCCGGATCGTAATTGTCAGCTTCTAAGTGGGCGGGAATCGCCCACTTCTCGCGCAAAAGAACGATTCTCGTGTCACCAATCGCCGCCATTCGCGTACTTTGACGCAGCATGGTTCGCACGCACGAGCTTAAGAAATATTTTCGCGACGCCAAGAAAGGCGATAAAAAAGCGGTTGACGGGGTCACGTTCGAAGCGCGGCCCGGCCGCATCCTCGGCCTGTTGGGGGTGAACGGGGCGGGGAAGACGACCACCCTTCGGATGCTTTCGACCGTCATCAAGCCGACGAGCGGCTCGGCGGAGGTTGCCGGGTTCAACGTTTTGGAGCACCCGGAGAAGGTGCGGGCGAGCATCGGCTTTATGTCTACTTCCACCTCGCTCTACGGACGGCTGACCGCCAAGGAGCTGATCGCTTATTTCGGCGGTCTTTACGGGCTGGAGGGGGAGAGGCTGCAAGACCGGATCCGGTACGTGACGCAGAAGCTGCAACTGGAGGAGTTCTCCGACCGGCTTTGCGACAAGCTGAGCACCGGTCAGAAGCAGCGGGTGAACATCGCCCGGACGATCCTGCACGATCCCCCCGTTCTGTTCTTCGACGAGCCGACGGCGGGTCTGGACGTGGTTGCCAGCCAGAGCGTGATGGAGTTCATCGAGGAGGCTCGGGACGCGGGGAAGACGATCGTCTTCAGCACCCACATCATGAGCGAGGTGGAGCGGCTTTGCGATGAGATCGTGGTGATTCACGATGGCGTCGCGATGGGAGAAGGAACCGTCGCGAGCCTCAAAGCGAAGACCGGGCAGGAGACTCTGGAGAAGGCATTCCTTTCCCTCGTCGGCTTCCAGCCAACTTACGCAAAGGTGCCCGCATGAAGACCCTCGTTCACGTCTATAAAAAAGAGATTCGCGATATGTTTCGCGACAAGCGGGTCCGCTCGTCGGCCATCTTCGGCCCGATCTTCGTGCTCGTGCTGATGATGACCCTCATCGGCTTTGTGTCGACTTCGGTGCGCAAGCAGGAAGGACAGAAGCTGCACGTGATCAAGAGTGATAGCCCCGCCGCGATCATGCTGCGCCAAACGAAATTCGCCATCGTTGAGGTCGCCAACGTCGATGAGGCCAAAAAGCTGATTAAGGACGGGAAAGCGAAAGTCGTCCTTGATTTCCGACCCCCTTCGGCCAGTGGCCAAACCATCATCGACGCCTACGTCGATCCTAAGGAACAGATGGCCCAGATCCTCCTTGGTGGACTTCGGCAGGCATTCGGCGAGCAAAACAAGAAGCAACTCGCTACGACTTTGAAATCCAAGGGCCTGCCAGAAACCGCGGGGGAGGCATTCAAGATCGAGGAACGGGACGTGCAGGTCGGCGAGGCCGGCGGCGCCGGCGAATTCCTCATCGGAATGTTGCCTTACCTCATCGTTATCTGGGCGTTTTACGGCGGAATGAGCATCGCGAGCGACCTGGTGGCCGGTGAGAAGGAAAAGAACACCCTCGAAACCCTCTTGATCTCCCCGGCGCGGAGAACCCAGATCGTTCTTGGCAAGTTCTTGGCTCTGGCGACCGTTTGCTTAATGAGCTCGATGTCGAACTTGGTCGGACTCGCGATTCTGGCGAAGCTGCACCTGCCCGGCTCCGACGTTATCCTGAAAAACGGTCTCGGAGTCACGCCGATGGCGTTTGCGATCACCTTGATCGTATTGCTGCCGTTGGTGGCGTTCTTTGCTAGCATCTTGATAGCAATCAGCAGCTTTGCGCGGAACCCTCGAGAAGCGCAGACCTATCTCGCGACCTGCAGCTTTGTGGTCATCATGCCTGCGATGTTCAGCCAGTTCATCGGCTACACCGATGCCGGTAAGCAACTCTGGATCAACATGGTCCCGATCCTCAACTCCGCCAACAGCATCCGAATGGCGCTCATGGGCAAAAGCGACGCCGTCGCCATCGCCACCACCGTCCTCGTAAGCCTCGCCCTCGCCCTCATCGCGTTGCGAGTCACCGTCTACATGTTCAACCGCGAAGAAGTGCTCGTAAGAGCGTAAATTCCGGAGCCCCCTCCTCGTCGATGTTCGTGCGATGAGGAGGGGGTTGGGGGTGGAGAAATCCGGCCCGTAGCGTCGGCGCCCTCGCCGATGGTCCGGACTTTATAGGATGCCACCTCACGGTTGCCGGAACATGGGCGAGCCGCCCGTGCCGCGGCGGGAGAGGGTTCCCGGAGGGACCTATCTTTACGCCATTGTCTCGGGCTCGTCGAACAACGCCGGAAGTCCGTCGATGCTCCGCGAATTCTTCAGAAGCCGATACTCGGCCAACCCCTCCGATCCCTTCGAAAGCGCGAATCGGTCGAGCGTGTCTCGATCGTCTTTGAAGTCCATCAGTGGGACCGCAAACCCGCACGAAGTCGACACCCGGGTGACTTGCACTCTCACCACGCTCCGAACCCCGGGCTTTCGGGGGAAGAGGGCAACCAACTCTTCGAAATGGGGATCGCCCTCGATGATCACCTCCCCCCGGCCATGCAGCCGCGCCACATTCGGCTTCCCCTCGAACGCGCAGAACATCAGAACGATCCGTCCGTTGTCCCGCAGGTGGGCCGCGGTCTCGGCGCCGCTTCCGGTGAGGTCCATGTAGGCGACTTCCATCGGTCCCAGCACCCGAAAGGTATCGCCGCCCTTGGGAGAGCAATTGACGTGACCCTCGAGAGAGGTGGGGGCGGTGGCGACGAAGAATAGGTGTTGCTCACCGAGCCACGTGGCCAGATCGTCGTCGATAAAGTCGCGTTGCTTGCTCATAGGGTCTATGGGCCATCGTACCAGCCGTAAAAATGCTAGCTTCAAGGGAGCCGATGCGCCCGAGACTAAAGCCTTCCCTTATCGCCCTGGATCTGGATCACACGACGCTGACGTCCGAGCGAATACCGCATCCGGCCAATTTGGAGGCTATCAAGCGGGCCCAGGCGGCGGGGGTGAGGGTGGTGCTGGCGAGCGGGCGGATTGGGACGAGTATGCAGCCGTTCGCGGAGATGCTGGGCGTCACGGGGGCGATGATCTGTTGTAACGGAGCCCAGGTCTTGGATGCGAACGGGGAGGAGCTGGTTGCGCATCTCATGGATCCGGAGGTGCTCCATCGGGTGGTGGAGTACGCCGTTCCGGCGGGGATCCACGTCAACGTCTATACCCGGACGGAGCTGCTGTTTCTCGACCGGACGCCTTGGGCGGAAGAGTACGCGCGCCGGCTCGTCACGCTGTCGCCGAGGTTCACCACGGTTGAGGAGGCGAAGCAGCATGAGATCTTGAAGGTCTCGATCGTGGACTCGGCGGAGGCGATTCAGCTGCACGTTCAGGTTTTGGTTCCGACCATTCCGCCCGAACTGGCGTTGCCGACGGAGTCGGAAAAGGAATATCTGGAGTTCATGCATCCGCTTGCGAACAAAGGGAACGGGCTGCGAAGGCTTGCGGAGGAGCTGGGGATTCCGCAGGAGCGGACAGCGGCGATCGGGGACTATCTGAACGATCTGGAGATGATCCAGTGGGCGGGGGTTTCCGGAGCGGTGGCGAATGGGGCGGAGGCGGTTCGGGCGATCGCCAACGTGGTCGCTCCCACCAACGACGAAGGCGGCGTCGCGTGGTTTATCGACTGGCTTCTTTCCCCCAAGCCTTCGTCCCCCGGCGAAAGACGCCCTTCGGCGTAGCGTCGGCGTCCTCGCCGATGATTGGTGTACCGAAGGTACACCAGGCGCAGGTACGAGCCAAGCTGCGGCTACAACGCTTCGCGTTAGCGGAGAGGAGGCCGCTCTTGGTGTACACGTCCTTCGGACGTAGCGGAGTTGCCGATACCGGGACGGCGGAGGAAATTCAGCCTTCGCCGTTTGGCCTTCCATCTACAATCCCATAGATGGCAGGGCTGGCGGCGCGACCTTATCGGATCGAGGAGTACACCCGGACGGTGTGTCCTCACTGCTTTGCCGACCGGCCACGGAGGTCCGACGAGGAGGGGATTTTCGTCGACGGAATGCTCGTTTCGCACGACGGCAAGATTTGGATGCGGCGCTGGTGCCCGACGCATGGGGAGACGGAAAGCCTTTACGAGGAGGATGCGGAGATCTGGCAGGCGCGCGCGGGCTGGAGCACCCCTACTTTGGCGGTGACACCGGACCGTCCGGACAATTTCGCCGGCTTTCCCGACGGGTACCGAGACGGCCTTCCCGCGTCGCACGGGCAGCACACTTGCATCCTGCTTCTCAACGTGACGGAGCACTGTAACTTCCGGTGTCCGACCTGTTACGCCACGGCGCACGATCCGGGGACGCCGCTTGCGCAGCCGGATCGGCCGAGCATCGCGGAGATGCTGCATACGGTGGACACGGTGCTGGCGCGGGAAGAAGGAAAGCTGGGCGTGGTCATGGTCTCGGGCGGCGAGCCGACGGTGCGGCGAGACATCGAAGAGCTATTGGAGAGGCTTTTCGAGCGGAACCTCACCCGGGTGATGCTGAATACGAACGGGCGGCGGATCGCTCGGGACGATCGCTTCTTGAAGTTCCTCCAGTCACATCGCGACCGGGTCGAGGTGTACCTCCAGTTCGACGGCTTTCGGGCCAGCACTCACCTCGCGCTCCGTGGCGAGGACCTGAGCGAGGAGAAGCCGCTCGCCCTTTGCCGCTTGAACGAGGCGGGGATCTTTACGACGCTCGTGATGACCGTAGCCAAAGGGGTGAACGACGACGAGGTGGGGGAGGTGCTGACGACCGGGCTCAACACGCCTCGGTGCGCCGGGCTGGCGATCCAGCCGATGTTCGGCTCGGGCCGAAACCCCGGTTTCGATCCTCAGGACCGGGTTACGCCGACGGGCGTGCTGCGCCGTCTGGGGGCGCAGACGCGGGGGCAAGTCGACTGGCAAGACTTCGTGCCGCTGCCGTGCTCGCATAAGGATTGCTGCGACATCACCTACCTGCTGAAGACCCGCAAGGGATGGCGTTCGTTGCCGAAGCTCGTCGGCCGGGACGAGCTGAAGCGGTGGATCCATCTGGTGGCGAATACGATTTCGTTCGAGTCGGCCTCCGATTCCGTGCGGGGTCTGGTTCAGAGCGGAGCTTTACAGCGGGTGTTCTCCGAGCAGCAGAAGGTGACCGCGCTCGGCTTGGCGCGGGACATTTTTACGCTATGCGACTGCATTCCCGGGGTCGCCGAGCTGCTTCGCTCGCCGAACGAGACGGTGGAGAAGTTGGCGGAACGAACGTTCCGGGTTACGGTGAAGCAGTTTATGGACGCCAACACTTTCCACGAAGCGCGAATTCGGCAGTGTTGCGTCCACGTGGGGACTTTCGAGGAAGATCCGCGGCGCCATTCTTTCTGTTGGCGTTGGCTTTTCGAGGACGCGGATGACTTTCCGAAGCCTCGAGTGTCGACGCTGCCGGTCTTGCAAGGTAGGTAACTCTTGGACGAGCAACCGGAAGCGGAAGAGGGTGAGGTCAAAGGGTGGAAGTGTGTTCACTGCAGCGCTGGTGAAAATATGCTGCCTTATTGTTCCAACTGCGGAAACCCGAGATATCCGAGCGTCAGTCGAGGTTGCCTTGTCGGATGGATCGTCATGCTTCTCGGGATTAGCGCTTTCTTTGGATCCTGCGCGATTAACGGCTTGGCCGACAAAAGTCAGACTCAGTATTGGGGCGCCGAGCTTTTTAGGGATTTTCTTGCAGTGGCGGCAGCATCTTTGCTAGTGGCGATCGGCATCGGGGTGCGGCTGTGGCTCAGGAGGAACGGTTGACTCTGGGCGAGATCCTAACCGGGCTCTCCTACTTGACCGGCGCCCTCGTTTTCCTGTGGGCGGCGCGGCGGCAGAATTTGTCGACCGAGGGGATCTGGACGGTGGTGGCGGTCGGCTTCGCGGCCGGCATTCTTGGTGCGAAACTGACTCAGCTTATCGCCGAAGGGTGGCCCTGGCGGGTGTCGATGGGGGTGGCGCTGGATCCGCGAAACGGTGGGAGGGCGTTGCTTGGCGGGGTCATTTTTGGTTGGATCGGGGTGGTGGTAGCGAAGAAGAGGCTCGGCATCCGGCGTCCGACGGGCGACCTGTTCGCCCTCGCCCTGCCCGCCGGGGAAGCGGTGGGGCGGCTCGGGTGTTATTTCAACGGGTGCTGCTACGGCGAACGGTGCGATATGCCGTGGGCGGTTTGGCAACATGGGGCGTATCGGCATCCGGCGCAGCTTTATTCGGCGGCGGTTGCGGTTTCCCTCTTCGGGTTCCTGCTGTGGCTTCGGCCTCGGCTCACCCGTGAAGGGGATCTTTTCAAGGCTTATTTGGTGGCGTTTGGAGTTACCCGCTTCGGCCTCGAGTTCGTCCGATGGCGGGAGACCCTCGTCTATGGCCTCTCGCCCATGCAGTGGTTCTGCCTGGAGTTGGTCTTAGGCGTGGCGGCGGCGGTGTTTTGGCGGTGGAGGAGGGAGGCGATCGCGTGTCGGATTTAAGATGTCCCAACTGCAAGGCTAGCCTGTTGGTGACCGACGAGGTCTGTCCCAATTGCGGGCACCGCCTAAATGACCGTTACCGATCGCCGTGGAGAGTCGCGGCCCGAATATTTTCATTGATCGCGCTCATCCTCGTCGGGATTCCTTCGGCCCTCATCGGCGGATGCTTTATGGTTGTTGCATCGAGTGAGCGCACTTTTCAGACGGAGGCTTTTGCGTGGGGCGCAGTCGGAGTTGCGTTCTTCGGCTTCCTAGCTTGGCTCTTCGTCTTGGCGTGGAAGCGCCCCTGAGGCTTATGGAAAAAACGAAAGGTGAAGTGTACGAAGGGATTGCCTTCCAGTTCTGTAAGATCGCGACGGTTTCGCTGATCGCGCAGCGGTTCACCCTGCCGGTCGCGGCGGGTTGCTGCGCGCTTTTCTACGTCCTCGCAATGGTGCACGGCAAGCGAGATACCCGTTGCGTGCTTCGCTATCCGCCCTTACTGGTCTTGCTTTGGGGAGCGGTGGCGTCGGTTTCTTTGTGGCTTATCCTGCGGAAATAAGTCGAGAGCTTCCTTCGCGTCGGTATTTATTAGGGCACGGGCGAAAGTCGGAATCTTACAGGCCCTCAGGCGTCGTAGAGTTAAGGTGCCCCCTATGAGACTCTTTCGAGCGCTCCTTTGTTGTTGTGTTTTTGCCGTAGCAGGATTTTCTTTTGCCCAAGACGAACGCGCGTTTGAAAAGCGGGTTGCCGACGCAGCCGCCCTGTACAAGGCCGGCAAGCAAGACGAGGCGATCAAAGCGTTCGAGGCGCTTCACGCCGAGTCTCCGCGCAGCTACGACGCCCTTAGCTGGCTCGGCTTCCTGTACCTCCGCACGGACGAAGCCGGAAAGGCGGTTCCGCTCTTGGAACAGGCGATTGCTCAGCATCCTTCGGATATCGAGGTCCTGAACAATCTCGGAAATGCGTACCTGGCCACGCGGCAACCGGACCGGGCGCTGGAGAAGTATCAGGCGATCCTCAAATTGTCCCCGCGGATGTTCGAGCCGCACTACAACTCCGGCACGATCTATCTGGCGCGAAAACAGTACGCGCAGGCGGTCTCCGAATTCCAGGCCGCCACCCGCCTGAAACCGGACGATGCGTTCACGCACAACAACCTGGGGGTCGCCTTTGAGGCACGGCACGAGAACGATCGCGCCGCCGCCGAATTCATCAAGGCGGCCGAGCTTCGTCCGGATAACCGAACCTTCGCCCGAAACGCGGGACTGGCGCTCGCAAGGCTTCGAAAACCTGAAGCGCTTGGCTATTTGGAGAAAGCCCTCGGCGACGGCAGCGATTCGGCGGTCGCGCTTGCGCTGGGCGAGGCGTACGCTCGCGCTGGACGCCGTGAGGACGCGCTCAAGTATTACGAGAGTCTCCGCTCGATCGAGGCGAAGAACCCCACTTTCTGGTTCAACCTGGCCGTCCTTCGCGGCGCGATGGGGAAGACGCCGGAAGCGGAGCAGGCGTACCGGCGTGTACTGGAGCTCAGCCCGAACGATCTCGACGCGCTGAATAACTTGGGTCTGCTCCTGTTCCGAGGCGGCAAGTTCGAAGAAGCGACGACGCTGTTCGACAAACTGTCGGGTCTGAATCCCTCCTCCATCGCCGCCAAGGTCAACCTGGGTTCGGCGGCGGCGAATGCGGGCCAAACCGCTAAGGCGATCGCCGCATGGAAAGAAGTAATCCGGGCCGAGCCTTCGAGGGCGGCGATCCGGCTTCAACTTGCGAACGCCTTATGGGAGCAAGGGGATGTCGATGGGGCGCGATATCACTACTTGCAAATTTTGGCCGGCAACAAAGACAATCCCGAAGCGCTCAACGGGATCGGGCTTTGCCATCTTAAGGCGAACAAGCTTCCGCAAGCGGAGGCAGCCTTCCGCTCCGCCGTCGAGGCAAAGCCGAACTACATCGCCGCATACAATAATCTTGCGATCACGCTCGAACGGATGAAGCAACCGGTCGAAGCGATCAAGATCTTGGAGAAGGCGCAGAAAATAGCCCCCGATGATCCCGACATTCGTGCCAATCTGGAACGAATGAGGTCTTCGGGTTAGTGCGCGTACATTTGGTGACGAACACCTACCGGCCGGACGCTATTGAGGCGGCGGTCGGGGTGGCTAAATGGTTGCGTGCTCGCGGCAACGATGTATGGGTCGATAGCGACACGGCGCGCCACGTAGAACTGCCGGTCGTTCGCAATTCAGAATTCGGCGAGGCGGATCTCGTCGTCGCTTTTGGTGGCGACGGGACGCTCATCCGGGCGGTGCACCTGTGCGCCGATTTCGGAACGCCGATCCTCGGCGTCTACTTCGGGCGGTTCGGGTTTGTGACGCAGTGCACGCACGAGTACTTGGAGTCGTGTCTGACCGACTTCTTGGAAGGGCGGTGCTCCATTGAGTCTCGAATGATGCTGGACGCCGAGTTGATGCGTGCCGGCCAAACGGTGGCCCATCTTAGCGCGCTCAACGAGACGGTGCTCCAGCGCGCGGTCGTGGCGCGGATGATGACGTTTCAGGTCACCGTCGATGGGCACGTTCTTACCAGCTATCCGGCGGACGGCATCATCGTCGCGACTCCCACCGGTTCCACCGCATACAACCTCTCCGCCGGCGGGCCGATTCTCGACCCGAAGGTCCATGCACTCGTACTCACCGCGATCGCACCCCATACGTTGAACTCCCGAACGCTTGTGCTCGCGGCGGAATCGGAGATCGTTCTAAAGGTTCAGAGTCACGGCGACGCGGTGCTTTCCGCGGACGGGCAGACGCGGCTCCACTTGCTAAGCGGCGACGAGGTGCGAGTGCGAAAGTCGACTCGGATGACAAACTTAGTGTCGGTGCAGAAGGACGACTTTCTTATCAAGCTTGGCCAACGTTTGCTCTGGAGCTATAGCCCGGTCGGTGACTCGCTTTGAGCGACTCGTTGTTGCTCGATGTGCAGGACGCTCATGTCGAATTTCCCGGCCACGGGGGAGCGGTTCGGGCGTTAGACGGGGTTTCGCTCCAGGTTCATCGGGGGGAGACGGTTGCCGTCGTTGGCGAATCCGGTTGCGGCAAAACGACGCTGGCGCGGGCGGTACTCGGCCTCCAAGGTTTGAAGGGTGGGCGCATCGTCTTGGAAGGGGCGGAAGTTCACGGCACCACTCGTCACATGGCCGAGCACGTCGGAATGGTTTGGCAGGACCCTTACGCCTCGCTGAACCCGCGCTGGCGAGTCGGTCGATCCGTGCAGGAGCCGATGCAGCTAGCCGGCCGTAGAGCGGAGCGTAGTTCGGTCGCGGTGTTCGAAGAGGTCGGGCTCGATCCGAAGTTCGTGGATCGCTATCCTCACCAGCTCAGCGGCGGGCAGCGGCAGCGCGTGGCGATCGGGCGCGCCCTTGCGCTCAAGCCTCCGTTGGTGATCTGCGACGAGCCGACGGCGGCCCTCGACCTGAGCGTGCGGGCGCAGATCCTGAACCTTCTGAAGGATGTTCAGACGGCTACGGGGTGCTCGTTCCTCTACATCTCGCACGACCTCACGACGGTGCGCTTCTTGGCGGACCGGGTCGCCGTTATGTATCTCGGCCGGATCGTGGAGGAAGGACCTACGGAGAGGATCTTTAGCGAGCCCCGGCATCCGTACACTAAGGCATTGCTCGACAGCGCTCCCTCGCTAGAGCGGCTGATGCATCTTCCCGAGGCGCCGGCGGGCGAGATTCCGGACCCTCGTACGAAGTTTCAGGGGTGCCGGTTTGCTTCCCGGTGTCCCAATCGGGGCGAGGTTTGCCTAGTCAACGACCCGGCGGCGACGGTTGAAGGGGACCGGCGATTCTACTGTCATTTTCCAGTTGCTCAGGACAGCGCAACTATCAAGATTACTTAACAAACGTAGCGCGGCCAGGAATCGTAACGCGTACTCTGATCGTCAGAACAATGTCAGTGGCGATTATTGGAGCGGCGCGTCAAGCGTATAACGACGAGCTACATCAGCTTGAACACGACTTGCTAGAAATGGCAAGTCTGGCGGCGGCTATGGTCGAGGATGCCGCGAAGGCGCTGTCGCGCCTGGACGCAGAGCTGGCTCTGAATGTGATCAAGCGGGACGACGAAGTCGATATTCGCGATATCGCGATCGAAGAGCGTTGCGTGCGGCTCCTCGCGCTTCAGCAGCCGATGGCGGGCGATCTGCGGACGATCGGCACCGCGATGAAGATGATCACCGATATCGAGCGGATCGGCGACCTCGCCGTGGATATCGCCAAGATCACCTTGAAGATAGAAAAAGAGTACGGCGAGGTCGGCTTTATCGACCTGCCCCGAATGGCGGATTGCGCGCTCGCGATGGTTCGCGAAGCGCTTCAAGCCTACGTTCACCGCGACCTGGAGCGGGTGAAGGCCGTCTGCGAACGGGATGAGGAAGTAGACGATCAATACCGGGCGCTCAGAGGCCAAATCTTCCAAAACATGCGCGAGCGGCCGGATCTCGTCGTCTCCGACGGCTGGTTGCTACTCGCCATTCACCATGTGGAGCGGATCGCCGACCACGCGGTGAATATCGCCGAGCGGGTTCACTTCATGGTGACCGGCGACTTCAAGCAGCTCACCGGCGAGTAGCTCACAAGAGTTCGCTCGCCGCCTCTCGCACTTCGCGCATCGTCGGCATCGAGGATTGCGCGCCGGTTTTTTGGGTCGATAACGCTCCCACCACGTTGGCGAGAAGGATCGCATTGTCGATGTCCCGCCCTTCCGAAAGGAAGAACGCCAAGGCGCCGTTAAAGGCGTCTCCGGCGGCGGTAGTGTCCACCGGGCGAACTTCGAGAGTGGGAAAGCGCTGGCCGAACTGCGGGGTGGCAAGGAAACATCCGTGCTCGCCGAGGGTGATTACGACGTTACGAACGCCCTTTGCGAATAGCTTGTCGGCGGCGGCGAGGCAGTCCTCGTCGGTAACCGGGCGGATGCCGGTGAGGAATTCGGTCTCGGTTTCGTTTGGCGTCAGGTAGTCGACCCTTTGGAGTAGGGAGTCGGGAAGGTCGCGCGCCGGGGCGGGGTTGAGGATGAAGAGCTTGTCGGCCGGAAGCTTTGCGGCGGCGGCCTCCACCGCTTCGAGCGGCACTTCCAATTGAGCGAGGAGGATTTCGGGGCCGACCTCCTCGATTTCGCCCTCGACTTCGTCGGCGTAAAGGTGTCCGTTTGCGCCGGGCGACACCACGATCGTGTTCCGGCCCTCGGAATCGACGGTGATGACGGCTACTCCCGAAACCAGGGTGGGATCGACGATCACCGAGCCGGTATCCACCCCGCAGACGCCAAGGGAGTGGAGGAGCTCGCGGCCGAACGCGTCCGCTCCAACTTTCGCCAAGAATCTAGGCTTTCCGCCGAGTTTCCCGGCCGCTGCCGCTTGGTTGGCGCCCTTGCCTCCCGGATTTGTGGCGAAGCTTTCGCCTATGATCGTCTCTCCGATCTCGGGGAAACGGGCGGTACGGACGACTAAATCCATATTCGCGCTACCAATTACCATCACTCGGCCCTTGTGCATCGTCCCTGAATTAGACCCACACATGGACGTGCTCCCGCTGCTTCTTCCACTTTTTGTCCTCCCAGGAGCCGATGCCTTGTCGCCCGTCGACGTGATGACCGACGGCGAGACGCTCCTCGTCGACCGCTCGGTCGGCGAGGGGCTTCCGGTCGAGGCCGGGGAGATCGCCACCATTCACTACGCACTGGTCGAGGAAGGGGGGAAGGAACTGGCGGACACCACGTTGCGAGGGTTGCCGTTCGCGTTCAAAGTCGCCTCATCTACCCCACTTGTCGATCTTCTGGAGGGGATGCGCGCGGGTGGGGAGCGCACGGTCTATATGTCGAGCAATCTTTTGCGGTCCGCGGAGACCAATCTTCTTCCCAGAGACACGGATTTGGTGCTGAACATTCGGTTGGTGTCAGTGAAGCCGTTCCGGAAGACGTAGCGTCGGCGCCCCCGCCGATGATTCGGCGTACTCCCTACATCGGGCGCGGGCTACACGTCCTTCGGACGTAGCGTCGGCGTCCTCGCCGATGATTCGGTGTACTTCGTACACCGGGCGCAGGTACGAGCCAACCTGCGGCTACACGTCCTTCGGATGTAGGGGAGCCGGTCTGGAGACCGGCGGTCCGTGGGTCGGAAGGGCAAAGGTAGACTCAATCGATGCTGGACGAACTTAGGGAGCTGTGGAAATTCCGCGAGCTTCTTTTGGTGATGGTTCAGCGCGATCTGAAGATCCGGTACAAGAATTCGGCGCTTGGATTTTTCTGGTCGCTGCTTAATCCGATCATCACGGTCATCGTGATGACGTTCGTGATCAAGAACTTCATGTACTCGGGGGCGCCGAGCATCAGCGCGTACATTCTCGCCGCGTACCTGCCGTTCACGTTTTTCCAGCTTTCGGTGATGGACTCGGCCCAGTCGGTGCTGGGGGCGATGCTGCTTATTAAGAAGATCTACTTCCCGCGGGAGATCTTGCCGCTCGCTAGCGTGATCAGCAACGTGATCCACTTCGCGTTGGGTCAGCTTGTCTTTTTCGCCTATCTCCTCGTCGTGTACCTCGTTTTCCCCGGCATGTGGCCGTTCCAGATCGGCACGCTCTATCTGCCGCTCTTGATGCTGATCACCTTTTGTTTGGCGCTGGGGTGCGCGTTTTACGTCTCCGCGCTGAACACCTTCTTCGAGGATGTGAAGTACATCGTCGGTGTCCTCCTCTACCTGCTCTTCTTCCTCTGCCCGGTGATGTACTTCACTGAGAAGGTGGCCAACTCCGAAATTAATCGCCACTTTATGGGCGGGGGCGTGATCTACCGACTCTTGAATCTAAACCCTTTGACCGCGCTGATCACCGCCTACCGGAAAACTCTGCTGGCCCCGCCGACCGTGGACATGCTTGGCCCGAAGGGGGACGTGGCGCCATTTCTTCCACTTAACTGGAAATATGTTTGGCTTGCGGCGGCGGTGTCGGTATTCGTGCTGGTTACCGGCTATGCCACCTTCAACCGCTTGAAGTGGAAGTTCGTGGAGCGGCCATGAGAGACGGTCCGATGATCGAGATCCGCGAGCTTCGGAAGGAGTTCTCGATGAGCAGCTCCGGGATCGGCTCGGTAAAAACTCTCCTGCTTTGGTGGAAACGGCGTCAGATCGTGACGTTCGAAGTCCTCAAAGGGATCTCGTTCGATGTGATGCCGGGGGAGTGCGTGGCGGTGGTGGGTCGGAACGGAGCGGGGAAGTCGACGCTCCTCTCGCTGCTTGCCCGGGTCTACAAACCGACCGCGGGCTCGGTGGCGATGCACGGCCGGGTTGCGCCTCTGCTGGAACTCGGCGCGGGATTTCACCCGGACCTTTCGGGTTACGAGAACATCTATTTCAACGCGATCATCCTTGGTCTCACAAGGAAGCAGATCAAGGAGCGGATCGACAAGATCATCGAGTTTTCTGAGCTTGCCAGCCACATCCACGCCCCCACGCGCACCTACTCGAGCGGAATGCTGGCGCGGTTGGGGTTCGCGGTGGCGGTGCATGTGGACGCGGACATCCTCATCGTGGACGAGGTTCTGGCGGTGGGCGACTACGAGTTCGAGCGGAAGTGCTACACGAAGATCGACGAATTTCGCGCCGGCGGGGGCACCATTTTGTTCGTGTCGCACAACATGGAATCGGTCCACCGAGTGGCGGACCGGTGCGTGTGGCTGCATCAGGGGACGATCAAGAAGATTGGTCCGCCGGGCGAGGTGGTGCCGGAGTATGAGTCGACCCCGCTGCCGACCGACGCGGCGCCGTAAGGACTCGCCGCCAGATTCCGACGGCGGTCCGGGATTGTTGCGGCTTCAGGGGAAACGCCGCGGCCCAAACCAGCAGCCGTAGCAGCGCGCCGCCACGGTCGAGGAGTAGGCATATCACCTCCGCGAGCGGCCCGCGATGGATGCGGAAGAAAAGCTCCTTGCCCCAGTTGTAGCGCATGATCCCAACCGCGGGGTCTTTGGCGCTGCTGGAGCCGAGCTCGTGATAGAACTTAGCGGCGGCGTCATAGACGAGGCGTCCGTGGCGGCTCAGGCGGAGGCATAGGTCCGTGTCTTCGCAATACATGAAATAGCGCGGGTCGAACGATTCGAGATTCGGCCGCACCATCAGGCAAGCGCCCATGATTTGGTCGACGGGGACCGGAGCCTGCGTGCGT
Source organism: Fimbriimonas ginsengisoli Gsoil 348 (assembly GCF_000724625.1). Lineage (GTDB taxonomy): Bacteria > Armatimonadota > Fimbriimonadia > Fimbriimonadales > Fimbriimonadaceae > Fimbriimonas > Fimbriimonas ginsengisoli. Next base: position 4,769,756 of record NZ_CP007139.1, on the reverse strand, counting down.
TCCCATTCTTCGTGCACGGCCGTCGTCCGCCAATATCCGATTCGCAAACCCAGCTTGCGGAAGAGGGGGTCGAGCCAGGTCTGTTCCAAGAACACCTTGGCCAGGGTCAGGCGGCCGGCGATACTTTCTTGAAGGCGACCGTCCAAGTACTGCAGCTCACCTCCGGCGGCCACCACGGCGGGATCGTGACACGCAAGTGCTAGCGTGTCGATAGCGCCTGGGAAAGCGTAGGCGTCGCTGTTCAGGTAAAGGAGCAGGTCCCCGGTAGCGATAGCGGCGGCTTGGTTGTTGGCGACACCAAAGCCGACGTTCCCCGCGTTTACTTGCAGGCGGACATGGGGGAATTCACGTTGCACCATCTCGACCGAACCATCTTCGGAAGCGTTGTCGACGACGACGACTTCGTGATGCGGCTCGATGCACTGGAGGCAGCGGCGTAGCTTCTCGATGGTATTAAAACTGACTACGAGGACGCTAACCCGCTGGGCCATGGCTCGATGCTACAATATCCCTCCAATGTCCAAGGAGATCCAGGTCACTCGCGAAGGGTTCAACAAGCTCCAAAAGGAGCTCGAAGAGCTCAAAGGACCGACTCGGCTGGGAATTGCCGATGCGATCCGCGAGGCAAAAGCGCACGGCGACTTAAAGGAAAACGCCGCCTACCACGAGGCAAAGCTAAATCAGACCCGCTTAGAAAGCCGCATCGCAGACCTCGAGAAGGCGCTCCAACTGGCCAAGATCGTGGAGCGCCCGGAGGTCGCGGGGAGCACCGCGGCACTGGGATCGGTCGTCAAGCTTTACGATATCGAATTCGACGAGGAAATCACGGTGACGCTGGTTGGGTCGTTCGAAGCCGATCCGGCGAAGAATCTCATTTCGATGAGCTCGCCGCTGGGCGAGTCGATTTTAGGCCGGGCGGTGGGCGACGAAGTGTCGGTCGACACTCCCGGTGGTACGAACCGCTACAAGATCCTTGGAGTGAATTAACGTCATGAGGCGTGTCGCGTTCCTCGCCCTGCCGCTCTTTTTGTTCGGCTGCCAGGGGAGCGATGCGCCGACGGCCTCCGAAGGAGCATCAAAAGTCACCGAGCCGGTGGTCGAGGCTCCCCAGGCGATCCCCAAGGATAACGAGATCGCGCTCTACAACGGCGACCAATCGGTCACGCTGGGCAGTCTTCCGCGAAACGCCTTCGAAGTCTTTCCGGGCCGGGACGCGGTCGTCGACAAGAAGCTACCGGCGGGATTCGCGGAGCCGTATGGAGCCTCGCATTGGGAGGATGGACACGATCGCGGGTTCGGTGTGATCACTTACAACGGGCGCGTAGTCTCCGCCATGTACCAGGAAAACCAAGCGACTGCCAGCCGGTTCGACGAACTGGTCGCCCTCCATCAAAAACAGTTGAGCAAAATAACGCCCGAGTCGTTCGAAGGACCCCGCGTTCGGTATCGATTCTGGGAAAGCGGCGGCGTACGGCTGATGATTTGCGAGTTCCAGGGAACCGACAAGGGAATCAAGGTGACGGCCGCACTTGGGGTGGACAACGTGATGGATGCGCTGGGGGCATCCAAAGAGCACGCCAAGGAGAGCATTCGGACCATCGACGCCACCCTCCAAGGCCACAGTAGCCCCCCAGTCAAAACCCCTTGAACTTTTCCGCCTCGGGAAACGTAGATATCATTACTCTTAACAGAGGGAGGTGGTGCTACAGAATGATTAACGAACGTATGTGCCAGGGGGGTTGTGGGTTTTAGCGACCCGCAATCGTAAAGAGAAGCGGTTCGCAATGAACCCTCCTCCCTGGTAAAAAACAGGAAATCCGACGCCCCGGCAATTGCCGGGGCGTTTTTTGTTGCGGGTCACCCTTATGCGGGACCACTGGGTCCGAAACCGTAACTCCCCACTTTTTGCCACGTCAGATACGAAAACATGGTAGAAAGCACCGTGATGCGGTTTGATGCGTCCGTTACAGGGCGCATGGATTTAGACACCGACGTCGCTCTGGTTACTCGAGCGAGAGATGGGGACTTTGGGGCGTTCGAACAGTTGTTCGAGCGGCACCGATCCCTGGTGTACCGTTTCGCCTACCAAATGACATCGCGGCGCGACGATGCGGAAGACATCGTCCAAGAGGCGTTCGTGCGCGCCTATCAAAATCTGCACCGCTATCGCGACGAAGCGAAGTTCACCACGTGGCTCTTGCGGATCGTGACGAACCTCTGCACCGACCAAGCCCGCATGTCGCAACGGCGCACCGCGCTGGAGCAGCAAGAGGCGATGGGCGCGCTCGATTGGATGACGATCGGCGATACCGAGGATCCGGTGCAGAACTTGGAGGCGGAGCGGCGTAAGAAAGCTCTACGGAGCGCACTGAACGCCCTTCCGGTCCATCACCGCTCCGTGATCGTCCTGCGCGACATCGAAGAGAGGGAGTATCCGGATATCGCATCGATTCTGGGATGCACGGTTGGGGGAGCAAAGTTGAGAGTGTTGCGCGCCAGACGCGCGCTGAGAGATCGAATCGCCCCACTTTTGGGCGAGGAAAACAAATGAACGGCAAGTTTGAAGAGAAGCTGGCGAGACTGGCATTCGGGGATATGAGCTCCGAGGAGTCGTCGCAGGTCGAGGCCCAGATCGGAAGCGACCCGGCGGCCCGACGCGCCCTCGCGGAGTTCCGCGATATGCGCGAAGGGCTGCGCGGCCTGGCGGAGGTTCCGGACCATCAGCTTTCCAACGAGCGGCTTCGCGACGCCATCCTTGCGCGTGGGCTTCGCCCCGAGGCGAAGCGAGAGGAGCCGAAAGGGCTTGGCGCGGGCTGGATCTGGATGCCGGTGGCGGCGCTGTCGCTCGGCTTCGGCCTCATGATGCTTCGGCCCCGGGCGAATTCGGGCGAGCCGCAGGTCGTGCTTTCCCCCAGCAGCGTCGCGAGCCGCAATCTCGGCTTCGACAGCAATCCGATGGGAAGTGCGTCGAGTACGATGGTGGCGAAGAACGAAACCGCCCCGAAGATTTCGGCGGCTCCGGTTGCGGTGACGAAGAAACCGGAACCGCTTAAGCCAATTTTTGCGTCGAATCGTCGGCGGCGGTATCACTCGCCCCACTTCACGTCGGACGCGATTCCGCTGAGGGTGGACGGGTGGAAGGACAACAATAAAGAGGACGGGCCCGTCGCGTTGGTGGGCAACACCTCGGCTCCGTCGCGAGTCCCCGCGGCGGCAACCAATAAGCCGGCGGACCCAGCGAGTGCTTCGACCCCGATCGTCTTGATCGACATGAACCCGGACGCCTCCACGGGCGCTCCTACCGCGACGGAGGTCGGTACAGCCAGTAATGTTCTTATCGGTGGTTAGCCTCGGCGTCGCACTGATCCGTAACGATCTCCAGATCGGCCGTCTCACCGGAAGGGAGCAGGCGATTTGGCGAAAGATGGAGCCGTCGATCGCCACGCTGGTTGATGAAGACCGCCCGCTTGGCGCGGCAGCGCTTATCAGCGACTCCGGACTGTTTGTGGCCTCTCGGGCCGCCGTTCGCGGGGAGTCGATGACGGCGCGTCTGAAATCGGGTCGCAATGTTCAGATGACCGTGCTGGCGCGCGACGGCTCAACCGGCCTCGTGCTGCTACAAGCGGCGCCCTGGGTTGCCGGGCAGGCCCGGCCGTTCGTCGCCCCCAACGCCCCCGAGCAACCGGGCGTCACGCTGTTGGCTATCTTGGGAACTGGGCCGATCCGGGCGCAGTGCGTTTCGACGCGGCACTACGGGGTCATCGGTAAGGCTCGTCGGTTCGTGCCGCTCACGGAATTCCGCTTCGAGGCGCCGGCCGAATTGATCGGCGCGGCGTTGGTCGTGTGCGAGGACGGCGAGATCGTCGGCTCACTCAACGCGACGCTACGGCGGCAGGAGAACCAGACTCAACAGGGTTTGGGCCAACAAGCGTTTGTTTCTCAGGAAAAGATCCCACCGGTACTGCGCGGTTTGCCGGGCTTGGCTCAGCAGAGCACATATGGGCCGGGCGAGCTGACCGTCGCTTATACGGTTGGCAGCGAAGTGGTTCGGCAGGTCATCAACGGGTTTTTGTCGCCCGACCACAAGGTCAATCTTCCCTCGCTCGGGCTGATCTGTAAGGACAACATCGGCGGCGGGGCGATCGTGGAGTTTGTTGCTCCGGGTTCCTCGGCCGATCGGGCAGGAATCCGCGTCGGCGATATCATCCAGGACATTGCGGGGCAGACGATTCGCGACCAGGTCACCTTTGCCCGGGTCATGCTCAACCAGCGGGTGGGGGCAAAGATCGCGATCCGCACTTCGCGCGGCAACATCGTCCAGATCCGCGATGCGGTGGTGGGCCGAGCGGAAGACGAGACGCTTCCGTAGCCCTTGGCGCTTTTCCTGGGGCATGATTAGGGCAAGATGACGCCCGACTCTGCCGACCAGATGATCGCCGGTCTCCTCAACACGATGAACCGGGGCCAGTACATGCTCCTCGTGACCGCGATCGAGCGGCTGGGCGGGAACCTCAGGGTCGACGCCAGCGACCTTGCCGCATGGGAAACCGTCGACTTGCCGATCATGCGAGTCGACGCCTCGGATGGTCCGGTAATCCTTAGCCTCAGCTAGTGGCACTGGCATCTTGCCAGTGGGTCCCAGGGGCATCCTGCCCCTGGCCCTTTTCCCACGACCAGGATGGTCGCGGGGTTCATCGGCTGGGAGCCGATGCTACGTTTACACGACCGGGATGGTCGTGAGACGCATGGGCAGGAAGCCGATGCCACGCCGAGACTAGAAGCCTTGTTCGGCTCGTATCTGCTCCTGTTCTTTCAGCAGGGTCCGGCGCAGTTTGAGGTGTTTTTCGTAGGTTTTGGCGAGGGAGTTTACGGCGCGCAGTTGATCGTCGGCGAGGCGGCTGAACTGCTCGACGCGTGCCGTTGCTTCATGCGCCGAGAGACCGGTGTAGAGAAGGCTCGTGTAGATCTCGGCGTTCGCCTTCACCAGTTTCAGCATCGGGGTTTGGACAAAAAGCGACAGGCAGGAGCTGGCCGCTTCCCAGTATTTCTCCCGGGCGGCTCCCTCGGCGATGTTTCCGTAGTCGACGAGCTTTCCGATCCTCTCGATCATATGCCGGTCGGTACGGATCGCCTTCACTACGGCGTTGCCTTCCGACCAGCCGCCCAGGATCGCCTTCACTCGGTCCGGCGGGGTTCCGGTGTTGACCAAGATTTCCTTGATCTTCCGAAGCTTGGCTTGCGTCATCGCCTGCTTACTGGAGCTGTTGATCGCCATCGAATCGATCGCTAGGCTTAGGCCAAAGCCGTACGCTTGCTGCTTTCCCTCCTCGCGAGCTTCTTCCGCTTGGAACGCCATCTTCTCGACGTCCTCGTGGAAACCGGGGAGCTTGCTTCCGTAGCGGCCGATGGACATTCGGTCGCGTTGAATTTGGGGTTTTAGGTGCTCAAGCTCGGCCTCGATCTTGGCAAGCCTTACTCCTCCGTTGGCATAGTTGGTGAAGGCGCGAAGATCGTCGAGCCAGCCGCTCCAGATCTTTTCGCGGCGGTTGACGTAGTCGATCTTCCAGTCGTTCAGTCGCTTTTCTTCTGTGGAGAGTCGCGCCATCCAGGCAAGTCCCTTCGCCCGCCAGGTGTCGAGGAGGCGTCCCCAGACGGCCATCTGAGATGCGTTCTCTTTGGTTAGCGGCGTCGAACCATAGGCGGCACAACTGGCCTCGTATTTGGCGCCGTCTTCGTCGTAATTCTTGAAGTCGTCGGCAAAGGCCTGCGAGTCGGATACGAGTCGCTTTGCCTCCGCGACCAGAGGGTGGCTGCCCGTCTGCACCTGGATCTTGAACTCTTTGACCACCTTGAACCGGCTATCGATCAGTTTGCGGTAACGGTTTGTGGCCGGTAAATGAGCGTCCACATCGGCTAGCGCCGCCGTTGCGGCATCGAACTCGGGAGGATCGCCCGGATAGATGGCAGGGAGGTCTTGGCCGGCGGCCGGTGCGCGCACAGCCGCGAATGCAAAGCAGAGCAGAATGGCAAGACGCGGTATGCCCATAACGGCATAATAGGTTCGAATGAAAATTTTGAAGTAGCAACAATCCTCTCCCCGAGGCTCTCGGAGAGAGGGTCGAACAGCTTCCGGATCATCGGCGAGGACGCCGACGCTACGCGGGACTGATTAACTAGGTGGTAACGAGGAGCGAATTGCCTCGACAATGTCGGGGGAATGGTCGGGATTGGTCATCTGCTCAAGGGCGTCCTCCACCGACGAACCGGCTTTGATAAGCTGCCTGACGACGCCGGCGTGGTCCGATGAGGGGCTCCGATGGTGAACCGAACCGAAGCAAGCCCACCCGATCGGAGCGGCGTGGTGCTCGCCGTCTCGAATATCCAGCGGAGCGCCGCTGGCGATGAGGACCTTTGCCGCGTCGGTCTGGCCCCGAAGGGCGGCGAAGTGGAGGGGCGTAAACCCATCCTTGCCGTCCAATCGGAAACCTGCCGCGATCAAACCTCTGAGCCCGTCGGCTCGACCGGTTTCCGCAAACTGTCGCATCAGATCGTCGCCTTCGGAACTCAACCGCGTCGCGATTTCCGGTTCCTCGGCCACTGCCTTGCGGATCAGCGGCACGTCGTTGCTCGCGCACGCGGCCAGGAACTGGTGGTCGCGAGAGGGCTCCTGCCGGATTCCCCGCGACTCTAATAACCGAAGGGCGGCTTGGTTCCCGGAAGCGAAGGCAACTTGGTAGGGCGTATTGCCGAACTTGTCCCGGGCGGCGGGGTCGGCGCCGTGGTCGAGCAACAAACCGATCAGCGTCGACTCGTTCGTATAGCGGCAGGCGCTGTGCAGAGGGGTTTCGCTCGTGTCGCCACAGCGAACGTTTGGATCGGCTCCGTGCTCCAGAAGCCAGGTTGCCCCACGTAGGTTCGCGGGCGCGCTCTCGTAGTACTCCCGGTAGTAGAAGAGAAAACATAGGTGAGAACTCGGCGGGCCGAACTCGGCGCCGTGTTCTCCCAGGAGTTCCAAGATGTCCGTGCGTCCCTTTTCGGCCGAGTGGTAGATCGACTCGCCGTCGTTCGGCTCGGCGCCGCGCTCTAGTAAGAGCCTGACGATGTCGATATGCTGCGACTCTGCGGCCGCGCCATAGAGGACGGGGATCTTTGCTTCTCCCCGGTACCGCAGGTAGGTGTTTGGGTCCGCGCCGCGATCTAGCAGATCGCGAGCGCACTCCAATTGCGCCGCGTATCGATCGGGGCAGACGGCGTGAATGCGGGAGTACGCGACGTACTCGATCGGAGTCATACCGCCGGGGCCGAGCGTCTGGCCAGGATCGACATGGCGAACCAGGTCGACCTCGGCAGAGACCAGGGCGCAGGCTGCGCTGAATCGGGGAAGCGAGGGATACAGCTCAATGAGACGCCGAACCCGATCCGGCATATCGTCGATAGCGGCGGCGACGAATTGTGCCTCGATTTCCGGGGTGATCCCCTCTCGCGCTCTAACCTCTTCCACGTGGGCAATTAGCTTGGCCCAACTCGGGAATCCATACTCGCGGGCGACGACCGACTGAGCGTCGTGAAGCGCTACGGCGTTTTGTTTTAGTCCGGGTAGGTGCTCGACGAAGCGAGCGGACGCTTCGGGTACGCCTTGACGGAACTCGGAGAGGAGAGACTTCGCCTGCTCGCGAAGGTGGTCCAGGTTCGGACGGGGCGGTAACTGTTTTGACATACGACCTCCATGCAACTTGCCCGAGATCCGCAATCAGGCCGCATAAAGGTTGTCGATGTGCTACCGAAGCATTCTTTGCCAGAGGGTTGAACCCTTCCCGCGGATCCGGAGGCGTCTGAGACCGCCGAGGTCCATTATACATTTAAGGGGGATGCTCTCCAAGGCGGAAGGCGGAAGGCGGAAGGCGGAAGAGTCGGGAGTAATAATGTTTCGTGGAGGGAGCCGGCGTGGGCTCCCTCCACGGGCGTGGTTTACCAGGTGCGGCCGGACAGGGTCGAGCAGGCAGCGCCTTTGGGGCAGTAGCCGGCGCTGTCGGTTTCCGGGAAGGTGTAGATACCGCGCTGTTGGTAATCCCACATCACCTGTCGCTGAGGAACCGTTGCTCCGTTGACCGTGAATGCCGGATCTTTCGCGAACTTGGCGTGGCCGTCGGTGAAGGTCCAGTTCCGGCCGCCGAGGTGACGAGCGCCGCGCTCCCATCGGCCGGTGCCGTTTCCGTTGTTGCCGTAGCCCGGCGCGATGTACCAGCCGGCGAAGCTGCCGCCGGATGCGAGGCGGGCCGAACCTACGTCCGCTGAGAAGAACACGTTGGCCGGGCTGGCGATCTCCGTCATCGAGCGACCCTTCGCGGTCGTGGTTCCGCGGGGAACGTCGTATGCACGGGCGACGAAGTAGTTGCCGGCATACGAAACCGGGAACACCTTCGTCATCGCGCCGGGGACGCTACGGATGCCGGAATAAGCGCCCGGAACGCCGAAGGCAAGGAGTTGCGCTTCGTAGCAGAACGATCCTTCCTTGCCCCAAACCCCTTTGTCGGGGTCGGCCGCGTCGGCTACGATCTGGAGGTTCTTTTCATACGGCTGAATGGCGAGAGGGAATGCATAAACTCCGGACCAAAAAGCGTCGTTGACGGAGGCGGACGTACCGTCGTGAGTCTCGGTCGGTCGCGAACAGGGGCCATCCCAACCGGTTTCTGGGAGGATGTCGTCGTTGTCCCCGGCATAGAGTTGGATCCCGACCCCGATCTGCTTCTGGTTCGAGAGCGAGTTGATCTTCTTGGCCGCGGCCTTGGCCTGCGCGAAGACTGGGAAAAGGATGGCGGCGAGAATAGCGATGATTGCGATGACCACCAACAACTCGATCAGCGTGAAAGCGCCCGACGAGCGTGGTGAAATTAGTTTGGATTGCATCTGTCCTCCTGCGCCGGCCCGGACAGGTCCTGGGTCGACGGGGAGATTCTTCGTCTGCGAGATTGTCGGACCGTAAAGAAACCGGTATCCCAACGACCTCTTAAATCAAACCTAACAGCACCTTCGCAAACTTGGCCGGTTGGTATTCCCATGGCCTATTTGACACGATCGAAAGCTCAGATCATGCTCCTCTCGTCCCTTCTGTTTCTGCCCGGATGTTCGGGCAAGCCGGCCCCCGACGCCTATATGACGACCTCGCCGGTCGGTCTATGGGTTGGAGCTAGAGATTCCGGCACGAGCGTCGACATCCAAGAAGGGGGATATTTCAAGCTAACGCGAGCGGGGCGTGAGATTCTTGGCGCCTGGAAACCTTCGAGTCCGGGCAAACTAGGGGTAACCCTCGATGGGCAGACGTACGAAATGGCGTTCGAGCGGAGAGATCTTTCGCTCAAACTAACCTTGCCTGGCGATTCTCACCCGACCCAATTTGGACAGATGTAAGCATGGCCAAACGACAACTCCGCACTCTCGTCACCCTGACCGCGATCGGCCTCCTAGTCCTTTTCGCTTTCGCGTCCGCCATGCAGCGTGGCGTGCGTGTCTTTCTTCCGAGCGGTTGGGGTCTTGCCCCGGTAGGCACTCAAACTCCGGTGGGCGACATGCTGGCCGGAGGAGAGGCGAGTCCGAACGGTAAGTGGATCGCGTTCGCTTCGGTCGGACAGGGAGTTCACAAGGTTTTTCTGTTGGACCGAGCGACCGGCGCGTTAGTAGACACCGCCTCGATTGGCAAGGGTTGGATTGGCCTGGGATGGTCCACCGACTCGGCAACGCTTTACGTGAGCGGGGGGACCGCATCGCAGATCGTGCGGCTAAACGTGGGATCCGGCGGCAAGCTCGAGGCGAGAGAGCCGATTCCGGTTCCGGGGATCTCCGCCAACAAGGGATGGCTCGCGGGTTTGGCGGTCGACGATAAGAACGCGTACATCGCGGTTTCCGCTTCAGACAAGTTGCTGAAGATCGATCTCGCCACGAATGTGGTCACCGGTGAGGCCGTTTTCGAAGACGGCGACACTCCCTATCAAGTCCGTTTTGCCCGCGGAGGACGTCTCATCGTTTCGCTGCAAGGGGCAGCGAAGGTTGCGGAGGTCGATACCGACGCGATGCGGGTGGTGAGGACGATTCCCACCGGCCGCCACCCTAACGATATGCTCGTCTCCGGAGAGCGGCTTTTCGTGGCTTGCGGCAACGACGATACCGTCGATGTGTTAGACCTCCACACCGGCACCCGGGAAGAGCGAATCCTTGTCCGGCCGTGGCCCGACGCTCCCGCCGGGTCGACACCGCATGCACTGGCGATCACCCCGGACGGAAAGCGGCTTTATGTGGCCAATAGCGACAATAACGCGGTAGCGGTTCTGAACGTCGAGCGACGAGGGCTTACCGAGACGCTCGGATTTATTCCGACCGCCGCCTACCCTTGTGCCCTCGCCACTCTCGCCGATGGGAAGCACCTCCTGATCGGTTCCGGAAAAGGGTTTGGGACAGGCCCCAACGATAAGACAGCGTCGATCAATCCCGACTCGGGCGCGGGTTATCCGTACATCGTCACCCAGCTCAATGGAATCATCTTCAACGTGGATCTCTCCGATCCGAGCCGGCTACGGGATATGACCAAGACCGTCTTGAACGTCTCGAAGTATCGGCCGAACATGATCGACCATCCGTTCCAAGCTCCTCCCGCGGGTTCCAATCCGATCCCGAGCCGGTTGGGCGACCGGTCTCCGATCAAGCACGTTCTCTACATCATCAAGGAAAACCGAACTTACGACCAGGTGTTCGGCAGCCTTAAGAAGGGAGGCAAACCGTACGGGAACGGGGATCCTCGGCTGACGCTTTTCGGCGACGACGTCGCCCCGAATCATGCGGAGCTGGCTCGGCAATACGTGCTGCTCGACAATCTGTATGCGAGCGGGGAAGTCTCAGTTGACGGCCACCACTGGACGAACGGCGCGTACGTACCCGACTTTATGCAACGCACATGGCCTCAGGAGTACAGCGGAAAGGGAAGCCCGCGGCTAACCGCTTCGCTTGCGGAAACGCCGACCGGCCGGATCTGGGACCACGTGCGCCGCGCCGGTCTCAGCTACCGGACTTACTACTATCACACGATGGATCATTCGAATACGGAATGGGCGGCGGCCCGCGCGAAGGGGATCCGCGATTCGGATTCGGTCGACATCTTCATTCGGGAATTCAAAGAGTTCGAGCGGGCCGGCACGGTGCCTAACTTTATGGTGATGGCGCTCAGCGAAGACCACACGACCGGTACGCGTCCCGGCAAATTCACGCCGAAGGCTTGCGTCGCATCGAACGACATCGGGATCGGGAAGGTGGTCGAGGCGATCTCGAGTAGCTCGCTCTGGAAAGAATTCGCCATCTTCATCATCGAAGACGATGCGCAGAACGGCGCCGACCATGTGGATTCGCATCGCACCGTCGGCTTGGTCGTTTCGCCCTACACCCGCAACACCGGGGTCGACAGCACTCCGTACACCACCACCTCGATGCTTCGCACGATGGAGCTGATCTTGGGCGCCACTCCGATGACGCAGTACGACGCCGCCGCCACGCCAATGTACCGGTCGTTCCACTCTAGGCCCGACCTGACCCCGTATCGGTCGCGACGGCCCTCGATCGACATCACCGCCAAGAACCCGCGGGCCAAGGAGCCACCGTTGCTGGCGAGCATCGACTTCTCCGAGCCCGATCAACTGACCGCCGCCCAGGAGCTCGCTCTCAACGACGCGATTTGGCACAGCGTCAAGGGTCCGACGCCATATCCCGGCGCCACCCGGCGATTCGGTAGGTAGGTTGTCGGGAACGTGGCACTGGCAGGAAGCCAGGGCCACTAGAGGCCAAAGGATTGCAGGCACTCTTCGCCGACTGGGGTGACGGTTAGGCTGCGAGGGATATCTCCTCGCGTGACCCAGCCCCGGTCTAGCAGCCGGCTTAGCAGTGCGGCTCCGAGGGAGCCGCCGATATGCGGAACTCGTTCAGTCCAGTCGATGCAGGCCCGCGCCAGCGGGCGGCGCTTCGCCTTAAGCGCGGCGACGTCGATGCCGAACTCGGTAAAAAACTCGAATCCAGAGGGGGAAACGGTGAAACGGTCTCCTTCTAAGCGGACGAACTCTCTCGCTTCGAGTCCCTTCCGCAAACGGATGCCAAAGCGGCCGGCGAGATGATCGTAGCAAGAGCGGCACTCGGCAAGCGGGCGAGCGGCCCTCAGCGAGGCTGGCGATAGGGAGCCGATCGACTCCAGTAACTCCGCTATTTCAGGTCCGGCCAGGCCGTGGTATCGGCACCGCCCGATTTGGGTCACCGTGACGAGACCTCCCTCCACGAGAGCGGCCAGGTGGTGGCTGGCGGTCGAGGGGGAAACGTGCGCGATCGCCGCGAGATCGGAAGCTGGATGCACTCGTCCATCCATCATTGCGAGGAGCATCTCCGCCCTCGCCGGATCGGCCAAGAGGGAAGCGATCGTCGTTAGAGAATTCGGCGTCATGTCGACTCCGCGCGTCGCAGAAAGGTCCGCTCTTCGCTGAGGATGAACTTCGACTCCTGGGCGATCCTGAAATTCTCGGCTCCTTCGGGGTCGGCCTTCAACCGAGACCGGTAAGCCTCGTAGGCGGCGAGGCTCTCAAACCCGATCATCGCCAGGGCCACATTATTCGTCCCCTCGTGCGGCAAGAAGTACCCGAGCAAATCACCCCCACATCTCGGAATGATTGTCCCCCATCTCCTCGCGTATCGCTCAAACTCGTCCAGTTTAAACGGATCGATAACGTACCGGATGCAGCAAGTGATCGCCATACGGTCATGCTGGGCGGCTGAGCCGCGAAAACGGTTTGATGCGGATCGAACCGTTTTCGCCGCTAAAAGCCACGGGTGCGGACGAAAACCGGGTTTGTTACTTGACCTTAACCCACGGTCCGGCTAATAGCGCCGGTTTTTGTCCGGACCACGATGCTGGCTCACTAAGGAGTTCCGTAGAGGCGGTCGCCGAAATCGCCCAGGCCGGGGACGATGTAGTGGCGGTCGTTTAGCTTCTCGTCCAGGGCAGCGGTGACGATGGCCACGTCGGGATGCGCCTGTTGCAGCTTCTCAACTCCTTCGGGGGCGGAGACGATGCTTACCATGGTGATTTGGCTTGCTCCATGGGCTTTAATGAGCGAAATCGCCTGGGCGGCGGAGCCACCGGTGGCGAGCATCGGATCGACGCACAGCGTGAACCGGCCTTCGACCGATTGCGGGACCTTGCTGTAGTAGCTTCGGGCCACCGCCGTCTCCTCGTGGCGCTCCAGACCGATGTAGCCGACGGCGACGTCGGGGAACAGGTCGACGATCGGCTCGAGCATCCCTAGTCCGGCGCGGAGTACGGGGACGACGGCTAGCCCTTGGTCGAGCACTCTCGCTTCCGTCTCGCAGAGCGGCGTGGTGACCCGATCGATCCGGGTCCGGATGCCGTAGGTTGCCTGGAGCACCAGAAGGGTTGTCAATCGCCGCGCGAGCTGCCGAAATTCTTGCGGCGGGGTTCGTTCGTCGCGCAACGAGGCGAGGAGATGGCTGGCGAGGGGATGGTCGAGGACCTGAAGCGGCATTGCTGTAGGGTACCGGGTGTTGCGGTGTTGCGGTGTTGCGGTGTTGCGGTGTTGCGGTGTTGCGGTGTTGCGGTGTTGCGGTGTTGCGGTGTTGCGGTGTTCTTATCGTGAGGCTTTACCCCAGCCGATGGGACGAATGGGACTTCTGGGACGGATGGGGCTCGGGTGTCCCCGAAGGCTCATTTGCCCTTGGGCCACAGGCCACACGACACAGTCCAATCGACTTCGTCGGATTCAAAATGTGGAAAAACTTCCCCCGGTTTCGGAACTCCATGCTACAATAAATACGAGGCTGCAAAGCCAAACGCCGAATTCCCCGAGAGGGGGAACGGGGGACCCGGAACTTAGGGGTGAACGCGATCTCATTGATCGCTAGGGTAACTCTTGGCCCGAACCCGACAGCTAACCCCGTAGGCGACGTGAGAGTCGGATGCGCGCGCACGACGCCAGCCGCAAGGCTGGAGGGGAAGACGGGACAATGTTGTCCCTGTCAGAGCGCCATGACACTTGCCTTTGTGGTCTAAGGGGCATCTTTGTGCTGAACAAGGTCTCTGGCGGCAACGGCGCCGTGTCAACCTTGATTCAGAATTGGGATTCTCCGTGTCAGCACCTCCTGTTGAGCGGGGCTCTCCGAAAGGGGAGCCTCCTTTTATTTTAGGTGGAGCTAAACGCAGGTATAAGGAAATAGATGAGCAAGAGCACGCCGGGGGTACGTTACGCGGAGATCTACAGGGAAACCTCGGAGACCCGCATCCAGGCCGTGCTCGATCTGGACGGTGGAACTCGGCGCGACATCGTGACCGGCATCGGGTTCTTCGACCACATGCTTCACCAGCTCTCGTTCCACGGCCACTTCGATATCGGAATGGCGGCCGAAGGGGATCTTCATATCGACGACCACCACACGGTGGAAGACGTCGGGATCGTGCTGGGGCAGTGCCTTTCCCAGGCGTTGGGGGACGAGCCAATCGAGCGGTACGGCAGCAATCATACGCCGATGGACGAAGCGCTGGCGTTGGTGGCGATCGATATTAGCGGGCGAGGGGTGCTCGGGTTTGAAGTCGACTGGAAGCGAGACCAGATCGGCGATCTTTCTACCGAGTGCGTACGCGAGTTTTTCCGTGCGCTCTCGACCCACGGCGGCATGACAATCCACATCCGCAAGATTGCCGGCGAAAACGATCACCACGTGTGTGAGGCGATCTTTAAGGGGTTCGGCCGCGCGTTGTATCAGGCAACCCGGCGTTCCGAGCGACGAGGCTCCACGTCCACAAAAGGTTCTCGGGATTGATCACGATTCTCGACTACGGAATGGGGAATATCCGCTCGGTGGAGAAGGCCCTGGAAAGTTTGGGCGCCGCTTGTCAGGTCCGGTCTGATTTGGCCGGCTGCGACCGGTTGATCATTCCGGGCGTAGGCGCCTTCGGGGCCGCGATGGAACGGGTTGGCCCATTAGCTGGCGAGATTCGAGCCTTTGCGGCCACCGGCGCGCCGGTGCTGGGGATTTGCCTGGGGCAGCAGCTTTTGTTCGATTCGAGCGAAGAGCTGGGAGAGCACCAGGGGCTTGGGCTCATTCCCGGCCGAGTGCGCTACTTTCCTCCAGACATGGGTTTGAAGGTGCCGCACATGGGTTGGAGTCCAATCACGATTTGCAGGCAAGATGGAATCGGCCGGAACGTGAAAGATGGCGAGCAGGCTTACTTCGTCCACTCGCTTTACACCGATTGCGCCGATAAGAACGACGTGGCGGCGGTCGCGAATTACGGGATTCCGTTCGCGGCGATGGTGCAGCGAGAGAATATCTACGGAGCGCAGTTTCACCCAGAAAAGAGCGGCGATGTGGGAATGCGGATTCTGCGGAGCTTCCTCGAATGTTGATCCTGCCGGCCATTGACCTCATTGACGGGCGAACGGTTAGGCTTTCACAGGGGGATTACGATCGGAAAACCGACTATGGCTTAGATCCGGTCGAGGTAGCGCGTGGTTTCGAAGCCGAGGGAGCCGAATGGCTCCACGTAGTCGATCTGGATGGAGCGAAGGCTGGAAGTCCCCAGAACCTCGCCGTGCTTCGCGCGATCGCCCAGGCGACGGACCTTCGAATCGAGTTCGGCGGCGGGCTCCGCGACACCGCCGCGATCGAGGCGGCGTTGAACGCCGGAGCGGCGCGGGTCGTGCTTGGGTCGCGTTTGGCACAAGACTTGGAATTTGCCGAGGAAGTGTTTTCTCGTTACGGAGAGCGGGTAGTCGCCGGCATCGACACTCGCAACGGGCTCGTCGCGGTGCATGGCTGGCTCGACACGGGCGAAATGCGTGGCACCGAACTGGCCCGGCGTTTACAAGCCCTTGGCTGCCGCCGCGTGATTACCACGGACATCGCGAAAGACGGCTCTCTCGAAGGTCCGGATCTCCAAGGCTTGATCGACATGGCGGACGCGGTTTCGATTCCGGTCATCGCTAGCGGCGGAGTCTCCAACCTGGCCGATCTCAAGGCTCTGAAGGCGCTCCCTGCTCCGGGGGTCGAAGGAGTGATTACGGGGAAGGCGCTGTACGAAGGGCGCTTTACTCTTGCGGAAGCGCTCGCAGTCTAAGTTCCGTCGCAACGGCGCTAGGAGTATGCTCGTAAAGACTTAAAAGGCCGGTGAACCATGAATCCTGGAGTAGTTGCTTTACTTGTTCCGATCATTATCTTCATGATTCCGATCGTTGCCATCCTCACTTCTCATCAGCAAAAGATGGCAAGGATCATCCATGAGGCCAGACCGCAAACAGATTCCACGGAGATTTCGGCGCTTCGCCAAGAGGTCCGGGAGCTGAAAGAGCTGATCCATACGCAGATGCTGGCGCTCGACGCGGCGCAGTCCCGTCCGCCCGCGAGGCCGGTCGACGCCGGAATGCAGGAGCGGCTCCGAACGGGAGGCTAATTCATGAACCCGAACTTGCTGCCGCTCGCTGATATCGACTCGGTCCTAGGAGTTGCCCTCGGGGGAATCTTCCTAATGACTCCGATCATCTTCATCCTCACCAAGCATCAGCAGAAGATGGCGGAGATTATGCGCCGCCCTGCCAATCAGGTTCCGCTGCCGGAAACCGATTACCGGCTTCAGAGCGAAGTTGCGGCG
The DNA here is from genome assembly GCF_000724625.1 of Fimbriimonas ginsengisoli Gsoil 348. Classification (GTDB taxonomy): domain Bacteria; phylum Armatimonadota; class Fimbriimonadia; order Fimbriimonadales; family Fimbriimonadaceae; genus Fimbriimonas; species Fimbriimonas ginsengisoli. The sequence continues at coordinate 4,753,072 of NZ_CP007139.1, read as the reverse complement.
CTTCGCGATCTCGTCCGCGACCAGACGCTTGCGCTAGACGACCTCGCGCGGTCGCAGCGGGCGCTTGCCGCACGGCTCGAGTCCGACCCGATTCGCGAGCGTCTCGGCCAAGGTTAAGCTTCCTTCCCGCGGCATGAACGAGAGTCAATGTCCGTTTTTCGGGCAGACGGGGCTACGTCTTGATTACTTCGGCGCCCAACCCGCGCAATTCCCGGTAGCCGATGATTCGGTCGGATACCCGCACCTTTCGCTCTGCGCGCAGAGCCATTCTGGCTAGCTTTTCCATGTTGCCGCCTTCGGCGATGTGGACGAAGTCGAGGCGGCGGGAGAGGCAGGCCACAAGTCGATCGCGGACTTGGTTGTTGACTCCGATAAACGACGAGTCGGGACGGAAAGGGCTGACGACCAGGTCGGTGGAGGGGTCGAACTCGTAGCGCCACAGGCGGGCGGCTCGAAACGCTTCGTCGCGCAGGTCGGGACCGAGAACTTGGAAGAGGCCGCGATCTAGGCAGAGGATTCTGGGCGAGCCCCACCGGAGCGGGACCACGGCCGAGCGCTGATACTCCAGCTTGTCGTGGCTGGTGACGAGTACCTCGCCTTCGAGTACCGCTTCCTCGGTGAGCCTTTCGATCATCTCGAGGTCCGCTGGGCGGGCGTTACGCGAGCTGAGAACGCAAAACGTTCGCGACTCCAAGAGACGGGCGTTGCCGTACAAGAAGAGAACTCCCGGCGGATCGGGATCCATTTCCTCGACGAGCGTTGGGTAGTGAGCGTCCGCCGATGTCACGAGGCTGACCCCAAGCCCGTTCAGCCGCTGTTCTGTTTCGAGGGTCGATTTGATGAGGCCGGAACGGTCGCGGGCCAGGTTTTCGGCGGCCCGTTTGCTCAGGCGGTACTCCTCGCGATAGGCCTCGGGAGACAATGCGAGAAACTCTTCGGGCGAGCGACCGAGCAACTCATTTCGGGCCAGGACACGCGTGACGGAGCGGCCGCCCATCCCGGGAGTCATGGCGAGAAGAAGCGCGAAGGTGCGGCGAGGAAGGGTCATCCACCCTCCGCGATTTTGCGGGCGGCTCCGATGAGGATCCGCACGGCGCGCTCTCCGGAACGGAGCATCTCATCCACTACTTCTTGGTGGTCGAGCGGGGTTGGGGAGATGCCGGCGGCGAGGTTCGTGACGATGGCGAGGCAGGCGTAGTCGATCTCGGCTTCCCGCATCAGAATCGCTTCGGTGGCGGCGGTCATTCCCACGACGTCGACCCCCATCGATCGGTACAGCTCAATCTCTCGAGGCGTCTCGTAACGGGGTCCGTTTCCGCACAGGTACACCCCCCCATCCTCAACCGAATCCCGGACTTCACTCGCCGATTCGAGCAGCGCTCGGCGAGTTGACACTCCGAATGGGTTTGTAAAATCGCGGTGAACGACGGTTTGGTCAAATAAAGTTAGCGCTCGACCGGTGAAGTCGAGGAAATCCGAGCAGGCGATGAGCGTCCCCGGCCCCCATTCTCGTCTCAGACTTCCGACCGCCGCCGTCGACAGACAGCCTTTCGCGCCGAGCGCCTTCATGCCGAACGCCATCGCTTTGTAGTTCACTTTGTGCGGGGGAACCTTGTGGCCGGCGGAGTGGCGGCTAACCAAAAAGAGGAAAACTCCGTCGATTTCCACCAGACGTCCGCGTAGGATGCCGGCGGGAGTTGGGACGTGCAACGGGTCGCCGCCGTAGGCGAGCAGGCGCTCCCCGATTCCGGTTCCACCGATAATCCCGACATCTACTCGTACGCCCGTCCGCATCCGGACCAGTATATCGAGCAAGTGGGCGGCGAAACGCTTCACAATCTAATCGCCCCATGACCCTACGCGAGGTACTGCACGCCCACATTCCCACACTGACCGCAGAGAGCACGGTGCGGGATGCGGTCGATAAGATGGACATCTATCAGTTTCCGGCGCTTGTGGTGGTGGATGACCGGATGCGCCCCATCGGGGTAGTGACGGAGGGAGATCTCTGCCGGGTCGTCACCACGAGGGACAACCTCGTTTCGATGGCTCAGGAGCCGGTGCTTGCCCACGCCACCAAGGAGCCGACGGTCGCCGCCGCCGACACCGAAATCTCCGATGCATTTCACCGCATGCTCAGCAGCGGGCTCACTCTCTTACCAGTTATGGATGACGACCGGTTGGCGGGCATCGTATTACGAGTTGACCTTATGCAGGCGATGCTGCTGGACGTAGAAAACCCATGATCGAAGAAGGCGCCCAATTCCCCGATTTCTCCTTGTCCGACCAGGATGGAAATACCGTTTCCTTGGCCGATCTTAAGGGGCGGCGGGCGGTGATCTATTTCTATCCGAAGGACGACACCACCGGTTGCACCGCCGAGGCCTGCGAGTTTCGGGACGTCGTTCCCACGGTCGAAGGAGCTCGGATTATCGGGGTTAGCCCGGACGGCGTTAAGTCGCACCGAAAATTCGTCGATAAGTACGGCCTCAATTTCACGCTCCTTGCCGACGAAGGGCACGAGCTAGCCGACCAGCTCGGAATATGGGTGGAAAAATCGATGTACGGCAAGACCTACATGGGGATCGAACGATCGACCTATGTGCTAGATCCCAACGGAAAGATCGAAAAGATCTATCGCAAGGTGAAGCCTCAAGGCCATGCGGCCGAGGTTTTGGCCGCGCTGGGGTAAGAACGAGCTCGATAGCCGGACGGTAAACTGCCAGACATGTCGGAACGGGTCACGGTACCGCACATACGCGCGATGCGCGAGAAGGGAAGGCGCGTCGTTTGCGTAACCGCTTACGACGCACTATTTGGCGCCCTAGCGGATGCAGCGGGGGTCGATCTCGTTCTAGTCGGCGATTCTGTGGGCAATGTCTTGCTCGGCTACCCCACGACGGTCCCGGTGACCTTGGAGGATATGCTGCACCACACCCGGGCGACCCGAGCCGGGGTGAAGCGGGCGTTACTGGTTAGCGACCTCCCCTTCGGTAGTTTCCAAGTGTCGGTTTCCGATGCCGTTGGTTCGGCGGTCGCGCTGATGAAAGCGGGGGCCGAGGCGGTGAAGCTGGAGGGTGATTACACGGAGCAGATCGAGGCGTGCGTCCGCGCCGGGATCCCGGTGATGGGACACCTTGGGATGACGCCCCAGTCGGTTAATCTCTTTGGTGGGCATCGGGTTCAAGGGAAGGGAAGTAAGGGGGAATCGATTATCGATACCGCGAAGCGGCTTGAGGATGCCGGAGCGTTTTCGATGGTTTTAGAGCTGATTCCGGCCGAGCTTGCGGAGCGAATAACGGAGGCGGTTTCGATTCCGACGATCGGCATCGGCGCGGGGGCGGGCTGCTCGGGGCAGATTCAAGTTCTGTACGACGTGCTCGGGCTTTCTGCCGGAAGTTTTCGCCATGCGCGAGCGTTCGTCCATGGCAGCGACTGCTTATTAGATGGGCTTCGCAGTTACACCGAGGTGGTTAGGGACGGAAGTTTTCCCACCTCGGAGAATAGTTTTTGAAGATCGTCCGCAAGGCAAGGGAGCTTCCGCCGCCTAGTCATCGATCGATTGGGTTCGTGCCCACGATGGGTGCTTTCCACGAGGGGCATCTCGATTTGATGCGGAGAGCCCGAAGGGAGACCGATATCGTGGTGGTTTCACTCTTCGTGAACCCGACTCAGTTCGGGAAAGGGGAAGACTTCAGCCGTTACCCTCGCGACTTAGACCGCGACTCCGCGATGGCGGAAGGCGTAGGCGTGGACATCTTGTTTGTGCCCGATGTTTCCGAGGTTTACCCGCATCTACCGTCGACATCGATCAAGGTTCCGGAGGTTTCCAGTCGTTGGGAAGGGGCGGCGCGGCCAACTCACTTCGAAGGGGTTGCCACGGTGGTAGGCAAACTTTTCAACATGGTACGACCGGACATTGCGTTCTTCGGCCAGAAAGATTTGCAACAATGCGCGGTGATTCGGCGAATGGTCGAGGATTTGTATTTTTCCGTTCGGCTGGAGATTTGCCCAACCACCCGAGAAGCGGATGGGCTCGCGATGTCGAGCCGGAACGCGTATTTATCCGAAGATGAGCGAAGAACCGCGCCGGCTTTATTTCGCGAATTGACTCGTTGCGTAAATACGTTTAAGTCCAATTCGTTCGTGAGTACGGAAGTAGAAACTGAGCTTGCTAGGAGTCGCGAAGAACTGACATCGGTAGGGTTTGACGTCGACTATTTCGAATGGGTTTCATACGATGACCTGCTCCCGGTGCGCGATACGTCACAAGCTTCGGCGGTGATCGTCGCCGCAAAAATCGGTCGAACCCGATTGATCGATAATATTGTTTTGTAGAGGCGGTTTACTCGTCGGCTTCGTCTTATTATCAAGAGCTGTGGCCCTCATAGGTATAGTCAATGCAGCTTTTGGGAGAACTACCCTTGAAGACCGTACAAAACGTAAAAAACTCGCTGAAATTTAAAGCCCAAGAAAAAGAGGGCGTCCTCACGATCCGAGTCGGTGTTCGCAAATATGCGGTGCCGGTGAAGGCTCGTATGCTGAGTGGTCAGGATTACCTGTTCCTCTCGTTCCCGGCTTCTTCGGAGCTGTACAAGGTATCGGCAAAGGAGCTTGCTCCGCTTGACAAGGAGACGGATGCCGCCGACGCTTACGAGGCGCTTAATCCGGGCAAGCGACGCGGTCGCCGACGCGGTGGCGGCGTCGAGATGCCGACTGAGTTAGCCGAAGCACTCAAGAACCTTCCCGCCGGTTACAAGCTTGGCTATACCGTCGATGGCGCCCCGAAGCTCGTTCGCACTCGCCGACGCTCCAAGGAGTAGCCTCCCCTTGATTCCCGACGGCTCGATGGTTCACCATCGAGCCGTCGCGCCGTCTTAGCTCAGCGGTAGAGCACCCGCCTTGTAAGCGGAAGGTCAAGAGTTCGATCCTCTTAGACGGCTCCAGGCTCTTTAGAGCGAAAATATCCGGTACGGTGCGGTTATGCAGCGGCCGGTAGTTACGCGGGATCTTGCGCTCCGCGTGGGGCGGTCGGAGACAGAGCACATGGCGTCATGGCTGAGTGCCATCGGCGGTCTGCCCGAAAACCCTTTCGAAGTTAAGACCTGCCGCCTCGGGGGAACCACCGGCCTATTCGGTCAACGATTGGGGCCGCTATTCAATCGCTTGCTCGACTTTTCCGACGAAGACGTTACGATCTTGGAAGAGGCGGTGCGGTTCCGCTCTTAAATGCTGACAACTGCTCGAAGGGGTGTTTTCCGCTCTAATGGGCCGGCCACTCTTTGCCGAAAACAAAGGCAAGACACAAATGCGCGACTCGAATTGTCATCTTCAAGGATGGCATCGTATGCACATGGCGCCGACTACAGGGGAAACACTTATGGCCGAGCACGACGCAACCACTAACATGGCCGGGATCGAAGCCGAACTTGACTTGGCAGAGATGGAGATCGCATCGGGAAGGTTTGGCGAGGCCAGACTTCGATTTGCCCGAATGACAAGGATTCAGAGGGAGACCCCCCGCGCCCTCGTGCTACGCGCCCGAGCGACCCAGACGGAAGAGTCGCGCCGGATGCTGGCGTCGTTCGTGCGTCAGGCCCTGGATCGGTTCAAAGATCCGCTCTCGAGAGCGCTCCTTGCGGAGGCGCTGGCGCTTTGCGGCGATCGGGCGGCGGCGATGAAGGCATTGCCGAAGGAGGGAGACCTTAATTCGAACGAGATTTCCGCGCGCCAAGCGGCTCTCGATGCGATGGGGTCCGTGCCCGACCTCCCCGAGGAGAGCGGCCTGACCCTCGGTGCGTTGCTTCAACAGAAGCTTCTTCGAAGAACGTCATAAGGCGGTCCCTCCGATACGGCCGTCGACATGCGTAGGGGCCGGCCTCACGGCTTCGCCGTATGAGAGGGCAGAGCTGGAGCTCTACGGTCTGTATGGCTCTCCGCTTTGCTGAAAGGGTCTAGTGACGCATATCGCATGAGGTCGGAGCCCTTCGGTGGCAAACCACTCAAATGCCGTCTCCCCTCCTCCGGGGCCGTTGCATTGTATTTCTCGTCGGAGAGGACGCCGAAGGATCTTAGGTTATGCCGCCCTTTCAGGGCTTGAGGAAATGGGTCGCCTGCACCCAGGGCGGACGCCCAACACCGTTTAGATATGGATGAACGGGAGGCTTCTACTCGGGCGGGCCGCCCGAGATACCCACGGGCGAGCCGCCCGTGCCACTTTAACTAAACGGTATTACGCTGACGCCCTGGGCTGGCAGATGCCGCCTCTTCGAGGCTGGATTGGGACGAGCCATCGTCCGAACCTTCGATCGTTAGTCGCCGCCAACCGAGACGAATACAATGCGACAGCTTCCGGAGGAGGGGAGTTTGGGACTGTCGGTGCTCCGTTGAATCGTCAGCTCGCGATATGTGTGTAACGACAAGCCCTCAGCGTCGTCGGGCTCGAACATCCCGAGCAGGGAGAGGGGGCTCCGGTCATGGGTCTTGGTTTGCGACCTGGTATAATCACAACTGGATCAAAGCTGACTCCTATCCTTCTCGGACACCGCAATTAGTCCGCCCGATTGCACGGGGCATGTGCGGAAACCTTTCAGGAGGTCAACATGATCGTTCCCGTCCGACAATGGACGTTGTTGCGCCCGATTCGTCTCGCGATGCGAGCCCATCGAGTGCAAAAGAGCCGCCCGGCCGCGATACGCTCACCGCGTGTTCGGACGAGTGTGCTGGATCAGTTCACCGCTCTTATGGAGCACAACGTGAGCCTGGTTCTTAAGGAATATACGAAGGAGTAACCTGCAAAAAGCGGGCCGGCCGAAAGGCCGGCCTTTTTGTTTAGGCGCCCATAAAGTTGGCGACGTCCTTTTGAAGCTTCGCTAGGCAACCTTCATCCACATACATCATGTGCCCGGCTGGATAGTAGGCCGTGGAGATATTCTTTCGCAGCGAAGGGTCGAGGCCGAGGTGGGCGAGTGTGTATTCGGTAGCGAAGTAGGGAGTCGCTAGATCGTAATAACCCGAGGCGACGAATACTCTCATGTGCGGGTTCTTAGAGAGCGCCTCTCGCAACGATTCGCTCGTATCCGGGTGTCCCTTGCCCGCATCGCCGTAGGTCCAGCTCTGGTGCAATTCACCAGGAGCGAAGACGTGGTACGGAACGTCCGTCTCATACCCAAGCGTTCGGCGGATGTGGTCGTTGATCGTGGCGGTGTATGGCGGGACGATGATCGACATTGAAGGATCGTGCTCCGGATTTTCGGTAGCCGCTACCTCGTCGATACCCTTGAACCTACTGTCGAGACGGCCAACCGTTCGCTTTTCGCTACGAAGCAGCTCTTTGCAGAAGCGGTGAATGTTAATTCGTAGCTCGGTGGAATCGATGTAGTCCGTGGAGAGCCCGGTTAGACGAGAAAGCTGGGCGGTGATGCTTGCCCGTTCTTCTTGGGTCAACCGGTCGCCGCGAGTTAGGGCGAGCGTGTAGTGATTTTCGGCGAAAATCTCGGCTTCTTGGAGTGCTTCTTCGAGCGACTTTGCCCAGGGAAGCTTTCCGTGGAACCACGCGGTGGCGGTGTAGGTGGGGAGGAAGAGGACGTAGGGAAGGTCGTTCCCCTTGTTGAACCGCGCAGTGCCGAAGTTGAGGATGCTGCTGACCAGCACGATTCCGTTGAAGGCGATTCCCTGGCCGATTAACTTTCCGCTAAGGCCGGCCGCGCGGGTGGTTCCGTAGCTCTCGCCAACGAGGTAGAGCGGGGAGGCCCACCGCTTATACCGCGATAGGTAGAGACGGATGAACTCGCCGACGGAATCGAGGTCGCCCTCCAGTCCCCAGAACTTCTTGCCGCCGTCTTTCTTGGCCGGGCGGCTATAGCCGGTGCCGACTGGGTCGATGAAGACGAGGTCGGTGTGCTGAAGCCAGCTTTGGGGATTGTCTTCGAGCCGGAAAGGGGGCTCGGGCATGTCGCCGTCCGGTTTCAGTACGACGCGCTTCGGTCCAACGGCGCCGAGGTGCAGCCAGACCGACGACGAGCCGGGTCCGCCGTTAAAGCTGAACATGAGCGGCCGCTCGGAGGGGTTTTCCACACCGTCTTTGGTGTAGGCGACAAAGAAGACTCCGGCCTCGGTTTCGCCGAACTCGTCTTTGAGCGGGAGCATCCCGGTGGTCGCGGTGTACGACATGTCGCCCAGAGTGTGGTGGGTGACGACCGGATCGACATCGGTGGTCAGTGGATAGCGTTCGACCGGTTTCTCGGACGGCTTCTCAGGAGTGTCGGGCATGCGCCGAGTATGCCCGAGAACGAATATTGAGTTGTACGGGCTCCATATGGCGTCCTCAGTCCGTACATTCTCGCTGTATAGTAGGCGACGGTTTTAATCATGTCCGCGAACAAGGAAAGTTTCGATTACCCCGATCTGGATCGGCCGAGGACTCAACTCGAAGACTTTAAGTACAGCCACTTGGCGCTTATCATCATCGCAGGCATTTTTGCGACAACACTCGCCCAGCCCCAGGTGATGGGGAAGTTGCCACTCCAGCACTTACTGAAAGACAACCTTCACGTGTCGCGAGAGGCGATGGCGCGGTTCTTCTTTCTTTGCGGCCTCGCTTGGTATTTCAAGCCGTTTGCCGGGATCCTGACCGACGCATTTCCTCTCTTCGGCACTCGGAGACGTTACTACCTGCTGGCCAGCGCGATTTTTGCCGGCGTCAGTTGGGTGGGCATCATGTTGGTGCCCAAGACGTACGATGCGCTCCTTTACGGCTGCATCATCATCAATTTCTTCATGGTGATCGCCAGCACGGTCATCGGCGCATTTCTAGTTGAATCGGGCCAGCGTCTGGGCGCCACAGGACGACTCACTGCCCTAAGGCAGACGGTGTCCAACGCCTGTCAGCTCATTAACGGTCCGGTTTCAGGATATTTGGCGGGATTGTCCTTCGGTCTCGCTTCGGGGGTTAATGCCGCCATCGTGGTAAGCGTCGTGCCCATTGCCTATCTCTTCATGAGAGAGAAGAGGGTGCGGGAAGAAAACGCCGAGCCGCTGAAGAACGCCAAGATCCAGTTGGGAATCATCTTTCGGTCGCCAAATCTTTGGTTTGCGATCCTGTTCATTTTCCTTTTCTACTTCTCACCGGGATTTTCGACTCCTCTCTACTACAAGCAGACGGATCAGTTGAAGTTCAGTCAGGAGTTCATTGGGTGGCTGCAGGTCGCGAGTGGCGCCTTCGGGATCCTGGGCGCTTATGTGTATAGCCGGCTCATCAAGCGCTTGGACATGATGACGATGATCGTCGCCGGCATCTTAACCTTTGCTCTGGGCAACTTGCTTTACCTGATGTACTCAGGCGCTACCATGGCCTGGATTATTGAGTCCCAGAACGGATTCTTTTTCACGCTCGCTGAGATTGCCCTCCTCGACCTTGCCGCTCGGGCTACGCCGAAGGGATGTGAGGGGCTTGGTTACTCCCTCATGCTCTCTGCGCGGAACCTTGCCCTATTCGGCGCCGACTGGCTCGGCTCCTTCCTTGCCGACAAGCAGAAGTGGTCCTTCGAAACGTTGGTTTTCCTAAACGTTGGAACGACGCTCGTCGTCTTGCTACTTCTGCCGATCCTGCCCAAGCTTCTGATGAATGCAAAGGACAAAGTGATGATCGCCACCGGAGACGAATCCGTTGCGGGAACAGCCGGCGTGAGTCAGGCCGAGTTGCGGCAGGTCCTTGAGCGGCTCGATATCGAAGATTCGGGATCCTGGCCGGCGAAGGGAGATATTTCCGTCGACGCAATCAGTCGCGCGACGGGTCAGGACCCCGTTCGTATTGCGGAAATCCTTTACGAGATTCGCCGGGATAATGAGCGGGCGAGGAGACAGGAGGACAACACCAAGGGCTAGAGGTAACGTTGCAAGCATGTCCGATTTCTCTGTTACCTGGTCGCTTGTTCGTGGGCGTTTCGATGACGCAGTCGCTGGTCTTAGTGAGGAGCAGTTGAATTGGCGGCTGCATGCGGGGACGCTTACGATCGGGGAGATGATGTTGCACGTGGCGGGGGTAGAGGTGTCGTTCATCACTCAGTTGCAGGGTCAGGAGCCGGAAGGATTTGCCGGTCGGCTCAAGCAAGCGGCGACCGAAGGGGTGGTTAACGAAAATGCGTTCCCGTTCGCGGTGGAGGAGATTACGCCGGAGCTAACCGCGGAAGCGTTGTCGCTCGCGCGTCAACTGGTTACCCCCGTGATCGAGAATCCCGACCCCTACCGCGGGAACACGATCAAGAGTGCCCTCGGGCCGATGATCGACGGTACCGGAACCTTCGCCCGTTTGGCCTACCACCCCGGCTATCACCAGGCGCAGGTTCACATGATCAAGAGCGCTCCCGGGTATCCCGGATAAACCAAAGGGGACAAACCAAAAGACCCCGGAAGCTTCGTCTCCGGGGTCTTTCCTCCAAACCGGGGATCTCGATTCGGAGGCACGGCTGGTGTCGTTTCCCTAGTGAGAAACGACGTTCGGACGATACGGTGGACCGCTCTCCATACCGTTATCATACGTCGGGTTTTAGGACGATGCCAAGTGGGGATACGGCTCTGGGACTTCCGCCTCGGGCAGCTCGGCTCGGATCGCATCCCAAAGCGGCGGGTTCACCTCTCTCGGCACGATCTCAAGGATTCGAAACGTTTGCCATAGGTATCGGTCCCGCTTCTCCGGCGGTTTCGTCCGCTTCGCCTCCCGAACGTTCGAAAGCCGGTCGGCGAGCTTGATCTGCTGGGCGTCTCGAGACTGCCCACGAATCTCGTCCAGCAGCCGAAGCGCCCTCAACTTCCAAATCGCCTCCTTCGATAGCCCCTTCGTCTCCTGCGCCGACGGCTCGACGCGGGTCAATTCCTGAACCAAACTCCTAACCCGAGCTCCCGCGATCTCTTCGATCTGCTCGGGAGTGGCGTCCGTTTCTTCCAAAACGTCGTGGAGTATTGCCGCGCAAAGGAGCTCCTCGTGGAGCACTTTCCCCACCGTTCGCAAGAGAATGAGGACCTCCATCGGATGCGTGATGTAGGGAAGTGGGCTGTCCCCTTCCCGATCTTGGCCCGCATGCCACTTCGTGGCCGCCCGAATCGCCCGGTCCAAACGTGGATAGTTCATTGATCGCCCCTTCGAGTGTTACCCATGGCTTCATAATGACCCCCATGACCCGAACCTTCGCCGCGGCCGACATCGGGAGCAATACGGCGCATCTCCTGGTGGCTCAGACGGACGGTGAGCTCGTCATGAGGGTGGACAACTTCAACGAGTGGATCCCGCTTGGTGAAGTCGTCGCCCGTCAGCGAAAGATTCCCAAGGAGCTCGTCGCTCAGCTTATTGCCGCGGTTAGGGAGTTCAGGCGCGTTGCCGCCGCCCGGCAGGCCGAGTCGCTGTACCTGTTTGCCACCGAAGGGATGCGAGCGGCGGAAAACCACGATGCGGTCATCAATAAAATCACCGCGGAAACCGGGGTCAAAATCGACCTTATCTCTCCGCACCGAGAGGCCGAGCTAAGCCTTAGGGGAACGCTCCTGGACACTCGCCACTACGGGGTAGACCTTATGTTCGAGGTCGGTGGCGGCTCCGCCCAGATCGGACGGGTCATCCGGAATACTCTTCTGGAAACGGAATCGCTGGCGCTTGGGACCGGCCGGATCATCGCCGAGTCGGGACTGCGCAACCCATGTCCCGACTACGCCCTGCATGCGGCGGAGAACTACATCGAAGCCGCGTTGGATCACGGCTCGCTCGGGGGAGCGGCTCGCCGAGCGGTGGCCAGCGGCGGCGTCGCCCGCGGCCTCTGGCGAGCTCTCCACCCAGACAACGAAAAGGTCCTCCTTTTGGAGGAGATCGAATACGTCGTATGGGCAACCTGCAGACTGCCGGTCGACCGCATCGCCGTGCGATTTGGCGTAAAGTCAAAGCGGGCGGGGACGCTCTTGCCCGGGGCCTTGGTATACCGGGCGCTGATGAAGCGATTCGGCGTGCGCGAAGTCGTAGTGAGCGAATTCGGGATCCGCGAGGGAGCGATTTTGGAGATGGCGGAAGGGAAGATCGAGGCATACCCGCTGTGAGACCTACGGAGGAAAAATCCACCCGGTACCTGAACCGGGAGCTGAGTTGGCTGGAGTTCAATCGCCGGGTCTTGGAAGAGGCGGTCAACCCGGCGAACCCGCTGCTAGAGCGGGTCCGGTTCCTGGCGATCTTCGAATCGAATCTGGACGAGTTCTACATGGTCCGCGTCAGCGGCCTCATCGAACAATTCGAGAGCGGGGTCCTGGAGGTCTCGCCCGACGGGTTGACGCCCACGGAGCAGCTCCTTGCGATCAGCCGGGGTGCCGGTCCGCTCCGGCGGCGCGCGGCCAACGTCTATTTGGAGCAACTCCAGCCACAGTTCGACCGGCACGGCATCGCGATCCGCACGTATGCGGAGCTAACGGACAAGCAGCGCGAGGAGCTTCACGAGTACTTCCACCGCGAGGTGTTTCCGCTCTGCACGCCGCTCATTCTTCACCCCGCGCCGAGCGTGCCATTCATCTCCAACCGCTCGCTCAACCTCGCGGTGGAGGTTTCCGATGGCGCAAGCGATGTTCGGCTTGCTCGCGTGAAGGTGCCGGACGGCACGCCGCGCCTCGTCCGGCTCAGTAAGCGTAAATTCGAGTTCGTTCTGCTCGAAGAGATCATCGCAAACAATCTCCAATCGCTTTTCCCCGGCGTCGAGATCCTGGGCGCCCATCTCTTCCGGGTCATCCGCGACGCGGACGTCGAAATCCGCCAACTCGAGGCGGCCGACCTCATCGCCGTCATCGAAGAAACCCTCCGCTTGCGCCGCTTCGGGGACCCGGTCTTGCTGCAGCACCAGCCGACGTTGCCCGACCACGTCCGCAAGACGCTTATGACGCTGCTGCGCCTGGACGACGAGGACGTCTTCAGCGTGGACGGTCCACTGGGATTGGAGTCGTTCCACGAGCTGACCAAGATCGATAAGCCGTCCCTGAGATTTCCGCCCCACCTGCCGTACGTTGCCGAGCCGCTCGCCAACTTCAAGACCCTGTTCGAGACGATCGCCGCCACCGACGTCCTCGTTCACCATCCGTACGACGCGTTTCGACCGGTGGAAGAGTTCGTGGCCTCCGCCGACAAAGACTCGGCCGTAGTCGGCGTGAAACAAACGTTGTATCGAGTCGGTTCGGAGTCGCCGATCGTCGAATCGCTGCTCGATGCCGCCGAAGAAGGGAAGCAGGTTGCAGCGATGGTCGAGCTGAAGGCCCGGTTCGACGAGAGCAATAATCTAGTCTGGGCGCGGGCGCTGGAGCGAGCCGGGGTGCACGTCACCTACGGTTTCCAGGAGATGAAGACCCACTGTAAGCTGTGTCTCGTCGTTCGGCGAGAGAAAGATGGGATGCGGCAGTACGCCCATATCGGCACCGGCAACTACAACCCAAGCACGGCGCGCCTTTACACCGACCTTGGTCTGTTCACATGCGACCCCGCGCTTACCCAAGACATCAGCGAGCTATTCAACTACCTCACCGGCTTCAGTAAGCAGACGCACTATCGCAAGCTGTTAGTGGCCCCCCTGAACCTCCGCGAAGGGATCCTCGACCGGATTCGTCGGGAGGCGAAGCTAAAGAGGGAAGGTCGAATATTCCTAAAGCTGAACGCGCTAGTGGATCCGGAGGTGATCGAAGCGCTTTACGATGCGAGCGCAGCCGGGGTTAAGATCGATCTGATCGTCCGGGGCACCTGTTGCATTCGTCCCGGCGTTGTGGGCATGAGCGAAACCGTGCGCGTAGTGAGCATCGTCGGCCGCTTCCTAGAGCACAGCCGCGTCTACTATTTCGAAAACGGCGGTAAGCCGGACGTCCTCATCGGCAGCGCGGACTGTATGCGACGGAATCTCGATCGACGGATCGAAGTATTGGCGCCGGTGGAAAGCCGCCCCCTCATCGACCTGATCCGCGAGCGAATTCTCACCCCCTGCCTCCAAGACAATGTCCGCGCTTGGGAGCTGGATTCATCGGGTCATTACCACCGGATCGTTCCGAAGAAACGTGAGCCGCGGTTCGATTCCCAGGCCTGGTTCATGGAGCACCCGGCGACCAAAGAGCAGTTCGGGCGAGTTTAGTTGTCGGCGCGCAATTGATCCTCGATCGAGTTCGGCCGATCGTCGATCGTCAGTTCGCGGCGCGCGAGCTGCTCAAGCCGAAGCTCGGATAGAACATCGGCGACGCTGGTACGCGGTTGCCGCTCGAGGATCGATTCGCCGGTCGCGGCCAGCGATTCCAGACCGGCGGCAACTTGGCCGAGGGCTTGGATTTCCGCTTCGATTCTCCCACGTCCCGCCTGGACTCCTTCGGGGTATCTGCTGAGGGTGGCGGCTTGGTGAAAGATCTCGGCCATCGCCTCGTCGGCGGCGAGGGTGACCCGGGCGGACATCTTGGCGATCGCGGGGACTTCCCGCTGCCCGCCCACCACCGCGGAGATGCGGTTGAAAGCTTCGGCGGCCCGCTCGAGGAATCCGATTACCTCTTGATTCGGAAGGGGAATCTGCGAGGTTAGGCCGGCGACCCACATCCGTCTTCTCATCCGGCGCATCCGTAAGTAGTTAAACCCGCCTAGCGGGGTTGGCCAACCCGCGACTTGTTGGTACAGCACCAACAACAGCGACCTCGCATCTCGCGACATTTCAACGCGAACCGGGGTGTCCGGCACGATGCGTCGGCGAATCGCCAGTGCGATGGTCAGATTGATGCCGCCCGCAAAAAGCGGTCCGATCGCGGCGGGCAAGAGATCTTTCGAAGCTCCGAAGAGTGGGGCGACCAAGAAGGCGCCGGCGACCGCAAGCATCAGCCCTCCCACGCCCGCTTGGATCGTTAGGCCAGCCCGGTTGAGCGAGTGGCCGAGGATTTGGGCGCCTCGGGATTTGAGGTACCGCTCCAACGAATCGCGGTCGTCGTTCATGACGACAGCATACGATCCAAGTACCGAAACCGCTGCATACAAAGGTGCAACGGAGCGCGGGGGTCTCGCCCGTTCCGGTTAGACCCTTCTCATGCTGACGGTTTTCTCCGAAAAACCGAGCCGTTCGTAGAAGCCGTGCTTGTACGTGAAGAGAAACACCCACGCTCCGGGCCATTCGTCGCGGATGATGGCGAGCGCTTCCTGCATGAGCCGCTGACCAATCCGGCGGCCCTGCCATTGAGGGAGAACCGCCACATCCCAGATGCTGAACCAGCCGGGTGCGTCGTACACGATTCGCACCATGCCAATGACATCGCCGTCGGGTGAACAGGCGACGACCCCTTGCCAACTTCGCTCGACTACACTTTCCGGCGTTTCCTTTCGATCGAACACCGCCCGCGCCAGCTCGGCGAACTCGGCCTCGGTTGGAAGACGTCTCTCGACGGTCACCCCCTCGGGGAATTCTATCGAAGGCTTAACTTCAGCAGGAATGGGACCGCTGACGCGGAGGTGATATCCGTGCAAGTCCTCGACAATGTATTCGCGGATTCCCCACGGTTTGTCCTCCAGAGGTGATGCGATCTTCGCCCCGCGCTCGAGGTGAAGGGAGTAGATCTCATCGACCGGGTCGGCGTTGATGGCCAACTGGTGTCCGGCAACTTTGCCCGCCAGCTCCGGCTGGAGGTTGAACATGATCGTTACCGGTCCCCAGATGACCGCCCCAAAAACGGGCGGCTCTCCCCACGTCCACGACGACTCGAATCCAAGAACCTCTTGATAGAACTTGAGGGTGGCCAGGATGTCGGCGGAGGCAAGGATCGGCGTGGCGGCGGTGACCATGGTGAATAGAGTGATTGTGGGAGCGCGAGTTTTATTATCGTTCCTTGGAGGTTTCCCGGCACGGACGTTTCAATGTCCGGCCGAACCGAGGTTCTGATTATCGACCGTCAGGCTTTGTCGCACTTCGTCGATCCATTGAAGGCGGGCGTCCGTCTCCAGCAAAGCGCCTCGCATCGCCAATTGGGAGTATCGGTCTCCGCTCCGGACATAGTTCTCGAAAGTCGCCTCCGCTTCCTGCCTCAATCGCCGCAGTCCTTCCTCAGCGGCCGTTAGGAAGTCGGCTATTTCGACGGGCGACAGGAGTCGTAGAAAGTACATCCTTGCCCGTAGCAAGTCGACGCTCGTGCTGAAATCCGCTTCGGCAAAGGGTGGCGTTACCCAGTTACGTAATACGGTGAGCCCGGTCTCGGTCAAGGAAAAGAGCCGTCCTTCCATTTGGACAAGCCCAGCGTCCGTCAGCCTCTTGAGAAGCGGGTAGATGGCGCCCGCTCCGCTGCGATACGCATGAGTCGAGGATCCTGAAAACTCGACCAAAACTGCGTGAGCGATGCAGGGCCCCTTTTTGTGGAGCACTCCCAACACGATCAATTCCAGCGTGGAAGGAGCCCGATTTCCGATCATTTCTCAGTATGCCGGAACTTACGAATCGTAAATGCGCGTTTTACGATTCGTAAATGCTTGCTTACCTGTCCGCTGCCGTCGCCCTCTCGTCGACCGACAATATTCTCGTCGATCCGCTTCTGATCGCTCAAGTCGACGAAGTCTGGCGCGTGATCGGAAACGACAAGAACCCGGTCTTTCCCGGTTGGAACGCCCGAAAAACGCCTGTTCTGATCTACTTCCCAGGGCGGCAGGACCTGCTCATCAATCATCCTCATCCGCCGGAAGGATTCCATCGTTATCGAGGTCCGATCCGCTCGGCGATCGGTCCGATCTACATCAAGAACGGCAAGACTCTCTTGAATTCCGACGGGCAGAATACGTCGATGAAGGTGGGCGACGTCGAAACCTTGGTCGTCGCGGACACTCTGTCCACTCGGCGGCAGTGGGTGGAGTCGATCGCCTCGGAAGTTGCGGCGAAGCCGGATGAGGCCGATAAGACCATCGAATCCAGCTTGTTCCCCAACCCCTACTCTCAAACGCTCATGTTCGCCCACGAAGCGTTTCACGTCTTCCAGTTCCGGGCCGCGCCGGACAAACACCCTTCGGAGTTGGCGCTGGGCGGCTATCCGTCGCTAAGCGTTGAGAACAATGTCGGGGAAGCGCTGGAAGCCGATGCATTGGCCGACGCCATTTCTCGACCGGCCGATCCGGTTAAGGATCGCCGGGCAGCTTTGGACTGGCTGTCGATCCGTGAGCATCGGCGAAAGGCTCTGACCCCCGCGCAGGTGCAATACGAAGACTCGGCGGAGTTCGTGGAGGGATTGGCCAAGTACGTCGAACTCCGAACGCTTCAAGCCTTGAAAGGACGTGCTCCGAGCCATGACATGTGGCTGCTCCAGGGGTTTACCGGCTACGACAATCTCGATCCGATCCGCGCCGGAATGATCAAATCGATGCGGGGGTTTATGAACGGCCATAACATTGTGAACGGCGACCCGTACGGTTCGGCGGGGATCCGCTTTCGCCAGTACTTCTCCGGAATGGGAATCGCCGCCATGCTGGACAGGATCGCCCCAGGATGGCAACCTCAGATCCTTCATCGTGACGTCACCCTCTCCAGCTTGGTGCGCGACGCATTAAAGGCAACCCCGGCGGAGTTGGAAGAGGCTTGGAGCCGGATTGCCCGCGAACCCAAAGTGGCCGAGCTCACCGCCCAGAAGCAGGATCTGGCCGATAAGGGGCAGGCCCACATCGCGTCGTCGTTGGCTCAGTTCGACGAATCTCCGGGTGAGCTGGTGATCGACTACTCGGCGATGGGCACCGAGCCAAAACTTGGTTTCACCCCATTCGGAGTCTTAAGGGTGGACGATCACCGATACATCTTGCGCTTAGTACCGATCTCGGGGGGCGTTGGCGCCTTTCAATTCCAAGAAACCCTGGTTCGACCCGTTCTACACGATACGGTGGCAAGAACCCTCCGTATCCAGCTTCCGGCAATTCCGGACTCCGTGAAGGACCAGGAGCTGCGAGACCAAGACTGGAGCGTTCCAGGGTTGACCTGCCACCACGTAACAGGAACCCTTCGCCGAGAAGGTAGACGGGTCACGCTAATCCTTGCCACTCCCCACCCATTCTCGTATTGAAGATTTCCGGCGACTCTCGTAACCGATAATTCCTCGGTTACGAGAGTCGCTTTCCGGCTCATTTAGGCGTGAAGGTCGAAGCGGTCGAGGTTGGTGACCTTGGCCCAGGCGGAGACGAAGTCCTGGACGAACTTCTCCTTCGCATCGGCGGCGGCGTAGACCTCGGCCAGACTTCGGAGCACCGAATTCGACCCGAAAACCAGGTCGACCCGAGTGGCGGTCCACTTGAGGTCGCCGGTCGTGCGGTCCCGACCCTCGAAGCCGTCGGAAGCCGGCTGCCACTGCGTGCTCATGTCCAACAGATTCACGAAGAAGTCGTTGGTCAGCGCGCCTGCACGGTTTGTGAGGACTCCTCGGCTGGAACCGTCGGCGTTGATATTGATTGCCCGGAGACCGCCGATAAGCACGGTGAGCTCGGGCGCGGTCAGAGTCAACAGTTGAGCCTTGTCGATGAGAAGCGCCTCGGCTGGAACCGTGTAAAAGGCCTTCTGGTAGTTGCGGAAGCCGTCGGCGATCGGCTCGAGGACGGCGAAGGACTCGGCGTCGGTCTGCTCCGGCGAGGCATCGGTGCGGCCCGGGGTGAACGGCACGACTACCTCGAAGCCCGCGGCCCTTGCCGCTTGCTCGACGCCGGCGTTCCCGGCCAGCACGATCAGGTCGGCGAGCGAGACCTTCTTATCGCTGGAGGCTTGGATCCCCTCCAGAACGGACAGCACCATCTTCAACTTGGCCGGCTGATTGACCTCCCAGTCGATCTGCGGAGTCAGGCGGATGCGAGCGCCGTTGACGCCGCCGCGCTTATCGGAGCCACGGAAGGTGGAAGCTGCTGCCCAGGCGACGCCGACCAGTTCGGAGGGCGAGAGTCCGGAGGCGAGGATTTTGGCTTTGAGGGCCGCGGCGTCGGCGGCGTCGATCAGCGGGTGATCGACGGCGGGCACCGGATCTTGCCAGATGAGCTCTTCTTGCGGCACTTCCGGTCCCAAGTACCGCGATCGCGGTCCCATGTCGCGATGGGTCAGCTTGAACCAGGCCCGGGCGAACGCGTCGGCAAAGGCTTGGGGATTCTCGAGGAAGTGGCGAGAGATTTTGCCGTAGGCCGGGTCGAAGCGGAGGGCAAGATCGGTGGTGAGCATCGTGGGCAGACGCTTCTTCAACGGGTCGTGGGCATCCGGAATGAACGCCTCGGCGTTCTTCGCGACCCACTGTTGCGCGCCGGCGGGGCTCTTGGTCAGCTCCCATTCGAATCCGAAGAGGTTCTCGAAGAAGTTATTGCTCCACTGAGCCGGGGTGGCGGTCCAGGTGACTTCCAAGCCGCTGGTGATAGTGTCGCCGCCCTTTCCGCACCCGTATTTGTTGGCCCAGCCCAGACCTTGGGCTTCCAGGTCGGCCAACTCGGGATCGGCGCCGACATTGTCCGACGGGGCGGCGCCGTGGGTCTTGCCGAACGAGTGGCCGCCGGCGATCAGGGCGACCGTCTCCTCGTCGTTCATCGCCATGCGGCCGAAAGTGTCGCGGATATCCCTCGCCGCGGCGAGCGGATCCGGGTTGCCGTCCGGACCCTCGGGGTTGACGTAGATCAGGCCCATCTGAACCGCGGCGAGAGGATTCTCGAGAATTCGGCTGTGAATATCGCCGTCCGCGTCGTCGTCGGTTACGAGCACGGATTCTTCGCCCGGCTTTACGACCCCTTCGTCTCCGTGGGCGTACCGCACGTCGCCTCCGAGCCACGTCGTCTCACGGCCCCAATAGACATCCTGGTCCGGTTCCCAGACGTCCTCTCGGCCCCCGGCGAAGCCGAAGGTTTGGAAGCCCATCGTCTCAAGCGCGACGTTGCCGGTAAGGATTAGCAAGTCGGCCCAAGAGATCTTCTGACCGTACTTCTGCTTGATCGGCCACAGCAGACGACGAGCCTTGTCGAGATTCACGTTGTCGGGCCAGCTATTGAGCGGGGCAAAGCGCTGCTGTCCGCGGCCTCCTCCTCCGCGGCCGTCGCCGATGCGGTAGGTGCCGGCGCTGTGCCAAGTCATGCGGATGAAAAGCGGTCCGTAATGCCCGAAATCGGCCGGCCACCACTCCTGCGAGTCGGTCATGAGCTGGCGGAGGTCGTTCTTGAGCGCCTCGTAGTCGAGCTTTTTGAATTCCTCGCGGTAGTTGAAAGTTCGTCCGAGCGGATCGGTTTTGGACGAGTGCTGGCTGAGCAGGTCGACGCGCAACTGGTTCGGCCACCAGTCGCGGTTCTGAGGGCCACTACCGGCGACGGGCGCATTGAGCGCTCTAGAAAACGGGCATTTGGGTTCGCTTGACATATTTTCTCTCAATGTATTTGCTGGCAGGCGGGGCAGAGGCCCCAGTAAACAACCTCGGCTTCGTCGATAACGAAGCCGTGGTCTTCGGAAGGTTGAAGGCAGGGTGCGGCGCCGAGGGCGCAGTCGATATCGACGGTCGCGTGGCACCGTCGACAAATGAGGTGGTGGTGGTTGTCACCGACGCGAGTCTCGTACAGAGCCGGGCGGCCCGCAGGCTCGATCCGGCGGAGGATCCCGGCCGCGACGAGCGCGTTGAGATTGTCGTACACGGCTTGTCGCGACAGTGATCCGAGTCGCTGCCGCGCAGCGGCGACAATGAACTCGGCGTCCCGATGCTTGCCCTCGAGCTCAACCACCTCGAGCACCGCGAGCCGAGGCGCGGTTAGGCGCAGATTCGACTTTCGCAGTAGTTCTTTAACGTCAGGGTGCACGTGCCGCCTATTCTACGCTATTTGGACAGAGTCCAGATAAGTAGTTTGAGATGTTACGTGCGACGATCAATGGGAGGAGAGAGCAGAAGGGTAGATTTAGCCGATGCGACCTCAACCTATGCTGGCGGTTAACGATGTGGAGGCAAGCAGTCGCTGGTATCAACGCCTTTTCGGATGTACCAGTGGCCACGGGGGAACTCATTATGAGAGACTGATCTTCAACGGAAACCTGGTGCTTCAACTTCACGGCATCGACGTGGAGGACCATCACGGCCTAATCGCGGACAAGACTCAACCGCTAGGAAATGGGCCGCTGATTTGGTTCGAAGTAGACGATTTCGACGCACTGGTGGAGCGAGCCCACGAGATGGGGGTGGAAATATTGTTGGACAAGCACTGTAACCCACCCGACCGAAATGGCGGCCCCAACCACTGGGAGATCTGGATGAAAGACCCCGAGGGGTACAAGGTGGTGGCGGTCAGTCCGGACGGGACCGCCGATGGTGAATGGAAACCATAAGTTTTCGACTCCCTAACCTCGGCCGGATTTTGGCGGCGGGGTTATTTTCGCTAGCTGCGTTTGCGAGCGCGTCGCCGGGTCAGGTTCTCCGGACGCAGGCGAACGTGGCGGTCGAGGTCGCGTTCACGTCGCAACGTCATCACGTGAATTCGTTTGTCGAAGTCGTACTCGATGTGGAGTTTACGGACTCGACGGGGAAGACCAAGAAGGTGCCGGCTTTCTGGGCCGGGGGAGAGATCTGGAAGGTCCGATTTGCCTCCCCGACCCTCGGTAAGCAAAGTTACCGATCGATCTGCTCCGACCATGCCGATAAAGGGTTGGATGGCGTAACCGGCACGGTCGAAATCGAGCCGTACCAAGGCGCGAATCCGCTCTACAAACACGGCCAGCTTCGAATCGCGGCCGATCACCGGCATTTCGAACATGTGGATGGAACGTCGTTCTTCTGGTTGGCGGACACGTGGTGGAAGGCGCTCAGCAAGCGGCTGACGTGGGAAGGGTTCCAAGAACTCACCGCGGATCGGGTGGGGAAGGGGTTCTCGGCCGTTCAGATCGTTTGCGGGCCGTACCCCGACGAACTGCCGTTTCAGCCCCTTTGGGAGAACGAAGGCGGGTTGCCGTATAAGACGAAGGAGTTCAGCGCGGTCAATCCGAGCTACTTCGACTACGCCGACCGAAGGTTCGCCCACCTCGTCGATTCGGGCATCGTTCCCGTGATCGTGGGCGGATGGGGGCGGGGCGACTGCGATGCGATGCGCATGGTGGGGATCGAAGGAATAAAGCGCCACTGGCGGTATCTCATCGCCCGATACTGGGCTTACCCGACGGTCTGGATCACGGGCGGGGAGGCGCAAGGGCCTGAATGGACGAAAGTCGCCCTGATGATTCGCGCGACCGATCCGTGCGATCGGCCGATCTCCATCCACCCGCAGCAATCCGGCCGCCTCTCGGTGACGGACGAAGGGGCGGTGAATTTCGACATGCTCCAAACCGGCCACGGCGACATGGCCGCGGGGATGGCCGCCATCCCGCAGTTAAAGGCGGCGGTTGCGCGCCAGCCCGCGATGCCCGCGCTCATCGGGGAGTTCTGCTACGAAGGGCACATGCAGTCGGCATACCAAGATGTCGAGCGGTACGTGTTTTGGGCAAGCATGCTGAGCGGAGCCGCCGGGCTCACTTACGGCGCGGCGGGGGTGTGGCACGCGAGCGTGGATGGAGACCCTGGCGTCCAGAGCGCCCCGGGTGTAAACCGGGTGTACGACCTTACGACGTGGAAGGAGGGAATGGCTTACCCGGGCTCGACGCAGATAGGGTTGGGCAAACGTCTTCTCGAAACGCTGCCCTGGTCTCGCTTCGAACCCCATCCGGAATGGGCGGAGGCGGATTCGTTCGCGGCCGGTGTGCCGGGCGAAGCGCGGGTCGTCTATCAGCCGCGGCGGGGAGTCTACAACTGGACCGGCACGATCGTAAAGGGACTCGAGGCGGATGTGCCGTACCACGCGTTCTACTTCGACCCGGTTCGCGGGAAGCAGTTCGATGCGGGCGATTTTATGCGTGTCGACCCCGAACATACCCCCGTCTTCCGGCACTCCTCGGCCGTCCTGGCCGACGATCCTCTCGACGGCTGGCAAGATGCCGGCACCGCCACCCGTCGCGTCGACGGAAAGCTTATTGGCCAGAAGGGGATGCTGACGATTTTGCCCAAGATCGACGTAGCCGACGCGACTGCCAGCGTCGAGGCTCGAAGCGATGCCGAAGCGGGGCTTATGCTTCGCTATCACGACAAGGACAACTACGTGGTCGCGCTGTACTCGCCCCTGCTGCATGCGATCTATATCCATGACCGGCGAAGTGGCGATTACGGAGAAATGCTCGGGAAGGTGGAGGTGCGAGACCTGGGTCCGAGGATCACTCTCACGGCAACGGTGTGCGGCGACAACGCCATCATGGAGCTACGAGACGGCGTCCGAAAGGTAGCCACCCAGAGCGTGCGGATCGCAAACCGTTCGAAAGGCTCGGCCGGACTCTGGATGTATCAGGTTGGCGACCATCAGGAGTACTCCAACTACCGCCTCTCGGACGCAACGGGAAAGCTGACCCGCCCGGTAATCGTCTTTAGCGAGTTCCGAGCCCCCGGCCTCCCCTCGCCGCAAGACTGGGTGCTGGTCCTTCGGAGAATACGTTGACGCCTTGAAGAGTGCCTGCGCGTTATCTCTCGGCTACTATTTGTGTCGATTCGATTAAGGCGCTCTTTCTGCAGTACCAAGCCAACGGAGTGGAGTTCCACCAAACTCTCCGCACCGAACCTTGGGGATCTCGTACCTTCATCGTCACGGACCCAGACGGCAACTTGATTCTTTTCGCTCAGTGAACGGTTCCTCACGGGGGCGACTGTTCGTCGCCCCCGTAAAATGGGAACGCAATCGGTTTTGGCGGAGCGATAGTGGCCGGCCTAGGGCAGCCCGCGGTCAGAGGTTGCGAACCCACCATTCGGAGGCAACGGTAAAGCCGGAAGATGAGAGGGCGAGTCGCTTGTCTTCGAGGAGGTTGGGGCAGATAACGACGGCCTGCACGGCGCCCCGCGCGGTTGCCAAGAGGATCATCTCTGATAGAACCTGCTGGCCCAGCGTGTCCCAACTCTCGTTTTCGGCAATGGCGAAATCGTCGATTAGGAAGGTGAGTCCACCTGGAGCGTAGACCGGCGGGGCCGGGACTAGGCTTCCGATCGCAAATGCCGCCACCCGATCAGATTTCATTGCCACGACAGCGGCGACGTTTCCCTGCTGGAGCAAGTGGCCGAAATAGTCGATCTGGATGCGGTCTCCGTCCTCCGACATCCGCCACATGGTTGGCTGGAACGTACTAAGTTGGAGCCGGTATTCATGCGAAAGCTGCACCATCTGCGGCAAGTCCGCCACCTCCGCCGCGCGGAACACCGTCCGATCGTTCATCGGCTCGAAGTTTACTTGCGCAAACTGCCCCGATCGTTGCGGGACACAAAGGCCGCAACCTCCAGGATTCCAACGTCACCGACGTTCCAGATCCTCGCGGCCCGTGATCGCGGATCAGACTCAGCCACTCTGCATTGGGCCGCCGATCTGGTTTGAGGTCGACGATTTCGACGCGTTGGTGGAGCGAGCGCATGAGATGGGGGTGGAAATTCTGCTCGACAAGCACTGTAATCCTCCCGATCGGAATGGCGGGCCCAACCACTGGGAGATTTGGATGAAAGACCCGGAGGGGTACAAGGTGGTGGCGGTAAGTCCGGATGGAACCGCCGACGGCGACTGGAAACCGTAGGGGCCTTACACAGGCTCTATCGATCTTCCGGCTTCGAGAATTGCCAGATAGCATGTCAGGTTCATCGATATGTTGTTGAAGACGCGAACGAGAAGAGGGGCAAGCGCATCAAACGGCGATTTGTCGTTGAGACGCCCTTCGTGGCAGCCGTTCAAGTGATCGACAATCGTTCGCCGCTCGGCAGTAGTCAGTTGGTCAAGCGGGTCACGACTCGCGAAGGAATAAAGCGACGCGAAATGGATGAACACCCGGGCAAAGGTGTAAACGATTTTTGCCCATCCGTGAAGGGTCCCCGCAACCGCGAGCATTTCTTGGTCTGTGATCGGTTGCCCGCTCGGGTCGCAGAAGCCTCTTCCGTCTAAAACGTTCCGCGCGGTTGCCTCCCTTTCGCCCATATCGAGCCGCAGGAGGTACATAACCTTGACCAGAGATTCCATTTCTTCCCGAAGGATGGCGATTTGTGGACCGGGGAGCCCATCGAGCCTTTCCATCGCTTGTTGATTCTCTCGCGACCGAGCACGAACTAGACCGCAGAGATCGGGAAGTGCGGAGGTGGACATTCCCGGATCATACGCCGCCGTTTCTCTGTTCTGCCAGGAGTGCGACAGAATCCCAGAGGCTGTTGGCCCGGACCATCCTCGCCCGTAACTAGCGTGGCTTGCCGCCGCGCTCAAACGCCTCGTAGAACTTCAAAAATCTACTCCGCTGATCGACTGCGATTTGCACCCCAGCCTCAACAACGAGCGCTGGGTGGGCTGGATTGAGGCCTCGGATGCCCTCCTTGTGAATGGCGGCGACGCCCTTTACCTGGCCCACTGGATGGGAGAATCCGGTCTTGCGGACCTCCTGCCGAACTTGGACGATAAGCTTTGGGTTGGCTTAAGCGCCGGAAGCATGGTGATGACGCCCCGCATCGGATCGGACTTTGTAGGCTGGAATCCTCCCGGAGGAGGCGATCGAGCCTTAGGAGTCGTAGACTTCTCGATCTTTCCCCACTCGGGCGCCGATGGCTGCCCGTGGAACACGATGGAGAACGCAGAGAAGTGGGCAGCGGAAATCGGTAACAAAGCCTACGTTTCCGATATTCACACCGCATTCAAGGTTGTGAACGGAACCGTCGAGGTTGTTTCTGAGGGAACCTGGAAACTGCTAAGTAGCTACCGCAACAATCGTCTTTTCTGGCCTCCGAGGTGATTGACGTTTGAATCCCGTCCCGTCATGTACTGGACTCTAGGCTCAAGACGGCATGTACACCGCACGGAGCAGGTTTGGAACTCTGCTCCTTGGGTAGACGCAATTGAATGGGACCGAATTCGACAAGCAGCTTGCTCGGGCCATCCTCTCATCGAAGAGCCTGATGTGACGATCCCGAAGTCGAATGCTCGCAAATCTCGCTATTGCGGTTCCATATGTCATTCCTTTGCCGAATTAATCGTTCGAGTGGACCCCAGTAGCCGAATGTGGCAACTTGAGCGTCACCTACGAGCCTCCCGACTATCTCTTCGTGATTGGCTTTGGCCACGGGCTGTAACTGGCTTGGTGGCGAGGGTCGAAGGCCTTCACTAAGGTGGCGATTCGCCTGCCTTTCCCGTCGTACGCTACGACACGCGGCATTGGTCGTGGGCCTGGCAAACCATTGAACCGAGTCAACTCTACGTCCTCGCGCCGAGCTTGCATCGCGCGTGAGATAAGGATGCTTCCTCCCACAAGGCCAAGCGGCGTGTGAACGTAGTTGGGTTTTGAGAACGGCCTAGAACGCAAGGTTGTCAAGTCAAAGACGGTCACGTTACCGTCGTAGTCGCTAATTAAGACGAGGCCATCGTCGGGGTCGCCAGTGACGTTCCATCCGGGGAATAGAGCAGTCGATCTCCCGGACACCATATCTAAGCGAAAGACGACCGGAGTTGGACCTTCGGTAGGAGCGGACTTCGGCGCGGAAAGGTTCTGCAGCCTGGCCGCCCTATTGCTATCAAGCCCCGCTACGTAGAAAACGTAGCGGCCATCGCCGGAGATCGCCATGGTGCTCTCGAATGCCCTTACCTTGAACCTCCGAGTGGCTCCTGTCGTGAGGTCAACCCGTTCGAGATCGCAAACAGGCATGTATGCCTCGGGAGCGTGAAGCTGCTCGTTGCCCACTCCGTCGGCGATCACGGCCACGTCAGACGCACCGGCGACCACCATATTGTCGCTAATCGCATGGTCCCACAGGGCATCGCCCGGGCGTTCAAATAGTCGTCGGACCACCCCCGAACCCATGTCGAGCGTGTTCAGCCGATGAAGTTTCGCGGACATATCGTTCTCGGTGAAAATGGCGAGTCGGTTTCTGTTCGGGCCAGCAACTCCCCAGATACGCCAATCGCCGGTCGGCTGGTACCAAGTCTTGGTGTCGCCGGAGGCGACGTCCGTCATCTCGACGCCATTCGGAGCCGGGATGGCAACCGTGCCACCGATGCCCATCTGGGTGGCCGTAACATCCTTCTCATGAACGTCGTGTGCGTAATCGTGAGTGGTCACCACACGCCCCAGGCCAAGCATGCCGGCCATCATGAATATCACTGGCAAGACGAACATAAACACTCCCACCGCAACGAGGAAATAACTCCAGCGCGGCTTCCTACGTGGAACGTCGGGAGGGGGGTACATATGAGCCCATTCTAGCGGCGTTTGTTGCGTGCGACAGCATATGGGCGCAGATATCGTCACGCCGGAGCATCTGAAGCTCGAAGTAGGACATGCCCTAGACCCCTTCTAACGGGTTTTGCCCGTTTAATGCTTCGCGGTTGACGCGAGTGTCTTAAGCCAGCACATTACGACATTTCAGGTAACACATGAATTGGTACACCGCACGGGATTCGAACTTTTTGCCATGGGCTCAGACGCCTGCCGAACGATAATCGATTCCTTGAAGTGCGGATCGGCGTTCAACCCTGAACTTCGAAGTAGACCGAAGCGGCTCCTCAACCCGGCCCGGATGCCAATCGTTGGCACCACGCTCCATGAAGCATTTGAGGCTTTCGCTGGCGACCCACCTCGAATCCTGATGGTAGCGGCGCCTACCGCGAAACATGCCGGAAAGCGAATTCGAGCGGGTTTTCAGGTAGCTAGATATCTTCAACGCTCCGCGATAAAGGCTCGTCTCTAAAGGAGCCCGCTCGCCCCCTGACCTCCTGCGGGCCGTCGGCAATAGAATGACTTAGGTGAAGGACGCGAGCGGAAACCTTCGAAACTTATGATTGCCTCACTGATTTTCCTTGCCTTGCTTCCAATGCAACCTGCCAGGTTGCTGATTCTTCAGTCGCGAGATGCTCGCATCGTGGTGAACAGTCACGGCTGGGTCACTTCACTGGTATCCCAGGCGACGGGTAGGGAATATAGCCCGGCTGGCCGGCCGTCTCCTCTGTTGAGTCTCCACCGTGCCGGTCAACCGGACAACGATCTGATGGCTCCCGACTCCGCCTCAGCCGCATCAAACGGAGAAATCGAACTTAGGTACAGGAACGGAGCGGTCGCCCGGGTAAAAACCCAAGCCAAAAGCCGCTACTTCCGGTTTCAACTTCTCTCGCTCACCCACCGGGAGAACGTCGACGACGTAGTGTGGGGTCCGATCAGGACGACCGTCTCCAAGCGGATCGGAGACCTCATCGGGGTCGTTCGGGAGGACGATTGGGCGATTGGGATGGTCGGACTCGATGACAATACGATCGCGGGCGCGCCTTCGCCGGGGGATGCCTACGGCATGCAGTATTACGTGCATTCGCCCGATCCCAAGACTTTGCCGCTTCCGGCGGGGCTCAAAGAGGGGCAGACGTTTAACATCGGGGGGGACGGGGTCAGTGACGTTGCGTTTTACTCCCATCCCGAGGAGTATTTCCAGATGGTCTATGGCACTGGCTGCCGCCTCGAGCCGGCCTATGGATCGAGCCTGGCCTACCACTCGCGAGACCGCCGCCGCCCTCGCACATTCACCTTTTCCCTACTTCCGCATTTCCCCGGATCCCGGCCTCGACACCAGGTCACCGACCCGGTGAACGTCGATTTCATTGGTTCCGGAGTCGCCCTATACGCCTGTCCGGACCGAGACGGCCTCGCGGTACTCGAAGAAATCGCCGACGCAGAGCATCTCCCCCATGTGAAGATGGATGGAAAGTGGGTGCGCGACCCGCGGGGATTTAAGACCGATATCGCTTGGACCGGCCCTCACGACAAGCTGATCGAATACGCCGATGCGCTCGGATTGCACGCGGTGCAAGACGAGGCGCAGGGGGAATATTATGCGGATCCCGCCGACCATTGGCTTGGACCGAGGGTGGGGTTTTCCGACGGCCGGAAGCTGACCTACCGCGAATACACCCGCGAGCTCGGCCGCCACGGCATAAAGTACGGACTGCACACCCTTTGCCTCTTCGCCCAAGCGGGGCGAAACTCGGACGTCACTCCCGACGCCAGCCCGAAGCTTCAAACCGTTCTTCGGACCAAGCTTGCGCGCGAGATCACTCCAACCGACACCGAGATTACGGTCGACGACCCTTCCTTTCTCGCCGAGGATGGGACTTGGCCGATGCGCGATGGATCGAACGCGATCCGCATCGGAACCGAGATCCTGAAATACTCCGGCATTTCCGACCGACCACCCTACACTCTCAAAGGGATCCAACGCGGGCAATACGGCACGGCCGCCCTGCCGCACCCGGCGGGGAGCGAGCTTGCTAAGCTCCAAATGAACTGCTACGGCGGCTTTGTGCCGGACATGGCCGGCATGCTCGACTACGCCGACTACTATGCCAAGGTGCTGGTGGAAAACGGGATGGAGTACATCGATTTCGATGGGCTCGAAAGCACGCTCTATCAAAACCACGGGTACTTCGGCGTTCGCAGATTCCTCCGCAGATTCGTCGAGACTTTCGGCAAACTAACAAACGGCAAGGCGCCTCGAATCATGGGCTCCTGTGTCTTCGCGGGAGGTTGGGAGTACATGAGCGTTTGCAACGTGGGAGGCGGCGCCAACATGTTCGACCCGGTTCTCAACCGCTGGGGAATCGAAGGGAAAGACGTGAGAAACGGCCTCGGCAACAGCTACTTCCCACCCACCTTCGGCATCCAGGACTATCATCGCGACTGGTCCGTCTACGATGCCGAGAACCTTCAGGCGAAGGCGATCGGCTGGGATGCGACCTACATGCTGGGACTCAGCCAGGACGCGGTCGAGCCGAGCGGGGAGAAGGATGAGATATTCAAAGCGTTCCGCACTTGGGAGGATGCCCGCGCCCGCGGGGCCTTCACGCCGGCCGTGAAGTCGCTCCTCCGGGATTTGAACCGCAAATTCCACCTAGAGAGCCGTGCCGATGGAACGCTCGCTCTGGTCCCAATCCGCGAGCTACGCCTAACTTCGGGCGAAGTAACTAACCCTTACGCCGAGCAGCCGCTTCAATTTTCCCTTCGGATAGCGTCGCCGGTTACCGGGCTTACCATCGATCTCCCGGAGGGAGGTCAAGTCGCCTGCGACCACAAGATAGAAGCGGGGCAGTTCGTCATAGCGAAGCACGGCCGCGCCTATCTCGCCGACAAGTTCCGAAAGGAGCTTGCTCCCTTGACCGTTCGTGGTCGCGTGCAAATCCCGAAAGGTCAGTCGACGGTAAGAGTATCGTTCACCGGCCAAGCCGCCTCTCCGTACGAGCTCACGGTCTGGCTCGCGGAAAAACCGATCCTCTTGCCTCCAAGGACACCTCGATGAGCAAGGTTCCCGCACTGATCTGGTGTGGCATGCTTGCCGCGACCAGTGCCGCGGCACAAACGAAGTCGATGATGCCCGACGTGGCCGTGAGCAGGGAGCAGGTTCGGTTTCTTGTCTGCGACTACGAAGGCTCGAAGCTCCAACGGACAACGGAGGTTGCTCCTCGCCCCTCCGCCGTCGGTGGAGCATTCTGGAGCTGCGAACGCCGGGGATCGTCCGATTCCTTCCAGGTCACCTTCCGCCTCGTCAAGGGAGCCGCCAAGGCGGCCGGCGTCGCCGTGGCATTCGACTTCGCGCGTTGGACGCCCAAGAACTACGTGATCGTGCCTGCCGCGATCTACAACGGCAACCGCCTGCACGCCCTCGGTGACGGCTATATGCCGGCCTACCCGCGCTCGATGTTCTTCAACCCTAATCTGCCGGTCACGATGTCGAATAACCCTCGACTCGAGCTGAAGCCGGGCAAGTCCTCCCTGATCGAGTTGCAGACCGGCAACGCTTCGATTCCGGCGGTGGCTTATTACTCGCCCAACCAAAAGAAAGGGTTCATCCTCCTGTGCGAGCAAAAATCTCGATTCGGCAACAACGGTTTGCGAATCGAAGAAAACGCCGTACAGGACCGAATCAGCTTCATCGTCAGCGCTCCCGGGGTGCGCGAGCGCGCGGCTGAGTTCGGCGGATTTCGCCCGAGCGGCGATGTGGGCGCCGATTGGAAAGCTGGCGACGAGCTGACCTTGAAGTTTAAGAGCTATTCATTCCCGGCGAAAGGGATCCCGGACCTCCTGAACAAGCTCCTGTCCGTTCGAAAAGCATTGACCGGACCCAACCAGCCTCGCAACCTCGTCCCGATGAGCAAGATGGCTGAGACCATCGCGCCGCGCTTCAAAAAGCGCTGGCAAGAGGCACCGGTCGGCGGCTACTACCTTCCCGAAAACAGTCCAGACTTTCAGCTCGGCTGGGTCAGCGGATTCATGCAAACCCCGATGCTGGCTCTCGGCGATCCCCTAGAACGGGCGCATGTCGAGCGGCAGCTCGACTTCGTAGTCGCAAAGCTCCAAGGGAAGAGCGGGCTCTTCTATGGCGGGATCACCGCGAAAGGACTGATACGCGCCGATCGCTCTCTCGATGGTCGTCCATTTGTGCTGACCAGGAAGAACGCCGACGCGCTGGTCATGTTCTTCAAGTTCTTCCAGATCCTGATCGCGCAGGGCCACCGAAACGAGATCAAGCCGGAGTGGGAGCAATCCGCCCGGCGGCTCGCCGCCGCCTTCGAGTCGATGTGGAGGAAGCGCGGCGAGTTTGGCCAGTATCTAGACCCCGAGACGGGTGAAATCGCCGTGTTCAACTCCACCTCGGGCGCTCTTTTCCCCGCGGGGCTCGCGATGGCGGGGAAGTATTTCAACAATCCCGAGTACCTGCGCGTCGCCAAAGAGTCGGCCAACTTCTACTACCGGCGCGACGTGGTCGGGAGGGGATTCACCGGCGGCCACTGCGCCGACATCTCGCAAGATCCCGATTCGGAGTCCTCCTTCGGCTTCTTGGAGTCGCTGATGGCGCTCTGCTGGGCAACCGGCGACTCCGGATGGCTCCGAAAGGCCCGAGACGAAGCGGCTCTGGCCGCTTCCTGGGTTCTCTCTTACGACTACATTTTTCCACCCCAAAGCGATATCGCCAGGTTGGGTGGCCACATGGCCGGCGCGGTATGGGCAAGCGCTCAGAACAAGCATGCCGCGCCCGGCATTTGCACATCCTCCGGCGACTACCTGTTTAAGCTGTTTCGCGCGACCGGGGATCGGCGGTACGCGGAGTTGCTTCGCGACATCCAGCACGCACAGGTCGAGGCCACCGATATGCCCGGCCACCCAACATGCCATACCGGATTCGGCGCGTCCATGGAGCGGATCCAACCCACGGATGCCGAGGGCAAGGGGGCGGTCGGCAACTTCATCCAAACTCAAAATGCGTGGTGTGAGCTCGACGGCCTGATGATGGCGATCGAGATCCCTGGAATCTATTTGCGTACGGACTCCGGCGACCTGTTTGTCTTCGACCATGTGATCGCGAAAGTCGTCAAGCACGCCGCCCGCGGCATCACCCTCCAGCTCTCCAATCCGACCGATTACGACGCCAAGGTCTCCGTGTTTGCGGAGAGCCGTGGTCAGGCAAAGCACCCGCTTGGTTACACGAACTACCTTAGGTGGCCGAAAGTAGCCGTTCCGGCAAAGTCGACGGCGGTCGTCACGATCTGGACTGATGGGTCTGTCCATTGAGGAACCACCAGCCCGAAGTTTGGATGACGTACGGCGAAGTGATGGCCTAGTTGGAGGCGATCGGCAACGATCAAGTGCGGGGCAGGCGACAACGGTTTTTGGGGTCAATACGGCGAATCTGCGCGCCATGGCCAGGCAGATCAAAGCCCACCCGGATTTGGCGACCGAGTAATGGGTGAGCGGGAACATCGACGCGATGCTCCTGGCGACCCAGGTCATGAACCCCAGGCTGCCTTCGGTCGAAGATCTAGACCGAATGATCCAAGCCGTCACCTATTACCAAGTAGCCGACTGGTTGGCGACGAATATCATCAAACTTCTCTCGCTAAAGGACCGAAGAAGACCGGGTCTCGGTCTTCTTCGACCTACCGCTGGAGGCGGACTTCGATTCGATCGACCGATCCAAGGATGTCGGCAGTGGCATAGGCTGAACCTATAGCACTACCCGCGCCAGTGTAGGCAATGATGTTAAAGGTGACGGATATCGGTCCGCCGCCGGGCGGCGCGGCGAAAATGATGGTTTGGGCCGTCGGCAGTGGTTCGCTTCCTCGGACATAGTAGGCGAACGGCGCGACGTAAGTGGCAACGTCCCGTTGAGTTGAACCCAGAACGAGTCCGCGGTCGGTGACGATTGTGCCGATTGAGGTAACGGCGGAAGCACCGCCCAACCCGGCGAACACCGCCATCTGCGCATTCCCGTGCAAATAAACGGTTGCCTCGCCGCGGGAATACCCGGCCGGAATGTCAAAACTGTGACCGAGGATGCAGGTTGCGCTACGACCTCCTGCCCCAAGAACAATGGAGTCGGCCCCAACGTTTGCCATAAATATGCCTCTCGGATCGGCCAATAGCAGCGTCTGATTCCGGGCAATGCTAGCGCCATAGGTCCGCTCGTAGGATGTACTTAGCTCGTATGGCCCGTGCGAGGTTAGAGTCGTTTGTGGTGGCAGGCTAGGGCGATCGGCGGACGAACCGGAGGTGGAAACGAAACCACCTGAAGGACGTCGCTTCAGTGGCGTCTTTACGTCAAGCGACTTCGCCAGGTTTTGCAGATTGCCGAAGATGTGCGTCTCCAGGGCGGACCCGGCTACCCCCGCAAAACGCTGAGCCGAATCCTCAAGGCGCTTTGCTCGATCTGCAGGCTTTAGCTTTTCGTCCTTGGCTAGGTCGCCGAATTCCCGGTTCAGGGTCGAGAGACTTTCCGAGATTCGTGGTTGCTTCGAGAAGTCCGCCGCGAACTTCTCAGTCGCCTCCAACACATTCTTTAAAGCCGATCCGTGACGTTTTTCGATGAGGTCCCTCCGTCTCTCGAGCTCCTTTGCCGCTGGCTTCGGGAGACCCTGAAGGAACGACTGGTTGCTCAACTCCTGCGGAGAGAGCGTTAAGGCTGCGAGGACGGCGAGCGAAAGCATCCGATAACTATATACGGTTGCGGTCTCCACGGTCTGGAAAAGATGGGACAGGCAGGACTTCCTCGAAGCTGCACTCGCAATGATCTCGACTGGAAGGGTCAACAGTAAAGGAGGAGGGAAGGGCCGTC
This sequence comes from Fimbriimonas ginsengisoli Gsoil 348, assembly GCF_000724625.1. Classification (GTDB taxonomy): domain Bacteria; phylum Armatimonadota; class Fimbriimonadia; order Fimbriimonadales; family Fimbriimonadaceae; genus Fimbriimonas; species Fimbriimonas ginsengisoli. The sequence continues at coordinate 4,718,917 of NZ_CP007139.1, read as the reverse complement.
GGAACCGAAGACCCTTTCTCCCGTTTTTTTTTACGGGCGGTCGGTCGGCCCTCGCCACTCCTGCACGCGCGTGTTCTGAAAGGCGTCGACGAGCCAGCTCTTGCCATGCTTCGAGATCACGAAGGTCTGCTTCATTTGCTCGCCGGCTTTGCCTCCTGGAGTGTCGCCCTTTGTCAAAACCACAGCGACATCCGGCCTTACCCACCGCAGGCTGTCGATCTCGAATTTCAGGACCGTTCCCTTGTATGGGCCTTTGAAAATCCCTTCGTGCCCGGCGCGAATCGCCTCTCGGCCGTGGACTCGCAAACCGCTCCACACCGTGAAGTCCGCATCCTTCGCGAATGCTTCGCTCCATGCCTTGGCGTCGCCCGAGGTCCACGCCTTTTCGAGTCTTCCCAGGATCGCCTTGACCGACGCCTCGTCTTTGTTTACGTTCGCGAAACTTACGGACGACATGAGTCCGCACCAGAGGGCAATAACCATTTTCTGAACCATGTTCAACTTCTCCTTTAATAAGTGAGTGATCACTCACTTATTAAAGGATGATAACATAGAATCGTGCAAAAACGTGTGGCGGCGAGCGAAAGAAAGAAAATGATTCTTCAGAGCTCACTGAAGGTCTTCGCCCAGAAGGGGCTCGAGGGGGCCACATCGCGAGAGCTTGCCGCGGCGGCCGGGGTTTCGGAGGGGCTGCTGTATAAGCATTTTCCAACCAAGGAGATCCTGTATAGCGAGCTGGCGCTGGCGCTGGTCACCAACAAGGACGCGCTCTTTGCGCGACTCATGGCGGAGCCGCCGAGCGCCGCTTCGTTTATCGGCGCTTTCCACGTCCTTGCGAAGACCATCTTGCTCGGTCCTCCGGGGCGTGTGAAGGACGACAGCATCGACCGTCTCATCGGCCAGAGCCTTCTCGGCGACGGCTCCTTCGCCGCGTCGTTCCTAGAGAGCGTATTTGGTCCGATCTGCCCTTATCTGACGGAGTGCTTGCAAGTCGCTTGGGCGAGCGGGGAACTCCAGACCGAGAAGGCTCCTAGCGAGCTTCATACTCTGTTCGTTCACCACTTTTTCGGAATGATCGCCTTGTTTAGCTTGCCCCAGCGGCGTTTTTTCCCGGTTTCCGGTCCCGAGGAACTGTTCCGGGAAGCGTTCTTGTTTGCCTGCCGTGGAGTCGGGTTCACGGATCTCACTGTCCGCAGATATGCCCCGTAATCTTTCTGTGACCGAATCTCGAATGCGTGCGGCAAAAGATATGCGCGCCCGGCTGCCGGCGTGGTGGGATTTTCTTGAGGAGGAGCGCTTGTCCCTTCTCGCAGGGACGGTTACGAGGGAGACTCTTCCTTCTTTGCAGTCGTCCTTCGCGTAAGCCCAGGCCCTCCCTCCACGATTGGAGAGTGACTTCGTCGAGTTTTACGCGGCGTTGAGCCGGAGCACCGATCGTTGCTCAATCTGATTCACGCAGCGTCCAAGCTACAGAAGGATATTGACGATCTTGGCCTCGCGCCACGTCTTTGGTTCCGTGTCTGCAGCGCCGAAGACTTCGCCCTTAGCGACCCTCTAAGTCACTGAGTAGCATAATTGGTCCATGTTCATGGGACTCTTAGCCGCCGTTATGCTGGCTCCGCCGACTCAGAAAAGCGCGGATCCTCGGCTGCAGAAGGAGGCGCGTGGGGTCATGGCCTACCTCCAATCGATCTACGGGAAGAAGGTGATCTACGGGCAGAGCACCAACACCGGGGTTGGGATTGGCGACTGGCCCAACGCGGAGGCGATGTATAAGGTGGCGGGGAAGTATCCGGCGATGCTTAGCATCGACGTTTACGGTTGGAATCCACCCCACTGGGGAGACTCGTACCGTTCCGTTGTGGCGAGCTACGTCAAAGATGCGGGCCGATGGTGGCGCGAACGGCATGGGTTCGTCACGATGCAGTACCACTGGGGGAACCCGCTCGCTCCCGACGGAACCGCTTGGGTTGGGCAGCCGAAGACGGCGCCGCACGTCGACGTCGGCCGGCTCGTAACGCCAGGTACGGATGAGAATCGGGCGGCGATGGAAGATCTGCGCCGGACGGCGGACGCGATGCAGCCGTTGGCGGACGGCCATGTACCGATCCTCTTCCGACCCTTGCACGAGATCGACGGCGGTTGGTTTTGGTGGACCGACCGGCAGAAACCGGAGAACACGGCGGCGCTCTTTCGCCTCATCTTCGACTACTTCGTGAAGAAGCGCGGATTCCACAACCTGATTTGGGTGTACAGCGCTGGGGTGCAAAAAGATCCGGTCGCGTTCCGGAAGCGTTTCTATCCAGGATCAGATTACGTGGACATCGCGGGAGTCGACATCTACAGCAACCAAGCGGGGCAGGATTACCGCACGGATGCGTACCAGAATTACTACGACACGATGCGCCAGGTCGCGCCGGACAAGATGTTGGCGCTATGCGAGTGCGACACGGTCCCAAGCCCGGCGGTGATGGCGTCGAAAGGTCCGCGCTGGTTGTATTGCCTCCCCTGGTGGGCGCCCGGGAAGGACAATCCGCCCGATTGGGTGAGGCAAGTTGCAAACGACCCGCTTATGGTGACGCTGGACAAGCTGCCGAAGCGATTCTGATGGTCTATTCTGCGGGGAGGATCCGGAAGGCGGGATACGGATCGGCTGACGAATTCGTACTCACCTCGGAGGAAGCGCTTAGGTTTGTCGGCCCTGAGGAGTGAGCAAACATGACGACGGAGAATTTAACCGAACCAAAGATTTGGAAGGAGATCGCTAGCGGTGACCTTCAGTTCCGCCAGGTGTCATACCCGGCAAATTACCGGATGGCCCCGCACCGGAATTCGGCTTCCCACTTGTTCCTATGCCTGTCGGGTGCCGTCGAGCACTTGTCCGGTGACACATCTCACTACATCGGAGAGGCCTCCATCGGTTACGTGCCGAGAGACGACCTGCACGCGGATCATTTTTTGGGAGAGGTAACGACCTTTGACATCGTTCTAGGAGACGAGTTCGGCCGCCGTTACCCAGGGTTTTGTTCGAGACGGTCAATGTGCGACCGGGACCGTCCAGCCCAGCTAGCGACGAACGCGTACCGCGAGTTCAAGAGCCCGGACAATCTCACCTCGATGATGCTAGAAGGATTGACCTTGGAGTTGCTCGTAGATCTTCATCGTCGGGCGGATGACCGTCCGGAGCCGCGACTGCCGCGTTGGCTTGCGCGGGTTCGCGATCTGCTTCACGCGAACTATTCGGAGCCGCTGAGTCTGGAGCGAATAGCTTATGAAGCTGGCGTACATCCAGCACACATGACCAGGACGTTTCGAGGGCAATTTGGTTGTAGCATTGGAGAATACATTCGCCGCCTCCGGATAGAAAATGCTGGCCGACTGCTGACGGAATCCGATATGCCCATTGCGGAGATCGCATTGACGGTTGGCTTTGCCGACCAATGCCACTTTACGCGTACCTTCAAGAAATACACTGGCACAACCCCATCCGCCTATCAACGGCGCCATGCATAGGCTCAGCCTAGTCAAAGGAACGCTCTGTAAAGACAAGACGGAGGCCGTGGCCCATCCTACGATGTAGGCATGATTCGCTGTTCATCTGTGCTTCGAGCCGTTACGATCCCATGCTTATTTGTATTTGCCGGTCTTGCATCGGCAGACAGAATCGACGACTTTATCCACGCCCGAATGAGCATGCAGCATATTCCAGGGCTTGCCTTCGCGGTCCTGAAGCACGGGAAACTTGTGCGCGTCGGCGGGTACGGCACATCGAACCTGGAATCCAAGCGACGAGTACGGCCTGAGACGGTCTTTCTGCTGGGTTCCCTTAGCAAGCAGTTCTTGGCGGCGGCGACGATGCTGCTCGTACAAGATGGAAAAGTCCGACTCGACAATCCTATTTCGCAGTACGTTCGAGGCTTGCCACCAAGTTGGCAGAAGATAACCGTTCGTCAGGTTCTGTCCCATACTGCAGGGCTCGTCCGGGAAGCTCCGGGCTTCGATCCGTCCAAGCCGCAGACAGTCGCCGGAGTGATCGCCGCGGCCGCGTCTACCCCTCTCACTTCGCAACCTGGATCGGCCTGGGGATATTCAAACGTAGGCTATTACCTCGTAGCCCAACTCCTCGAATCGGTAACTCACAAATCTTGGACGGCGTATGTTCGGGACCGCATCTTTCGGCCACTGAGGTTGGCAAATACTAGCGAGGTAAATTGGTCGCAACCGGCGCCCGGTTTGGCTGCCGGCTACGAATGGGGGCGCGGGAAGTTCAATCCAGCCGAGAAATGGCCCTCGATTCGCCCCAGCGGAGCGTTCCAGTCTTCCGTGCTCGACCTCGCGAAGTGGGACATTGCTCTCGAGTCAGATGCCCTCTTGCGTCCAGCAAGCCGCGTCGCCATGTGGACGCCGGCAAAATTGCTAAGCGGTGCAGCTTGCTCCTACGGCTTTGGCTGGTTCGTCGACAGTTATCGAGGCTATCGCCACATTCACCATGGCGGCGGCGTGCCTGGATATCAGTCTGAGTTTCATCGTTTTCCCCAAAGTGGCCTGACGGTGATCGTGCTGGCCAACACGGTGGAGGTCGATCTGGATCGCATCGCCCTAACCGTGGCCGGTATGGTCGAACCCAGGCTAGCCGTTCCTCCGGAGTTGCCTATTGTTGACGACGCGCCCACCGAGAGTCTTCGCATCTCAAGAATCCTGGGCCAACTGGCTAGCGGACGGGTCGACCACAAAGAGTTCTCGCCACAGCTTGCGGGTCTGTTGGAGGGCGACTTGCGAAACGGTCTTGCCAACGGAATGCGGACCCTCGGCCCTATCCGATCGGTCAGCCTGATGAACCGATCTCAGGTTCCATTGGGTCTGTCCCGCCGCTACCGCATTAGCCGGGTTCGCCCGTTTTATGAGACTTACGTGACGTGCGTGTACGACAAGAACGGACAGATCATCCGGTTCTCGATAAGCGACTAGCAAGGTTTCGATGGTCGCAACCCTTGCACCCTCACTTGGCACAGTCGGCTACGACGGGAGGATGCGGGTGGATTGGTAGCTTATCAACCGCCACTTACCTTCTTTGTGCATGTAGACCCGGAGGATCTGTAGCCACGTGTCGATTTTTTCGCCGCGGGAGAGTCCGCGTGAGTGCAGCTTTTCGCTGACCACGGCGGTTTCCCCGTGGAGATACACCGCCTCATGCTCGATGGCGTTCCACGTCACTCGAGTTATCCCGGTTCGAACCGCATTGATCATATGATCGCGGGGACCCACCTTTCCCGCCGAGCTTACGATCACCGCGTTCTTATCGAGGATCTCGTCCAGGGTCTTATGATCTCCGTTGGCGAGGCACTGCATAAACCGGAAGTCGACCTCTCGAACCTGCTTTACAAACTCTGCCGGACTTTGGGCGGAGCCAAGGCAGGCGAGGCAGACGGCGATAGTGGTCACAATGAATTTTCTCATAGAGGCTCGGTCTCAGCTTGCCTGATCAGATCGGTGAAAGTCTTGGTGGACCCTCTGCCATGATCCTAACCGTGCTCCGCAAGCCGCTCCTGATCGTCGATGGCGACAATCTCGCCCACCGCGCCTATCATTCGACGCCTAAGAGCGTTAAAGGGGAGGGCGGCCGTCCAATCAACGCGATCGTCGGCTTCTTCAGCATGCTCAGCCGAGTCTGGAGCGAAGTGCCAGCTCGCGGAATCTTCGTTGCCTGGGACACGCTCGGCGTCGACACTTATCGCAACCGCCTGTGGCCGCCGTATCAAGGTGGGCGCATCTTCGACCCGGAAATCGTCGAGCAGATCAACCGCTTGCCCGACCTCTGCCGGCCATTCGGTTTCGGAGTTGGAAAGGCGGCCGGGTTCGAAGCCGACGACATCATGGCCGCCGCGGCAAGGAGCGAAGTGGCTCAAGGGGGAAGTGCCCTCCTCTTTACCACCGACCGCGACGCCTACCAGCTCGTCTGTGAAGAGATCTTCGTTCTCGCCGCCCAACGGGGAACGCGCGAGCTGAGCCGAATCGGACCTCGCGAGGTCGTGGAACGGATGGGCGTCCTTCCCGAGCAGGTTCCAGACTTTAAGGCGCTCAGCGGAGACGCTTCCGACAAGATTCCGGGGATTCGCGGCGTCGGTCCCAAGGCCGCATCGTCCCTGCTCCTCCGTTACGGCACCTTGGACCGGATCGTCGAAGCCTGGGGCGATACCGAGGACTCAAAACTTGCCCTAACTTTTCGAGAAGTCGTTACGATGCGGCCGGAAGTGCCGGTGGTGCTCCCAGACGGACCGCCGGATTGGCTCAGGGGGGCCGCAGTTCTGCGAGAGATTGGCGCCGCGAGCCTGGCGGAGCGGATTAGCCAACTAAGTCTCTAACTGGCGAGGGCTGGGTCAGCGGGTTCATGCCACCCCGATGCCGGCTCTCGGAGATCTGCAAGACGTGGCCCATATCGACCGGCAGCTCGACTTCAAAGGTCGGGAGAAAGAACGGACTTTTCGGAGCCATCCGGAGTCGCCTGTGCCCCAACAGCGCGCTACAAGCGACGGCAGGAAGCGAGAAGTTTTGATACAATCGCGCCATGACGTATGAGGAAGTGATGGCCCAGTTGCAGGCGCTTGGCAATGAACAGGTGCGGGCGTACAACGCAAAGCGCGGTGCCGGCGACAACTACTTTGGCGTCAAAACCGCCGACTTGCGCGCTATGGCCAAGCAGATCAAAGTAGACCCGGACCTCGCCGCTAAGCTATGGGCGAGCGGCAACATCGACGCGATGCTACTGGCGACCCTGATCGTCAAGCCGAAAACGCTGTCGGTCGATGACCTCGACCGAATGATCGAAGCCGTCACCTATTATCAGGTGGCCGATTGGCTGGCGACGAACATCATCAAGCTCCACCCGCAAAAGGAGGCGCAGCGTCAGCGGTGGATGGACTCCGACCACGAAATTGCCGCCCGTATGGGTTGGAGCCTGACCACCGAAAGGGTCATCAAGGACCCCGAGGGGTTAGATCTTCCCGGCCTGTTGGATCGTATCGAAGCCGAGATGGGGAGCGCCCCTTCGACGGTTCAATGGACGATGAACTACTGCCTGGCGGAGATCGGCATCAAATTCCCGGAGCACCGTTCCCGCGCGATCGCAATCGGCGAGAAACTGGGCGCCTTCCGCGACTATCCGGTTTCGAAGGGGTGCGTCTCTCCTTACGCCCCGATCTGGATCGCGGAGATGGTTAAGCGAAACGGGTAGATCTGCCCGCTTGTCAGGTCCGTACGAAGCGTCTCGAGCCGGTTAGGTCTTCGTTGATCTACATGATCGTGAGAGAATTTCGCCGCCCCATCCACTAGCCAGCCACCGAATGGTGCAGGCTCGCCTTATTGCCGAAGCGGTGTTCGTCCGGCCGCTTGGGACACCCTCAGCGCGATTCCGCCTCAATGAAACTGGCGGACTTCGACCGGGGCCCGGCAGGCGATTACGGCCTTGCGGCCCCACTCGAGCGCTTCGTCCATGTTGGCGGCTTGGAGCACCCAGAACCCACCGATGTGTTCCTTGGTCTCCAGGTACGGACCATCGGTGACGCTCACTTTGCCACCAGACTGGGCGCGTAGCGATTTCGCGCGGCTTGCGAGGTGCAGCCCGCCCACGAAGACCCTGACTCCCGCAGCTACCATCTCGTCGTTGAGGATGTCGATGTCGCGGTGCATCGCTTCGTCTTCGACGGTCGGGTCGTAGTCGTCGCGGTGGTGAATGGCTACCAAATAGTTCATCGTGTCTTCTCCGATAACGGCTCGCGGTTGGGCCGTTTGCATATGGTCGAGCGGCACGGTCCATATTCGACAACCACTTGGCGACCCACTGTTTTATTGATCGCCAGATGGCTCACCAATTGCTGCAGAGTCCAGTGAATCCTCGGCCGTAAAGCACCTTTTTGTTATCGATTTCGGCAACCAACTCATACTGCGCTTTGCCGATTTGGAGCGTCTGAACCGGTAGGATTACGAAAATGGAAGACATCGTTGCCTCATGCAAAAAAAGCGCAGTGCAGGAAATGGAGACGTTCCTAAGGAACTTCTCCCACGTTCCGGATGACAAGTTGACCTGGACGCCGGCTCCAACGGCGAAGTCAGCTCTCCGGGTCGCCGCGCACACCGCCCTTTATTACGGCCGGTTCGCTCAGATGATCCGGGATCGCAAGCTGCCGATGCCCGAGAACCTGACGGAGTGGCTTGCGCAGAGAAAGGCGGAGGAAGTCGCCGTTACGAGCCGTGAGGAAGTCGAAACGATCTTCCGGAAAGGCGCCGACGAGGTCCTCGCCGCCCTAGATTCCCTCACCCCCGAAGACGTCGCCTCCACCCTGGAATCCGGTCAAGGCTGGTCCATGCCGATGACTTGGCTCATGAAGCTCCCCGGCTGGCACGCCACCCTCCACACCGGCCAAATAGATTTTCTCCAGACCTGCTGGGGTGATGAGGAGGTGTACGTCGGATAGGGTGAAACTGCGAGATGACCGCACGTAGAGTCTTCAACTCGTCGGTGAAAGCAGCTTCCAGTGTCCTTCTGAAACGACTTCCACGGTTCCATTGACGACCTTGATCGCCGTCTGGTCGGCTAGCGCCTCGTGGATGCTCGCGTTTGCTGATACCGAAGGAGGTCAGTAGGAGTCTCATGATGCCTTGCCTGGCCATCCTACTAAGTTCCCGGAGCTCCCCTCGGTGCACCTAAGTTTTAGCGGCGTCGAGATGGCAGGGAAGAATTTTAGGATAAGCCGAACTTCAACTCAGGTCTAATGAAGCGTCCTGAACGGCTTCTACGTCCTGAAGTTCCGCCTTGGCATGCGCCAGTAACTCTTTCGCATCTGTAATCCCAGATGGCGATGTCAACTGCCAGACTTTCCCAAGAGATCTTGGAGATTTCACGATTACGAAAAGTGTTCCCTTCGAACGATCGAATTCATTACCGTCGATCTTGACGACGTCGGCCCGCTTATCCCACTCGACTCTAGCGTCCACATTGTCAGGAAAAATCCCGTTCGCAAGCTCGAATGTTGCCAACGATCCACCCGTGTCAGAGTCGCCACCTCGGCTGCCATTTCCTCTTGCCATGGGTGTCAGAAAGATGAGGGTAAGCAGACGTTCCGACGATTCTCCGCGAATCTCACCACTTGAACTGGCCGGTTGCCCGTCTGCCCAAGATATCTCTCCTTGCATCCCTGAGAGTGGGATGGTCCCTAATCCTGAAATGGCATAAAAGGATTGAGAATGCGTACAGGACGACATCGAAAGTATGGTTAGAACAATTAGGGCGAGTGTTCGAATCATGGAGCGACCTCATTATCTCAGTGAACGGTCGCGTCCAAGATGGCAAGGGCGGCGGCGCGGCTTTCCGAGGTAACGCCGGGCAATTGGACGGATGTGTCTTTGCCGGAGAGGACCTCACGCAGGCGGCGAAGCACGTGGTCTCGAGCCGGCGTTGGCAAGCCACGGAACCCGGTGCAATAGATCATTGGATTGCAGGGATAACGCAGGATCCGCGTCTTGAGATCCAGGTCGCTGAGTCGGCGGCCTTGCGGGTCGGGTGGCGCACTTAGGGAGAACTTCTTAGAGAATCCGTTGGATGGGATCAGCGGGGAAGTCAGAGCGGGCTCGTCGGCCCCTAGCAGCGCGCGAACCAACGGCTCGCAAGCGTGGTTGACTCGCTCGATCGTTCCAGCGTCGATATGGTCCCGCTCCCAACCCAGCGCAAGCATGTCGGCCGCGTACTTAAGCGCCGCGCGGGTCGATTGCGCAGCTTGGTTAATACAGTTTGTGATCGTCGTTTGTTGCTCGAGCACCATGAGCGAAACGATGTCGGAATGCGGCGTCAGATACGTGCTCGTATCGAAATAGCGGCTGAGATCGGTGACGTTCGTTCCGCGCCGGCGATCTTGTGTTGGGTTCGCCTCGGGGCCGCGGGCAGGTTCGTTTCCCATGTGAAGTTGGGATCCGCTTTTGCCGGTCACATACCACCCTCCCCAACGCTCCGATATCGGGCTGACCGAGGTTGTTACATAGGAACCGGCTGCCGTGAGGAGCCGACCGTCTGGGGCAGCGTACACCGACCGTGTCAGCAGACCCGGGAGGTTGTGTGTCATCGGGGAGTCGTGGCAAGAAAAGCAATCGTCCGTCTGTTTTACGAAACGGGGCATCGCCGTCCTCCGGTTTGCCAACGTGTAGAACTGCGGGCCAAGCTCGGGATCGACGGTAATGATTTCAATATTCGGCGCCCCGGGAATCCAGCCGACGTAACAATTGCCGTCGAAGTAGATCGCACGTGGCGTACTCGGATCGATAAAAGCGGATTGAAAGCTGGTTTTTGAGAAGACCAGCACCTGCGAAACGGGGTCGATATGAAGCTCGCTCAGTAGCGCCCGGAGATACCCATGGCTAGGTTCGTAAGCGAGGGTTCGCGCTTTCGAGTCGATCTCCTTAGCCAGCCGCGAGATCGGGTCGCCGGTCTTACCGCTCCGGTTCTCGGGCGGTACTCCTTGTCGCTCACCCCAACCAAAGGCGCCAACCAAAAACGGAATCGCGCAAAGCAGCCTAAGCGCAGCCGAAGGGGACTTCACCAAATAGGAACCGCCTTCGGCCAAGCTTTCATGATCTAAATGATGGACGGCCCATGAGCTTTTCGCGCTACCAATCATAAGGATCGTCGCCGCGCGCCCAGGCATATGTGATGAGCTGCGCGACATGATAAGACTCGTGTAGCGCGACGCTCGTGAGGGCATCGTAGCGTGGCACGGCTTTCATGCCGAAAGAGGCATACCAAGGATTGGATGCCTCGACCGGCTCGGCTAAATCCTCTTCGGAGAGCGTCTCGATATACGCCACAGTGTCGGCGCGAACGTCCTCCAGCATCTTTCGGTAGGAAGCCACGGTTGGCTCATGCGACAGTTGCGCCTCTGCTTCGGCGTGGGTGAGAGTCTTGCCATCGCGAAGGAGCGCCACGGCCATCACTTCGTTCATCCCGATTTCGAGAAACTGATCGAAAGTGGGTCGAACCCCAGCTCCGGGCGCATAGCTGAGCTGGTCGTCTCTTAGATGCCGCAGTATTTCGTTCAGCTCTCGCCGGACGAAGGAGAGGCGTGCCAGCAGCAACTGCTTCCTGCTGGGCGCGGCGATCGGATGATCCTCTGTATTTCGTTCCATAGTGGTTGAAAGCCCTCCACCCATTCTAGGTCATATGGTAGCCGCGGAGACAGCCCAAAGGGATTTTGAAAAATCTCGGTTTTCGTAGAGCCTGCTGTCGATTTCCAATCGACTGGTTCGACCAAGCTTCGATCATGAGTAGAGAACTGATTCTGAAGATGTCGATGTCGATCGACGGGTATGTTGCCGGACCGAACGGGGAGCTCGACTGGGTCTTCCGTTCTTCTAGTGAAGCAAGCCGAACGTGGCTTATCGAGTTGCTGGGGCAGGCGGGCCTCCATGCAATGGGGCATCGCACCTATCAAGATATGGCTGGCTACTGGCCTACCTCGCCACTACCGATGGCAAGGCCGATGAACGAGATCCCTAAGGTCGTGTTCTCGAGAAGTGGCAAGATCTCAGCGCCTGATATAAAGGCGGCAAACGGAGAAGGGCGCCCGGCCATCGACGATACGGTGCTGGAAAGTTGGCGAAACCCGCTCGTGGCGGGGACGGATCTGGCTGCGGACATCCAACGCCTGAAGCAAGAGGAGGGTAAACCGATCCTCGCTCATGGCGGCGCCTCCTTCGCGTCGAGCCTGATCGCGGCCAACCTGGTCGACAAGATCATCCTGGCTGTGCATCCGGTTGCGCTCGGCTGCGGTCTACCGATTTTCGCCGGCCTCGACAAGCCGCTCGACCTTAGGCTGGAAGATCTCATCCAGTTCGATACTGGGGCGGTTGTCAAGATTTATCGGCCGGCCTAACGAGGTTACTCACGAAGAGTAAAGAGAAGGGCTGGCCCGGTCGGGCCAGCCCGTTCAATGAACGGATCCCAGGCGAAAGTGTTCGCCTGGATCGTCACGACTTAATGTAGCCGTGCATGCGTAGCCACGACGCAAAGGCCTCGAACCATCCGGTGCTGGTCGTTTCTTTCGGGTACATCCCGAAGCCGTGTCCCCCTTGTTCATAAAGGTGGAACTCGACCGGACGCTTCGCCGCCTTCCAGCTGTCGATCACCCCGAACCCACCATTAGCAAAGAATGGGTCATCCGCGGCAAGTGCGATGAATAGTGGCGGGGCGTCGCTAGGCACCTTGACCGCATTGAGCGGACCATAGATATCGCCGATGAACGCCGGGTGCACATCCTTTCCATAAAGGGTCGTGGACATCGTCAACATCGCCCCGGCCGAAAAGCCAATCATTCCAACCTTGCTCGGGTCGACGTTCCATTCCTTTGCTCGCGAGCGCACAAGCTCGAATGCCGCAACCGCGTCGGCGATCTGCGGCGCAAGCGCCTCCGATGGATCCCGGGGAGCCGCGGGACGCCGGGGTGGACCGGAAAACATCTGCCGCATGGAGGCTTCGAATCCCGCCATGTCCGGAGGGGTCGGATTGAGTCGATATTTCAGGACAAAGGCCGCCACCCCTTTCTTGGCCAGCGCCTTCGCAACGTTCGACCCTTCATTTTCCATGGAAAGGGTGCGAAACCCTCCGCCCGGAGCCACGATGACGGCCGCTCCCGTCGCCTTGGACTTGGCCGGAAGAAACGGCGTCAGGGTGGCAATGCTCACGTTTCTGGCGAACCTGCTGCCGTATTGGGAATGCCAGGACTCTTCTGCAGTCGCCTCGGGAAGCTTCCCGGTACCGAGAACGATAGCGTTCGGTTGCTTGGGGGTGGGAATAGGGACCATCTTGTCATTCTGAGCGGGCGCAAATTGCGAGGCCGCCGACGCCAACACTACAACTGCTATTTTCGAAATTGACTTCATTGCCTTTTTGTCTCTCCGGTGAGGGTTGTGGGAGCGATGTTCTGGCTCGCAACGGGAGGCCGTCTCCTTAAATGCAATTGTTCCGAGCATTCATAATATAACGTTAAATTAGGCTGGTCGGCAATCCCCCGTATCGCCCTTGGTGACTAACCGCCCCTCGGGTGGATGTAACCTGGATTGATGGGCTTACTGGGATTTGTTCTTGTTGCGGGATCGATGCTTTACGGCACGGAACCCCCCAATCCTTTGGTGAAAATCGAGACGAAGCTTGGATCGATCTTCGTCGAGGTCGACGTCAGGCATGCCCCTGGGACGGCGGCCAACTTTCTCCGGTATGTCGATGAGGGGCGCTACTCCGGCGGGCGATTTCATCGGACGGTCACGCCGAAGAACCAGCCGGACAAGAAGGTGAAGATCGAGGTCGTTCAGGCAGGGGTCAATCCCAAGTTCGAAAAACAGGATTTCCCGCCGATCTTATTGGAGCGGACCAATGTGACGGGCCTTCACCACCTGGATGGAACCATCTCGATGGCCCGCGATGGAGCCGACACGGCAACGTCCGACTTCTTCATCTGCATCGGCAAGCAACCCGAGTTGGACTTTGGCGGGAAACGAAATCCCGACGGACAGGGTTTCGCGGCCTTTGGAAGGGTGAAGAAGGGAATGGACGTCGTTCGCAAAATCCAGAGATCGCACGCCGAGAAACAGTCGCTGGAGCCGCCGATCGAGATCGTTTCGATCAGCCGTGCAGATTCGATTGAAGTTAAGTGAGGCGTCATTCCGTTTCGCGATTTTCAAACCTTTGAGATCGCTTGTCGAATTGGTGTGGACCAAAACGACGATCCTGCAACTATGAGCAGAGAATTAATTCTTCATGTTTCGGTTGACGGAATTATCGCGGCACGAACTAGCCGACGGGCGGGTCGTCGCCTTGGGGCCATTCCTCGATCAATGGCCGGGATTCGCGTGTCCCGTTATACTGCCCGCATGTTGCCGCGCCTTCCCGTTGTGCTCCTGCCTTTGCTGGTCACCCTGGCCTCGGCTCAGACTCGTACCCGCGATGTGATCTACATGAAGGCGGGAGGAGTGGCGTTCACGATGGACGTTCTCAAGCCGGCAAAACCGAACAAGGCGGCAGTGGTCTTTATGGTAAGCGGAGGGTGGATGTCGGACCACTCTATGCTGAACAGCTTTGGACCTGCGATCGAAAAGGTTTTTGTCGACGGCGGCTTCACCGTGTTTGAAGTCGTTCACGGCGCGCAGCCGCGGTTCAAGGTCGCGGAGATTGTGGAACAGGTTCGAACCGCGGTCCGGTTTGTTCACGCGCATGCCGCCGACTACGGAATCGATACTAATCGAGTGGGGGTGTCCGGCATCAGCTCGGGCGCGCATCTCTCGCTTATGATCGCCGGCTCACCGGAGTTTCCCGTAAACGCGGTCGCCGCCATCGCTCCTCCGACCGATTTAGCCAATTGGGGAAAGCCGGCCTTCGTACTCACCGACGAGCCTCAAATGGCCATTTTCTTTCCCGCACTCGGGATCGATCCCAAAGCTCCCAGAAGCGATATTGAAGCTCCTTTACGGAAGCTTTCGCCGATCACTTATGTAAACCCTAAGTTCCCGCCGACGCTGATCGTTCACGGCGATGATGACAAGATCGTCCCTCTTCAACAGGCTCAAGCCATGGATCAAGCGTTGGCCAAGGCCGGCGTCGAGCACAAGCTCGAGGTCATTCCCGGAGGCGGCCACGATGACAAGACCTTCGGTCCTGGGTTAACGAAGGCACTCCAGTGGTTCAAGGAAAAGCTGTTGAAATAGTCCTATCGGTCGAACCGCTTCCAGTGCCGTCAGTCGTGAGAAGAAGTTTCATCGTGCCTTGCCTAAGACCTGATTCTAAGGCAAGGCACGAAGTAACGATTTCACCAGCTCATTCCTTTTCCTTCTGTGCACCAAATCCATATCGTACTGCTACCTGGAGCATATCGAGGTCTATATCCTTTATGGACTTAAACCGGATGCAATACCCGGTCACGCTCGCCTTGCCGATTGACTTTCCGAAAGTTTCCGCTAAGTAGGTCTTATCGTCTAACCCCATGATATAAACGGAGATTCCGGTCTTATTTGCGCTCAAACCAACCTGGTAGAACTCTCTGGTCGTTCCGTCGGCATATTTTATGATGTAACTTCCATAACCGATGTTAGGGTTAGCGACAACCTTGCCCTCACCGTCTTTACCGTCGAGGAACCACAATTTACATCCGGGCGATGCTTGAAGCGCGAGCTGATGCAACGCTTTCAAGTCGCTTTGCTTTGGTTCTGATTGGCCGGCAATATACTCTTTGATTTGTTCTTCGACCGTCATTTGTCTTCCTAAGCCTTTGCGTTAAAGACCGTGAGTAATTGTAATCGTATCGTTTCTCGTCGATCGGATTTCGTGCGACTTACCGTTTCCATCCCCGCCTGAGAAGTCCATAGACCCAGGAATCCGATACCTCGCCATCCACGATGCAATCTTCTCGTAACGTACCTTCTCGGATAAAGCCGAGCTTCTCCAATACGCGGCTCGATCCCGCGTTGCGCGTATCGGTCTCGGATTGAACGCGGTTTAGATCCAGCGTGTCGAAAGCCCACTGCAACAACGTGCCGGCCGCTTCGGTGGCGAAGCCGTTGCCCCATGCCGCCTCATCAAAGCAGTAGCCGATCTTCGCGCTGCGGTAGTCCGGATTCCATTTGGACAGACTGCACCAACCGATGAACGCATTGTCGGAAGTGCGCTCGACAGCCAGCCTCGCGCCGGTGCCTTCCTGCTCCATCTGGCGGCAAACCGCAATGAAACGCTCCGCCTGCGCGCGGTTCTTCCAGGGCGGCGAATCCCAGTAACGCAAGACGCGCGGGTTGCTCTGTAACGCAAAAATCGCGTCCGTATCGGTTTCCGCGAAAGGTCGCAACAATAGCCGAGGCGTATTCAGCGTCGGGGTTGGCAAAGGCATCCGTTCAGTGTGACCCAGGCAAGCGCGGCAGAGGGGCAAACTGAAAAGCGCCGAGGTCCTTTGACTGCCGGCTCGGGGTGAGCGCTAAGCCCCCTTCGCGAAGATGCGAAGGGGGATATGGGTTGCCTGCGGGCCACCTTGCGGGCTAGAAGCGATAGCCGAGACTTAGGCCGAATCGGCTCAAATCCCTTCCGACCTCGTGGCCCAGTTGGTTGTACTGCAGCTCAAGGAAGAGTCCGCTAAGCGACTGCAGGCCCACAAAGGCTTTTCCGCCAAGCTTATTGAAGTCAGTGGCGAAGAAGTCATTGATGTGCCCGGAGTAGTAACCAATGCCGAGACCGACATACGGCGCCCACGACTTCGACGGGTCGCCGAGATCGTGCCGCAATTCGAGTCCCCCTCCGTACCACCGGTACGGTGAGTGATTTTCGAATTCGCCCGCAGTGTCGACGTAGAGGGCCAAATGGTTATTGGAATTGAAGTTCAAGAGATCAAAATCCAATCCAGCGGTCGCCAGCGTCTCGTTGGTTCCGAAGTATTCGGTCCACGTAGTCGCGCCTAGCTTGACTCCAATCCGACGCCGGTTTTCGCGCACGACGACCTCCTTATGCTCGGGCGGTGTCACAACCACTGCGGGTGGCGGCGTGACTACAACAGCCGGAGGTTCGACGGGCGGCGGAGTCACCACGGGCGGTGGCGTTACTGCCACGGGGGGCGGTTCGACCGGTGGCGGAGTCACCACTGGTGGCGGCGTTACTGCCACAGGGGGCGGTTCGACCGGCGGAGGCGTGACCACCGGGGTGGGCGGAGGAGTTACCACGGTTTCGGCCCGGGTGGCCACTGTTTGCAGGTGGTCCGTCATCGGGTTGGAGCAACGCCAACAGATGACAGGGGTCCCATCCGACGTAACCCACGCGGGCATTCCCGCCATATATCGAACGTGCGTCTTGTAGATGTGACCCTTGTGGAGGCCCCAGACCATGTAATTGCCGGTGGTTTTCAAACGACCCAGGTGAAGGTCGTCGTGGATGTACTGCAAGAGTCGGCTTGGACTCGTGCCGAGGGACTTTGCCATTGCCTTGAGCGCTTTGGGATGGTTTTTTAGCCCTCGGATGAACTCTGCCTTCGACGTGTACTGCACATGCATGAACGCATCACGGCTGGTTCGTTGATGAAGCTGGTCGGCGGCAAGGGCTGAAGAGGCCGATGAGGCCATAAGCACAGCGCCGATCGACAAAGTGCGGAGGTTGAACGTTAAGCGATGACGAATCTGGCGATCTGCATGAAACATTGTCACGTTCGGAAGACTGTCGCGATCTCGCGTCGGTTCCAAAGCGACCTGGGCGACGATGCCGGAAACGGTTGCGCATCCAAGACGTCCCTTTAGTGCGCCGTGAATCTTTGTTTTGCACTCCTTGCCGCGATTTGGACCCATCGGGGTGCGGTCAATTCGGTCGACCGCAAAATTCAGGCTCTCTCGCGCTGGAGAGAGCAGTTCGAATCTGTGCTCGACGACCCACAGGGAGACTACGGATATATCCGTGTAGGTTCCGAAATGCTGGGAGGAGCCCACAGCGACGGGCTGTACCCGATCGGGTCGGCCTCAGAACGATTCGTGATCTTCCTCGGGGAACAAAACGCCGGAGGAACGCTGATGTACCAACGGCGACACGGAAGCCGGGCTAAGATCGATTGGCACGTGAATCTCGTGCCGTCAAAGCGTCGCCGGGCGGTCGGCGGCACGATCCCTCGCTATCTGCAGAGGCAGGGTCTACGAATTTCGCCCCACGCGAAGTTGACGGCCGGCCAACGGCGCAAGCTGTCGGAGATCGGAGCCTTCGCGGCATACGGTTCTCACCCGATGGAGGGGGAGTTTGAGTGGGTCGTCCGGCCGGATGGAGCAAGTACCCCGGTTCGGCGGAACCGCACCAATTCCAAATTCTTGGTGACTCCCGAAGAAAGAGCCCTGCTCAAATCGTAGTCAGCGCCTTTTGTTTGCGCCCGGTTCAAACATCGGAAAGGCGGCGGCCGAATGGGGCCGCCGCCTTTCCTGACAAACGAGGCTTAGTGCGTCGTCAGCGCGAAGTCGTCGAATACGAACGACGTCTGAAGCGAAGCATCTTCGGTCGCGGTTACGTACACACGGATCGTCTGACCCTTGTATGCGCTTACGTCGAAGCTCTTCTGCACGTAGCCAGTCGCCTTGTTCAAGTTCGAGTACGTCGCAAGCGTCGTCAGTAGGGAATTGCTCGAATTCCGGATTTGAACCGATGCCGTGTCGTAGGCGACCGAGGTGGTCGTCTCCGCCGTATCGATATGCACCCAGAACGTTAGCGTCGCCGAAGTGACGTTGGACGGAATCGTGACCGTCTGGTACACGCTATCGGTGTGGCTGCTCCCATAACCGCACATCCAGGCATCGTAAGAGCCGCCATGCGCAGGTTGGGAACTGGTGTTGTTTAGGACGCCGGACGTCATCGTCCAATTGGCCGCGCCGCTTTCGAACCCTGGGTTCAGAAGCAACTGCTGGGATACGCCCGCGGAAGGCGTTGCCGTGGCCTGATTGGAGTTACCGCTTTCGCCGGCGGAGTTGACCGCGGTTACCACGTAGTAGTACGTCGTGCCGTTGGTTAGACCCGTGTTGGTGAACGAGGTCGTAGACGAGCTGCCGACCGTTGAATACGGCCCCCCACTCGTCGTGGCCCGCTTGACGTTGTAGCTCGTGGCCCCCGTGCTGGCGGTCCAGGTCAACGAAGCCTGGGCATTGCCGGCGGTGGCGGTGAGCCCGGTTGGGGCAGCCGGAAGCGAGACGTTCGGGGTCGCCGACGCCTGATTGGAGTTGCCGCTTTCACCCGCGGAGTTCACGGCGGTGACTACATAGTAGTAAGTAGTGCCGTTCGTGAGACCGGTGTTGGTGAACGAGGTCGTGGTCGGGCTGCCGACGGTGGTGTACGGGCCGCCACTCGTCGTGGCTCGCTTGACGTTGTAGCTCGTCGCTCCCGCGCTTGCGGTCCAGGTCAGAGATGCCTGGGCGTTGCCGGCGGTCGCGGCGAGGCCGGTCGGAGCGGCCGGTACCGTAACGCTGACCTGCGTGGTGACAAAGGCGCCGAAGTTGATCGCGCCAAAACCGGTGACGAAGTCCCAACCCGGACCCGCGTTTGAGGCCGATCCATTTGGAAGGTTTCCGTTATTCCCCGATGTGATGTCGAACCAGACGTCGGATCGCCCATTCTGCGAATAGATCAGGTCCTGAATCCGCCCGAATCGCCGTTTGCCGGATCCGTTAGCCGGCAATCCGCCCTGCGCAATGATGTTTTGCTCAGCAACCCCGAGGCTGCCGGCGAAGACGGGCGATGCGAAGCTGGTGCCCACATAGCCGCTGGAAAGCGTTCCGTTCAAATAGAAGTAGTAAGCGCCGGAACCGGAACCGGCGGCGTTGAGAGCGACGTCCGGAACGAGCCGCTTGTTGATGTTGGTTGGGACGCCCGTACCGTGCTGCCAGCTCGGCAGAACGTTGAACGATGCGGTGTTGGTGCTCCAACCGCCTCCGCCACCCTGACCGCCGGAAAGACTCCAGCCGACCTCGGAGGTGCGCTGATTGCTGGCGTTGACGCTGGCGATCGAGCCGCCAACCATCAGCACCTCCGGATCATAGTCCGGATAGGAGTACGGCTCTAACGTAGTGCCCGAGTCGCCGCTGGCTGCCATGTAGGTGATGCCTTGGGCCGTCATCGAGAGGTGAAGATTGTGGGCCGACGTAGCCGTCGAGGCCGGAAGATTCCAGCCATAGCTTTCGCTGATGACGTCGGCGGTGTTGTCGTTGACTTCCCGCGTCAGAGTGCCGATGAGGTCGGACCCGCCGCCATCGTAGATTTCGAAGTTGCACAGCGGTGCCATGCCGAGAACCATCTGGATATCGAGGTCTCCCTCGCCTTGGGGGGTACCGCTTCCAGCGCCGCCACTGATGGTCTTGACCGTAATGTTGCTGCCCGCACCGCCGGCCGGAGTCGGCAAGCTGTACTGTGAGTAGTAGAGCGGCACATTGCTAAGGCGGTAGCCATCGAAATTCGAGATGGCGATCGTCCGGCCCTGACCTTGGCTTCCTCCGGCGTACATGTTAGCCAGGCCATACAAGCCTCGCGTTTGAGTTGGGGTCAAAACGCGCGGCTGCGGACGGGTGTAGTCTTCCAAGCCCGCCACGTCGATCACCAGGTTCTGCAGCGTGGTCGGGAGCGTGAGTGGTTTCGTGAAGGAGAAATGCCTCTCAGTGGGTATGTCGAACAGTTGGCCACTTTGCAGTTTCTGGGCTACCGAAACGCCCGGGGCTACCGAATTAAAGTCGTGGATCGACGTCTTGAACGCGGCCTCGGCTTGAGCCACCGTGCAATCCGCGAGAATCGTCATTCGATTCGCGCCAATCTGCTTGATCTTGAACCCGCTTGCGGACAGAAAGTCGACGACTTTCTGCATCTGAGTTTGTGTCACACCGAACTGCCTACCGACCTCTTCCGGAGTGATGAATTGGCGGTAGTTGGGGCTCTTCGGGTTGCTCACACTGTCGCAAAACGCCTCCAATCCGGCCGAGTTTCCCAGCGGCAAGCTGACCGAAACATGAAGTAGGCGTTGGGGGTTCGAGTGCCCCAAATCGGTCGATTGGCCCACGAAGCTGGGGACCGTAACGTCCGGTAGTGGCGCACGCTGAGCTAGGCCCAATTGACCTAAGCCGGACCCGGCAGCAACCGCTGCGAGTAGCAAAAACGTTCTAGGCAAATCATCCTCCCGGCGTGACGAAGGGGTCACGCTAAAACAACATCATATGGCAGGATGGCGGCTGAGCCAAGCAAAATCGCGAGGGACTTTGTCATCACATTTGGCGATTACAGGCGCTCCGGAACTGATTTAAGATTCCCCCGTCTCGGGGAACTTGCAAGTTAAACGCATAAGTGAGAGTGGGCAGTTTCGTAATATGTCCCGCGAAACTTGGCCTCTTCCGCGGCGGAGTAGCGACTTCGGCTGGACGTCCAGCGTTCTCAGAGCTGACTCATGCTCACCGTTACCTGGCGTGGGAACGCATGGCCCCTTGCGGTTCGTAGCGAACCTGTGTGCAGGTCTCGCGGTACATCCTGAAACGATAGGGGTGCCTCCGCCCAAGGACCACGCAGGGTGCAGATGAAAGAGTCCTTTTTTCGCCGAGCTTTTCTCGTCGTGGTGGTTGCCCTCGGCGCAATAGTGATGGGTTGGGCGGAGGACGGCAAAGTCCGGCGCGACGGCTTTGACCTCTATTACCGGACCGAAGGGAACGGAACGCCGGTGGTGCTGGTCAGCGGCGGGCCGGGGTTCGACGTCGATTACATGAAGGAAGTCGGCGGCTTTCTGCCTGGCGATTACCAGCGGATCTACCTCGAGCAACGCGGAACGGGTAGGTCGATGCCTCCGTCCTTGTCGGCCGAGACCGTGAACGTGAAGCTTTGGGTGGAAGACCTCGAAGCACTGCGTGTCGCGCTGAAGCAAGAACGACTGTTCTTGGTCGCGCACTCCGGAGGTGGCCTTCTCGCCCAGGCTTATGCCTCCGCCCACCCCGATCGGGTCGATCGGATGATCCTCATCGGGCCGGGCGGGCCTACGCTTGAATTCGCCTCGTGGCTCCTTGACAACCTCGCGGCCCGCCAGACGCCCGAAGACCAAAGGCTGATGGCCTACTGGAACGCGGCGGAAAGTCACGGTGTGGACCACGAGAAGGCGATGCTGGAACGCGTGCGCGTGACCACCGCCGCATACTTCTTCGACCGAGCCAAAGGGTTGGCCTGGGCCGCCGCCATCCCCGAGGGATCGTTCCACGCGAGGATGAACGAACTGGTTTTCGCCGACCTCGCCAAGGGGTACGACGCGCGGCCGGGTCTAAGAAAGCTCCAATGCCCGGTCCTCATCGTCCAGGGCCACCAAGACCCGATCGGCGACTTGACCGCACTCGAGATTCACAACACGATCCCCGGCTCGCAGCTCACCTTCCTGGGCCAATGCGGCCACTACCCATGGGTGGAAAGGCCAGACGCATTTAGGAAGGTGGTCACGGAGTTTCTGAAGAAGACGAAAGAAGCCCGGATGTTATCCTGTGGTAAGGATATTCGGGGTGCAGTACGTGCAACTACGTCTTTTTTCGAAACGGAAGCCACCTAACGATTCAGGTCCAGCAGAATTTGACGATCCATACTTCGGACGATTGCGATTGGATAAGCAAGCCGGCTGGATCGGAACAAAGCTATTCTCACCAGTCGGAAGAAACGTGGAATTCGCCTTGGGGCATGGGGCTGGAGAACCGTCGGAGCGTCAACGAGAGTTCTTCCAGCAGATCGAGGCAAAGTACCCGGCTCTCTTAGCGCAGTATCATGCTGACCTCGTGGGTAATGGCGAGCCATTTCAAGATGGTTCGAGCCCCCAGGCATTCTTTGACAGCTTGCGCCTTGAGTTCATTAGGTTGCCTTTCCCGAGCGACACACCTACGCTGTGGGAAATGGTGTTTACCACTGAGCTCGACAACCACGTGATCACCCTACGGTTTTCAGACTGGGTTTTCCAGAGTGACGGGTGGGACGGCTAGCATGCGTGTTTTATTCGTATTGTTGGCCGCACAAAAGAAATTCTCGGAATTGCCCCCAAGAAATCTCCGGGACCTCGATCACTGGATCGCCGGTATCCTCCGGATTTACGCTGACGATCTGTCCTTCCAAATTCAGGGCGGCTACTTGACCTGGAACATATGCTCGCGTGGTCGAATCGTCCTGTTCCCATCCCCCGAACGTTCCCCTCACTCCGCACTCGAGGAATGATGCCGGGTCGAAGTTGTACCAGGAAGATCCCCGCGGCGCGCTAACGCCGAAGTATCTATACTCGTTCTTCAGGGTTCCGATTTCGTCCATCTCGCGCAGGTCGACGAGTTGACGAATCAGCGTTGCTTCCCATGCCAAGGGTGTGACCTGAGTTCTCCAGACCTCATCGAAGGTCAGCGGTTCTGCTGTGAAGGCATCCGATAGCAGCCGAATGAAGGCCTCAACCGGCTGGCTATCCAAGCTGCTTTGCTGGCGAGCCAGGACTAGGAGGGCCGACAAGTACTGTTCGAGCATTCTCCCTCCAGACTTGTGTCGTTCGACGACGTCCTCAATTTCCCGATAAAGTTCCCGATTCGTCATGGTGCCTACTCAACCCTACATTGGCGGAGCTACAGAGGTGTTTGCCTTCTCAAGGGCAATTCTAGGTTCGAAATCAGGTGGTACCCCGCACGTAGAGGGTTTGAAACTCTGGTGGTTGACGATCTTTGGAAAAGTATTGTGAGGACTTTCCTTGCAGGTAGCTTCGATGAAATTTCCTGAAGATTTTCCCGCCGGCTTGTCGAAAACGGCGGTTTTGGATCGACTAGGAAGAGAAAGGGCACGCGAATTATGATCAAACTCCTCCTCACCGACTCGGGCATTAAGAACCAGAGCATCCACAAGGCGCTTATCGGGATGCTTGGCAAGCCGATCGAAGAGTCCAATGTGCTCTGCATTCCCACTGCGGGCTACGGCCACCCGCAAGGCAGCCCTCAGGGGGCGTACCGCTTCGTCAGCGGACGTGAGGAACGCTGTCCGATGACCGGTCTCGGTTGGAAGTCGGTGGGTGTGCTCGAACTTACCGCGCTCCCCAGCCTCAACAAAGAGCGCTGGATGGGCTGGATTGAGGCGTCGGATGCACTCCTTGTGAATGGCGGCGACGCCCTTTACCTGGCCCACTGGATGCGCGAATCCGGCCTCGCGGACCTCCTGCCGAACTTGGACGATAAGCTTTGGGTGGGCTTAAGCGCTGGAAGTATGGTGATGACGCCCCGCATCGGATCGGACTTTGTAGGCTGGAATCCTCCCGGAGGAGGCGATGAAGCCTTAGGAGTCGTCGACTTCTCAATCTTTCCGCACTTGGGCGCCGATGGCTGCCCCTGGAATACGATGGAGAACGCAGAGAAATGGGCAGCGGAAATCGGCGGCAAAGCCTACGCTACCGATATTCACACTGCTTTCAAGGTCGTAAACGGAACTGTCGAGGTCGTTTCCGAAGGGAATTGGAAACTGCTAAATAGCTGATTGCAACAATCGGAGCTTTCCTAGACTCCGAGTTGTTAAAGTTCAAGTCCTACGGTGGGCGGTTCCCACATTAAGGTGACATCCAAGAGAATCGTGAGGATCACGAGCGCTCGACCGAGGGTCGAGACTCGGTTTTCATCTCGAAGCATCAAGGGGGTAGCCACTACCCGTTGTAACCTCAGCGCAATTAGGACGCGTTCCCGGTTTTTGTCCCGAGCAATGGCACATCAGCATTCATGTGCCGAAACCGGTCGCGTCTTGCCGCCCGTATCCGTCCGTCCAGGGGGAAAGCGGCGCGAGCGCTGGCGACGAGCAGAGTGAGAATACGGGTCAACCGATTGTTACCTCAGGTTGGCGATCATCTTGGGTGTTGTGATGAGTAAGGAGTGGGCAAGGGATGCGGTGGAAAGCGATGAGCAGGTTTGTGCCCGCGAGTTGGCAGACCAAGCCAACTATAGCGTTGCGCAGTACTATCGCCGGTTCCGGAAGGAGGTTGGTGAAACGCCGATCGATCTTCGGCGACGGCTCAAGTTGGAAAGAGCAGCATACGAGCTGACCAGGACCGAAATGGAGATCGCCACTATCGCTTTTCGGGCGGGGTTTGTGGCGATCGAAGCGTTTACCCGGGCGTTCCGACGGGCGTTTCGCATCTCGCCTGGTCGACTATCGGCGCCTTGGCCCAACCGAGTACCGGTTGGCCGCTCCATCTTCGATCCACTTTGCGCCTGCCCTCTTCTCGGACGATTCTCAACAAGGAGAACTCTCAATGAATGTCCTCGACCGCATGATTGGCGCCCATTACGAAGGGATGAAACAGATCCTCGACCGGTGTGAAGGCCTAACCGAAGTACAACTGGACCGGCCCGTCTCCGGTTACTACGACCCTCTAGCCTGGATGTCTCAGCATCAGACCCTCCGGTCTCTCCTTCGCCATACGACGGGTGCTTCGGACGCACCAGTTAACGAGCAGACTGTCCAACTGTTTCGAGCTTCGCTGGACAAGTCGTATCAAGAGCTCCGGGAGACGATCGCTACCTATGAGAGAGAAAAGATGTGGGATATGACCTTCGTCGATGCCGATTGCGATCCGCCCATGGTCTTCAGCTACGGCGGATGGATCGGGCACGTCCTCGTCTTTCACAACTACCGGCGGATCGCTTGCATGATGGCGCTGGCTCAACTGGGAGTTTCGGGGCTCAAATATTTCGACCCGATTGACTTCCAAGGGTAGAGCGCGAAGGTGAAATTGCCGCAGGTTGGCTCAAACCCGCGAACAGACCCACCGATCCGCAAGCTCTGTCTCGCGCAGGTACGAGCCAACCTGCGGCTACAACGCTTCGCGTTAGGCGAGATCTGATCTCAATGGCGCAGCAAGAAGCATGCCCCGAGGCCAGTGGCGGTCGCCAACAGCAGGTTGCCAATGATCGCGGCGGGGTAGTAGTACGACTGGATCGTCTCGCGGGTCGAGACCACCTCGAAGCGGGAGATCTCGATGTACGGGGAGCCGAATCTTCGGTACCAGCCGTGGACGATGACCTCTTGGCCGATGAACCGCTGGCTGTACATCCAGCCCCAAGCCCAGTCGAGCCATTTGAAAGGTTGGTGCAGAATGCATGCAACGAACCCGGTTGGGTCTTGCAGCACGTAGTCGTCCGCCCAGGCCATTCCAGCCGAGAGGCGGCCCGTGAAGGTTCCTTGAATAGCTACGGCGACCGGCCGGACGTGGGAAACATTCAATTCGGAAAGACATCTCTTGACGTTGCCCCGCACGAAGTTGCCGCGGTATTTCGCGAATAGCTTGACAAGGGCGCCGAGCGAAAAACCGGAAAGGGCGGCGAGCCCGATGGCGACGATGTTTTCCGTGCGGGCGGGTCCGCGATAGGCGATGGCGCCAGCCACCGCCGCCACCGCGAAGAGCCACGGGGTGGCGACCACCAGCAGGTCACCCAAGAATCCGGCGTACCGGCCCGGCTGGATCTTGCTGAAATCGAAGGCCGACTTGACGTTAAATCTGGCATTCAGCTTTTGGAGCGCTTGGATGCGCCGGACCGTCAGCGGATGCGTGCTCACGAGCTCGGCGATGCGGGCCCAAGGGTTGTACAGCTCCCATCGAGCGCCCATCGTGAAATGGTCAGGATCGACGGTTCCTTGCTGGCCGCCCCATGTGACGGCAGAGCGCATCGAGGCGGCGCCTGCGATGCCGAACGCGCCGAGCGCCCGGGCATCGAAACTCGGCGCCGGGTTCTTAGGTTGCTTACCTGCCCGGGCTTGCGCCTGCCCGCCGAGGAGTTGCGCGGCGAAGTCCTGAGATGCGGCCGCGCCCGACCGAACGTCGCCCTGATGCTGGATGGAGGCCAGCTTCGCCATTAGATCCGGCGTCACGCGATCGTTCCCCATGGCCGGTGGCGGCGCTGGCTGGACGGGTGGGGCTTGGTTTACGCCGACGGGCGGAAGGATGATTTGGCCCGGACGCGCGGTGGCGACCGCTTGATAGGCGGGGGAAGGATAGGGCTGCGGAGAGTAAGACACGGGCTGCTGGGCCGGTGAAGCGGTCTGGAGCCGGCCCATGCCGTACGCGATCTTGACCAGCGCGGAGCTGAGGTCGTTCCCGTTGCTCATGATCTGCGCGGACGCGTAGTCGGCCATGTACTCGCGAACTCGAGAGAGGAGCAACGAGATGTAGTAGCTGAGCTGGTAAGCGATAAAGCTGAGAACCGCGACGTACCCGCCGTTGCGTCGGCCCGCATAGCGAGAGGCTATGTAAAGCGAATACAGGGCCAAAACGAGCGCCTGGACGATGGTCATCACGATGAAATCGCGATTGCGGACGTGCCCGAGCTCGTGAGCAACCACCGCCTTCAGCTCCTCCGGTTCTAGGGCGTCGATAACGCCGCGGGTGACGACTACCCGCGCGTTCCAAGGGCCATTCCCGTAGGTGAAAGCGTTCGGCGACCCCTCCTCGATGATGCCGAACTTCGGCGTGGGGATCTTGAAGGTGGCACAGGTCTGCCGCAGCCAAAGATCGAAGTCGGGTCCAAGCTCCATGGGGCTGGTCCACCGGATTTTGACTACCGCGTCGATCACCACGGGACCGAGGGCGTACTGCAGGAGAACCATGAGGATCGCGAACCCTCCGGCCGACGGCACTAGGAACTGCGCCGGGATCTGCAGTTTCAGCAGAACTAGCATCCCGATCCCGAACACCAACCCGCAGAGAGCCGTAATCACTATTGCCGACGCAAGTACAAGCCGAGACATTTCAGCATCACTATAATGCAAGGAGCGCATTGCGCGCCGAGGACTTATTAACCCTTGTCTCTTTGCCCCAAACGCGCCAATTTCGCACGCGCCGACTCCACGCGCTGAGCGCGCCCCGGTCGAGCTCTACCGCCTGCCCGCTCGGAGGATGTGGTGATACGCCGGAAGTGATTCCACGACTCGTTGGACTAAGCGGAATGATCCACCGCTCAGGCCAGGCCCTCTTTTATGCCTTACCAAGACCAGAAATGGGATGAGCGGCACATGCAACCGCTCATCCCATTTCTGGTGCACCGTGGAGGATGCTCTTCGAACTTTCCAGGAGGTCTTGCCTGGGTGAAATGTTATGCCCCAAGGTTTTTGTGGACTTGCCAGGAGGGCACGGGACTGAGGAGTGTCCTATTACAGCGCTTGGGTGCAGAGTCACCGAACGATGTCAGTGCGAGAAGAAGCGACAACCGGGGCCGGGGCGGTATGGTACCGAAAAATCGTCGCATTCAAATACCGTTTTTGCGTCCAAGGACCGACCACATTGCACACTCTTTTCCTTTGCCTCGCCCTTTTCGCCGCGACGTCGTCTCAAAACGCAGGCTCCGAAGAGTTCTATGCCGTTAAAGAGGTGCCGCACGGAACTTTGCAGCCGATAACCTACCTGTCGAAAACAACGGGGAAGGAGAGACGCTACTACGTCTATCTGCCTCCCGCCTATGCCGAGAATACATCTCAACGCTATCCGATCCTATTCCTCTTGCACGGAGCAAATTGCGATGAACGCTCGTGGCCTTACGCAGGCAACGTCAAGGAGATCATGGACAACCTGTTGGCCGAAAAGAAGGCTGTACCGATGATCGTCGTAAGCCCGAATGGATACGCGTCAAAGCCTGGCGAGGCTCAGCCTGACATCACGTCGCGAAAGAGCCCTCCAGATTTCAATGCGATGTTCGCCACTTTCGAGGAGGAATTCTCCTCCGATCTGTTGCCCGATGTAGAACGTCGTTTCCGGACGATCCCAGATCGTTCGCATAGGGCATTGGCCGGCTTTTCTATGGGCGGCCTCCAGACGATGTCTCTCGGTCTCGACCATCTCCAATTGTTCTCCTATCTGGGCGGGTTTAGCGGATGCGGGGGCGCGTTCAATGCCCCGATTAACCTGAAAACCGATCATCGCGGAGCGATGAGAAATGCGAAGAAGTTCAATGCCAAGATGAATCTTCTCTTCCTAACTGAGGGCTCTAATGAACCGGGATTTATCCTCGAAAGCGTCAAACGATACCGCGCAGCTCTGAATGCGGCGGGGATTAAGTACTCATTCTACGAGTCTCCCGGGACAACCCATGACTATCCAACGTGGCGCCGGAGCCTGCACGAATTCGCTCCGCTACTCTTTCCTGACTTGCGCGACGTGGTCGTGAAACCCTTGCCTTCTCCTGCCGTTGCTTTTGGCCAACCCATTCACCCTGCCAGCGACGACAAAAAGCTTTTTCCCGACGCGCCCGCTGGATTCGACGACGTTCGCAAAGACATACCCCACGGGAAACTGGAGCACACGACGTGGTATTCCTCCACCGTTGGCAAAGCTCGCAATATGCTCGTTTACACGCCCCCTGGATACTCAGCGCTGAAGAAATATCCCACCTTGTATCTTTTGCACGGCATCGGAGCGAACGAGTACCAATGGGGATGGGCGGGCAAACCGGACGTAGTTCTCGATAACCTCATCGCAGAAGGGAAGGCCGCTCCAATGGTTGTCGTTATGCCCAATGGTTGCGCGCAAATGGACGACGAGCCGAAGGGGGATAAGTATGCAAGCGCTCCTGCCTACGCCACATTCGAGCAGGATCTTCTGGTCGATCTCATTCCGACCATAGAGAAGAGCTATTCGGTGTCCACTAAAGCGGAAGACCGCGCTATTGCCGGCCTCTCGATGGGTGGCGGTCAGTCACTCGACTTCGGCTTTGCCCATATGGACGTCTTTAAGTCGATCGGGGGCTTTTCGTCGGCCCCTAACACGTATCAACCGGACCGCCTAGTCCCCGACGTCGATAAGGCCAAGAAGTTGCGCCTCGTCTACGTGTCGGCAGGAACGAAGGACGGACTCTTTGGCATCAGCCAGCGGACCCACCAATACCTTCGGGACCACGACATTCCGCATATTTGGAACGTGGACGGGCATGGACATGACCGGGACACTTGGAGTTACAACCTGTACTACTTCCTTCAAAAGGTATTTCGCTGAGCCTCTTCCGCCTGTCTCTTTTTCGCGGTAAGGCTAAGAAAGCCGCCCAACCCTAACGGGCGGGCGGCTTTCTTAGTGGTACTCCGGAAGGGATTTGAACCCTCGATCTTCGCCGTGAGAGGGCGATGTCCTAAACCGCTAGACGACCGGAGCACGCGGAAGACAATTATACCCTCGCCATTTTCGCGAGTCAAGGGCGCTGGGGGCGCTGGCTCGCAGTCGGTGGGTATCCATCCTGTACGTGGCGAACACAGTTCGCCGCCCAAATATCAGACATCAGAAATCAAGTATCAGATTCCGGATCTCCACCCCCAACCCCCCTCCTCATCGGCACGAACATCCGACGAGGAGGGGGCTCCGGATTATTTCCCTCGCCAGGGGGAATGCGCCGGTTTGAAGAGCCAGGCTCGGGCGAGGGGGACTTGGTCTAGGGAGTGGGGGCCGGTTTCGGCAATGCCGGGGGTGTTGATCGTCCGCCCCGACATCCCGTCCGCCAATGCTTCCACCAGTTGGATGAAGGTGCCACGGTTCGAATAAGGGATCGGCGATTGCCCCGGCACCGTTATGCCGCGGGCGGAATACCGGATCGGCTGGCCCAGCGCGTCGCGACCCGCGTCGCAAGCACGCTCCATCGCCTTGGCGATCACGTCGGCGGGGCTGCGTGTGCCGAGGTAATTGACCCTCGTCCGGCGCTGCAACGCGCGAATCATCACCGAGGGTTGGGCGGCTTGGGCGAAGTTGTCCGGGGAAGCGAAATTGCCGGTCGTCCCCAAGAAGAGCTCGGCGCGAAGCGCGTCGATGAATCGCAAATAGGTCGCTGCCTGTCGAGAACCGTCGAGAAGAGAACCGTCGAAACCACGAATCGGCTCGGCTTTCGCACCGTTTTTAGCCACCCAAGACTCGACGTAGGGGGCGAAGTAGGGCCAGGTCTCGTCGGCTCGGGCGATGGTCCAGGCCGCTCGTTCCAAGTCTTGGATCGCCAAAGTCTTCTTGGAAACCGCGCTCAGGAGCGCCGTGTTGCGGAAAATGAGTCCCCACACCGGAGTGTCGAAGTTCGGCCACCAGGCGACCGGCTTGTTGTTCCAGTTGGCCAATAGCCCTGCCTTCGGGTTCGACGTGTGAGGCATCTGCGCCGGCGGCACCATGCCGCGCCAAGCGTAGGTGGGCCCTCCGGGAGTGGGGAAGCGAGGGTCCACGCCGTCCGCCCGAATCGGTACGAGACCCGCGTACCGATAGCCGATGTCGCCGCCGAGCGTCGCATAGAAGAAGTTGAAGTTCATCGTTGCCCGCTGGATCGCTTGGTCGGCTTGCGCTGGAGTGGCGGCGGTCCAGATGCCGGTGAACGTGTTAAAGCTATCCAGCTCGTGCATCCAGTAGCTCGACCGCTTCGCGAAGTAGGTTTTCGTCGAGCTGCTGTTGAGCACTACCGGGCCGTCGACCGTCCGCAATTGCGTCACCGTCTGGTCCGCGCCCCCCGCCACCTTAAGGGTGCGGGTGATCGCCGTAAGCTCGTGGTGCTGGTTGCCGAATTTGTATGCGCCCGGCCCGTCGGCGGGATAGTAAAAGATGTCGTCGGTGTCGGCGACTCCGCTCGTCAATCCCCAAGCGAGGTTCTTGGTGTGGCCGACGACCACTCCCGGCACGCCGGGAATATCCATACCTACAACCTGGAGCCCCGGAGCGGAGACTGACATCTCGTGGACGATCGACGGAGTCCGGAACCCCATCTGCGGCCCCGACAGCAGCAACGGCCGCCCCGTGGCGCTCCTGGAAGGGGCCACGACGACGCAATAGCTGCCGGTCTTGAACGGCGCGGCAATCTGCTCGGCCATCTTTGTCGACGTCTCCCGCATCGCCATTCGCACTCCACCGAGGAGTTCAAACAGATTCACATTCGGCAGCATCGCCATGTGCTTGGCCGACGTCGCTCGGTCAGGTTGGTAAAACCGCGGTGGAGTCTTCACCAGATCGTCGGCCTTGGCCACCGTCGTCGGCGATTCGGGATCGTTCCACCACGCGAAGTCTTCGAGGATGTCAAGCACCCGATCTTTGGCCTTCGGCTGAGTTTTCAGGTAGGCGAGCAGGGCCATGTTCCGGATCTCTCCCGCGCCGCCCCGGCCGAACTGCTGCAGGAGGCGGACGCCGATCGCCGCGGAGTCAACCTCCGTCCATGGCTCGGGCGTCAGCTTTGTGGAAGCATAGGCGCCGGGCAGGGAGTTCGTTCGCTTCGCCTCGTCGATCCAGGCGTTGACGCCCCGCACGTACTCCCGGAAGATCTCGCGCAATTCGGGCGACAGATGCTCGACCTGCTGACGCAATTCGTCGTCCGTATATCCGGTCTGCAGAACTTCCTTGTCCGAGGCGGCGAAGCTGCTCCCGAACGCTTCCGCCATTCTCCCCCTGGCCAGCCGGCGGCTCTGCTCCATCTGCCAAAGACGGTCCTGCGCCACCGCGTAACCGGCTTGGTAGAACGCCTCGCCCACCGACGCCGCCCGGATCTGCGGAACGCCGTAATCGTCCCGGACGATGGTGGGCGATTGGATGGCAAGCAAGGGGAGCAGAAACGGCAGCATCGTTACCCCTATTGTCGTCAACCGGTGGTCGTTAGCGCAATGGCCGTCGTACTATGGGGCATGAGTCGAGATCCGCTGGACAACCTAAGCGTCGTCCGCCAATGCCCCGCGCAGTGGAGCCGGATGATCGGCGACGACCAGATCCGCTTCTGCTCGCATTGCAACCAAAACGTTTACAACCTCACGAACATGTCGCGGGAAGAGGCCAAGGCGGTTCTCTCCGAGACGGAAGGGAAGCTTTGCGCTCGGTTCTACAAGCGCGGCGACGGAACCATCGTCACCCGCGATTGCTCTCCAGCCGTCAAGGCGGGGACGAAACTCAAAGTTGCGTTCGTGGCGGTTTTTGGAGGCGCTCTGGCCGCCCTCGGCTTCCCGATACTGGCGCCCGTTTACTCCGGACAGGTAAAGATGTCACCCCATCAACTGGTTTCGAAGTACGCCAGGAGGCTGGTCCGTATCGATGAGCAGATTGGCGAGTCCAAAGACACGGAGGAGAAGAAGGCGCTGCTCGAATGGAGAGAGGAGATCGAGAGGAACCTGGATAAGGCGCTGAAGGACGAGCGAAAAGGCGCCTCCCGGTAAACTAGAGCCCAGATGCGGCTCGCTTATCTTTCCATACCCGCAGGCTTGGCGTTGGCATGCGCCGGGGCGGCCCTGATGTTGGCCTCTCGGGAACCTCACTCAGCTTCCGGCACGTTTCTCGAGCCGAACGTTCGCCATCTGGTGACGCAGGCGATGATGGAAGAAACGGCTGCGCAGATGCGCAAAGTCGCACCGACGATGTCGGCGCTGGACAGCGAAGGGAAGCCGGTGACCCTGGGCGTAAGGAATGCCAAGCGACCCCAGTTCGTCTACTTCGTCCTCGACGGCTGTCCCTGCAGCTACGACGCAGAGCCGCTCTTCCACAAACTATCCAGAAAATTCCTCGGCAAAGTCGATTTCGTCAGCGTAACGAATGCGGGCCAAAAGAAGGCGCACGACTGGAGCGTTCAGATGCTCGTGAATTATCCCGTGGTACCGGATCCTGAGAAGAAGATCATCCACGCCTACGAAGCGAAGGCGTCGGTCTACTCCGCTTTGCTGTCGACCGACGGCCACATCATCAAAATGTGGCCCGGCTACTCGGTCGACCTACTGAAGGACATCAACGCCGAAATGACGAAGGCAGCCAACGTCCCGCTAACCCCCTTCGACCCCGAGTACGCGCCGACGACGCGAGCTACGGGGTGTGCGTTTTAGGGGAAAAGGCGTTAAGGCGTTAAGGCGTTAGTAGCTTGTAGGCATTACCCTATTCCCAACGCCCAACGCCCAACGCCCAACGCCCAACGCCCAACGCCCAGTTTAAAACTCATCCTTCGGCACAACCAGCTTGCCAGCCTTAATGTTCGCCATTGCGTCGGTGAGCATCTTCTGCAGATCGGCAGGGACCTTGTCTTTGAGGGCGGGGTTGATCACGAAGTCGATGGCGCCTTTATCCATGCCGAATAGCTGAACCGAGCCCTTATAGGTCTTTGCTTTCACCTGCTTCGCAAGGTCGACGAAGGCCGGACCGGCGACGATCGTCGCGCTGGCGATCACGATTCCGCTCGGATCGGAGTTTTGGTCCGCATTGGTTCCGAAGGCGTAAGCGCCCTTGGCTTTGCACGCCTGGAAGACGCCGCTCGCGGTGGCGTTCGCCTGGTGGATCAC
Organism: Fimbriimonas ginsengisoli Gsoil 348; assembly: GCF_000724625.1. Taxonomy (GTDB): domain Bacteria; phylum Armatimonadota; class Fimbriimonadia; order Fimbriimonadales; family Fimbriimonadaceae; genus Fimbriimonas; species Fimbriimonas ginsengisoli. The sequence goes on along the minus strand of NZ_CP007139.1, from coordinate 4,685,139 downwards.
GAAGTCCGCCCCCTGGGCGAGCACCTGTTCCGTCGCCTGCTTGGCTTTGGCCACGTCCGTCTCGCTGCCGATGTAGACGGTCGGGATGATTTTGATCGCGGGATTCGCCGCCCGAGCGCCCGCTTCGAACGCCTTCAGCGTGGAGACAATGCTCGGATAGTTCTGCACGGCGACGGAGCCGACGGTTCCAGACTTGCTCATCTTGGCCGCCATCATTCCTGCCAGGTAGCAGCCTTGCTCCAGATAGAAGCGGAAGGCGCCCGCGTTCGGCGCGGTTTTCCCACCGGAGGAGCTTACGAAAACAGTGTCGGGAAAGTCTTTTGCGACCTGAACGCCAAACTCGTTGTATTCGAACCCGTGGCCAAAGACGAGGTTGTAGTGGTCCTGCGCATAGGTGCGCATGGCGTCCTTGATCTTGGAGCCGGAGGCTTCCTGGTTCGCCACTTCGGCCCCGAGCTGGCTCTTGATCTCCTGTAATCCGGTGTACGCGAGGGCGCTCCAGCCGTTGTCGGAGACTGGCCCCGGAGTTAGAAGGGCGACCTTGAAAGTCCCGCCGTCCTTACTGGCGGTTCCGCCGGCCGCCGGCGTGCCGGTGGTCGTAGCTGCCGAACCGCTCCCCGAATCGGATGCGCACCCAACGACGAAACCAATGGCAAGAATGGCGAGCAAGTTCCTGATCTTCATTGGCGCGATTGTGGCACGGGCTTCCAGCCCGCGTGTATCACGATCGTGGCATGGGCTTCCAGCCCATGTGTATCACGACCATCTTGGTCGTGTGAGCGGGCCAAGGGCAGGATGCCCTTGGGACCCACGGGCTGGAAGCCCGTGCCACGTTACGAAGCGCCGTTCGCCAGGTTAACCAGCGGTTGACGCTCGACTTCCATCCGCTTCAGGGCTCCGTTGTGGGAGACGGCGAGCTTCACCTTCGAGCCCACCGGTCCTTCGAACAGGCGACGAAGGGTACGGAAAGATTGGTGGGTGAGATCGAGGCCGTCGACGGCCAGAAGCTGATCCCCTTCCTTCAACCCTGCCTTATCGGCCGGACTCTCCGGGGAGACGCGCGCCACGAAGATCCCCTTTCGGCTTACGCTGTAGCCGGCGGAGAGGCCGATTTCACCCTGAGGCTCGTTCCCGCTCTTGCCGGTGAAGTTCTCCAGCCAAACCCGCCGGCGCTCGTAGTCGATGATAATGTTGAAGTTCTTCAGGAAGCCAAAGCCGACCGTTCCGTCGCCTTCTGCCGAGCTTGAGGGAAGGTCGATCACGTCCCAGACGCTCGACTCGACCGGAACCCCGAAGATGGTAAGCGGGGGCATCTTGATGTTGAAACTCTCAACGGTGCCCGAGGCCACGCCCGCGAGCTGGCCGAACTTCGCCGACTGGCTCCCCCAAAGCTCCACCCGTTCCAGCACGTCGCGGTGCGTGGTGGCATAGAACGAGTTCCCGGTGTCCAGCGCCAACATCATCGACTTGCCACTCGGAGTCTTAACCGGAAGCTCGATCGAGTTGTGGCCGGTCGGCAGCATCTTCACCAAGAACGTGCGCTTATTGTCCGGCACGCGCTTGGTGATGTCCATCGAACTTGGATAGAAAATGAATTTGTTCTTCTCGAAGTTGATCTCCGTGATGTTCTTCTGGATTACTTCGAAACCCATCAGGCCGTCGCAATGGGTGTTGAACGCGAACGAGTAATCGGCGGGCGGCGTCATTACCGCTTCCATTCCTTCGGGGTCGATCGACTTGTCGCCAAGTTTCAGGCTCGTGATTTTGACCGTCGGCGCTTCGACTTCGCGGACGAAGTCGCGAAGGATCATCTTGCCGGTCGGCTTACCCAGGTTCATCGTATTGTCCGCGTTCACCGCGCCGGAGAAACCGGTGTCGAACATGAGTGAAAGCGGGCGGCCGTTGACGGTTGCGTCCACGATGATCGACTCTTCGCCGCGGCGAAACGGGACTTCGACGGCGCTTTGGCCGTGGGCGACGAAGGTTGAAAGCAGGAGGGCGGATAGAATCGGCATCTTCAGAAGTCCGTAACGTTCAGTCTACGATTTGGATACGCCGTCTGACTCAAGCTTGCGTCCAATGAAGTAATAGATCGCAAGGGGGACCACGTTGAATCCAAACGTTCCGCACACCGTGAGCGGGACGAACCACGTAAATCGTCGGCGACGGTCGATGACGTCGATTAGCATCCACATAAAGGTGCAAACCAGCGAAAAAACGTCGAGGTACCAGGTGAAGATCGACAGGCTGTCGGTTCGTGGGTTGACTTCCGGCATCTTTCCCCCAGGCATCGTTTTGCCGCTGAGGCCGATAGGAAAGTGGAAAACGAACAAAAAGGCGACGACGAGGCTAAGCGCTAAAAAGCCGAGCCCGATCCCATCCCACGCCTTCTCCATCTCGTTAAGAAACGGAAGGAGGTGCTTCGGCTCCTCGTATCCGCTTCGTATCGTGGGGGTGATCGGCTGGGCGTCTCCACCTTCGATAGGCGGCTCAACCCCGGTGAGCTCCCGGACGAGGTTCCGCGCTCCCGCATGGCTAGGGGATATCCGTAGCGCCTCGCGTGCCATGCTCTCGGCTTCGTCGTTCAGGCTCCGATCCCGCAGGTTGACGGCGAGGTTGTAGAAATGCTTCGGCTCGTACGGGGCTACTTCGGTTGCCCGCCGGAAGGCCATCGTGGCTTCCTCCATTTTGCCGAGCCGCGTCAGCGCGATTCCACGGATTTGGTGGGGCTGAGCGATCGACTCGTCCACGACGACGGCTTGCTCGGCGAGCTCAAGAGCTTTTGCGGCATCTCCGCGCTGGAGCGCGTCGGTCGCTTCTTTGATGATTTTGATCGCCGCTTCGCTCGCCATAGGCGCAGAGAGTTTACCGGTGGCGTTAAGGTTTGCGTATACTACGCACACCCCGAGAGTCCGTGCCCGGGACAAGCATTTTTTTGAGGATGGTGGATATGACGACGAACAGGCTTCTGGTCAAGCTCGGATTTGCGGCGGTGGTCGCATCCGCGGTTATGGGTTGCAATAACGATTCCGGCGCCGCCGGGTCCACGACCGGGGCAGCTGCCGGAACGACAGGTACGACTCCGGCGACGACGGGCGTCCTGCCCGCCGGCATCACCAAGGACAGCCGAGGCTGGGAAGCGCCGGGCGAGCTTACGATCGGTTTGGTCGCGAGCCAAAACGGCGATCTTAAGCCGTGGGGCGACGATAGTGTCAAGGGAGCCGAGCTGGCGGTCGAAGAGTTCAACGCCAACGGAGGCCTAGACGGCAAAAAGGTCAACCTCGCGATCGGCGACAGCGGCTCTAAGCCCGAGCAAGGCAAGAGCGCGGCCGAGAAGCTGATGTCGACCGATAAGGCGATCGGGTTGGTCGGAGAAGTCGCCAGCGGTATCACCGCTCAGATGGGTCAGGCCGCTACCGAGAAAGGGGTCCCGGTCATCGCCGTCGGCGCGACTCGAACCGATCTCACCGCCGGCAAGCCGAACATCTTCCGCGTTTGCTACACCGACGCGTTCCAAGGCCCCGTCATGGCGAAGTTCGCCTACGAGGAAAAGGGTTGCCGCAACATCGCCATTATCACCGACAAGAAGCAGCCGTACTCGACTGGTCTTAGCGAGAGCTTCAAGGCGTACTTCACTAAGCTGGGTGGAAAGATCGTTGACGAGCAGTTCTATGAGACCGGGCAGACCCAGTTCCAGGGCCAGCTCACGAATCTCAAGGCTAAGAATCCGGATGGCCTCTTCATGAGCGGCTACTTTAACGAGACCGGTCCGCTCGCCCGCCAAGCCGTGGAAGCGATGCCCAACATCAAGGGCAAGATGTTCGGCGGCGACGGTTGGGACAGCGCCGAGATTCTGAAGTCCGGCGGCGACGCGATCCTCGGCAGCTTCTTCTGCAACCACTACAATAACGAGGAGACTCGTCCGGAAGTTAAGACCTTCCTGGAGAAGTGGGATGCCAAATGGGGCGGCAAGCCGGCCACCACGATGGGCGCTCTCGCCTACGACGCGGCGGCTCTCGCTTGCGACGCTTTGAAGCGGGCGAAAACGAAGGATAGCCCCGGGCTTCAGGCTGCCATCGAGGATACGACCGACTTCAAGGGCGTCTCCGGAGGCATCACGCTCAAAGGCAAGCATGGCAACCCGCCCAAGCGCGCCCTGGTGGTAATGCTCGACAAAGACGGCCAGAAGTTCGCCAAGGCGTACGAGATGGACGAAGCTACTGGCCTTCCGAAGTAACGAATGGGGATTGAACACCTCTTCACTCCGGCAGCGCTGAATTTCGGGACGCTGCCGGAGCAGCTTGTGAATGGCCTCCTCTTGGGGGCCATCTATGCGTTGATCGCCCTTGGTTACACCATGGTGTACGGCGTCCTTCGCCTGATCAACTTCGCCCACGGCGAGGTGTACATGATCGGCGCGTACGTCGCCCTCTTCATGTCGTACCTGTTCGGCTTTGGCGATGGTTCGACCCTCGCCGATGCCAGGCCCGTGCTCAACCCCGCGATGGTCGGGAATCTTGGCATCGGTTTACTTGTGGTCGGTCTGGTGCTTGTTTTGATCGTCCGATCCAAGCCCGATCTCCACGTCGCCGTAAAGGCGATGGGATGGACGGCCCTAACGTTTGGGCTTCTCGGCTTCGTGGCCGGAAAACTGCAGCCACAGGCAATGGATCTTATCCTCATGCTCCTTGCGTGCATGACGGTTTGCGCCATCGTCGGCGTCCTCATCGAGAGATTCGCCTACCGGCCCATGCGGAGCCACTCGCGTATCGCCTCACTGATTACGGCGATCGGCGTTTCGCTGCTGCTCCAATACGGCGGCGCTCTTTTTCTGCCCAACTCTCCTCCTCCCAGCATCTCCGAGAAGGTGAACCCATACCGCGAGAGCAAGACCTTCTTCTTGAAGGCCCCTCCGGCGGAAATCGCTTCGGCATTGAAAGCCGCCGAGCCGAAGTACCTTCAAACGAAGAAGGCGTTCGACGATTACCGCGCCGCCCACCCTAAAGAAGGGGAGTTTGACCTCTCACCGGAAGGGAAGGCGCTTCGTACCGCGGCACAGGATGCCGAACGACCCTACCAAGAGGCCCAAAGCAAGGCGGTCACCGCCGGCATCACGATCACGGTTCAAACAAGCCGCATCATCATGTTCGTCACCGTCATCGTCCTGATGGTGATCCTGACGTACCTGGTGCTTTACACGCGGGCCGGTCGCGCCATGCGCGCGGTCTCCCACGATTTCGACAGCGCGTCCCTCATGGGCGTGAACGTCAACTCGATCATCACCTTCACGTTCATCCTCGGCTCGTCGATGGCCGGCGCGGGCGCAATGATGACGGCGACCTTTCAAGGAACGCCCCTGACGACGTTCTACGGCCTTCTGCCGGGCGTAAAGGCGTTCGTAGCCGCCGTTCTCGGCGGCATTGGAAATATCCCGGGAGCCGTGCTCGGCGGAATCCTGATGGGCGTCGCGGAGACCCTGGTCATCTGGGCCGGGTACAGCAACTATAAGGACGCGATCGCATTCGTCATCCTGATCGTGGTTCTCCTGTTCCGACCGGGCGGGTTGATGGGGTCGTCGAAGGTGGAGAAGGTATGAGCCGGTACTGGATAATCCGGATCGTCTCGATCGTCCTCGCCGTCCTCGGTTGCTTTCTCCTCGAGAAAGTTGCCCGCGGGCAGAACGATTACACTCAGCGTCTGATCGTTCTCGCGGGACTCTACGTGACCCTCTCGGTGAGCCTCAACCTTATCAATGGCATCACCGGCCAGTTCTCGATCGGGCATGCCGCGTTCTATCAAGTGGGCGCCTATCTTGGCGCGTTCTTAACCGGGCGCTACTTTGCCGCCGCGCACTTGCCGCCGTTGGTATGGCTTGTGCTGGTGATGTTCGGCGGCGCTCTGGCCGCCGCGGTTGCCGGTCTCGTTGTCGGTCTTCCATCGCTGCGTCTTCGAGGCGACTACCTCGCCATCGTGACGCTTGGGTTCGGTGAGATCATCCGGATCCAGGTCCAAAACACGGAGGCGTTGGGCGGTTCGTACGGCATGAACGTCGCGCCGAAGATTCAGAGCGTCGCCATGGTGTGGCTACTCGCGATCTTCTGCATCGCGGTTTGCCGCAACCTGCTTAAGACCGCTCACGGCCTTCCTTTCCTCGCGGTCCGCGAGGACGAGGTGGCGAGCTCGGCCATGGGCGTGAACATCACGAAGGTGAAGGTCACCGCGTTTGTTCTCGGCTCTGCGTTCGCCGGGGCGGCGGGTGCTCTGCTCGCCCATTACGAGGGGTTCATCACCCCCACGACGTTCTCCATGGACGTCAGCTTTATTATTCTCACGATGGTCGTACTCGGCGGTACCGGATCGATCACCGGTTCGATCGTTTCCGCCCTGTTCTTGAGTTACTTGCCGGAGTACCTGCGAAGCCTTCATGGTCGGGGCGGAGCCGGTCCGTTGACTGTATCCGGTTCGACGGTCGTGGCTGCCCTGATCGGTGTGGTGGTCGCTGTGGCGCTAATCAAGCGTATCGTCGACGATGGACGTGGAACCAAGTGGGCTCGGCTCGGCTTCTATGCGGGTTCGATCGTGATCGGCGTCGTCGTTCAGGTCATCATGGGCATCGTCCTGAGCCGCGTCAAGCCGATGCAGAACAAGCAGATCGAGGCGGACCAGCTTCGTATGGTGATCTTCGCGGTCACGTTGATCGTTCTCATGCTCCTACGTCCCCAGGGCGTCTTCGCGCACCACGAATTCTCGTGGACATGGGTGAAGAAGCTCTTCGGCGGAAAGGGGCCGAGCACGGAGGTGGCGGCGTGAGCCTGCTCGAACTAAATGATGCGACCATCAAGTTCGGTGGTTTGACCGCCGTGAACTCGGTTAGCTTCGCGCTTAAGAAGGGGGACCTCTTCGGCTTGATCGGCCCGAACGGCGCCGGCAAGACGACCTGCTTCAACATCATCACCGGCGTCTACAAGCCGACCTCGGGCGAGATCTTGTTCGAAGATCGCCCGATCACCGGTACGCCCCCGAATAAGATCGCCAAGTTAGGGATTGCCCGCACGTTCCAGAACATCCGCCTGTTCAAATCGCTCTCCGTACTGGAGAACGTCGTTGTGGGCGGATTCCTGAGGCACCACACCGGGCTCTTCAGCGCCTTGGCCTACCTTCCTCCCGCGATCGCGGAGACGAACCGATTAAAAGAGGAGGCGATGGAGCTTCTTCGAGTGGTCGACCTCGAGCATGTGGCCAACGTCCGGAGCGCAGACCTCTCCTACGGCATGCAGCGGCGACTCGAGATTGCGCGAGCGATGGCGACTCAGCCAAAGCTCCTGCTTCTCGACGAGCCGGCCGCCGGTATGAATCCGATGGAGAAGGAAGAGCTGAACCGGATGGTTCGGAAGATTCGGGACGAGCACAACATGACGGTGCTGCTCATCGAGCATGACATGCGGTTCGTGATGTCGCTGTGCGAGCGGATCGTCGTCCTCGATCACGGGGAAGAGATCGCTCAAGGTCCTCCTGCGGAAATCCGGAATGATCCGAAAGTGATCGCCGCCTACCTGGGCGAAGCGGTATAGCTTCGCCCCTGGCACTTCCAGTCCGTGAAAACGTAGCATCGGCTCCCAGCCGATGAGCCCCAAAACGAAGCGGCCAAGGGCAGGATGCCCTTGGGACCCACTGGCAAGATGCCAGTGCCACATGCAAAGAGCCCCGATGCCGGTTACGGCATCGGGGCTCTTCGTTGAGCCTGAACTGGGGATCGGATTACCGGACGTAGTGGATTTGCGGGTCTTCCATTCGATCGAGCAGCATCAGGGAGACGACGGGCATCGGACGCTGCTTGGCAACTTCGCGCGCTTCGTCGAAGCTGACTTCTTTCGTCATCATTCCGCTCAAATCGATCCACTCCGCGAAGCGGAACGCGCCGCCTTCGCTGCTGAAGCAGGCTAGTCCGTGTACGCCGTCGTGGCAGAAGCAGCCGTAGCGATCGCTCGCCGGGTGGTGCAGGACAAAGAGCTTGTCGGGGAAGGTCTCTTCGAGACCGATCAGGGGTAAAGAAAGTGTTTGGCTCATGGCTCGTTCACCGAATCTTATTGGTGATTAACGCTTCCTGTGAAGCCATTTGCAGTCCAAAAAGGGAAATTGCGCGACTTAGCGCACGACCGTTATGGGCGCGTTAGGTCGGTCACGGAAACCCGCGACACGTAATTTCGTGGCAAGTGAAAGGCTCTAATCCTGCCTTCAGATCTACTGGCCGGACCGACAGATCGGCCTACGCATACTATCTGAAGCGAGGGTTTTTGCCTCTAAAAGTAGACACCATGCGGCTCTATATGCCGGTGGAGACTTTGAAACAGGGGCTAGCCGCAGGAGGCTAGGAGTTGGCCCGGACGAAGGGACTCGAACCCCCAACCCTCAGTTCCGAAGACTGATGCTCTATCCATTGAGCTACGTCCGGGTTCAGGAGGAGATGATACCCAAAGCAGAACCCCGCGGCGAGCGTCGAATAAGCCCGCCGTTGCTCCCTTTGCGATTCAACCTTTCTTCGACCCTTGACCTCCTTAGCGAGAGGTCCATAAGTTCTAGCTGGAGACCGTGACCGTCCCCTTTCGCTCCAATTTGCCCCACCCTTCTCGTCGGCCGGCGAGCGCCCTGACGAGCGAGCGGTAGACCACGCCATACATCACCTGCCGGTAGGCGCAGCGCTGCAGGAAGAGCCACCGTAGCGGACGAGTGGACTGCTTCTCCAAACGGTACGCCAAGAAGCCCGAGAAGAGCTCTACGCCAAAGAAAAGCGCGTACAAGGCGAGGACCTGGATGAGCGCCGCGGTCGCGCCGGCGGCCGCGGTATGGGCGGATTCGCCCGAATCTCCGAAGCGAGAGGCGACCCAAGCGATTAGCGAATAAACCACTTGGATGTCGACCAACGGCGCGAGACCTTGGAATACGACCTGGAACAGCCATAAGGTCGGCAGCGCCAACGCGCCGAACCACCCGTGACGTCCAAGCGCGCGCCGGTGCTTAAAGAGGCACTGCAGCGTTCCAAAGGTCCAACGAAATCGCTGTTTGAAAAACGATCGAAACGTATCCGGCGCCTCGGTGTACGCCAGTGCGGTCGGGTCGGTATCGAGCCGGTATTCCGCCCGCCGTAAACGCCACGTGAGGTCCATGTCCTCGGCGAGGGTATCGGTCGTGTAGCCGCCTACCGCGAGCACCGCCTCCCGACGCCAAGCCCCGATCGCGCCCGGCACTACCGTAATGGCGTTCAACTGGGCGTAGGCGCTTCGATCGAGGTTTTGGGTCGTGGTGTACTCCATCGCCTGCCACTCGGTGAGGATGTTGTGCACGTTGCCCACGCGGACATTACCCGCCACAGCCGCCACCTTCGGGTCGCGGAAGTGCCGCACGAGCCGCGCCATCGCCTTCGGATGGATCTGCGTATCGGCATCGATACAGAGAACAACCTCGGCGTCGGTGAGATGAAGAGCATGGTTCAGAGCGGATGCCTTACCCCCGTTCTCTTGGTGAACGACCAAGACGTGCGGGCTTTCCAACTCGGCAACGGCGGCATACGTGCCGTCAGTCGAACCGTCGTCGACCACGATCACCTGAACGGAAGGATAGGCAGACGCCAGCGCGCTTTCCACCGTTCGCCGGATCACTTTCTCTTCGTTGAAGGCGGCGATCAACACCGCGACTTTTGGCTGGTAGGCGTCGTCGAAGGTGAGCAAAGATTGCGCTTTCCGGTGGCGGAGGGCGAGCGGAACGACGAACAGAATTCGAAGCAGCCCTAGTCCGATTGCAAGAACGAATCCACTCGCCAACAGCGAGTCGACTCGGAAGACGGAGCTGAGAACCAGTCCGTCGAACCAGATCGCCAGCCGATCGCCGGTCGTGAGCCCTGGCATCACTTCGTCGCGAGTCTTCCCCATAAGCTGCGAAACGGCGACGAATTGATATCCTTCGCTCTCCAGTTCCGGTACGAACTTGCGCAACGCGGCTACCGTGGCATCGCGTGGGCCGCCCGCGTCGTGCAGCAGGATGATGTTGCCTTCCTCGTGCTTGTCTGCGTCGGTGTGGACCGCGTGGATGATCGACGTGGCGATATCGTCGGCGGTTTTCGTGCGCGTGGCGCCGTGGCCGGTTGGAACGTCGAGGTTCCAGTCCTGTGGATCGACCTTTTCTCCGACCGTCACATATCCCATCCGGTCGGCGATATTGACTGGCTCGACTTCGGCCGGGGCCTGAGGTTCGGAGTCCGCATTGAACGGCGGGCGGAAAAGGGTAGTGGAGTGCCCGATTACGCTTTGAATCGAGCGCTGAGTCGCATTCAGCTCGAGTGCGGCGCGTCGCGGACTGACCATGCCCAGATCGGGGTGGAAAAACGTGTGGCTTCCAACTTCGTGCCCCTCCGCATAGATCCGGCGAAGGAGGTCCGGCCTCGCCTCGACATTTCGCCCGACCACGAAAAACGTCGCCTTGACGCCCAGGCGCTTCAGCTCGTCGAGGATTGGCCCCGTGTACTCACCGTCCGGCCCGTCGTCGAACGTGAGCGCCAGCTTCATCTTGGTTGCCGCGTTATATCCGGAGTGCTGAATAACGTACGGGAACGGATACCGGAGGTAATTCATGTCCGTCACCAATCCGGTCTCCTTGTCCACCTCGAATTCGCGCTGGCCGACGGTCGGGTGCTGAAGCACCTTCAGGATTTCACCCTTGCCGACATGGTCCACGCCGTATGGGAAGCTAACTTGGGTCATGGCGCTCACTTGCGGCGCCCGTTCCGGAGAACGTCGGTTCAGGAAACTCCAAAGGCCGGGGTCCTCCATTCCTAACGCCCACACGCTCGCCCCTCGCAACCCTAGATCTCTCGCGTCGGACCACTGGTTGAACGCCGATCCGGCGTCGAGCATCCATATTTCATGCGTTTTCCCGTCGTCGTCGGCGTATTCGAACGTGCTGTTGAGCGAGTTCGGGTCGAAGTCGATGACGTCGGCCGGCTTTTCGCCATCGCGATAACCCGCCGCGATGGAAAGCGCCTCTTGGTAGCTGATCGATTGGGCGGCTTGCCCCTTCTGCCAGTCGTATGCGTAGCTGCCGATCCCTAGGACCAGCTTGTCGGCCGGAACTACTTTCAGCGTTTTATCGAGAACCTTTTCCGCCCAGTCGATTGAGGCGATGGGCCCGGCTCCTGTGGTCTCCGCGTGCTCGTCGTAAGCCATCAGCACGAGCCAATCGCACGCCGGGACCATCTCCTTCACCACGTCCGGATCGGTGTCCGCGTCGACAGAAACCGTTAGCTCCAACCCATCTGCCTTCAAAGTCCTGGAGAGAAGGGCCAAGAAGCCGGGAAGACGGGCTTGGTCGACATCCTTCAGGTTTTCGAAGTCGATGTTCAGCCCCTGAAACCGGTTGGAGACGAGCCAGTCTCGAAGCTGCTCGCTCATCGCCTGCTGACGTTCGGCGGATTGAAGAAGAATCCCCGCCGACTTAGGGTCGAAGCTGTCGCTTCGGCTATTGCTGAGCAACGGCATAATCCGGACGCCCTGGTCGCGCGCGGAGGCGATCACCTGCGAGTTGAGCGGATTTTGATCGAGGTCGAAGTCGCTCGTATCCAACTCGCCGGCGGCGTTCAGGTGCAGCCAGGCCGGAATAAGGTGAGTCAGGTTCTTACCGTACGCTCGGAGAGAATTGAGTCCAGCTTCCTGCCAAGGGGCGTAGAACGCGGCTACGATCTGACCGGCGGGAGATGCGACTGCCACCGGGGCGCGCTTACTTCGCGAGACTTCGGAAAACAGGTCGCGACGGCTGTGCCGGGGAGCGGGCGGTTGAAACTGGGCGCGGGGCTTGCGTACGAGTTGACCGCCCAGCGAAGGCACCGAAAACAGGCTTACAAAAAATACGATAGAAACGAGCACGAACATCACGGCCATCGCGATGGTCACTCGCGATAAGAGGCCATGTCGTCGTCCTTTCGGATCAAAAAAAACGGGTCGGTTTTCCATTTACGGGGCCATGCCTAATGGACCATCCACTTTCAACGCGTAATGATGATCGATTGTCTCGTACATCGCATCTGATGCGGTGTGACGCGCATAATCTCTCTCCGACCGTGCTTCGAAATGCTCTGACCCGTATGAGTCGATTGATGAATCTTTTTTCCGCAGCTTTTGTGATCGCGGGTATTGCCCTCGTTGGTTGCGGGGGCGCTTCGTCTACCCCTTCAGTAAAGCCTTTTCCGACCGTCAACAGCGCGGCTCTGGAGCGAAATTCGCCTGCTTGGCAAAAAGCGTGGACGGAAGTCGCCAAGATTTCAGACGCTCCGAGAGTTGCCTTGACCGAACTTCGCCGCGGCGACCGTAACGAGAAGGTCGTTGCGCTAACGTTTGACGACGGCCCTCACGGCCCCAGCACTCAGCACCTGCTCCAAATCCTTCGCGAAGAAAACGTAAAGGCGACATTTTTCTTGGTCGGAAAGATGGCGCAGAAATATCCGCATTTGGTCAAGTTGATCGCCGCCGAGGGGCACGAGCTCGGCAACCACACATTTAGCCACGCCTGTCTCACCAAGGTAACCGACGAAGAGGCTCAAGCCGACTACGAGGCGTGCAGCGACGTCATCCAGTCGCTTACGGGCAAGCGGCCCAAAGTTTGCCGCCCTCCCGGCGGCGACATCGACAACGCGGTGATCAACGCCGGCGCGTCGCTCGGTATGACGACGGTTCTCTGGACCGACGACCCCGGGGACTACTATGAGCGCGACGAGCAGGTCATTCTCGACCGCACGCTCGCGAAGGCGAACAACGGCGGCATCATTCTCCTGCACGACGGAATCCCGCAGATGTTGGACGTTTTGCCAACGATAATCCAAACCTTGCGCGCTCGCGGTTTTAAGATCGTCACGGCAAGTGAGCTCGCCGAGCTGAAGCAGAGAAAGTAGACTTGGCGCTTGCCTGAGGGTCGAGGCCACCATCTTTTAGCCGTCCGTAACGTCACGAAGCGTTACGGCGGCGTCTCCGCGCTCGATGACGTTTCGGCTGAGTTCCGAGCCGGGGAAATCCATGCCGTCCTCGGGGAAAACGGCGCCGGCAAGTCAACTTTGATGAGCGTGCTGTCCGGGTTCGTGGCGCCGTCGAAGGGAACGGTGGAGTTGGATGGACATCCGATTCCGCTCGGTCGCGCGTTCGAGTGCAAACGGATCGGGATCGAAATGATCCACCAGCACTTCACCCTCGTTCCCGACTTCACCGTCGCCGAGAATCTAGCTCTCTCTCGCCTGCCCGGCTTACTCGGAGCCTCCCACGTTGCCGAGAGGGCCGCCCCTTCACTTGAGGCCGCCAAGCGACTTGGCTGGGAGTTGGATCCCATCGAGAAGGTACGAAACCTGGCGGTGGGGGAGCAGCAGCGGTTGGAGATTCTAAAAGCGCTCGGCGGCGACGCTCAGGTGCTGATTCTCGATGAGCCGACCGCGGTGCTCTCGCCGGAGGAAGTCGACGACCTATTTCGTGTGATGCGCCGGCTGCGGGACGAAGGCAAGATCGTCGTGCTCATCGCCCATAAACTCGCCGAGGTCTTGGCGGTAGCCGACCGAGTGACGGTCCTGCGGCGCGGCAAGCTGATCGCCACCGCAACCCGCGATGAAGTGGACGAGCGAACGCTTGCCGAATGGATGGTGGGCGAGCTGCCTACTGCTGCCGTCAACTCGCCGGCAACCGTCGCGGGCGAAGGGCTAAAGGCAAGCGACCTCCGCGTCAAAGGTGACCGGAAAGAGGACGCCGTAAGGGGAATAAGCTTCGAAGTCCGCAGGGGAGAAATCCTCGGCATCGGCGGGGTCGACGGAAACGGGCAGATCGAACTAGCGGAAGCGATCGCGGAAGTGCGTGCACTGGCGGCGGGAAAGGTGACCTGGGAAGGGACCGAGGGCAAACCTCGAACCGGGTACGTGCCCCAAGACCGGCAGATCGACGGTCTGGCGCTCGGCCTATCGGTGGAAGAAAACCTGTTGATCGCCGGCTATCGGCGCGAGACACTGACCCGCGGACCTTTCTTACGTCTTAAGGAGATTCATCGTTGGGCGCAAGGGCTCATCGAACGTTTTGAGATCCGTACCCCCAGCTCTAAAGAGCCGATCGCCAGCCTTAGCGGCGGAAACCAGCAGAAGGTGGTCGTAAGCCGCACCCTAGACGGCGAACCCGAGCTGTTGGTGGTGGTCAACCCAACGCGAGGGCTCGACATTCGCGCCACCAGTTACGTTCACGGCAAAATTCGAGAGGCGCGCGATGCCGGTACCGCGGTGGTCCTTTTCTCCACCGACCTGGACGAGCTGTATGCGCTGTCCGATCGGCGCGTATTTATGTCGCGCGGCGAGCTGATCGATGACGAAGGGGCGATCTCGGTGGTGGGGGGAAGGCGGTGAACACATTTTCGCGCTTCTCGCTGAGCGCTCTCGGGCTCTTGGCCATCTTGGTGCTTACCCTGATCGCTTTTCACTTACCGCTGCTCGAGAGCCTGAGATTGTTGTCGCACGGCGCGTTCGGCGATAAATTCGGTTGGTCCCGGACGGCGGTCAAGTCGATTCCCCTCCTCCTGACCGGGTTGGGAATGGTGGTCGCCTGGCGGGCCGGCATGTACAACATCGGCGGGGAAGGGCAGTTCGTGGTCGGCGGCGTCCTTGGCTGCGTGGTCGCCAAAGCGATGCTGAAAGCCGCGAGCCTCCCCCCATTTCTTGTAACAATCGGGATCCTGGCCGGGTGCGCCGTTGGCGGAGCCGTGTGGGCCTACCTGGCCGGCTGGCTATATGTGAAACGCGGCGTCGAGGTCGTCATCAGTACGATCCTGCTTAATTTCGTGGCTCTGCAACTCCTCGGATGGGCGGTAAGCGGGCCGTTACAAGAAGGGAAGGGACAGCTCCCCTTAACCGATCTACTGCCCGACGCCGTGATGCTCCCCCGCTTCGATCGGCAAACGGACCTCCATGCTGGAGTCTTCCTTGCCATCGTCATGGCGTTTATAGTTTGGGGTTTCCTCTACTTCACCAAGGCTGGCTTCCGCCTTAGGGTCGTGGGCGACAATGCCCAGGTAGCGCGGGCGAATCGCATCGATGCGAAACGGATGCAGTTAGTGGCGATGCTGATCTCCGGAGCCTTATGCGGTCTCGCCGGCGGCGTCGAATACACCGGAACCGCCGGCCAACTCGGTAGTGGCTTCTCCCAGCAGTGGGGATTCATCGGCATTCCCGTCGCTTTGCTTGGCGGGTTGCACCCGCTTCTGGTGATGCTCAGCGCGGGATATTTCGGCGCCTTGTTCGCGGGGTCGGAGAACTTGGCCCGCTTCACGCCGGCCGGGACCACGCTGATTTACGTGATCCAAGCCGCGGCGGTGCTTGGCTTCGTTGGAGTTCGCGCTCTGATGCGCCGCAAGCCGCTTCCAACGGAGGCAGCGTAGATGGACTGGCTGACGCTTTTCATCTATGCCGCCCCCGTTGCGCTGGCGGCGATCGGAGAAACCGTCGTGCAGCGAGCCGGCGTGATTAATATCGGCCTCGAGGGGGCGATGCTGTGCGGCGCCTTCTTCGCCATGCTCGTGAGCTTCACCACGAAGTCGCCTTGGATCGGCCTGGCCGCCGGCGCATCGGCGGGAGTCGCCGTCAACGCCATCTTTGGCTGGTTCACGGTGTATCTCTGCAGCGACCAGGTAGTCGTCGGCACGGCGGTGAATCTCTTTGCGTTGGGGCTGACCGGAACCTTGTATCGGGGGAAGTTCGGCCAAAGCGGCCAGTTGCTGACCGTTCCGACCCTCCCGTCTTGGCACGGTGTCGATCCGCTGATGGCGCTTATGGTGCTTTCGGTTCCGGTGGTGTGGGCATTACTTTCCCGGTCGGCGTGCGGTTTGGCGGTCCGGGCGGCGGGGGAATATCCAAAGGCGGCGGAAGCGGCCGGGTTTTCCGTTCACCGGCTGCGATTCATGGCGGTGCTGGTAGGAGGGCTCTTCGCCGGCTTGGGTGGCTCGTACCTCTCGATCGTCATCACTGGAACATTCGCCGAAAACATGTCCGCTGGGCGCGGGTTCGTGGCGATCGCAATGGTGACCTTCGGCCGCTGGCGTCCCGCCTTGGTTTTCTTGGCGGCACTATTGATCGGCTTTGCCGAAAGCCTCCAATTCCGCTTTCAGGCCCTTGGCTGGAAGGTTCCGTTCCAGCTTATGATCGCCCTGCCGTACCTTATTGCCCTCGCCGTTCTTGTGATTGTAGGCAAGGGAACCGTCGCCCCCGCTGCTTTGGGAATCTCGTATCGTAGAGAAAGGTAGCTCCAAGAATCGACATGGTCAAAATGACGCGCAGAGTAACGTTCTCGAGCGGGCACCGCTATTGGGTGCCCGCGCTCTCCGAGAGCGAGAACCGCGCGTTGTTCGGGCCGTGGGCCTCTCCCTATAACCACGGCCACAACTACGTCTTGGACGTCACCGTAGAAGGGAATGTCGACCCCCAGACCGGCATGGTCGTCAATATCAAGCGAATCGACGCCGTTCTCAAAGGCGGCTTGGTCAAAGAATTCGACGGCAAGAGCCTGAACGACGAAGTGGCTTGGTTCTACGACCGCCCATCTACGCTCGAAAACCTGATCGAATACATTAGGGGCCGCTTAGATGGGACATTACCGAGCGAGGCTCGGATGGTAGGTGTTCGATTAGAAGAGATGCCGACCTTTTGGGCGGAATGGCAAGATGGAAAAGGGATGACACTGACTCGGTCGTATGAATTCGCGGCGGCCCACCGCTTGCACGTCCCCGCGCTCAGCCACGAAGAGAACCTGGATCTGTTCGGCAAGTGCAACAACCCAGCCGGACACGGTCACAACTACGTGCTGGAAGTGTCGGTGGCCGGCGACCCCGACCCGGCAACCGGCATGCTCCTCGACATCGGCGAGCTTGACGCCGCCGTCCACCGGGAAGTGGTCGATCGATACGATCACAAGAACCTGAATGAGGACCTACCGGAGTTTGCCGGCAAAGCCACGACGAGCGAGGTCGTGGCGCAGGAGATATTCTCCCGGCTCCAGAACAAAATCCCCGGTCGCCTCGCGAGAGTGAGACTGTGGGAAACCGCGCGGAACGCCTTCGACGTGGAGGCTGCGTAGGGTGCCTGTGCTTGCAAGGAATGGCCGGGGAGCCGCCGTTGTTTCGGGAGCCGGTTCAGGCATCGGAAGGGCCGTCGCGTTGATGCTTGCAGGTACGGGATTCGACCTCGTATTGGTGGGACGCCGCGAAGAAATGTTGCTCAGCACCGCGAGACCACTGGAGAAGATGGCCCTAGTGGACTGTATCGCCGGCGACTTACTTGATCCGAAGACCTCCGAGCGCGTTCGAGATTGCCTCTTATACTGTTGGGGGCTGGTGCACACCACGGACCGCATCGTTCTGGTGAACTCTGTCGGTACCGCTGAATTCGGCCCTTTTGTGGAAACGTCGGTCGATTCGATCAGAGCTCAAATCGAGGTCAACTCGGTGGCGCCTCTCCTTTTGTGTCACGCCTTGCTGCCGCATATGTTGCGCGTCGGAGGTGGGGATATCGTCAACATCTCCAGCGTCGCGGCCCTAACGACGCTCGCCAATTCAGCCGCGTACTCGGCGGGAAAAGCAGCTCTGCACTCCGCATCCAAAGTGCTGGCTGCCGAATGCCGAGGGCGAGGAGTTCGAATTACCTCACTTTTACTGGGCGCGACTGACACCCCGCTGTGGGATAACCAATCGTTCGTACCGGACCGTAAAGAGATGATTTCGTCCCGCTCGGTGGCGGAGACCGTGCGCAGCATTCTCAACATGCCGGCCGACTGCTATCCCGACGAGCTCCTCCTGACCCCGCCAAAGGGCGTTCTGTAAACGTCACTTGAGGTTCTGCTCCCTTTTCCGACACAATTCGTCGGTGACGGAGTCGAGGTTTGGGCCGGATCGTTTAAGGATGGTTTCGCCGGGACGGCCCCCTTCTTGGTGGCGCAACGTAATATGTGCCCTCTGCACCCGCTCGCGTCGCCCAGGAAATACTTGAACTTGAGCGGTTGAAGGCTTAAGATGAAGCTAGCTATGAAAACCACGAAAATCTCGACGTTATTTCTGATGGGATTCGCGGCTTGCCTTGCGAATGCGGGAGGCGAGTCTCCTAAGGACGTCGCGAAGGCGATGGTTGCCAAGTACCGGAAAGCGATGCGGACGAAGGATCTCAGCTTCTTTGAAAAAGGCTCGACCGCCGACTTCGTCTATGTCGACACTCACGGGACGAAGTCGCCGAAGAAGGCCGCCATCGCCGGACTCAAGGCCGGCTTCGGCATGATGGGCGCTTTCAAGAAGTTCGAAACCAAGCTCGTCTCCGCCAAGAACGCGGAAGGCGGCGTCGTCTTCGTCTTGGACGAGGACATCGTCCACCCGATGAAGATGGGCGGGAAGACCTCGATCTTGGCATCCAAAATGCGCAACGAGACCTTGCTCGTGAAATCCAACGGGAAGTGGCTCTACAAGAGAGTCAAGATCCTGAAAGAGAACACCACACTCGACGGCAAGCCGATGAACGGCATGTAATTCCAAAGCCCCTCGTTGGCAGCCCATACCGTCGAACCTCAACGTCCGACGAGAAGAGGATGGTATGGGTGAGGGAGAACCAGGAATACAAATCGTTGAGCTAAGAAGTAATTCTCGCTGCTCTTGAATCGGGCCGTCCCGGTCCTTGGTTGGGGCGGTTCTTTTTCATATACTTGGGTTGTGCTTCGTTGGCTTTGGTTTGCTTTCGTTCTTGCTTTGGTTCTCGCCGGATGCGGAGGAAGCGGGAGGTCCAACGGCCCGGTGACGGCGAACCGCACGATGCAGATAACGTGGCCCGCGCGCTCGCGAGCCGCACTCACAGCCCCTGCTTCGGCGCTCTCCGCTCGGATCGTCATCGTCGCCGGAGATTCCACCGGTCACGACATCGCCTTCACGGTGAACAGGGAGGCGCGGATCGACGGATACGTAGCCACCTATACCATCCCGCAACCCGTAAATCGGACCGCGCGAACCCTGACCGTTAGCTTCTATGCACAAGCAAACGGCCTGGGCGACCTGGTCGCCACCGCCCAAGCGAACTTCACGTCCCAGGGGCCAAATTTGAATTTTGTCTCCGTCGTCGTGGACGGCAAGGTCCACACCGTGACGGCGACTCCGCAAACCATGCTTCTGAGCCAGGGAGCAAAGCAGCTCGAATTCACGGCGAGCGATGCCGATAGCCACACGGTTGCCGTTTCTCCAGGCTCCGCAACTTGGAGCCTGATCTCCGGCGAATCGGTCCTCTCGGTGTCGGCGGATGGGATCGCCACCCCCCTCTCCGTCGGTACGGCCACGGTGAAAGTTACCGTCGACGGTGTCTCCAGCCCGCCGGCGACGATCACCGTCGACCGCACCTTTACTCGCGTTTTCCGGTTCGCGCTCCCCACCGATACGATCCAGCTAAAGGGAGGCGACCTAAACGGCGCCTGCAATCTTGGTCAACGGTTTACGGTTGAGGCGATCGTCAAACCGGCCCGGGCCGATTCCCGGACATTTATTTGGCAGCAGTGGGCCAACGGCTCCATGGACGAGATCTTCGTCCTCGATCCCGATCGGTTCGTCGGCATGGGAACGGGCGCGGGCCAACCGTATCGGTATTACTATGGCGACCAATTCCCGCTTCATGCCTGGAGCCACATGGCCTGGTGTTACGACGGACAGGTGGTCAGGATGTACCGAAACGGGCATCTGGTGAGCACGACTCCGGCGACCGGCAACATTACGCCGCTGGCGAACGCCGAGGCGGCGGCTCTGGGCAAGAACTGCGGCGTGCCTTTCGTCACCCAAGATTTTTCGTTCGTGGGCGACTTGGCGGCGTTTAGAATTTCCAACGTCGATCGATACACCGGAGAGTCGTACGATGTACCGACGAAGCCTTGGGAGGATGACGCGTCGACCCTCGTGTTGGTCGATCCGAGCACGCTCTCCGGAACCCCAACGAACTTCTCAATTCCCGGCATCCAGCATCTGAACGGCACCCTGGGAGGCGGTTCGTCAAGCGCTACCTCGCCGACTTGGGAGGCATATTCGCCTTAGTCTTTACCCGGGCGATCGGCGAGGCTCTTTCGTTCATCGGCTGGGTGCCGATGCTACTTGTGATGAACTTCTCGAAGGAACTTCCTCGGTCGGGCGGATTTTAACAATGGCGGCGATGCGTTTTCCGACGGATAATCGTCTGTAACAGTGTCGATGTATGAACCGGATCGCATACGGATGGCTTCGCTCGGGTGGCCGCCTTCTTGGCGTGACACCATAATACGTGCCGTCTGGTCCCGCCCCAACGGGAGGCTCGCGTGCGAAGTTCGCACGCGAGCCTTTCGCGGTTTTGGAGGTATCGACTAGGGAGCACAATAGGTGTCGACGCACGAAGTCCTTGTTCTAAATAGCAACTACGAGCCGCTCAACGTATGCAACATGCGGCGCGCCATCGCCTTGCTTTTGTTGGGCAAGGCAGAGGTGCTGCAGCATCGCGACCAACCCTTGACGACCGTCAATGGCTACCACGACGCACCATCGGTCCTCAAGATGCGATACCAGGTGCGGAGGCCGATGCCCCAGCTTCGACTCTCGCGTCATTCGGTTTTGGCTCGCGACCACTACACCTGCCAATACTGCGGCATCAAAGGGAAGGACCTGACCATCGACCACGTCATGCCGAAGTGGGCGGGTGGTCCGCACACCTGGGATAACCTCGTCGCGTGCTGCCGGCGATGCAATTTGAAGAAAGCCGACAAGACTCCGCAGCAGGCGCACATGAAGCTCGCCCGCAAGCCGCGCCGTCCGCACTTCGTCCCCTACCTGTCGCTGCCGCTCTACCTTAAGGCGCAGAACCGGGACGATTGGCGGATGTTCCTACCGTTCTTCGAAGAGTTCGCCACCGGAGCGCTGCTGGAGCAGAGTGCGTAGGGAAGCGTTAGGTGCGGAGCGTGAAGCGTGATCTAGCTTTAGGGCATTACCCTTTCCTTCGCGCCTCGCGCCTCAACCCTCCGAATGCCTCAAATCTTGCCTTCCGTGGCAACTCCGACGAACTCATTTGCGAATTACCGCGTCGGAAAAGCCGGTAGACTTGTCCAGCCCGTCCAAACCCGCTATAGTGAAGGTGTTTGAACCAGCCATGGACGGAGGGTTTAGTTAAGATGAATGCACTAGTCATCGCGGGCGGCAGGAGGCTGCTCGGTGAAGTCGACGTTGCGGGAAGTAAAAATTCCGCGCTTGCCTTAATGTCAGCGGTTGTGCTGGCGGAAGGCACTACGATTCTGCACAACGTTCCGGATGTGTCGGATACGCGCACCAAAGCGCAGCTCCTGCAAGTGTTCGGTGCAAAGACCGAGTGGCACGGAAGCTCACTCCATGTCGACTGCAGCAATCTCCACAACGGAGAAGCGGACGAGGAGATGGTTCGTTCCATCCGCACCTCGTTCTATCTGCTCGGCCCGCTCGTCGCACGCCTTGGGCGCGTAACGCTACCGGCTCCCGGCGGATGTAAGATTGGCGCTCGCCCGGTCGACCTCCATATCAAAGGTCTCACCCTGCTCGGCGCAAGGATCGACCTCGTCAACGGGGTTTATTCGCTAGAAGCCGACTCGCTTCTCGGCGCTGAGATCTACCTCGACTTTCCGAGCGCGGGGGCGACCCAGCACCTGATGACCGCCGCGGCCTTGGCTCGCGGCATCACCGTGATCCAAAACGCCGCGATGGAGCCGGAGGTCACGGTCTTGGCCGACTTCCTGAACCGTATGGGCGCCCGGGTCGAAGGGGCGGGGACGAGCACGGTAACCATTCAGGGGATGTCGTCGCTGAGCCCATGCGAATTCCGCGTTCCGTCGGACCGGCTCCAGGCCGGAACCTACATGCTGGCCGGCGCGATTACCGGTGGCGACGTGAAGGTGAAGGGCATTCTGCCCGAGCATCAATCTGGTCTCGTTAACAAGCTTCGTGAAGCCGGAGCCGAGGTCAGCGAAGGATCGGACTGGATCCGCGTCGGCGCCACCGAGCGTCTGAAAGGGATCCGTATCAAAACGATGCCGTATCCGGGATTCCCGACCGACATTCAGCAGCCGATGGCCGCGCTGCTTACCCTCGCCGAGGGAACGAGCGTCGTCGAGGAAACGATTTACGAGAGCCGAATCGGTCACGTGCAGGAGCTAAACCGCATGGGGGCCAACATCATTCAGGAGAGCAGATCGTCCATCATTAATGGCGTCAGTCAACTCCGGGGAACCGTGGTGGTCGCAAGCGACCTACGCGCGGGCGCCGCACTCGTTTTAGCCGGCCTTGCCGCCGATGGCGAGACGATCGTCCGTAATGTACATTTCATCGACCGTGGATATGAGCGCCTCGAAGAGACGCTCCAAGGCCTGGGTGGTCGGATCGTACGCATCCCGGAGGACGAGCTGAGAGCTAAGAGGGTGGGCGAAACGGTTCTTTGAGATTAGTTCCTGAGATAGGCATCGACCTGGGCACGGCAAACATTCTGGTTTACCGGCGTGGGAAAGGCATCGTGCTGAACGAGCCCACGGTCGTTGCCATCAACTCGACTAACGGCAAAGTACTTGCGGTAGGTAACGAAGCGCGCGACATGCTTGGGCGCACCCCCGGCAACATCACCGCCATCCGGCCCCTGAAAGACGGCGTCATCGCGGATTACTCGACGACGCTGAAGATGCTCGAGTACATCATCACGAAGACGTGCGGGGGCCGCTTCCCGATCAAGCTTCGACCGACCACGCTAGTTTGCGTTCCCAGCGGCGTCACCAACGTCGAGCGACGCGCGGTCATCCAGGCCGCCCGGGAAGCAGGCGCTGGCCATGCGATGACGATTGAAGAGCCGATGGCCGCGGCGATCGGCGCCGGCCTTCCTATCTCGTCTCCGGGTGGCAATATGGTGGTCGACATCGGCGGCGGCACTAGCGACATCGCGGTGATTTCACTTGGAGGCATCGTCCTTTCCCAGAGCCTTCGGCTGGGAGGGAACAAGCTCGACGAGGCGATCATCCGGCATATCCGCAACGCCTACAATCTTATGATCGGCGATCCCACCGCGGAGGAGATCAAGATCAAGATTGGCTCGGCCTACCCCCTGGCCCAAGAATTGCGCATGGAGATTCGAGGCCGCGACTTGGTGGCCGGTCTGCCAAAAAGCGTGGAAGTGACGAGCGAGGAGATTCGCGAGGCGCTCAGCGAGCCGATTCGCCAGATCGCCGAAAAGCTTTGCCAGGTCCTCGAAGAGACCCCTCCCGAACTGGGCAGCGACGTCATCGAGCGGGGAATTACCCTTACCGGCGGCGGCGCACTATTACGAGGTCTGGACCGCCTTTTAAATAGCGTTACCGACATCCCCGTCCGAGTGGCCGATAACGCGCTAAACTGCGTTGCAATCGGTACTGGCCGTGCGTTGGAAGAATTGGACGCAATTCGGCAGAGCGGCGCCGTAAGCACCATTTAGCTGGGAATATCATGAAAACGGTTCTATGTATCGGTGGGTTGTTGGCCGTAGCGGGCGTTTTTGCCCAGGACCACGAGGGACTGAAGAAGCACCCCCAGCCCAAGGTCGCCGCTACGAACGCGCCGGTTACCCAGGCGGAGGCACGGGCCACCTTCATCAAGGCCGAGACCGTGCTCCGTGGTGCTCTCGGCATGCCGGCGTCCTCACCGCACGTCTCCATTCCCGACAGCGACAAGCCGGTGGGACGCGACGCGGTGGTTGCCGAAATGGTCCGGTTCATCGCGGTATTCAAGCCGAAGGTGAAAATGACGCCGAGCCCGGTAACGTTCGACGCCCGTCGCTTGCAGATGAACGGTCCGCAGCGGTCGAATCTAGCTCTCCTGGTTCGCAAGGGCGCGGTCGCCCCCGTCGGCCCGCTTGCCACAAGCAAGGAAAACACGCTCACCGTTCCGCAGTTCGGGGACGCGATCGGGTTCTTGATGGCCCGAATCGCCCAAATGACCCATCTTCCGAGCTCCAAATGGACCCCCTACCTCCGACCTGAAGGCGAGGGCTAGCGGTTAAGATGTGGCACGGGCGGCCCGCCCCTGGTAGTTCGGCCTGATACTTGCAAGCCTCACTTGGCTTCGATGACCTTACGCACGCCAGGGACGAGGAGACGAAGCTGCTCCTCGATTCCGTGCTTCAGGGTAAGCGCCGACATCGGGCAGCCACGGCAGGCTCCCGCCATCCGAATGGTGACATCCCCCTCTTCGGTGACCGATAGGAGCTCGATCTCTCCACCGTGCGACCGGGCGTAGGCCTGGACGTCGTTCATCGCCGACCGCACCTGGGGGTACAGCGGCCCGTGGGCCGCCGGGTCCACCTCACTCCTCCGAAATAGGTTGCGAATCAGGCTCATCCTATCCCGGAGTTTACCGAATACGAAGACTAAAGCTTTCGGACCCAGACCTGCATGTTTGTCGCTCCGCGGTTGCACCACGCGTAGTACGGAACGAACTTTGCGGACCCTTCCCGAACCTCCGTGGTGCCGACGTCCGCGTACAGCGAGTCGGTAAATAGCTCGACATCGTAGGTCCCTTCGACCGTTAATGTCGTCACTCCTTCCAAGATTTTCTCCTTCGCTTCCACCATTTCCATCTCGGTGTCGGCCGTGAAGAGCTGGGGTGCATATCCAAGGTCGTGTTGCTCCGCGCAATAGACAAGCGGACCGAACGTCAAAGCCGCCCGGCCGAGATTATCCCGAACCCGGGGATCGGACTCCACCCACTTCGGCTTAACGCCCAGGTCGACAGTCAAGACCTCCGCGGCCTTCCAAGTGCGGTCGAAGACGGCATAGCCGGTCTCGTAGGTCGCCTCCTCTTCGGCGCGCGGAAGGTCCGTACCGACTTCTTCCGACCAATCGGGAATTCGAACGTGCAAAGCAAACCGAACCGGCCGTTCGGGTTCGACGTGGATCTTGACCTCGCCCGACCAGGGGTAGTTGCTTTCGACGCGAATCCTAGTGGCCACGCCGTTAAAAGTGCATTCCGCCTCCAACCCGGCGGCGATGTGAAGGAAGAATGCCCCCTCCGACACGCTCGCCACGTAATGGCCAAGCGCCCCCAGGAGCCGCGCAATGTTGGGCGGGCAACATGCACAGCCGAACCACGGAACTCGCTGATGCTGCCCCCGGCTCTCGAGCGGATTGTCGTAGAAGAACGCTCTACCATCCAGCGAAATCCCGCTGATAGCGCCATTGTAGAGGGCGCGCTCCACGATGTCGGCGTACTCGCCGTTGCCGGTGAGCTCAAGCATCTTTTGCCCCCAAAAAATGAGACCGACCGAGGCGCACGTCTCGGCGTAAGCGGTGAGGTTCGGCAGGTCGTAGTCGCCGGTGAACCCTTCGTTTTTCGAACTCGGACCGATCCCGCCGGTGACGTACATCCGCTTATGGGTGAGGTTATTCCAGATCCGTTCAAGCGCAAGCTCTAACTCCTCGTCGCCCTGCCCATCCGCCAAGTCGGCGGCCGCGATGTAGAAGTACATCGCTCGAACGGCGTGCCCGACCACTTCCGTGTGTTCGCGAATCGGCGCGTGGTCCTGCGCGTATTCGCCCTGATAGCGCCCATCCTTCATCAGGTGGTGTCTCAAGCCTGGATTGAGGGTCATCGCTCCTTCGTCATCCAGTTCGCGAAGGAAAACGGAGGGTGACTTGCCTCGCTCCTCGACCATCCACCGTGCGAACTCCCGATACTTCTTGTCTGCCGTCGCGTCAGCCAGGCGAACCAAAGCCAGCTCGATCTCTTGGTGCCCGCAATAGCCAGGGCGACCATTTGGTCCGAAGATCGACATAACGTGGTCCGCGAAGCGGATGCTTACATCGAGCAAGCGCCGGTCGCCGAGAGCCTGAAAGCAGGCGACGCCGGCTTCGATAAGGTGGCCGCCGCAATACATCTCGTGGAGCATGCTGAGGTTTCGCCACTTCAGAGTTGGGTGCTTGAGCTGGAAGAAGGTGTTGATATAGCCGTCCGGGTCTTGGGCCGCAACCACCGAGTCGATCGCCTCATCCATTTGCCGCCGGACTCTATCGCATGCCTCTTTGGATGCAAGGCGTTCCCCAACGGCGAGGCCGTAGGCACACGCTTCAACGTACTTGTACACGTCGCTATCGTTGAAATAGATTCCTTCGTGAGTCCCTTCCGCCTTTCCGGTCACCCTATGAAAGTTGGCGAGGCGGCTTGTCGCCACGATTTGGTCGTATTCGGCGGGAAGCGTTTCCTCAATGAGAACGCGTTGATAGCGGGTCCAGAATGAATCGGTAAGTCGGATTTGAGACAAGGGGAGGGCCCGCATGCGTCGGCGAAGCGTCATGGACAAAAGTTTAGCCAGTCCATCCCGTCCGAAAGCTGTTTGATCGGGAGAATCCCGTTTTCACCGAGGAATGAGTGCTGGAGGAACGCATACGCGCCACCGTATGCTCAGATCTCCCTCCCTCTTTGCGCCTCCGCGCCTTTGCGTGCCCTTGATCCCGCTCGAAGGATTATTGGGCGGACGCTTGGCTTGGGAGAATCCCTTTGTCTTCGTAGATCGGGCGGAGCACACGGCGGAACTCGGGCAGAGATCGATAGAAGCCGTAAGAACCCAGAAGCGTTATCAAGCCGGCGACCAGCAACACGACGGTTGGGCCGAATGCGTGGGACGCGGCGCCGGAAACAAGGCTTCCAATCGGCATGGTTCCGATGAAAGCCATGACGTAGAACGCCATCACCCGTCCTCGCATCCGGTCCTCCACGAAGGTCTGGAGAAGTGTGTTGGTTGAACCCATGTGCAGCATCGCTCCGAATCCAACGAGCGCAAGCAAAGGAATTCCAAGCCACTCGCTTCTGGCGAGGCCGAACAGAATGAGCCCCAATCCGAAGCAGGAGGACGAGATAACGATCCACTTTCCGAGGCCGACGACCGAGGCGCGGCGAGCGAGCATCGTCGCCGAAACAAGCGCGCCCACCCCAACCGATCCGAACATAAGGCCAAGGATCTGAGGCCCATGCGCCTTACCTCCATGGTAAACGTCGGCCGCGTAGACGGGGAGAAGGACGGAATAAGCGCCACTGGCAAGGCTTGCGAGAGCGATCAGACCCAGAAGCACTCGAATCGGGTGGAGGCTCCAGGCATACGCCGCGCCTTCCCGGAGATCGCGCAACGGATTCTTCTTTTCCGCAGGGGCTCGATGAGCCGGCGTGTCCATCTTCGCCAAAGCCCAGATCACAAAGACAAAGCTAAGCGTGTTAATCGCGAAACAACCCCCTTCTCCCACCAAGCTGATCGTAACGCCGGCGACCGCGGGACCGATGAGCCGGGCGATGTTGAACATCGTCGAATTGAGCGCGATCGCGTTCCCGAGGTCCTCACGCCGTTCGACGAGGGCCGGAACGAATGCTTGTCGGGCTGGAGTGTCGAACGCTCCGTTAATTCCCACGAGGACGCTCAACACGATGATGTGCCAAACGTGAATCGTGCCGGTGATCGTTAGTACAGCGAGGATTCCGGCGAGGATCATCGCAACCGTCTGCGTAGCGATGAGGAGCCGCCGGTGGTCGATCCGATCGGTCACGACTCCGGCAAACGGAGTGACGCAGAACATCGGAATTTGCGAGGAAAAGGCGACGGTCCCAAGCAAAACCGCGCTCCCGGTGAGCCGGTAGACCAGCCAGCTCATTGCGAGCGACTCCATCCACGTCCCGATCAGCGAAACGATCTGCCCGGTGAAGAACAGACGGTAGTTCCGAGATCGCAACGCACGAAAAGTCTCTCCCATAGTGTGATCTACGCTTCCACGCCCCGGCCAAGTCGTTGGCTGGGACTTCCAGACGGTTTGACGACCCACAAGGATTTCGCGGAGCCACATCTTCTCCCGAGAGAATAAAAACCCGGAGCGCGGGCGTCTCGCCCGCCCCCCGGACTAGGGGCGTCTCGCCCGCTGATGGGAACATGGGCGAGCCGCCCGCGCCACTAATTTTTAACCGGCTTGCCGTTATCTAGCATGTGGCGGATCCGCTGGTGGGTAAGGGCACGGCCGCAGAGGTCGATGAATTCGACCCGCTCTTTGGCGAGCGACTCGCCGTAGGTGTCGGATCGAGCAAAGATCTGTTTAATTTTGTGCCCAAGCGTTAAGTCGAACTCGGTGAGATCCCCCCGGGCGCCCGCCTGGTCCAGCTCGCGATCGATCATGCCGACCAAGGGGCCGACCATCGTGGCCCAAGCGGGGCGGGCAACGGGGATGGCGGTGAGGGCGATCCGCTTCGCCTCGTAGAGCAACCGATCAGGATGGTAAACGGTGACGTCGGTCGCCCGTAAATATCCGAGCGTCCGGGCGTGGTCCGGGGTCGGAGCCACTTCGCCGCGCGTGATCGTCATAGCAACCTCGCATAGCCGCTTGGAGGTGTGTTGGTTGTAGTTTCGAAGGAGCGTCACGCCTCTTCCTCCCGGGATCAGTCCAACTTTAGATTCGGGCAGGCCGATTTGGGTCTCGGCGGCGGCGACGATGTGCGAGCAGGAAAGCGCCAGCTCCAGACCCGCTCCCAGGCAGTGGCCATACACGGCGGCGACGCATGAACGGCTCTCCAGCAGCTCCCCCAGGTGCTGAAGCCGTTGAAGAGCGAGGTCGATGGCGCCGTACCGCTGTCCCGCGATCGCGTCGCTGAAGAACCGGAGGTCGAAGCCGGCCGAGAAGGAGCGGGCTTCGCTCGTGAGAACGAAGCGGCTTAGGTCGCTCTTTTCCAGGAAAGTGATCAGCTCCTCGACC
The DNA here is from genome assembly GCF_000724625.1 of Fimbriimonas ginsengisoli Gsoil 348. Lineage (GTDB taxonomy): Bacteria > Armatimonadota > Fimbriimonadia > Fimbriimonadales > Fimbriimonadaceae > Fimbriimonas > Fimbriimonas ginsengisoli. The sequence goes on along the minus strand of NZ_CP007139.1, from coordinate 4,656,346 downwards.
ATCGCCGGGCTAATCACCCCCATCTTGGTAGTCAAGCAAATCGCGCCAACGCCGTCACCCAGGTCGCGAAGGACGAAGGTTTCGCCTTGGGAGACGATCGGAAAATCGGGCAGGGAAACGTATTCCGGCTGAGAGGGAATCGAAATGTATGACCCGTCGAATCCTCGGTAGCTGTTTCCCTGGTAGAACGGCTTTGCATCGATGCCCAACCGCTCCGCGCCGATTGCGTCGATCATGGCGAACGGCCCCATTTCCCAGCCGAATCCCCACTCCATAACCCGGTCGAAATCAAGCACCGAGTGGCTGATTTCTTCCTTGAGGTAGTTAGCGTAGCGCAGTGATGGGACCAGGTAGTGGCGCAAGTATTCGCCGACTTCGTCGCGGAGATCCAGCGCCTGTCGCAACCGCTCGCCAAGGGGAAGCCTTTCCACCTGCGAAAGGGAAGGGAACGCCACGTCGCGCTTCTGCCGGTAAGCATAGGTGGCGAAGTCGAGGGTCAAGAGCTCCTTACCCTCGCGCCGATAGTAACCGTGTCCCGCCTTTTCCCCGATCCATCCCCGGGCGAGGAGCTGAATCATCGAATTTGGCGGCGTAAGCGCGTTGATATTCGGATCGGTGGGGCAGCGAGAGATCAGATTGTTCGCGATATCGCGCATGACGTCGAGGCCGACGATGTCGCAAAGCCGGAACGAGGCGCTCTTGGGACGACCCATGAACGTCCCGGTGATCGCATCGACTTCCTCTACGCTCAGATGTAACCGTTCGGCGACGTGGATCGCCTGGTACATGCACCACATTCCGTACCGATTCGCGATAAAGCCGGGAGTGTCCTTGGCCACCACCACGCGGCGGCCGACGAACTCCTCTAAGAATTGGCTCATGGCCGTCACGAGCAGCGGATCGCTCTCGGGAGTCGGGATAAGCTCCAGCAACTTGAGGTAGCGCGGCGGGTTGAAGAAGTGAGTTCCCATGAACCGCTGCCGGAACAAGTCCGACCGGCCAACTGAGAGGATCGAGATCTCCAGTCCGCTGGTATTAGTGGAGATCATCGCATCCGGCCGCAGGTGCGGCTCCAAGGCGGTGTAGAGCGCACGTTTAGCATCCGGACGCTCTACGATCGCCTCACACACCCAGTCGGCCTCCGAAACCCAATGAAGGTTGTCGGTGGTGTTGCCAAGTCGGATCCGATTCGACGTATCCGGCGTATAGAAATGAGGTGGGCGCGCGTTGCGAGCCCGCTCGAAGGCGTCGGTTACGGTTTGCTGCGTCGCATCGAGCAGAGTGACGTCAAATCCCAGATTGGCGAGGTGGGCGGCGATCCCGCTCCCCATAGTCCCCGCCCCCACGACGCACACCCGCTTTGCCCCAACCTCATTTAGCATCTCTTGTCCTACGTTACCGGACGATAGGGAATGAGAAAGGGTGCGAGGAGAATTGTGTCGGGCGTGAGGCGTTGAGGCGTTGAGGCGTTGAGGCGTTGAGGCGTTGAGGCGTTGAGGCGTTGAGGCGTTGTTTAGCTTTTGGGCATTACCTTATTCCCAACGCCCAACGCCCAACGCCCAACGCCTAGCGCCCGACGCCCCGCCCGAACATTGTCCCCGTGTCGCCTGTCAGAAACCGAAGCCTGGGCAACGACCTTGGCGAGTCAAACAGGCTCACGCTATACTTGAAGAACTGCCTTAGACAGTGGCAGCAGAGGAGTGAACGAACATAGCAGGATTTAGAAGACCGCCCCGCCCAGAACCCGGGCCCGAAATTAACCAGCGCGTGCTGAAATACCGAGACGTCCGAGTGATCGGATCAGACGGAGAGCAGCTTGGCATTATGCAGAGCCGCCAAGCCCTGAACATCGCCCGAGAGGAAGGGTTGGACTTGGTCCTGGTCACATCGACCGCCCAGCCGCCCGTCTGCCGAATCATCGACTACGGCAAGCACAAATACCTCGAAGGGAAGTCGGGCAAGGATAAGAAGAGCAAGCAGCAGGAAGTTAAGGGTATAAAGATCAGTCCGCGCATTGCAGAGCACGACCTTTCGTTCAACATCAAGAAGGCTCACGAGTTTCTTGAGGAAGGGCACAAGGTTAAGGTGACCTGCATGTTCAAGGCTCGCGAGGTCACGCACCCGGAGCTCGGTCGAAAGAAGCTCGACTTCTTCGCCGAGAAACTGGTCGACATCGGAATCGTGGAGCGGATCCCGACCCTGGACGGGCGCCTGATGATCATGGTGCTCAACCCTAAACCAGGTGCGGTCAAGAAGAAAGATGCCAAAGATCCGAACAAACAAATCGGCGGTCAAGCGGTTCAAAATCACCGGGACCGGAAAGATCACGCGGACGAAGGCGTACAACAGCCACCAGTTCCTGCACAAGAAAGCGTCGCGCAAGCGGAGGCTTGAGCTCGAACCGGAAGTGTTCCGAGGCGAGCAGAAGCGCATGCGCCGCCTGCTCGTGCTGGCTCAGGTTAAGGAACCGTCTTTGTACGACGTCGACGCGAGAAATGCCGCCAAGGCTGAGAAAGCCGCCGCGAACCGCGCCAAGCTGGTCGCGCTGGTCACCCGCTAAAGCGTAGAGCGCGAGGCGCGAAGTTCATTCTTCGCGCCTCGCGCTTTTCGCCTACTCTCTACCGCTACCGTCCCCAAAAGGGATTGGGACCCGGTCGGAACGACAAATGAGGAGAATCTAAAAAATGGCTCGCGTAAAACGCGGTTTGATGCGCCATAAGCGTCACAAGAAGATTATCGATAAGGCCTCCGGTTACTGGGGCCGTAAGAAGAACGTTTTTAGCCGTGCTCACGAGCAGGTAATGAAGTCTGGGCAGTACGCCTTCCGCGACCGCCGCCGCCGAAAGCGAGACTTCCGCCGCCTCTGGATTGCCCGAATCAGCGCCGCCTGCGGCGAGTGCGACATCAAGTACTCGCAGCTCATCGACGGCATCACGAAGGCCGGCATTCAGGTCAACCGTAAGATGCTGAGCGAGCTCGCCATCGCCGACATGGCCGCCTTCAAAGCCATCGTCGAGCAGGCCCGCACCGCCCGCACCGCGGCCTAAAGGAGTTAGCTAAAAGGACAGACCGGGTCGAGGCAATGCCTCGACCCGGTCTGTCCTTTTAGCTTACGGCAGGGTGCGGCGTCCGCCGCCGAGCGCCTTGCCATTGTAGATGCGATATCCCACGTACAGTGCTCCGGCGACGAGTGCAATCGGCAACACCGTATAGACCAAGGCGAGGACCGTTCCAACGACTAGCTTGATGGCCCATATGGCCACAAAGAAGCCGATGATGGCCAAGATGACTTTTCCAGCGGTCGAATTCATTCTTTTCTTTCCCACTGCGGCCCTCGAAGCGGCCGCCTTACGAAGGATACAACGTCCTACCCGGCGGCGGGGATGCAGCCCAATAGGTCCTTTGTCCGAGTAACCTCTCTCCATGCCGTTTCCGGTAACGCGCGCCCTGGGTTTCGACCCCACCTCCGACGATCCGCTTAAGATCAATGCCCCTCTCGTGGCGGAGTGGTTGGTCCGGTTCCTACGCGACGAATGCATTCGCCGGCGAAACATCCGAAAGGCCGTTCTGGGATTGTCCGGCGGCGTCGACTCGGCGGTGGTCGCCTACCTTGCGGCGCGGGCGTTTGGGGCAGAGAACGTCTACGCGTACCGTATGCCGTACAAGATCTCGTCCCAAGAGAGCCTAGACCACGCCCAACTCGTCGTCGACGATCTCGGCATCAACGTACGAACCATCCAGATCACCGAGATGGTGGACGGATACATCGGCGGATTCGAGCCGGAGATCTCGCCCGCTCGACTCGGGAATGTGTGCGCCCGAAGCCGCATGATCGTGATCTTTGATCAAAGCGCGAAAGTCGGTGGTCTCCCGATTGGCACCGGGAATAAGAGCGAGCGGCTGTTCGGCTACTACACCTGGCATGCCGACGACTCGCCCCCGATCAACCCGATCGGGGATCTCTTCAAGACCCAGGTCTGGCAATTGGCGACGGCGTTAGGGGTGCCGTCCGAGATTATCGATAAGCCGGCATCCGCCGACCTCATCAAGGGGCAGACGGACGAGAGCGATTTCGGGATCACCTACGCAAAGGCGGACCGGATCCTGCATTACATGACCCAAGGGTTCAGCCGAGCCAAGCTGATCGAAGTCGGATTTCCGCCCGAGGACGTTGAGCTGGTTTGGAAGCGGGTCGACAACACCCACTGGAAGCGCCGCCTCCCTACGGTGGCGATGACCAGTTCCACCGCCATCGGCGAGTATTACCTACGTCCGGTCGATTTCTAGATCGACCGGACGAGGTCAGGCGAAATACTCTTCCAAACGGAGACAGGTGGCGCTCGTCGGGTTGGCGAAGACCTCCAACGCCCGAATGAGAGCGGCGGCCGTATCGATGCTGGTGACGCACGGGATGCCGGTTTCGATGCAGGCCCGGCGGATTCGGGCGGCCTCGCTCTCGCTGGTCTCGTTTAGCCCGGGCGTGTTGATCATAAGGCTTACGCGCCCGGCCATGATCAGGTCGAGAATATTCGGCGAGCCAAGCTGAATCTTGTTCACCCGCTCGCATGGGATGCCGGCCTGTTGGAGGATGTCGGCAGTCCCCGGCGTCGCGGCGATCTGCCGGCCCGATTCGTGCAGCCCCCGGGCAATTTCGAGTGCCATCGGCTTGTCGTCGTCGCGCACCGTCATGAGGACGCAGCCATCGCCCTTAAAATTGATGCCACTGGCGACGAGCGCCTTATAGAGCGCCCCCTCGAAGGTGTTATCGATCCCTAAGATCTCCCCGGTCGACTTCATTTCAGGCCCAAGCGATGGCTCGACGCGTCCTAGCTTCTGGAACGAAAACACCGGGGCTTTGATTGCGTAAAGGAACGGCGCCGGCAGGGACGGTGCGCCTCCGATGAATTCGGATTCGCGAAGAATGTTTCCCGGAGCGTCGGTCGGGGGCTTTCGTTCGGTAAGACCGAACATATCGGCAAACTCCGGCAGGGCACATGGAGCTTCGCCGCCTTGCTCCAAGTTTTTGGACCGGGAGCCACTTAGAATCCAAAGCCCGCTCGCGTATCCCATGTCCCGAAGCTTCTCGCCCATCATGCAACGGGTGGCGAGGTCGACCATTCGGATACCTGTAACCTTGCTCAAGTACGGCACGGTCCGGCTGGCGCGCGGGTTTACTTCCAGGACATACGCGATCTCGTCTTGGATGACGAACTGAATATTCATCAGCCCTTTGACCCCGAGGGCGCGGGCGATCTTACAGGCGCTGGTGACCATCTGGGCCTGCACGTTCGCCGAAAGTGACACGGGGGGGTAGACGGCCATCGAATCGCCGGAATGGACGCCGGCCCGCTCGATATGCTCCATGATTCCCGGCACCAGCGTCTCTTCGCCGTCCGAAATGACGTCGACCTCGGCCTCTTTGCCGAGCAGATACTTGTCCACGAGGACCGGTTGTCCCGGATTGGCATCCTCGGCTTCGCGATAGAATCCTTCGAGCTGACCTTCGGAGAACACGATTTCCATGCCGCGGCCGCCTAGAACGAAGCTGGGCCGGACCAGAACCGGGTAACCGACTTCACGGGCGATTTCCTTCGCCTGCTCCAGAGACCGAACACCCTTACCTCGTGGGCGAGGAATGTCGAGCTCCTCGAGCAGCGCGTCGAATTGCTCGCGATCTTCCGCGCTGGCGATCGCCGCCGGACTGGTGCCGAGCACGGCGATCCCGGAGTCGCTGAGCCCCTGGGCAAGGTTGATCGCCGTCTGTCCCCCGAACTGGCAGACCACGCCAATCGGATTTTCGTGGGCGATCACGTCGAGAACGTCTTCTAGCGTCACCGGTTCAAAGTAAAGACCGTCGCCCGTGTCGAAGTCGGTGCTGACGGTTTCTGGATTATTGTTGACGATGATCGCGCGGTAACCCATTTCCCGCAGAGACCAGACACAGTGGACGCAGGAATAATCGAACTCGATCCCTTGGCCGATGCGAATGGGGCCGGAGCCGAGAACGAGAACGGTGGGTTTCATCTAAAAATCGATTGTGACACGCCGGGAACCTTAGGATCGAGTCCAAACTGGTTGTAAGATAGTGTCATGCGCGCTCCGAACTGGACGGCCGGCATTAGCGTCGGGTTATTGATCGTCGCGATGGTCGCCGTCGTGCGGCTGAGCCAGAACGGTCCCCTGCGACAAGATCCGCGCAAGGCGATCGAATATTACGCATCGCAGGCGGCGAAGAAGATCTACCACGCCGAGGACACCAAGGCCGACGAGCCAAAGGCCGAGTTCGGAGACTACACCCCGCAGTACGTGGCCTCCGGTTCGTCTCAGCTCGTTGGGGAGCCTGAGCATCAGAATCGGCCGATCTGTCCGATCTGCGGCGGCGATAGCCGGTTCTGCGCTCATTCCGGAGCTGGAGCCGCCCTGGTTATGAAGCGCCCCGCGGTCGCCGGTCTGACCCCAATGCCGATCGCTACGATTTTCGACCGAAACATGGACTATTACTTCGGCGACCGCTGAGGCAGTCACCCGGTCGTTAAATCAGGTGCTCCGGCCTTAGGCTGGGTTTCGACCCCAATGTCGATGCGTCACAACGGGTAAAACCGCCGCAATGGAGATCGTGGCTTTCAGCGGCTGGGAGAGGAATGCGCGCCTCGTTTGTAACGACGTAGAGATGATCGTGACCTTGGAGGTCGGCCCTCGGGTCATCTCATATGGTCCGGTCGGGGGACCGAATCTGTTCTTCGTCAACCCGGACGATGCGGGGAAGAAGCGTGGCGATAAATTCCGGGGGTACGGCGGCCACCGTCTCTGGATCGCGCCGGAAGAGGAGCTGCGGACGTTCCGGCCTGACAACGATCCGGTCGAGGTGACGGAAGAGGATGGGTTCTACGTCTTCACCTCCCCCCCGGACGAGTATCACACTCAAAAGGAGATCCGAATCCGCCCAGAGCCGGAGAACGACAGGTTCGTATTGATGCACCGAATCTACAACCACTCGGGCTATCCCCTTGAGTTTGCCGCGTGGGCTCCCACGCAGTGCAGCGGAGGCGTCGTGCTGTTCCCTCAAGCGCCGTTCGTGCCGCACTCGGAAGACGTGTTACCGGGACGTCCGCTCGTGATGTGGCGCTACACCCGGCTCGGCGATCCGCGGTGGACCTGGGGCGACCAAGTGGCGCGACTCCGGCACGACCCAAACCTCGGGCCGACCAAGATCGGTTCTTTAGTGGAACAAGGATACGCAGCGTGTGTCAACGAAGGGCACGTCTTCCTAAAGCGATTTGGCTGCGATCCGGATGCCTCCTACCCAGACTTCGAGTGCAACTTCGAGACGTTCACCCGGCAAGACATGCTCGAGATCGAGTCTCTCGGCCCGATGGAGTTCGTCTATCCCGGCGAGTTCGCCGAGCACCAAGAGACCTGGTACCTGATCCCGAACCAAACCGTCCCCGAGGACGACTACGAGTGCGCGAAGTGGCTGGAAGGCTTGGCGGAGGGAAGGAAGCTGTAGGGAAGGGCGTTGGGCGTTAGCTCTACCGACATCTAGCCGACCCCATAAGACACCTGAGTCCCAGAAGACTCGTATGTCCCATCGGGACGGTAACGCCCAGCGCCTAAACGCCCAACGCCGCGAATGCCCTACCTCTGTCCCGCCGACATCGGCGGAGCTTCCCAGAGGCCGCCGGGGAGGTCGCGGCTCATTCTTACGCGGGCGTCGGACGGTTTCAAAAGGAACCGCATCATGGCGCCGGAGCAGTTGAGGGCGTGGATGCCGCCGTCGTGGCGTGGCTTGTCGGCGGTGTCGAAATTGGCCTTCGACGTGTCCGCAAAGGCAAGGCGCGTAATGTAGGTGCTCGCCGAGGTCGGGTCGGCGTTCGTGTTGCTCCAGCCGATCACGAAACCGTCGAACGGGACGGTCTTTCCATCTATCGTCTTGTACGGGAGCGGGTCGTACGTGTTGTTGGCGCCCATATTCGAAGTCTCGGCCACCAAGACGGTCTGGTCTGGGTTCGGGACGATCGTGCGCAGATAGCCGCCGTACGGCTGGTACATGCCGTAGGTGATCGGCATGGAGCCGCCATGCGTCTCAACCCGCGTCACCTCTTCGTCGGTGGCGGTGGGACATCGGAAGCTTGCCCGCTTCGACATCAGATCGGCGACGTCGCTAGCCCAGGTGTAAGGAAAGCCGGAAGTTCCGAGGTCCGGCTCGTTGTTCGGGCCGGTGCGCATGATCGGCGGAAATCGCTCGTCGTGCATCTCCGCGTACTGGCCGATGGCGCTGGAGACCGCCTTGAGGTTCGTGGCGCAGACCGATCGCTGGGCGTTCCGCTCCAACATCTTGAACACGGGATAGCAGCAAGCGGTTAATACCGCGATGACCACCAAGATGACCCGGACGTCCTTCTTGGTTACGTACTGCGAGTGCGCTTGATCCGAACCCTCGGGGGCGGACGGGTCGTAAGCGCCGTATCCTTCTTCGCTCATCGTGCCACGCTCACTCGGGAACCGTAACTGTCGGTGAGAAAGTATTGGGCGAGCACGGAAGGTAGCTGCTTATCGTTTACCGAGAGCCGCGTCCCTTTCCCTTCCACTACCGGCACCTGGCCCATCTGAATGTTTGCTGGTGGAACGTCCTTGGCGAACAGGGCGAGCGAGGCGATCTCGTCGGCATTCAGCGCATTTCCGAGCACCGCCATCGACTGGTCCGCGACCTGCCCAATCATTCCCGGCTTGCCGAGGACCGCATTTTTGAAGGCGACGAGAAATGCCTTCTGGCGGTCCTGACGCTTGAAGTCGCTGTCACCGTGTCGGTAGCGAACGTAGCACATCGCGTTGTAGCCGTCGAGGACGGCTCGACCAGGCTTGAGATGGATATGAAGGTTACCGGCGTTGTCGTCGTAATCCATCGTTCGGTCGACCTCTACCGGCACACCGCCGACCATATTCACCACTGTCTGAAAGGCGTCGTAGTCGAGGGTAACGACTCGGTCGATGCGCACCCCTTTGAGAAGGTGCTCGACGGCCGTCTTCGTAAGCTCGGCCTCTTCGCCCGGTTTCGCGATCGCGTGGTACGCGTTAATCTTCCGGATCCGGTCGCCGGGAAGCCGGCACTCGGTGTCTCTCGGAATCGAAAGGCCGGTAATCCGCTTGTTGTCGAAGTCGAGCTTCGCCACGAGCATCATGTCGCTACGCGCTTGCTTCCGAAGAACTTTCTTGCCGCCGGGCGCGAGATCCTCGTCGCAGCCTAGCAGTAGGAGCGTGGTGGTATTCGAGTGGAACACTTCGTTGGGTGAAGTGTGGTGAATGACCTTGTCGGCGAGCGCGGAAGCGACCTTGCTTTCGCTCAGTAAGCGATAGCCGGTCCCGGCCGCGATGGCTCCTAACAGTAATGACCCGTAAACAAAGCCGCCAACTAGGCGTCTCCACATGGGCGTCGATTGGCGCTGCTTCCTCATGGCTTGGGCGGAATCTCCATTATGCCTGACGCCAGATTCAACCGAGGCGCTCCCATCTGCGTTCCCTATGGCTTTAGTTTCACCTTGACGACGCCCTCGGAAGCGTCGCGAAGGACGATCTCGAACTCCGTCGCCCCCGCGGGGCCGTCGACGAACGCGGAAAGGCCGGTGGGATTGGATTCTACGAGGGTAGGAGTAACCGCCGCGGCCTGCCCGGCGAACTTGACCGAGATCACGTCGTCGGCGGAGGCGAAGGTGACGCGCGTTCTTTGGTCGTTCCGCTCGACGGCGGCTACGGTGGGAACCCGGACGGCGCGAAGGGGGAGACCTTGCTGGTCCTCGGGCAGCTTTGCGAGCGTCCATTCGCTGGCGAGAGCGCCGCGGGAAAGGCGGAACCACAGAACGCCGGAGTTTCGTTTGGAGGCTTGCGGAAGCACCGTGTCGAGGTTGATCGTGAGTAAGGCTCTCGGATTCGCAAGGTCGATCGCCAGCGCAGGCCCTTCCGGTACCGTGGCAACCGCCTGGACATCGGCGGCGGAGCCAAACCCAAGCTCCAAAGTGAGGTCGTGCGACCACTTGAATGGAGGAACCGCCGCCAATTGCAGGCGCATCGGCTGTTTAGTTCGGAACCATCCGGCAGGCATCGTCGCGGTGGCGAGCGACGGATCGCTCGCCGGACCGATCGGCGCATCCTCGGGAAGCGATCCGACCAGCGAGGCGAGGAACTTAGGTCGGGGTGCGCCGATCGTCAGATCGACCTTCCGCCGCCACACAAGGGCGGGCTGCGTCGGGTCCTGGTAAGTGACGTCGATAGCTGCCAGGTTTGCCGGAATGCCGCCCGATAGGACGAAGGAACGTTCGCCCGGGACCGAGTCGTCGGTCTTCAGCACGTTGACCGACGGAATGCTGATGGTCTGGACGAACTTGGCGTCGGCGCCGACCGCTCGGACCACGTTATCCCTCGCCGCGCCCGCAAAACCGACACTTGGGCGACGCGGCGCAATAAAGAGCGAAACCGCCTGGTCGGGAGCGGAGGCTTCCCCTTGCTGAACGCGCACGATCGCCGTTCCCGGCGCCGCTGACGCCAAGTTGAACGTTGCCTGAACCCCATCCTGATACGTTACGGCCGATGCCGGAATCGGCTTGCCTGCCGCGTCGATCAGGGTAGCGCTCGCGATGTTGTAGAAAGGCTGCTCGGTACCGCCGACCCTCGTCAAGCGAACCTGGGCCGAGCCGTCGCCCACGGCAAGATCGACTGGACCCGGGGTGGCCGCTTGCCAGGTTTGGGCAAACACTTTGGCGACCGCCACCGGAGGAACTGTGACCGTTTGCATGCCGATCCGAGCGGAAACGGCGACCTGATGCTCGTTCTTGCCCGCCCACCAGGAATCGTCGGTCGGGATCACTAGGCCGCGGCCAGGCACCAAGCGAGCGCCGTCCGCCGGCTCAAACGGCTTTCCGTCCAAGCTCACTTTCCAATCCCATGCCTGCGGCTTGGTGAACAGGTCGCGGCTTTGGGCGGCGAGTGGGATCGCGACCTCGGACCCGCCGGAGAGGATTTGGCCGCGGTCGAAGGCGAGCGGGATCGTTTTCGGCGCCGGCGTGGCGTCGAAAGTGGGCTTGAACACGAGGGCGGGCGCCGAGCCGTCTTTTGTCTCCAACACACGCTCCGTAACCAGGTCCATCCAGGTGTCGCGGGCGTTCGGCATCGTGCTCGATTCCCCCGCCGAAGCCGGGACGAACGACATCCTGAGCTCCCTACGTGGCCGGACGAATACGTGCATGAGGTCGCTTACGAGGCCCACCCACTCGGCGATCGGACCGGGGAGCTGGCTTTGGGCGATCTTCGCAGCCGCGGTCGGATCGTCGGGGGTTTTGCGCAACTGGGAGATAACTCCAAGACCGGCCATCAGGCCTCGCCGAAGATCGGCCGGGGTGCTGGTGCTCAGTTTCGGATCGATCGGAACCCCTAGGTCGGCCCCGAGCTGACCCAGACGGTCGCGCATGATTTGCGGGTCCTGCGTCTCCTTGATTCCCAGTGACGAGTAGGCGTTGATGAGGCAGTAAACGCGGTCTTGGGCATCGTAGGCGACGGAAAATGCCTGGGTCGCATTGACGATTTGCTCGCTGGACGACTCGAGCGCCTTCCGGATCGCGTCGCCGGCGCGCCCGTCGTGTCCCCGGTTGAGGATCAGGAAGTAAAGCGGAACGAAATCTCCGCTGGGTACCTTGCCCACTCTCACCGGCTGAGAGCGGTATCGCTTATCCCAGAGATTCCAACTCTGTACCTTCGGCTTTTGGCCGGCAGAAAGCTCGGCAGATATGAAGGTCCAGTCCTTCGCCAAGCGCTCGCCGACTCGCATCTCCACCTCGTCTCCGGGCCTGAGAGAACCTAAGCGGAGGAGGGAAACCTGCTGAAGGTCGGAGCCCGCCCGCCGAACCATGAGGGAGACCGGGAATCTGCGCAAGGGGGCCGAAGCGTCTTCCGGCACGATCACCTGGGCCGGCGCGGCCAATAACGCAAGGGAGAGCAGAGCGAGCACTATGGTTTTATTGTGTCAGCCTGCGAAGCGTAACGTCGGAATCGCACGAAACGAAGCAAATTTCTCACCGTCTACCTTCGCGATGGCTCCGTGCCTTTTGCTTTTGCCGCTTTTCTTTCATAACTCCGACGTTGACGGACCCCGATTGGTCCGATTCGCTCGCGAAATCGTTCAGGCCGAGGTGCGGCATGCAGCGCCGCCCCCGATGCGGGACTTTGGGCGAGCCTCGCCGGTCTTCGTGACCATCGAGCGGAACGGACAGATCCTCGGCTGCCGCGGAAGCTTGGCCCCCAGACGGGCCACCTTAGCGGAAGAACTAGTCGATACGGCCCGGGGAGCGGCGGCTCACGACCCCCGTTACCGACCCGTCCGCGAGCAGGACCTGAATGGCTTCCTAGTCACCGTGACCGTCGTCGACCGGCTGGAGCCGATCTCCGATGCGCACGGAATTCGCCCGGAGGATGGGCTAGTCCTCTCCTCTGGAAGTAAGAAAGGGGTGGTGCTCCCATGGGAGGGGAAGGACCCGGCGCTTCGCCTCAAGTGGGCGTACCAGAAGGCGGGAGTTCCCGTCGGGTCGGCGGTTACGTTACAAAGAATGGTTGCGGAGAGGTGGCGAGGATGAGCGCGGTAATCGCTTTACTATTGGCGGGAGTGCTCGGCCAAGGGGACGAGGCTACGGCCCCGGTTAAAGAGCTCCGCCACGAGATCAACGTGTGGGTAGCCCGAAATGTCGCTCCCGGCCCGAAAGTCCGCCTGAACATGAACACGCGCAATGTGCCGGTGGTGCACGTGAGCGCTCTACCTGTCGATGGATCGGCTTGGATGCGCGTTCGCGACAAGAAGCATGACCGTCCGGCGCCGATTGGTCCCGCCGTCAAGAGCTGGGACGTGACGGTTGCCGACCCGAAGAGCGCGAGAGGAGGAGGCGACCACTACTTCACTCGGCAAGTTAACCTCCCACTTCTCAAGCCCGGCGTCTATCTTCTTTCGGTTCGCGGAGCGGGGAAGGAAGCGACGGCGGTCGTCAACGTCACAAACCTGGCCGTGGTGGTCAAGCGGTCGCCGAAACGGGTTCTCGCCTGGGTGACCGACTTCAAAACGGGCGCCGTTCAGCCCGGCGCAGAGGTCGCCCTGTACGGCCGGAACGGCGAACCTCGGGGAAGGGGGCGGACGGGGACAGACGGAGTTGCGATTTTTGAAGCGAAGCCGGGCAACGACACGCTCGTCGTGCGTCGGGGCGACGACCTGGCGGGAATCGATTGTGGCGCCGAGGATCCGGACGGCCACCTGCGGGCTCACTTCCAGACCGATCGGCCGATTTACCGGCCCGGGCAAACCGTTTACTACAAAGCGATCTTGCGCCTCACAAAAGGGCGCTCCTACGTTCCGGTTGTCAAGGGGGAAGTAGTCGCCACGCTTCGCGACCCCAAGGACAATCCGCTCGATCAATTCCGGATACGGCCGAACCCGCAGGGGAGCATCGCGGGGTCTTTCAAGGTTCCGGAAGAGGGAATGGCCGGCCCCTACACGATCGTTCTCGATGCGGCCGGGCAGCAGGCTTTCGAAACCTTTACGGTCGCCTCTTACCGGAAGCCTGAGTTCAAAGTGGAAGCTCAGGCGGCCGCAAAGAGGTATCTCGCCGGGCAGACGCTGAAGTTTACGGTGAGCTCCGCCTACTACTTCGGTGCTCCGGTCCCCCAAGCCCACGTGCGCTGGACCGTTCGCGGCAGTAGGATCCCATTCTTCACCGCGGGCGCCGAAGAGCGTTGGTTCTACGGTGGCGATGGAAACCTGTACCCGAGCGATACCTACGCAACCACGCCGTTCGTCGGCGAGGGTGAGACGGTAACGGATAACGACGGTAAGGCGACGATCGAGATCGAATCCGATCCCGCGGCGGGAGACCAGTCGTACGACCTAAGCATTACCGTCGAAGATGAATCTCGCCGGCAGGTCACCGGCGGCACCTCCGTTCCCGTGTATGCCGCCGCGATTCGCATCGGTTTGACCTCGGGACAGTCGGTCACGCCGCTTGGAGGCTTGATCCCGGTTGAAGTGCGTGCCGTCGATCTCGACGGGCGGCCCATCGGTGCAAAGGTCGATCTGCGACTCTTTGAGCCCGAGTGGGTCGAAAAGGAAGGGCGTTTCCGGAAGAAGCTTCTGGCCGACCGGACGGTCACCGTCCCCCCGACCGGCAAACTCGTCACCGAATTGCCAGCCCGGGCGGAAGGATCGCTGTCGATCGAGGCAGTTGCTCCAGATGGAACGGGCCGCAAGGCGAAGAGCTCGCTTGAAGTGTACGTAGCGGGGCCGGACTACAAGGCGCCGCGTGAGAACCCCCAGCCCCAAATCGACCTTAGGCTCGACCGCAGGGTTTACGTGCCAGGCCAAGCCGCCACCGCGTACATGACGACCAATCGTCCGAACCGGCCGGCGCTTCTTGTGCTGGAGGGCGGAGACATCTTTGCCTACCGCGTCCTTCCCGGTCGATCGTCCGGGCGTTCGTGGAGATTCAATACGTCGGTCGAGCAATCGCCGAACGGCTACGTCACGGTCGACCAATGGAGTGAGCAGGGGCTTCAGTCCGGAAGCGCGGTGCTGCCGGTTCCGGATCCCACTCGGCAGATAACCGTCGAGACCATTCCGGATCAAAAAGAGCTGAGACCAGGCGATCACGCGAGGATCAGGGTGCGTACGCTCGACAGCAAAGGGCATCCGATCCCGGCGGAGGTCGCGCTTTCGGTCGTCGACGAGGCGATCTATGCCCTCTCGCCGGACACGACCGCCGACCCTTACGGCTTCTATTGGGGCCGGCGCGAAGACGGCGTCTCGACCACCTCGACCTGCCCGGAAGAAGTCTCGGGCGGCGCATATCAACGGGCAAACGCGGTCGCTCCCGTTCGCCAGCGATTCGAGGACACTGCTTACTGGAACGCTTTTGTGAGCACCGGCCCGGGCGGGGTCGGCGTGGCCGAATTCGAGGTGCCGGGGAACCTGACCACTTGGCGGGCGACCGCTCGCGGCGTAACCGCCGACACTCAGGTCGGAATCGGGCGCAGTAGCTTCGTCGCGACCAGGCCGCTCACGCTTCGGTTGGCGACGCCGAGAGTGGTTGCTCAAGGAGACGAGTTCAC
Source organism: Fimbriimonas ginsengisoli Gsoil 348 (assembly GCF_000724625.1). Classification (GTDB taxonomy): domain Bacteria; phylum Armatimonadota; class Fimbriimonadia; order Fimbriimonadales; family Fimbriimonadaceae; genus Fimbriimonas; species Fimbriimonas ginsengisoli. Next base: position 4,641,217 of record NZ_CP007139.1, on the reverse strand, counting down.
CTTGATCGGGACCGTCAATAATCGCAGTGACGGCATGGTGTCGACCCAGGTGACGCTCGAAGGGGATGGAATCGGCACGCCCGGGACGCCGACGACGGTTGAGATGAAGCCCCGCTCTCAGCAGACCGTCAAATGGCGGCTGAACGCCGCCAAAGTGCCGGCAAGTGGGCGCTTTACTCTGCTCGCGAAGGCGAACGGCCCGACGGCGGATCTCTCAGATGCGTTGCAGGTCTCGGTTCCGATCGTGCCTCAGGGAGTCCGAGAAACCGTGCAGGCGGCGGGCGCCATGAGGCAGGACGCCACCGTCAAATTACCGCTCCCGAGCGATGCCATGGGTGACGGCGCGACCCTCTCGATCCGAGTCTTTGCCGGGGTAGCGCCGGCGATGAGGCAAACCGCGGAACGGGTCCTACGTTCGGGACGTTACGGCTCGCCGGCGGCGGCGAACGGCCTGATCGCGGTCGCCTCGGCGGGTCGGGTTGGCCATGAAGACGATGCGAGGGAAGCGCTCGCCCTCCTCTCTCGCACCGAGCATCCGGACGGATGGGGCTGGTGGGACAACGCCCCGTCGGATCCGGTGATCACGGCTCGCGTGGGCCATGCGATCTCGGTTGCGAGGAACGCCGGAGTTTCGGTATTTCCCGCGATGTTGAACGCCGCAAAGAATGGGGCAAGGGCGCAATACGACCGGTCTCCTTTGTGGGAACACCGGGCGCTGCTCGCGGCATCGATGGTCGAGCTGAACGAAGAGCACGGCAAGGACAGCATCGCCGAGGTCAGCGAGCGCGGTATTCACCTCTCGCCCTATGCCCGCCTCCGATTGGCCGAGGCTCTCGCCCCTACGGACCGCGCCAGCGCGCAGAACATCGTTGGCGAAGTAACCAAGCTCGTGTCCGACGGACCCGGCGCCGCCTTCGTACCCGTGGGCGAAGGTCTGGGTTGGACCGCCTCGGAGGGTGAAACGACGGCGGAGCTGCTTTTGGTTTTATCTCGCCTGGGCCTTCACGCCGATCTGCAGGACCGCCTGGTTACTTGGCTCGTCACTCGAGACGAATGGTCCCGGTCCATGGACGAAGACGCCACCATCGCCTACGCCCTGAGCCTTTACGCAAAGAACCATCCATCGGCAACCTCGATCGGATCGGTCACCGCAATCGTAAACGGAAAAAGCGTCGCCCTGAAACCCTCGACGGTGGATGCAAGTTCCAGCATCGACTTGCCGCTCGATTCCTTGCCGACTGAATCGATTAAGCTCGCCCGCGACGGCGGCGGCGAGGTGATGTTTAACGCTACCTTGCGGTACTACCGCAACGTTCTGGTTGAAAACGCCACCGGAGTGCGCGTTAATCGCCGATACGAAGTGAAGAACGAAGCCGGGGTCTGGTCGGAGGTGGATCGAGTGATCCGCCCCGGCGAGCCGGTTCGCTGCACCGTGGTGGTGTGGGGCGATGACCGCTCTGACGCCGTGCGGATCACCGAGCCGATCCCGGCCGGTTTCGAGTTTGTTGAAGGAGAGTACACCGGGTACGTGCAAGAAGACGTTCGCGACGGCGTGGTTATCCATCACCTCGTCAACGCCGGCGCCCCCGCGTTCTTCCGCTACTATCTACGGGCCGAATCGGACGGCAACCTGATCGCCCTCCCCGCCATCGCCGAATACCTCCGCCGCCCCCAACAGCGCGGCCAGTCCGCAGCAACGAAACTGGTGGTCCACCCGTGAGCGATCGTTCGTGGCACGGGCGGCTCGCCCGTGGGTATCAGGCGTGGCCCGCGCCTGAAATATCCCATATCGACCGGTGGATGAAGCTCGTTGAGCGTCTTTCGGCCTCATGGGCGGGCCGCGCATGATACCCACGGGCAAGCTGCCCGTGCCACTTCTGCTGGCGAGCATGTCAGTCGCCTTCGGCCAGTCGGTGCAATCGGGAGACCGATGGCAGGCGGCTAAGCTGCTGGACCAGGCCGGCAAGGCGGTCGAGTGGAGAGCGGGCCGGGTGACGGTCTTTTCGTTCTGTGCCTACTGGTGCGACACGTGGAAGGCCCAAGTGCCGAAGCTGGTCGAGGTCAAAGGGGCCTTGAGAGGGTTGCCGGTGGATATCCGAACCGTCTCCATCGACGGCCGGTGGGCGGAAGTGGCGCGAAACAACGGCGGGTTGCCGCTATGGCGCGATGCCGGCGCGGCTTGGTCCCGCCACGTGGGAGTCGACCGGGTTCCTACGACGGTGGTCGTCGACCGTACGGGCCGAGTTTCGTTCTCCTCTTCCGGAATCGTGCGGCGCGACGATTTACTCGCCGCGGTGAGATCGGCCTTGCGAGGAGATGAAGCGAGCGGGGGGACGGTCTACCTCACCTTCGACGACTTCCCACCCGCGAACGGCGGGGAAGAGCTGCTCGACGCGTTGCGCGCGACCGGGGTGAAAGCGACCCTGTTTTGCCTTGGCTCGCGAATCGAAGCGAATGTGAAGCTGCTTCGCCGGGCGCTGAGGGAGGGACATTCCGTGCAATGCCACTCATGGTCTCACGATGCTTCAAGCCCTCAGCTTGACCGCTGCCACGAGGCTTTTCGCCGCGCCTTGGGACGCGATTTCCGCCTGTACCGAGCCCCGGGGTCGGAGCAGATCATGGGCTTAGGGCAGCCGCCGCCGGTGGTCGATCCATACGACTATACGCGGCCAGGAACCTCTGAGCTCCTGAGGCGGGTTTTGTCCGCCGTGCGGGCCGGGAGTGAGATTCAGCTTCACGCGGGAGTCCGCGAGACGGTGGAGGCGCTGCCCACCCTGGTTCAGCGGTTGCGCGACCGCGGGTTTCAGTTCAGTTCTTTATAGCTCCGACGGCCCGGCAGGATGCCGGGGGGACACTTGAGAAGATGCCGCCTGGGAAGGCGGCACTACGGTCACTCGGCGGTCGGCCGCATGAAGGGGAAGAGGAGGACTTCTCGGAGGTGGTCGCTGCCCGTGAGCATCATCGCCATCCGGTCGATGCCGATACCGCAGCCGCCGGTCGGCGGCATACCGCATTCGAGGGCGTAGATGAACTCTTCGTCCATCGGATGTGCCTCGTCGTCGCCCTTGGCGCGCTCCCCGAGCTGCTGCTCGAACCGCTCGCGCTGGTCGATCGGATCGTTGATCTCGGAGAAGGCATTGCACACCTCTTTGCCTAGGATGTACCCCTCGAACCGCTGCGTCATCCGCGGGTTGTTCGGGTCCTTCTTGGCCAGCGGCGACGTCTCGATCGGGTAGCCGACCACGAACGTCGGCTCCTGGAGAGTGGGTTCGACAAAGACTTCCAGGAGCTTTTCGATCAGTCCGCCAAGGTTGTTCTCGTCGTCCGCGTTAATCCGCTTGCCCGTGGCCGGATTAACGACCTCGCGGTGGCCGAGTGCCTTCTGAGCCTTCTCCAGGGACGAGAGGTCGTCGTGAGTCAGCCCGGTGTGACCCTCGATCTCTTGGAGGAGGTTGACCCGCTTCCACGGCTTGCCGAAGTCGAGGGATCTTTTTTCTCCACCCCCAACCCCCTCCTCATCGCACGATGCATCGACGAGGAGGGGGCTTCCGTACACTTCGTTGGCGACGAAGCGGAAGCACTCTTCCACCCGCTGCATCATCGTCTCCATGTCGGCGTACGCCTCATAGAACTCCAAGAGCGTGAACTCCGGGTTGTGCCGTTGGGAGACCCCCTCGTTTCGGAAGACGCGGCCGATCTCGTACACCCGCGGCAGATCGCCGCAGATCAGCCGCTTCAGGTACAGCTCAAGCGAGATCCGGAGCTTGACGTCCGTCTCGTACGCGTTGTAATGGGTGTGGAACGGCCGAGCGGTCGCGCCGCCCGCTTCGATCTGCAGGATCGGGGTCTCCACCTCGAGGTACCCATGGGAGTCGAAGTAGTGACGGACCGCTCGGGTGATCCGCATCCGGTCGATCAGGGTGCGGCGGGCGTCGGCGTTCGACAGGAGATCGAGGTGGCGGTGGCGGTACCGTTGATCGACGTCGGTAAGACCGTAGAAGACGTGACCGTCCTTTTCCTTGCCGATCGGCAGGTTCTGGAGCGCCTTGCTTAGCGGTTGGAGCTCGCTGACGTGGATCGACTTTTCACCCGTCTTGGTCGTGAAGAGGTATCCCTTGACGCCAATGTGGTCGCCCACATCGAGCAGGTTGTACAGCTCCCAGCCGACTTCGCCGAGGTCGTCCTTTCTGAAATAACCTTGGATCCGGCCGTCGCCGTCGGAAATATGGGCGAAGCCGGCTTTGCCCATGAGACGGTAGGAGACGACGCGTCCGGCGAAGCTGACCGGTTTCTGCTCCTCGAACGTCTCCAACATCTCGTGGGCGCTCTGGGTGCGCTCCCATTTTTCGACCCGGTACGGGTCGTGGCCAAGCTCGCGCATTCGCTGGAGCTTGACGAGGCGCACTTCACGGAGGGAAAGCTCTTCGTTCATCGGAACGGGAGAGTTTACTGCGCTTGCCGATTACGGCGATCCAAAAAGACGGCCGACTTGGTGGATTAGGACTGCGGCGATGTAAGCGAGGGCGGTCATGTAGGTGAACATGAACCAAGGCCATTTCCAGCTATTCGTCTCGCGACGGACGGTGGCGAGGGTGGCCATGCATTGCGCGCAGAGGGCGAAGAAGACCATGAGGCCGACGGCGGTCCAAGGGGTAAAGAGCGGGCGTCCGTCCGGCCAAGTAGCCTCCGCCATCGTCTTGCGCAGGTCGGTCGACTTCTCGTCGACGTCGCCGCCCAGCGAGAAGATGATCCCGAGCGACGGCACCACCGTTTCCCGCGCCGGGAAGGCGGAGAGAATCGACGTCGTGATCCGCCAGTCGAACCCGGCGGGGCGGAAGACCGGCTCGATCACCTTTCCGAAGCGGCCGAGCACCGACTGGGCGAGCTGCTCTTCGTCGATATGCTTTTGGATCTCGACCTTGTCGGCGCTGGCATAGCTTTGCCTGATTTGAGCGACTTGGGTGGTGGAGAGACGTGGGAAGTAGGAGAGCGCCCAAATCAGGATCGACATGAAGACGATGATCGTGCCCGCGGTCTTGACGAAAACCTTGGCTCGGAAGTACATCGCGATCCAGACGTCTTTCCACTTCGGCCACTGGTACGGCGGCAACTCGAGCAAGAATGGGAGGCGCTTCCCCTTGATCACCTTTCGGTTCAGGAACCAGACGATCGGGATGGCGATGAACAGTCCGAGCAGGTGCATCGCGAACAGCACGAATCCCGCCCACGCCGCGCCCAGCTTCGGCTCGATGAACGCTCCGATGAGCAGCAGGTAGACGGGTAGCCGCGCGCTGCAAGACATGAGCGGAGACACCAGGATCGTCGCCAGACGGCTATTGCGGTCCGGCATCACCCGCGCCGCCATGATCCCCGGGATGGCGCAGGCGAAGCTGGAGAGAAGCGGAATAAAGGCGCGACCGTTGAGCCCGCACCACCCGAGGAGCCGGTCCATGAGGAACGCGGCGCGAGCGAGATACCCGGTCCCCTCCAGCAACGCGATGAAGAAGAAGAGGATGAGGATCTGGGGGAGGAAGACCAGCATCGATCCCGCGCCGCCGATAATGCCGTCGACGACCAACGACTGAAGAATCGGGACCGATTCTAAACGGGGAGAAACCACTCCCTTAATCCATCCGAAACCGGCATCGATGCCGTTCATGAATGGCGTCGCGAAACTGTAAATCGACAGGAAGACGAGGTACATGATTCCGACGAAGATCGCAAGGCCGAAGACCCGGTGGGTCAGAACGGCGTCGATTTTGTCGGTGCGGCTTCGCTTCGGCCGGTCGGCCTCTCGCACCACGGCGCGTTGGACCATGGTCGCCCACTGATAACGGCTGGCAACCTCGGCCGGAGGGCGCGGGTTGGCCACCAACTGCTCTCGCGCTTCGCGAAAAGCCTCGCGAACCTCGGGAAATCCTTCCAGAAAAGCCTCGCTGGTCTCAGTGGGGTCGAGAAGCATTTGGCGAACTTCCGCATGCGTCGACGATTGGCCGAGGCGCGCCAGCCGCTCGCTGAGGGCGGCTACCTTCAGCTCCGCCGCGTCGCCCGTCGCCTCGTCCACGATCGGCGGCCGGGGGTCTTCGAGGTGTCGCGAGATTGCGTCGCGCAGCTCTTCTAACCCCTTCTCTTTGTGTCCGACCAAAGGAATCACTTCGGCGCCGAGTAGGTTGCTGAGCCGGGCGAGGTCGATCTCAGATCCCTTCGTCCGCAGTCGATCGACCATCGTCAGGGCGATGAGGATCGGGTAACCCGCGTCGGCGAGCTGGTGGTAGAAGTAGAGGTTGCGCTCGAGATTGGTGGCGTCGAGGACGCAGACGAGTAGCGTGGGACGCCGAACCCCAGGCATCGTGCCTTCGATCACCTTGAGAGCGACCCGTTCGTCCTCGGAAACGGCTTGAAGAGAGTAGAGGCCGGGAACGTCGACACACTCGACGCTTCCTTCTTCAAGCTTAAGCGTTCCGGAGACGTGCTCGACGGTGACGCCGGGGTAGTTGCCGACCTTTTGATGAGAGCCGGTAAGGGCGTTAAAGAGGGTGGTTTTCCCTGCGTTCGGGTTGCCCACGAGGGCGACCAGGGGGGAAGTGGAGACCGGCTCCAAGGAGTTGGCCGGTTTCGACGGATCTGGACTAATCGAGGACTTCGATCTCAAAGCAATCGGTCTCGCGCTTTCGAAGGCAAAGTCGGTAGCCACGCAGCTCGATCTCGATCGGATCGCCGAACGGCGCGACCTTTACCACGCGGAACGTGGTGCCGGGGGTTAGCCCCATCTCTTGCAGTCGAACGGTTTCGGCGGACTCCTGCGTGACGCGAACTACCTGTGCGCGCATCCCTTTCTTGAGATCCGCAAAACTCTTCACCGCCCCGGTTCCGGGTGTCATGTTCTTAATCTACCCAAAAATGTCTGGATTCATTCCCCGACTTCGGAAAATGGACAAAAACCGTCCGAAATGCCTACATGCCGCCATTTCCCTTTTTAGTGGACGGACCATTTCATCGGTCTCGGCACGTTTCTTCGCCGCCGAAAGCGCCATTTTCGAGATCCGCTCGAACCTTCTGCATTTCCATTGCGTCCAAGCGGCCCGATTTGTATTATTCTCTTGTATAGGTGCCGATACCCGAATTTATTGGTATTGGGAACTCAAGGAATTGCGTATGTCACGAAATTCATATTTAATTTCCAAGCGGTCGGGATTTACCTTGATCGAACTCTTGGTGGTCATTGCCATCATCGCCATCCTGGCGGCCATCCTCTTCCCGGTCTTTGCCCAGGCAAAAGACGCCGCGAAGAAGACGGCGGACCTGTCTAATCTGAAGCAGATTGGCACGTCGATGAACATCTACGTAGGCGACTCAGACGATGTTTTGCCAACGATTCGCGAAGGGGCCAGCAACTGGGGATGTGGTCTTCCGTCCGGTACCCCGCTGGGAGACTGCCATCAGGTGATGAGCATCGTTTCGCAGCTCGAGCCGTACGTGAAGAATCGCCAGATTTGGAAGTCGCCGAACGACACTATGGAGCGGTGCGACGGCACGAATCAGTGCGGAGATCGCTGGACCGGCGGAGCCGTCAGCTATATCCCGAGCTATAACGGCCAGACGAACTGGATCAACCAGGGCTCGGCGAGCCCCAGCGTCACCTCGTTCGGAGTCTTCGGTCATGCCTGGGCACTTTCCGACGGCACCCCGAGGAACGGTACGACCGGTTCGTTCTCGACCACCCAGATCGGCGCTCCGGCGGACACCGCGATCTTGAGCCCCGCGTACATTTCTTGGTCGTACTATTCGGGCTTGGTTCAATACCGGGCCGACGGTCGAGCGTGGGCGTTCGATAACGTAGAGCTTTCGGGCGGCATCCCCGCTTGGCCGAAGACGATCAATGTCGCGTACGCCTGGTGCTGCAGCACCGACGCGATGTCCATCGGAGCCTACACGGGCGGAAAGACCACGAACTACCTGTTCGCGGACGGACACGCCAAGGGAATGGACCGCCATCAGCTGATGGACCGACGATGGGTAACCGACATCAACGGAGCGATCGCTGCGAAGGCGAAGAATAAAGTCCACTGGGATGAGGCGTTCCACTAGACATGAGCGATACGCTTAAGAAGGTGCTCTTGATCGCCACCGTAGTGGTCGCGGTCGCTCTGGTCGCCTTCCAGGCAGTCAAAATGTCGGCGGGCGATAAGCAGGAAGTCGTTGGAACGGTACAGGCCGGGTCACCGGGCCATACCATGAAGACGGCGGAACTTGCGGCTCAAAACGCGCAGACCCATGCGCGGGGCCACGAGACGGATGCGGATAAATCCGCGGAAGCTCGAGAAGCGGCACTGGCCGGCAAGTAGGTCCCAAGTAAGCAACCCTCGAGTTCGGCGATCGCGCCGAGCTCGAGGGTTGCAGAAATTTTGTCAAATGATTACTTCGAGAATTTTCTCTGCCCTAGCCCTTTGTGTCGTCTCCTTATCGTCGTGTCCCGCGCAAGGATTGCGGGTTTCCAAGGTCCGCTCTTATAACGCGGGACCCGGCGGAGGCTCCTTACCGCTTCCTCCGGTCGCCGTGAAGGTGCCGTCCTGGGCCAAGGATGCCGATGGCGGGTTCAGCACCCCGATGGGAGCGAGAGTGACCGTTATCATCGGTAAGGGGGGGTACAAGACCCAGTTCGCTGAGCTTCGGCCCGGCGCCCGAGCCGGGAGAGGCGGGTTGCCCAAGAATATCGGCGAAATCGCGAAAATCGGAAACTGGAACGGTCGGCGATTCCTCGCTCCTCAACAGGTCCAAGGCATGTTTGTCGAAGGTTACGACCTTATCCGCCGCCCAGACGGGATGAGTTTCAAAATCCTTGCCCCGACAATGAAATCCTTGGAGCAGGGTAGGAAAGTCGTCGAAGCCATTTGTGTCGGGTTGCCCTGAGGTCTCGAGGACCGACCATCGGGTTGACCGAGTTACGCACCCGGGAAGGCGCTTAATGAAAATGGGGCCTGCCTTGCGGCGAGGCCCATGTCTTCGAGTGTGAACAGGCGGAAGCTATTCGCGTTCGTGCTTGCCGATCCCTTTGGGGGGAACGGCGTGGAAGTCGGTCTCCGTTTCTTTCGATCCGGAGGACGACTTCGCACCCATAATGACCGCCGCTATGATAGCGAGCACCGCAACGATGCCCACGATGACAAGCTTCTTTTTGTCTGTCATTACGGGTTAGTGCAGCAATCGCTCGGATAGAGGCCGGGCTTGGTGTGGGGGTTGGGAGCGTCCACGTCCCAGATCACTTTGGCCGCATTGTAGTTCGTCATGATGACGTACTCGTTTCCGGAGCTACTGATCGCCATCTGGTTCAGCAGGGAGAACGCCTTGAAATTCTTGGCGTGCCCGTCCAACAGATTAACGTTCGTTCGACCGTCATGCCGATCGGAAATGCCGTATCGGCGGCCCAGTCCGTAACCCGGATCGATGTAAGCCGGGCGGGGGGTGGTACCGGTCTTGGAGTTATTGTTCCAAGCATCGGCGTTCAATACCGTTTCCGCCGCGTACTCGACGACCGAACCGCTTACCGGTCGGGGATGCGGATCTCCCTCTCCTGCGCTCGGGCATGCACCGGCCCCACCCACGACGAAGTAGTCGTAATAGTTGAAGTAGTAGCCCAGATAGGAATTCATTCCGATCGGTACCGTGATCCGGGCGGCGAAGTCGAGCTTCGTCATTCTATTACTGGCCGCAGGGCAGTTGAAGATGTCGATGTTCTTGATATATGGCTGGAGCGTTCCCATCCATGTGTACGGCGCGACGTTGCCGGCATTGTTTGTGCAGCCGCCAGGATAGAGCTCCTGGATCTGGTCGTCGTTGTCGCCCATGTACATGAGCTCGGAGGTGATCAACTGTTTCGTGTCGCTGAGGCAGCTCGTTTTCTTTGCCGCGGCCTTGGCCTGGGCGAAAACGGGGAAGAGGATTGCGGCGAGGATCGCGATAATGGCGATCACGACGAGCAGCTCGATAAGCGTGAAGCCGCTGGAGCGCCGCGCGAAGGGACGTATGAAGTTCATGGGAGGTCCTTGGGCTCCGGCCAGGAATTGAATCCGACGGCAGGTCCTCGGGGTTATATTACATCGTCTTTGCACTAACGACAACGCCCGCTCTAAAGATAGTGTCTATGCCGGTATTGGTGCGGGGTACGCACCAATACCGGCGCACGGCCGGCAACGCTACCGAATCGCTTCGCCCAGAACCCGCCCGACGTTCCCACTCGGGAGCTCGATGCCGAGCAGATGCGCCAGAGTCGGCGCGATGTCGGCTGTCGCCACCCGGCGAGTGAATACCCCTCTCGAGATCCCTGCGCCGCGGAAGATGATCGGAACGTGCGAATCGTAATCCCAGGCCGAGCCATGACCGGTGCCGGTCCCGGCTCCGAAGTAAGCCCCCGGCGCCTCGACGACCATGACGTCGCCTCCCAGCGTTGGGCTGAACCCGTTGACCACGCGTGAGATGAACGGATAGGCGGGAACCTGCCCGTTCAGGAGCTGGGTCCGGGTGAGGGCGAGGAAAACGCCCGGCTGCTTCATCGCCGCCTCGGCGGCCACGCGCTCCACGTCTTCCATTCGGACCTTCTTGGCGGCAGCCGTCTCTCGGTTGATGTACAGGTTTTGCTCGTAAATACCCGCGCCCAGCAGCCAATCCCCTTCGCCGAACGCCGCGTTCAGCGCCTCGCGCACCGGCTTTACGACGCTCGAGAGGTAGCGAGTCGACGGCGACCGGTAGACACCCGATTCCTCCTCCGGAATTGGCAACACGCCGTGGTCGCCGGAGAGAACGATGACCGCGTTGTCGAGACCGACCTTACGATCGATGGCGGTGAAAAGCTGGCTTAACAGCCGGTCGGTTCGCACCGTGGCGTCCATCACTTCCGGGCTGTTCGGCCCGAACCGGTGGCCGATGTAGTCGTTCGACGAGAAGCCGACGATCAGCAGGTCGGAGACGTCGCGTTGGCCCAGTTTTTCGGTATCGAGCGCTCGCTCAGCCGACTGCTCTACAAATTCGTTCCCCCAGTGGGAGGTCCAGAGGGCGCCCCAGTAAGCCTTGTCGGCTTTGCCTCCAGCCACACCGAGCGGCCAAGAGAAGAGCTTGCCGTTTGCCGCCGGTTTTTCGGCCGGAGCTTTGCGGGCGAGGTCGTATGCCTTTGCATCGAGCAGCGGCTCCCAGCTAGTACCGTACGCCTTGTCGACGAGGCGGTCTCGGTTGACCCCCTCCGCCCAGCCCGGGAGCTGCCGGGCGTACCAGGTGCTGGTCACCCAGTTGCCGGTGTTGTTGTCGAACCACACCACCTGATCCGCCGCGTGGCCGGCCATAAGGATGGCGGCGCGGTCCTTGAGCGCGAGGCTCACGACCTTGGCGCGGCCGTTGGTCGCCATCTTCAGCTCATCGCCCAAGGTGGTCGTCTTGAGATTTCTTGGGCTCATCGGGGAGCTCGTTCCGCCCACCGTCTCCACCGACTTGTCGTCCACGCAGTACATCGGCTTTCCGGTGGCCCGGTCGAACCAATCGTTACCGACGATTCCGTCGATCCCCGGCTCCGAACCGCTTAGAAGAGTCGCGTGGCCAGGGCCGGTCGCGGTGGGGATGTGGTTGTGGTGAGCGTCTCGGAACCAAGCTCCGGACTCGGTAAGGAACCGGAAGCCTCCGACCTTGCCCCCGGATCGGGCGGGAAGGAAGTTCGACGCGAACCGGGTCACGTAGTCGGCCCGGAACTGGTCGATGCTGATCATGACAATCAGCTTTGGCTTTCGGGGTGCGGGTTGAGCGAGGGAGACGCAGGCCAGGGAGGCGAGCGCGAGCGTAGCGAGGCGCTTCATCTCCCCGAGGATACCGGCTCGATTGTTAAGAGTTATCGTCGAACGATCTTGGAAACCCGCATGAGCTGGATCGTGCCCGATTGGATGCTCCCGTAACCCAGGACATGGCCGCCTTGCTTGCGGTTCGCGCTGACGAAGTGGAAGTGGTAGCCGGGGACGTTCAGGTAGTGCTCGCTTACCGACTTCGGCATCCGGAACCCGACGAAATCCCCTCGGATCTGCCCGTATGGGAAGAGGCTCTGCCGGTCCATGATCTTTGCGAACGGGAGGTACGGCTTAGGTTGAGCGGCGAAGCTGCGAGCTTGGAGCCCTTGAAACTCGCCCGTGATTCTGATGGCGACGATGCCGTCCGGCATGTTCTTATCCACCAGCGCCTGAAGCCCGGCCGGGGTGAGCGGCTTCGTGACCCGGATCGTGGTCGTCGGTTTGAACGCCGTGACGAACGCGAACGGCGTCTTGACCTCTTTATCCGGAATTTTTGCGTCGCCAAATCCCGAGACTTGGTAGACCTTGCCTCCCAACACGATCATTTCACCCGCGAGGCCATTGAACGTTCCAAGCCCAAAGTCGCCATGCCGGGTGAGGTTACGCACCTCGAAGGAGCCGTCGTAGTGGCCAAGGCGAAGGGCGTCGAACGCGGAGACCTGGTAGAGATTCGGGGCGGCGAGGAACATGCTTATCCGAAAGTCTATCGCTTCCGTCGCACCTAACGCGCAGTGTTGTAGCCGCAGGTTGGCTCGTACCTGCGTCCCAAACGATCCATACCCTTGGTCGGAGACGAAACGCTCTCGCGCAGGTACGAGCCAACCTGCGGCTACACGGCTGCGCCGTAGGGAGGGCAGAGCTGGAGCTCTGCGGTCCGTATGGCTACTGGCCGCGCTGTAGGGGCGCGGGTAGCACGGAGTCAACTCTTGTGGCTGGGTTCGTTTTTGTTCGCGTTAGGTTCAATTCTGGGTTCGTTCCACGTTTTTTACTTTTCTGGGTTGGGCTATTTGGGCCGAATGTTTGCATTGTCACAGGAGCGTAGACCGCAGGATACCTTAAATACGTATCATTATGTCTACATATATTGAAGCGCCTCTAGGAACCAGGCATGCCGGCGACTTGCGGGGCGTTGAGGGTGATTTCCTCGATTAGCTCTTCGTAGTTCCGGTAGAGGTTGGTGATCGGCAGGGTACGGCCGGCGATGGTGGCCTTGTAGGTGATCCCGGACTTCGGACTCGATCTTCGTTGCAGGCTCTCGAATGCGGCCCAGTTCTCCCGCATCTCTTCTCGCCCGAAGCGGTTCACGTACTGGATTCCTTCCTGAGAAGTGATGATCCTCTGGAACATCCAGGCGAGAATCGAGGTGACGCCGAGATAGGTAATAGGAATCCCGATCGCCAACGAACCCCAAAGTCCGCTCGTCGACACCGGATGGACACCCGGCTGATAACGGCCGTTGCCAATCATCATCGTCGTCCCGGTCGCGAGCTTCACGGCGGGCATCGCAACCATCCCAAGCCCAACCGCGGTCACCGCCAGCGCCACCAGCAACGCCCAAAAATTCAACCGATACGTCCTCGTCATCCGTACTTCATCATAGCGACTGCCCTCGTGAATGGGCGAAAAGCAGTCCGACACAGATCCGCCTGGTTTCCGGCGAGAATTGCGCTGCGTATGAAATAAGGACACGAAGGCACTTACCGATTTCTAACGCGAAGCGTTGTAGCCGCAGGTTGGTTCGTACCTGCGCGAGAGCGTTTCGTTTTCTGACAAAGTGCGTGGATCATTGGAGCGTTGTCGCGCAGGTACGAGCCAACCTGCGACTACACGGTTGCGCCGTAGGGAACAGGGCGAGGTCGGGATCAGTTGATGCAAGGCGACTAAGGGTCGAACGAGGTTACCGAATTTAGTTGCGTGGCGCGGGTGCGGATGACTTTTGGGAAATCCGTGTGGAACGCATTCTGATTGCCGAGGCGGACGGCCTGGCCGTAAGCGGCGAGGATGTAATACGGCCTTCACGTTGTCGTCCACTTTTTCGGTGAGCGCTTCTTCCTCGAAAATTCGCTCGTAGGGAATGCCGCAGGCTCTCCAAGGCTGGCTCCGAAAGATCCTGAGCGATCCGAAAACGCTCGTGGTCGCTTCAGGACAAGCGCAACGAGCCGCCGATTTCCTCCTCAATATTCTGGAAGAGACTTCTGAGCATTGTCCGATGGTCTCCGAGGGCACCCGACTTTGGCCGGGGAAGAACCAGCTTCGAACGTGCATCCTCTACCAGATCCAAATCGTCTAGTCCAGAGAGGTATACAAACGTCTATGGAATATCAAGGAATTATGGTTAAGCGTATCGCAGTCGGGGTGATTTCCGATCACAATGCACCATCTGAGAATTGGTTCCCTGGAGACGGCAACAGTACTTTGCCGGACGTGAAGGAGCTTCTGGACATGCTCCAGTACGCAGAGCACAGGTTAATCGGGAGACCCGTCTCAATCATTATTGCCGTGGTTTACGAGGCGCCTGAGGTGATTGGCAAACAGCTCAATCGAAGAACTCCGCACCGAATCGATCAAAGAGTGAAGCTCGATGTTTTGCTAGGACAGGTGCTGGCCGACTGCGTCGAAGATGCGCGGGTCCAAACCCAAAGTGAGGGTGGTGAATGAAGATAGACGTGGTTCGCCGCCGCCGACTCAGATCTGAAGTGCTACGTCGAATTTACGATATAGTGGATGGACATCTGAGTGACTCTACCGGGGTTCCTTGGCAGCACGAGGAAATCTATCGAGGTTTTGAAGTTGACCCAGATGAAATCGAGAAAGCGCTAAATTATCTTGCTGATGCACGCCTCTTGGAGGAACGCCCCATTGGAGTGTATGGTTTAACGCGACGCGGCCTAGACGAAATCGAGGATCTCATTGCTGCCCCGGAGAAATCTACCGCTCATTTGTCACCACTAATTGTCCAGCACATTCACAACTCCGGTCAACTCGCGATTGCTCAAGGAAGAGACATCACGATTGCTCAGACCGGCGTGCAAAGCAATCTACCAAGAGAGCTACTCGAACTCGCGAATCAATTGAGCCCGCTCATTGAGGCTAATCAACAGCAAGAACTTGAAGTCTTTCTTAAGGCTGCAGCGGAAGGAACCTCAAAATTTGAGTTGGCCGCACGTGCGGAGCCTCTTGCTAAGGAAGAAGGCGTAAGATCCGTATTGAAGGCATTCTCTGATGAGATTGCAAAGGAACTTGGGAAACATGCCGTTGCGGGCACAGTTGCAGGAGGGACTTGGCTTGCCGTCCACGGTCCAGTGGTCTACGAAGGCTTGACGATGCTTCTGAAAACTCTACATTTATAAAGAAAGTCATTGGCACTCCCAATCTCTCTGCTTAGGTGCTCCCTTTGTGTTTAGAAACTTTCACTGAAATATCGCCGCTCTCTTACTAAATAAAACATGGAATCCGTGCCATTTTCAGATACTCACGATGCCCCTATCTCTGGAGTGAAAGATGATCGGTTAGCGAGGAAGCCATTCGCCTCTTCATTGGTCAGAACTTTACTTGCAGATAATCCTAACGGAGCGACCGTCGTGGCTGTGATGGGTGGTTGGGGAACTGGCAAATCATCGGTTGCGGCAATGGTGGCCGAAGAACTGGATAATCAGGCAACCGTAGTGAGATTTGAACCCTGGATGGTTGGTTCACGTGAAGGGCTCGCCCGCGAATTCTTTGCAACGATTGGGAACAAGATCCTGCCAAAAGAGGACACTGACAAGGACAAAAAGGCCCGCTCTCGATTCTATAGATACAGTTCAAAGATTATGAGCACCATTTCCACGGGGGCAGGGGCGTTGAGCGTGGTCGTGCCCGGTGTGGGGATAGCTGAGAAGGGATCAAAGGCTATTAGCGAAGCCCTCAATTATGCGGCAGAAGGTCTAGAAGCACAAGCCATCGAGCCCACTCTACGTGACGCCAGAGACGAAATATCTTCTGATCTGGCGGAGCTTACTAAACCCGCAGTTATCATCATAGACGATATAGACCGCCTGGATAAGGAGGAAGTGCGGATCACCTTTCAGTTGATTAAGGCCTGCGCTGACTTTCCAAACATCCGATACCTTCTGTTGTTTGATCGTGATCAGGTATGTCATGCGCTTAAAGATTCAGTGACGGACCCGGAGGCTTTTCTTGAGAAGATTGTAAGTCGCCCGTTCGATCTCCCAGAAGCTACGAGAAAACAGCGAAGTGCGCTCCTCGAAGAATCCTTATTGTCAACGGGAATCCATGAGAATCTTGGCAAGAGTGGCATGGAGCGCCTCTCCGTCGTTTTCGATCAGGTCCTCCTACCAGGATTGTCCACGGTACGGCACGTAAAGCGATTCATTACTACGATTGAGACTCTTCTTCCTTCGCTTATCGTCGAAGGCACACGCAACATCGACCCTGCTGACTTCCTTGCCTTGGAGTTTCTTCGACAATATGTACCTACTATTTATTCGGTGCTACGTGAAGAAGAAGCTCCACGTCCAGGTGGTCGGCTAGCCTGGTTGATGCAAGACGAAGCAAATGATAAGAAGAAGGAAGCTAGGGCCGAAGCTCTCGATCAGCTCGGTGAACCGAAGAGATCGCTAGCTATATATGCTTTAGAAGCACTAGGGGATGGTAAGTCCAGAAATCCCCTGGCACTCATGACGTGCAGGTTCTCAACTGATTATTGGAAGCCTGTCTACCTTGGTTTTCATGAGGCTCGTGCTAGTGTCAGCCAGAAAACGTGGCAAGAGTTCAAATCGAGCTTGCGGGGAACCGACAGCGACCCGTTTTGGCTCCATGAATGGGATGACCGCGAAGCACGCGACAGGTGGATTGCAGCAATTGTGACTCGGGCCTGGGACATTGAATGGCCCGAGAGCAAGCAGCTGATGAAGATTCTTTTTGAGTGGGGAGATAAACAACATCCCGAGGAAGGGGTATTTACCAGCTCGTATACTAGCTGGGAAAGCGCAGTTATGAACTGCGTATCTTCAATGTTGGAGATATCTCCCGATGGCCTAGATCCGGTAAATGAGTTAAATGAGGTCATCAAGAGCACAACTGCTTTGGTTGCTCCGGCCATCGTTGTTGGAATGGAACTTGAGCAAAAGCGCAAGGGGCGCCACCCTGATTGGTCAGAGGAATCTGACCTCGCCCCTCTTCAGCGGTCGCTCGCCAGAAAAGTAAAGAAATTTGTCGAATCAGGCGAGATCTGGAATTCGAACGACGTCCGCACCGCATTTTCAGCGGTGCGTTATATACTCGGTGATGCGTACTGGACCAAATGGTTTGATTCAATCCATTCATCAGAGGAAGCACTCGTTCAATACTTAAACCTATATCTCGGTCAAATCGTAGATTTCAACTATGGGTTTGACGAGGGGCCACTAGTGGCTGCAATCCGCGACATAGCGCCGGAAAAGCTGAACGAAAGTGGCCGGAGAGCTCGCCTCTTGACATTGAACGCTGTGCGGGACCCGTTAGGTCGTCAGAGACGTCGCCGGCCCCGCTTGGATACGGTTGAAGTAGTTGAAATTTAATCGACAGCTGGCTACATAAAGTTGTTTTTTGGTGCAAATGGTTTCGGTGGTTTCCGGATCGAATCCTGCCAAGTAAAACACCCCCTCCGCCACCATCCTGCAGATAGGGGAATGGATCGGCTGACTCACGAGGGTTGCAGCCGACGAAACGGGCTGAATCGCCCATGTCCGCTCCTCGTAAGGTCGCCGACACAGGAAAGTCGTCGAGAGTCGTCACGCTGATGTATGCCTCGTGATCCGTTTTCAACTTAGTCTATGTCTTAGTCTCAGCTGTAAGGGACAATCCTGACCTCTGCTTTCCACGCTAGTTAATAGATACGTAAGACCTCCACCGACGCGCCGGGGCGGTGAGGCGTGGTGCATCTCCTGAGAAACAAAAGAGCCCGGCGAGCTTTGCTCGTCGGGCTCTAAAAGTCCGGGTGGACTAGTGGGCGTGGCCCTCGTCTTCCTTCTCAGGCAGCTCGGCGACGATGGCTTCGGTCGTGAGCAATAGGCCGGAGATGGACGATGCGTTCTGCAGGGCTTGGCGGACGACCTTGGTGGGGTCGACGACGCCTTGGGCCAGGAGGTCGCCGAACTCGAGGGTGGCGGCGTTGAAGCCGTTGTTCTCTCGCTTGACCTGCGACACCACGACCGAACCTTCGACGCCAGCGTTCTCGGCGATGGTTCGCAGAGGGGCCTCGATCGCCTTGGCGATGATCTTGACGCCGATCTGCTGGTCCCCTTCGAGGTTCAGGCCGTCGAGCGCCTTACCGGCGCGGATCAGAGCCACGCCGCCGCCGGGGACGATTCCCTCGGCGAGAGCGGCTCGGGTCGATGCCAGCGCGTCTTCGATGCGCGCCTTCTTCTCTTTGAGCGCGGTCTCGGTGGCCGCGCCGACCTTGATGACGGCGACGCCGCCGGAGAGCTTGGCCTGTCGCTCTTGCAGCTTCTCCTTGTCGTAGGAGGAATCGGTGTTCTCGATCTGCTGCTTGATCTGGCGAAGCCGGCCTTCGATGCCGCCCTTGTCACCCTTGCCGCCCACGATGGTGGTGGTGTCCTTGGTGATGACGATGCGCTGGCAGGAGCCGAGCATGTCGGGGGTGACGTTCTCCAGCTTGATGCCGAGGTCCTCAGAGATGAACTGGCCGCCGGTCAGGATCGCCATGTCCTCTAGCATCGCCTTACGGCGATCGCCGAAGCCCGGGGCCTTGACGGCGCAGAGCGGGAGGTTGCCACGGATGCGGTTCAGAACCAGCGTCGCGAGAGCTTCGTTCTCAAGGTCCTCGGCGACGATGACGAACGGCTTGCCCATGCGGAGAACCTTCTCGAGCATCGGCACTAGGTCCTGCACGTTGCCGATCTTCTTCTCGAAGAAGAGGATCAGCGGCTCTTCGTAGACGGCCTCCATGCGGGTGGCGTCGGTGACGAAGTAGGGGGAAAGAAATCCCTTGTCGAACTGCAGACCCTCGACGTTCTCGTAGGTGGTCTCGGTCGACTTGCTCTCTTCGACGGTGACGACGCCGTCTTTGCCGACCTTGTGGATCAGCTCGCCCACGAGCTTGCCCAGCTCGGGGTCGTTGGCGGAGATGGTGGCGACCTGTACGGCGCCGTTGATTCCATCGACGGGCGTCGAGATCTTCTCGAGCTCGGCGACGATCGCGTCGACCGCCTTATCGATGCCGACCTTGATCTGCGTCGAGTTGGAGCCGGCGGCCACGTTGCGGATCCCTTCTTTGAAGATGGCCTGGGCGAGAACGGTGGCGGTGGTGGTGCCGTCGCCCGCGGTGTCGTTGGTCTTGCTGGAGACTTCGCGAATGAGCTGGGCGCCCATGTTCTCGAATCGGTTCTCGACCTCGATCTCTTTGGCGATGGTGACGCCGTCGTTGATCACGGTGGGAGAGCCGAACTTCTTCTCGAGAACGACGTTTCGTCCGCGCGGGCCAAGGGTGACCTTGACCGCGTTGGCGAGCTTATCGACTCCGATTTCTAGAAGCTTGCGCGCTTCGTCGGTGTATTTAATATCCTTTGCTGGCATGTGAATTCCTTTGGGTTAGCAGTTGGCGGTTGGCGGTTAGCAGTAGGGGAGGGCGCTTGGGGTTAGGCGTTTCTTTGTGCTAACGCCCAACGCCTTAGCGCCTAACGCCTCTTACGCAGTAGCTCCCACCGGCTCGTTCTCTAGTACGGCGAGGACGTCGTCCGCGCGAAGAATGACGAGGTCTTGGCCGTCGACCTTGACCTCGGTCCCGCCGTACTTGCCGTACAGAACGGTGTCGCCGACGTTGATGCCGACGGGGGCGAGCTGCCCGCTATCGAGGCGCTTGCCGGGACCCACGGCGAGGACTTTGCCGCGCTGGGGCTTCTCTTGAGCGGTGTCGGGAAGGATGATGCCGCCGGCGGACTTCTCCTCCTTTGCCGCGGCCTCAACGATGATTCGATCGTGCAGGGGCTGAATGGCCATGTTGATTCGTTCCTCCAATGTGAAATCTTTAATTTCGGAACGGCCCGTCGAGGGCCGGTTTGATTGGCAGTTTACCCATGCGAGTGCTAACGGTAGCTACAGCTTTGTCCGTTTCGGACCTCGATACACACGTGGGTCGAAGAGTGGCCTCCGATCTGATTTCCACCCCAGCAAGACCTAAATCTTAATAAAAGCTATCTTAAAGAGAGGATGGTTTACACGTGAAAACAGATGAATTTATTAATTCATGCTTTGAAAGTTTGCTGTAATCAAGATCCTGTGCTAGTCTCGGCGACTGGAGGTAGTGTTTGAATAACCTTTGTAGAATCCTGCTTGCTTTAACAATTCTGTGTGTTGCGCCGATCGCACAGGCGGCAAACCAGTTGGTATCGCTGACCCCCTCGGCCGACTTTATGGTCGGAACGGGGACCGTCACGGTTCAACTCGGCATGTATCCCAATATCCTTCCGTTTTCTCCGGGCTCAGAGATCACGCTCAATCTGACTTCATCCAACCCTGCGGCCGTTTCCGTGCCTGCCACTACGACCTTTGGTGGAGATCCCGCTAACACTTCGTTTACCGCGACCGTGCATGCCGTGACGCAACCCACCACCGTCACAATTTCTGCACGCCAAAACGACAATTCCTTTGCTTTTTTCCGGATGACCGTAGCGTCCACCAAAGCCTCCGTTGCGCCCGCGCACGTTTCGGCCCTTGGCGGAGAAGGGGGCATCTTGGTCTCATGGGATCCTTCCCCTGCGACACTTCGCACGAGCCTGGCCGGTTATCGAGTCGTTCGAACGGGTCCTGGAACAACGATCAAGACCTTCAATACCGTTCCCATCACCTCTACGCAATTCTACGACTTCACCGCGGTAGCCGGGACTTCATACACCTACAAGGTGAAGCTGATGAACTCTGCGCTAGCCACGGTGACGACTTCCCCGACTTCCGGCAGTGCCACCGCAATCACGGGCAACTCCGTGACGTGGAGCGCCAATCCTGCGGTTGACTCCTCGGGAACCAATGTCTCGTTTGCGGTCGCGCCCCCAACAGGTACGGCAGATCGGATCTACCAAGCCGTTGTGAACGGTGTTGTGATAGGCCAGGCCGAAGCGGACGACAGTTTAGGACCCTACAGTACGGCGAACTTGGTTCGTGGCAGCTTCGATCTTGAAAGAATGGCCGGCACGAGCTACAGTGTTCGAATCGTAGCTCAGTCCCCAAGCGGCTTTGCCAGTTCCACGCCGCAGACGGTGACCGTCCCTGCTTTGCCCTGCAATGGGCTGAAAACCGGCGACGTCGTGTATACGCCCGACTCGACGTACTCTCACTTCGAATTCGATCTACTGCCTACCGGGGCCTACAACAACTGGTCGACTTGGTCGGTTGAAATCGCGAACCGGAATGCACCCACGACGATTCTCCGGACTTGGGTCGGGCTGCAAACTCATGCTGCGTTCGATTGGGATGGAACGGATTCGAACGGCAACTTGCTCCCGAGCGGACGTTATGTCGCTCATGTTACGGGACCAGACCATTCCACATTCGATCTGCCCGTGCCGATGATGATCGCCACATCGGTACCTCGGCTACTTGCCATGGTGACCGATCTATATCCGATTGCCCCTTGGGGACCGGACAACGGGAACGACTATGCCAACTTGATCTCCTCCTATGTGGGGGATTTCCAGGTTCAAAACCCCGGATATACGAGTCAGGTTCTTTACTGTGCGCCAAATGGCGGACTTTCGCCTGTTCTCGCCCAGTTGGTGAGGACCTGGATTCAAAGCCCCCAACTGTGGGACCTGTATATCTATGGCCATGGAAACTTCCAGGGCATCGATGCGCTAGGCCACCTCAAGTTTTGTAGTTACAACTGGACGGGACCGGATGGACGACTCGGAGATGCAAGCAATAACTTCATCTTCTCCATTCCGACCGTTCTTCAAAATCGAGGTCAGCGCTTCCACTGGGTCTTCCTCGATGGGTGCAATACCTTCGGGAACGAACACAACGAAGATCACCCTAAGGCGCTGGTCACCTACAACAACTTAAACGCCTACTGTGTACCGATCGGCGGGGTCTACTATCCGCCCGACGTGTTCATGGGATGGAACGGCCACAGTATCGCCAATTCTACGACCGTAACCACGCATAACCCGCCTCTCACCACTTGGTGGTATTTCAGGCAAGCGTACTGGTACAGCATCACTCACGCGGGTGGAGAGTTGGCCGCCTACAGCGAGGGCGGCGCCACCTACTTTGCAATGCTGCAGGCGTCTCTGCATGCCACGGGCGCCGTAGACTTCATCCAATACGAACCTTGGGAGACGAATGACGCGGACCAAGTTAGCCGCTATAACTTCTACGAGGACTTCGAGTTCTGGGGAACCTATTTCCTTGGGGAAGGTCCCTAGCGAGTCCGATAATCTCGGAGATTGCGGATCATCCCGGAGACGGTCAGCGTCTCCGGGATGATCGAGCTTTACGTCCTTCGCTTCCTTGAAGTGAAGCGGCTGCGCGAGAACGTGCAACCGGACCTCGTCGAGCTCAGATTGATTGGCGGTTTGCCCATGTGGCGCCAAAACAAGGTTGACGGCCGGGACTAGTTCGCAAGTCCCTACTTGGCGCCGATGCGCAAGTGGGCGACGGCGATATCGTCGATCCACGCCGTGAATCCCTCGCTCGCCGACTGATAGTTGTTCCAACCGAATGCAAGGCTATCGAAGAACGGAGGGATTTCCGTCCCCTCGAAGTGGCCGGCGCCGTTGTTAAGCTTCACCTCGGGGATCTCTTTGCCGTCGATGAAGAGTTGGTATGTCTGGGTCGCGTGATCGACATACCATTCGACGAGCATCCACTTTCCGTTGAACTTGTACTTGTACGGGCTCCCTTTGCCGAACTCGGGACGCGGAGTCACCCAGACGTTGTACAGCCATTGCAAGCCGCCATCAGGACCGGTGCACGTGTCGGCGAGGCGAACCCAGACCGGATCGTTGTGGAGCGGGCTCGTCCCCGCCCCCTCCACGATCGTGCTGTGAATCACCGCGAAGCTTTGGCCCGCCGGGACGACTGGAACGGGGGTTGGAATCTTGACCTTCAGATACAGCCGTCCCCAATGGCTCCCTCCAAGATTCTTAACGAGGTCTCCCTTCAGCACGATCCGGCGCGGTCCCCTCTCGGCCGGATTGATTTGAAGGCACTTCTTGCCGCGGTGAGCCTCCTTGCTGGTGACCTCGCAATTACCTTGTTTGGTAAATCCGTCGGGAATCCCTCCGTCCGGAGTCGATTCAAAATTCACGACCAGGACCGGCTTCTCCTTGCCTGCGCCACCGGGGGGACCAGCAAGAATCAAGGCGGGAAGGAGAGCCAAAAGACGACCGCTCATGTGCGGCATGTTACCGACACATGAGTTGACCGTATGATGGGTAATCGCTTATTCCGAGCTGAGGTTATCGTTTGACCAGCATCGCGCTCTTACTTGCCATGTCCGCCGCGACCTCGCCACCGCCCGAAAAGATTACGGTGGCGAGCTATTACTTCGGGAACTACCACCCCGGCGACCCTCGAAATGAGATATCGAAGGGACATGGATGGTCGGAGTGGGAACTGGTCAAGGCAGCCAAGCCGCGCTTTCCGGGCCACCATCAGCCGAACCTCCCTCTGTGGGGTTTCACGGATGAATCCGATCCGACCGTGATGGCCAAGAAGATCGCCGCCGCGGCGGACCACGGGATCGATGCGTTTATTTTCGACTGGTACTACTACGATGACGGTCCTTTTCTAGACCGGCCGATCGACAACGGCTTTTTGAGGGCAAAGAACAACCGGCGCCTGAAGTTTGCCTTCATGTGGGCAAACCACGACTGGCTCGACATCCATCCCTACCGCAAGGGTGCGCCACAAAAGCTGCTCTATCCGGGCCGAGTATCGCCTGCGACGTTTGAGAGGGTCGGCGACCATTTGATCAAGGACTACTTCCGCCGGCCCAATTACTGGAAGATCGACGGGAAGCCGTATTTCTCGTTTTATGAGCTGACGAAACTGCTGGAGAATTTCGGATCCATCGAGGCAACCCGTGCGGCGCTTGACCGATTGAGGGCGAAAGCGGTTGCGGCGGGCCTGCCTGGCTTGCATCTGAATGCCGTCGTGTGGGGGCAGCCGATCCTTCCCGGTGAAGGGAAGCCCGCCGATACCGCGAAGCTGATCAAAGATCTGGGATTCGACTCCGTGACCTCTTATGTCTGGATCCACCACGTTTCGCTTCCGGAGCAACAGACGGACTACGACGTCGTCCGCGATGGCTACATGAAATATTGGGAGACCGCCGAGCACGAATTCGGCGTTCCTTATTTTCCGAACGTCACCATGGGGTGGGATTCCAGCCCTCGAGCCGACCAGCGGGATGAGTTCGGCAATTTCGGCTACCCGTTTATGAACACGATCGGCGGCAACACGCCCGAGCGATTTCGGACTGCGCTCGAGATGACCAAAACGCGATTGTTAGCCCAGAAGTACGGCCCGCGCGTTCTCAATATCAACTGTTGGAACGAGTGGACCGAAGGGAGCTACCTGGAACCGGATACGGTGCACGGCATGAAATATCTGGAGGCGATCAGGTCGGTGTTTCGGCCAGGGCGAGTACGAAAAGCCGCTCTTGCGCACTTTGAAAAGTGAAAGGATAAGGGAGAGGTAAATCTTGCCAATCCCGTAGCTGAACCGTATCAGCAATCGGCCCCCACGCTGTACACTTTGCGCGTATGCTCGATGACGCGCTTCGTCCGGCGGCTACGGAAGCCGGGTGCTCCGGCCGACGTTTTCCCAACCCTTATGGCTACTTCGAGGGGGGAACCGGGGCTTTCGTCGTTACAGACGTCCTCACTCCTCGTCCATGGGCGAACGTGATGTCGAACGACAAGTACGGGGTGGTCGTTAGTCAAGCCGGGGGCGGCTTCTCTTGGGCGGATAATTGCCAGCTTTACCGGCTCTCGCGCTGGGAGCAAGACCTCGTTCAAGACGCTTACGGGCGGTTTATCTACGTCCAGGATTTGGATCGGCCGGACGAGCTCTGGTCGACGACCTACCAGCCGACCCGGCACCGGGCTGAACTCGAAGAGGTGCGGCACGACCTCGGAGCGACCACTTTCACCCGCCGATTCATGGGCCTGGAGACGCGCCACACGGTGTTCGTCCCGCGCGACGACTGCGCCGAGGTGTGGATCGTCGAAATCGAAAACCTTACGGAGAAGCCGCGGCGACTGCAACTGGGGAGCTATCTTGAGTGGCACCTCGGCGGGATCGGCGATTGGCACCGAGAATTCCACCGCCTGTTTATGGAGAGCCGGGCGCAAGGCAACACGCTGGTAGCGTGGAAGCACCCCGGGCTCGTCGAGCATCGGCGTACCGAGATGGCGGAGCCGGAGCGGGCGTTCATTTCCTGGTCGGGAGTAGAAGAGGTTCGGTGGGTTACCGATAAACAGGCCTGGCTCGGACGCGAGGGAAGCACTTCCGCCCCGGAGGCGATGTATCGCGAAGTCGAAACGTCCCGGACCGCTCGCTGGGACGACCCAGTGGCGGGTGGCCTGGCGACTCTGGAATTGGCGCCAGGGGAGACGCGAACCATTGTTCTCACTTTGGGAGCCGCCCCAACGGAGGCGGAGGCGCTTACCCTCGCGGCGAAGTACGACGAGGCCTCGGCGCGGGCCGAATTAACAGCGACGGTCGATGGTTGGCGCGAGCGTTGCGCGGCGATGAACGTCCAGACCGGCGACGAAGCGATCGATCTGATGTGCAACACCTGGCTGCCTTATCAGGCGGTGGCCGGCCGTCTTTTGGCGAAGTGCGCTTACTACCAGCAAGGGGGCGCTTACGGGTACCGCGATCAGCTTCAGGACAGCCTGATGCTGCTCCAAAGCGAACCGGAAACGACGCTATTGCAGCTTGGACGGCACGCGGAAGCGATGTACGAGGATGGCGGGGTGCGCCACTGGTGGCACCCGGGAACCGATATTTTCGTGCACAGCCATCACAGCGACACATGCCTTTGGCTTGCCTACGGAACGCTCGCTTACTTGGACGCGACGGGAAATATCGCGGCGCTAGATAACGAGTACGCATTTTTAAATCGGCAGACCGAAAAGCCAGGTGAGCGGGGAAGTCTGCTCGCCCACTGCCGGCGAGGAATCGACCGGGCGCTATCGCGTCGATCGGAGCGAGGGCTCCCCCTCATCGGCGCGGGGGACTGGAACGACGGCCTCAGCCACGCGGGTATCGATGGCAAGGGAGAGTCGGTGTGGCTCGCGATGTTTCTGTACGACATCCTTAAGCGCTTCGCCCCGATCTTGGAGGGTTCGATTGCCGAGCGGTACGAAAGGGAAGCGGAAGCGCTCAGGGCGGCCGTCAACGAGCATGCTTGGGATGGCGAGTGGTACATCGGCGGCACGCGGGACGATGGGAAGCCGTTCGGAAGCCATGTTTGCGAAGAGGGAAAGATCTTCCTCAATCCGCAGACCTGGGCGGTGATCTCGGGGATCGCGCCTCCGGATCGGGCCGCGCGCGCCATGCAATCGGTTCGCGAGCACCTGGTCACCGACTTCGGAGCCCTCCTACTGCGTCCGGCGTTCTCTAAGGTCGATCCGTACATCGGCTACATCACCCGCTACGCCCCCGGCCTCCGGGAGAACGGCGGCGTCTACAGCCACGCATCAACCTGGGCGATCTGGGCGTTCGCCAAGATGGGAGACGACGCCACCGCTCGCCAGATCTATCGAGGGATGCTGCCGCTGTTGCGAGCGCAAGAGGATTCGGAACTGTACGCGGCGGAGCCGTACGTGATGCCGGGGAACGTCGACGGGCCCGATTCACCTTACGCGGGCCGGGCCGGGTGGACTTGGTACACCGGATCAGCGGCATGGATGGTCCGAGTGGCCAGAATGTTATCTTCGTAGCCGTCAACCCCCCTACGTCGCCCCACTCCATCTTGGTCTCCCAAAGTGCGGCAACGGAAGCCGACTCGTCGACAACCAATCCGTTGATCGTATTGAAGGAGAGGTTGGGACTGGTATTGCATGGGCCGCCCGCATCCCATTGGCCGTTCAGGTAGAACGCGATGTTGTTCATCGCGTAGCCGAGGGCGAATTCGGTAGACCGGAATCCTTGGTCAATCTGGGGCGAGACTAAAGCCCTTAATTGTATTTTCATTGGATCTAAAGTAATAGGAAGGACACTTGATCGTTTAAAATTTGATTTTCTCGTGTAAACATCAGAACGATAATTAATACAAGAGTGGTCCCCTCGCATGTAGGGCGTCTAACCCCTACTTGGAGATCAACGATGTTTCTAAAAACTGGTTCCTTAGTTGCCTTAGGACTGTTCTCGGCAGCTTCTTTCGCGGGTACCTACTCTCTTTCTGGCGGTACTCTCTTGGCCTCCCCAACGACGAACTGCTATGCGTCGGTCGCAGGCTCACCAACGTATGAGTTGACCTGGGGCGGCGCGAATTCCGTTAGTTGCGGTGGCCCGGCTGGTTCCGCGAGCGCTCTCGACTCGGTTTCTCCCACGGTGACTTGGACCGTAACTTGGACGGGGGCTGCTGGGGAAACGCCGCCTGTTAGCAACGTCAACGTTAGCATAGCGACCAAGTACTATGCCCGATCCCATGCTCAGTGC
The DNA here is from genome assembly GCF_000724625.1 of Fimbriimonas ginsengisoli Gsoil 348. Taxonomy (GTDB): domain Bacteria; phylum Armatimonadota; class Fimbriimonadia; order Fimbriimonadales; family Fimbriimonadaceae; genus Fimbriimonas; species Fimbriimonas ginsengisoli. Next base: position 4,613,723 of record NZ_CP007139.1, on the reverse strand, counting down.
GGCGGACAGCCGAATTCTAACCCCGGAACCTGGTTTGCGAAGGCGGAAATCGACGGGACACTGCCGGGTGTGGTGTCGGCGACGGCAGGATTTATGCAGAATGTAACCTCGGGTTCAACCACCTATGTCCGAGGTTCGTACATCAGTGGCCAGACGGGTTATTTTACGCAAGTGACGGGACCCGTAAACACCTGGACGGCAACGGTACAACAAACATATACGCTTGCTCTAGGGGTGAACGTCCAGAAGAACACATCTCAGCCAGTTCTGTACCCATACGGATGCTTCGCCGACACGACAGCGGACTGCCGGGCAAAAATCATAACTGTTGGTAGACAGAGTGTCCAGGCGGACTATTAACTAACCACCAGCCCTGTGGTAGGCCCGACGAATGCTTGGACCTGGCGAGGTCATTAATTGTGGCTGGCGGCTTCACCGCCAGCCACAAATACTGCCTGGTCCCGTGGAGGATCACCCGCAAAGAATTGCCGCTGAATTGGTCTCGGTTGCTAGCCGGGCAACAAAGAGGAACCTTAAGCGGAATTCTTGCGATTTTCGGCAGCAATGCTGATTCGGTTCAGCAAGTCGTAAATTTTGTGTTAATATCCCCTACGTGAAGACGAAGTGGTCCTTCTTGGTTCTCGTGGCATGCAGTTTTGCTGCCTTTGGCTGCGGTGCATCCGCTCCGAAAGTCGATGAGGCTTACATGAAGGAGGCTGCGAACACCGGTATGGACGTCAAGGCGATGTTCGACAAGAGCGGTGGCGACTACTCTAAGGTGTCAGCAGAGGACAAAGCCAAATACGTGAAATCTTTCAATGGCGACGAGAAGGCAGCTAGTGAGTTCTGGGGAAAGATGAAGAGCGGTAGCGTAGGCGGCGGTGGTCCGGCGGCCCCCAAACGCTAGGACGAATTCGAAATTTCAATGTTGAAGCGCTCTACGATTGCGGACGTTGCCAAGCTGGCAGGCGTGGGGAAGGTTACGGTTAGCTATGTGCTGAACGGCCGGTCTCGCGAAGCCCGCATTAGCGACGTTACGCAGAAGCGGGTTCTAAGTGCCGCCCAAGAGTTGAGTTACCGGCCCAACGGCTTGGCCCGAATGCTCGTCACACGGCGCACGAACACTTTGGCGATCGTTTTCCAGTATGCCGAACTGTTCTCCTCCGGTTCCGGCTTCATCAGCGAGGTGATGCGAGGGGTTTGCGCGGGCGCGGTGGAAAAAGGGTTCGACCTGATGCTTCATACCCAAGCTGTTCGCAGTCCAGAAGCCGAGGCCGATATTCTCGGCGACGGACGGGTGGATGGCGCCTTGGTGCTCCGCGACGAGGGGGATCCCACGATTTCCGCACTGCTTGATCGAGGTGTTCCAACAGTTCTGTTTTTTACGCGATCCGACCACCCGCAAGCCGCTTGGGTAGATGCCGACAACTTCTCCGGGGCTGAAGTTGCGGTGCGCCATTTGCTCGGGCTCGGGCATACGAGGATCGCAATGATCGGCGGACCGGAAGGATCGGTTGCAGCCGGGGCACGTCGCGAAGGTTACCTTTCCGCTCTTGCCGATGCAGGGATAGAGCCGTTCCCGATCTTTCCGCGAATTGGTAGCCCGGTTGAGGCCCATGAACAGCTTTCCGCGTTCCTGAATCGCCCCGATCGTCCGACAGCGCTGTTTGTGTGGTCCGACGATGTGGCGGTCGCTTGTATGGAAGTTGCGCGTGGCCTGGGTGTTTCGGTTCCTTCGGACCTGTCGGTCGTCGGATTCGATTCCCTGGATATCTGCAACCGGACAGTTCCTCCATTGACGAGCGTTCGGCAACCGATTTATGACATGGCGGCAGAGGCCACCCGCCTTTTGATTTCAATCACGCGGAGCGAAGAGCTGCCTCAGAGGCAGATCGTCTATCCGCTAGCTCTCGATGTGCGCGGTTCTACCGCGCCCTTAATGCATGTTCTATCCACAAAGAGGTGATCTTTTATGTCACGCAGACGTTCTGGTTTTACGCTTATTGAACTCTTAGTCGTCATCGCAATCATTGCGATTCTCGCCGCCATCCTTTTCCCGGTGTTCGCTCAGGCGAAGGCTGCGGCAAAGACCACTCAGTCGCTTTCCAACATGAAGCAGATCGGAACCGGTCTGAAGATTTACTTAGGCGACAACGACGACGTATATCCCCAGCGGAAGTACGATATTTTCACCTCCACTGGCGCAAAGAGTCAGATCTCTTGGAAGGGAATGATCTACCCGTACGTCAAGTCGACGGCCCTATTCACCGACACGGTGAACCAAGCGGCAAAGTATCCCGATGACACCTCCGAGCCGACGCTGCTTGCGATCGACGGTAAGGTTCCTTCGGGCAACTTGTTCCAACGGGGGTACTTCCTTGCCGATCTTCCGTTCATGTGGAAGAAGGATTGGGGTGCTGCCACTATCAGCGATACCGAGTTCGAGAATCCGGCAAACACGCTGGTTATTGGTGAGCACAAGCGAGTTTGGGTCGATGGCGGTCCGTACCTTGACTGGACACCTTCCGCGAACTATCCTGGCGATCCAATCACGGGAATGAAGTATCCGTGGGGCGGAAACAAGTGGGATAACAAGGCGATGGTCTTGGTGTTTCACGACAGCCATGCTAAGCGAGCTGCAAATTCCGCGATTTGCGGTAAGGACAACGAGCTGAACATGTGGGGCTACCAAAGGAACCAGCTCAACGCTTGGGGTGCAATGGGCGACGTTCAGTGGCTTGACACTTTCTGCCAGACGATGCCTGCCGAAGTTCGCTAAGAGCTTTCACGGCCATGGGGGCGCGATGCCATGGCATCGCGCCCCTCTTTTTATTTTTATTTCCGATGTTTACAAGCCTCATTCTCCTCTCCATCGCTCACCCCGCGCCTCGGGCCTCTCCGGCTCCGCTTCTTGAAGATTTGGAACGCCGGGCGGTGCGTTTCTTTTGGGAGCAGTCGAATCCGGTTAATGGGTTCAGCAAAGACCGGGCGACCAACGCGGAGGGGAAGGACGCGCACGAGGTGGCGAGCTGCGCGTCCGTCGGCTTCGCGCTGGTGGCCTACGCGATCGGCGCCGAGCGGGGGTGGATTCCGCGTCGAGAAGCGTTGGACCGAACTCGGGTGACGTTGCGCGGTCTGATGACGCGGTGGCCGAACGAGCGAGGCTGGCTCTATCACTTCATCGACTACAACAAGGGGACGCGCATCTGGAATTGCGAGGCGAGCAGCATCGACACCAGCATCTGCCTCGCCGGGGTGCTCGCCTCGCAACGGTATTGGAAAGACCGCGATGTCGACCGGGACGCAAACGCGTTTCAGAAGCGGATCGACTGGCAGTGGATGTTGACGGACGGGGGCGATAAGCCGGATTCCCGGCACTTCTCGATGGGGTGGCATCCGGGAGAGGGATTCATTAACGCTCGCTGGAACGACTTCAACGAGTGCAAAATGCTCTATATCCAAGCCTACGGCAGCACCAGCTTGCCGAAGGACAGCTGGGAAAAGATCAAACGCACCCCGGTCTCGTATGGCGGATTTGATCTGTTCACCGGCGGCCCGCTCTTTATGCACCAGATGACGGAGTCGTTTTACGACTTCCGCAACAAGCGCGACCGCCTGGGCATCGACTACGGCGTTGAGACGCGTAACGCGACTCTTGGGAATCGCCAGTACTGCATTGACAACCCGAAGAAGATGGCAGCCTACGGCCCCACGTTCTGGGGGCTCAGCGCGTGCGATGGTCCAGACGGATACAACGCTTTCGGCGCGCCGGGCTGGGTAAACGATGAAGGGGTCGTTACCCCGACTTCGGCAGTAGCGAGCATGCCGTTCACGCCGGCCGAATCGCAGGCGTTCGCCGTCGCCATGCGCAAGGACCATACCGAGGCGTGGGGGAAGTACGGGTTTCCGAACGGTTATTGTCCGCAGCGGAACTGGGTCGGCCCCGACGTCATCGGAATCGATCTCGGGATGATGATGTGCGGGCTGGAGAACGCGCGAAGTGGGTTCGTTTGGAAGCTGTCGAACAGCCATCCGGTCGTGCAGCGCGGTTTCCGCTTGGCCGGATTACGCCCGGCGAAGCCGGACCCTCGGCTTCGGTTGCCATAACCGTAGCATCGGCACCTTGCCGATGAGCCCTTGACCTCAGTATGGGAAGACTCATCGGCTGGGAGCCGACGCTACGATTCGGCGGCGTACTTATTCCAGCCGACGGCGGTGTATTCGCTGCTTAGGTCTAGAAGGGGTTGAGTTGGGTCGTGAGAAGCGGCGACCCAGCCGTCCAGTACGAGGGCTTCCCAGGCGCGTAGGGCGGAGATGACGACGTGGTGGCGTCTCATCGGGTCCGAACGGAGGTGCTCGAACGATTGATTCAGAGCGTCGACGATTCCTCGTGAGGTTCGCTCTCGCTGAAGGATCTGAATGAGGAGATCGAACAGGCCGTCCATCGGCAGCAGCTTGCCGTCCCGCTCGTAGGCGTCTCGCTTGCTCACCGCGCCGGCTTCGTAGTGGGCGAGAGTGGTCCAGGAAGCCCCTTTGAGGTCGAGCGTAAAGACGTTGTTGCTGTTCAAAGGGGACGCGGCGGGAACCTCGGAGAGAAACTCGCCGAGGGCGCGGATCGCTTGAACGGAGAAGCTGCCGGTGCCGGTGGAGAGGTCGTCGCGTATGAACCCTCCCTGAGCCAGCCACGACCATGCGTTGTCGGGCGTAAGGTCGAGGCCGTTATCGGAGGCGATCTTCTGGATGAAACCTTTGAGGTCGGTGAGCTGCTCGTTGGTGGTGTACCAGTAGTCGGCGAACCGCATGTGGTTCGTCACCCGCTGGCTCTGGCGGACTCCGTACTGCTTCTTCAGCCAAGCGGAGTCGACCTTTCCGCGATCCAGCTCGAGGATCGTAAATGCGGCTTCCCGTCCGGCGGCGTGGGTAATTGTAAGACCGGCGGAGAGGATCGGATCGGCAAAGCCGCCGCTTTCACCCACCAACATCCAGTTTTCGCCGGTTTGACGGCTCGCTAAGAAAGACCAGTCTTTGGTGGTGGTGAGCTTATTCTCGCTGACCGCATTCCTCATGAGGTTGGCGATCCGGTCGTCGTCCTTCAGCGCTTTCTCGTAGAGCTCGGCCGGGCGCCTGCCGCTTTGTTTGTAATACTCAGCGGGAATGACGAGCCCGATACTGGTGCGGGTGGGGCCGAGTGGGATAAACCAAATCCATCCGTAGCCGACGCTCATCACTTGGATGAAGGTCCCGCCGACCCCGATCTCCACCGCCCAATCCGCGTTCTGCCAGTAGTCCCAGATCGCGATGTTCTGCAGGGTCGTTGGGTACTCCACCTGGACGCCCATGGCTCGCCGCAAGATGCCGGCATGACCGGAAGCGTCGACGTAGTGGCGGGCCGTCACCTTTTCGCCGTTTTGGAGCTTCAGCCCGGCGACTCGGTCCCCTTCTCGCTCGATCTCGGTGACGCGGGTGTTCTCGAACACCTCGCAGCCCATTTCCCGGGCGTGATCGAGCAGGATCTTGTCGTAGATCGCTCGATCGACCTGAAACGCGGTGGCCCGTCGCTGTCCCTCGTATTTGGCGGGTCGAGCCTGGTTCTCGAATTTATCGATCGGATAGAACATCACGTCCCACAGCTCGCGGGAACGGCCCCAGCGGTATGTACCGCCGAGCTTGATGGGAAAGTTGGCCGCTTCCACCTTGTCCCACGCCCCCATCTCGTCGAGGACGGCGGAGATTCCCGGAAGCTGGCTCTCGCCCACGTGGTCGCGGGGGAAGGTCTCCCGCTCAAAGATCGCTACCCGGAGCGCGGGGTTGTGCTTTTTGAGCAGGGTCCCGGTGGTAGATCCGCCGGGGCCGCCTCCGATGATAGCAACGTCAAATTCCATTCGACGCCAGTTTACAGAAATATGGCTTCGTGGCCCAGCCGATGCTACATCGGCCGCTCGGCGCAGCCGGATTTGGAGCTTTTGATGGCGGCGTCCAGAATCCGGCAGGCGTCCGCGGAAAGCTCGGGACTTAGAATTCCCTCCGGCTGTTTGCCGCTTCGGATGCAGTTCAGGAAGTATTCCGCCGGATTCTTGAACTCAGGTTCAGGGACTTCGACCTTCTGACCGGTCAGGATCAGGTCGCCACCTTGGACGGAGAGGGTGCCGGTCTTCCCGTGAATAACTGGGTTTGGTCCGCCATCGAAGCCGACGGTGGCCCAGGTTCCTTCCAGGAATGCGGTGCCGTGCGGGTACTTGAGGAGGATGACGGCGTGGTCGTCGGAGACCGGATAATCCTTGGTGAAATTTCCTCGAATGCAGTAGACGGTCTCCGGCATCCCCATCAGCCATCGAGCGAGGACGGCGCCGTACGATCCGAAGTCGGCGATCGCGCCACCGCCGTTTTTAGTCTCGTCATACAGCCAGCCGACGAACCACTCGTCGCAGCCAATCTCTTTGGGACCTTGGTGGCCGTTTCGGAACCGGAGATGGAAGGGCTGGCCGATGTAGCCGTCGGCCATTCGGCGCTGAAGCTCGCCCAACCAGGGCGCCCAGGCGAGGGGCCAGTTGATCATCAGCGTCTTGCCCGACTCGTGCATCGCGGTCAGCATCCGCTCGGCGTCGAACGCGTTGGCAGCCATTGCCTTTTCGACCATGCAGGGGATTCCCTTGTGAAGAGCTTGAACCGTGATCTCGGACGACTCGACGTTGTCGCTGGTCACCACGAGGGCGTCGAGCTTCTCGTTCGCGAGCATTTCGCGCCAGTCGGTGTACGACTTTTCAAATCGGTCGCGAGCTTTGTCGAGGAGCGGTGTTTCGTCGGCCACCGCCACGAGCTTTGCGCCCTCCACCTTGCTCCAAGCGTCGATAAGGCCCCAAACGTGACCATGCGTAAGGCCGGCTACGCCGACCCGAACTTCCTGTGCCATTCCCTGGACGTTACCCTGCGCTTGGCGGCGTCGACTCGATCTAGGTAGTGCTCGCGCTCCTAGTGTTGAATACCGGCATTGGCATAGGGAGCGCGAACTTCAGTTCGCTTGCTCCGCTCGAGCTTTAGCCCGCAGCGTCGGGTCGACTGAAGTCGACCGCGCAAGCGAGCTAAAGCTCGCGCTCCCAGGCCCGGTATCAGGGCGTGAGGGTGGCGATGCGGGTCCAGGCCGGGGTGCCGGTGGTGTCGATCTTGTAGATGCCGTAGAAGTCACCGAGGCGATCGCCGTTGGCGTCGAAGTGCATGGTGTCGATGGTTCCGAGCGGCGAGGTCGCGAATTCCTTCTGCATCGAGGTGATGGCGCTTCCCGACGGGTGTTGGGCCGCGCGAAGCATTGCGCGCATTCCGTCGTACACGTTGATCGAGAGCTCGTCAGGAGTTGCTTTGCCGCTTCGGGCCGCGATGCGTGCGAGCAAGGCGGATCCAGCCGGGAGCTCTTTGGCGGGATGGTCGGCAAGGGCGAAGGCGACGGCTTGGAAGTTGCACGCGGCGCAATACGCCTCGGCCTGGGCATTGGTGACCATCGACGGGATGTTGGCCAGCGATTGCGATGCCACGGCGTTGACGGTTCGGAAATCGTCGGGCTGGGCATTCAGCTTGGCAAAGGCGGGGACCAGCTCGCTAAGGCCAAAGTAGGCGATGCCGGTTTCGGCTCCGTGCAGCGCCTTCTGAGCCCGAACCGCGTCGGCAAAGGTTTGCAAGTCGCCATCGCTTGGCGTTCCGGTGGGCGCATAAGGCTGGGAGTAGACGATGTTGCCGCCGCCGGCGCGGATTTTATCCGTCATGATCTGGAGTGCGTTGTTGCCGAAGATGTCGTTGCGATAGAGGACGCAGATCGACTTCAAACCACGCCCCAAAGCATCGTTAGCAACGAGAGGGATTACCTCGCGATCGGGCGAAATGAGGCGGAAGAGGGCGTCATTCGGAATCGAGAGGTCGTCGGAGACCGATCGAGTAGAAACGACCGCGATATCGTGCGTCTGGGCGATCGGGAGAACTCGCTTGCACTGCGAGCTGATTCGCGGGCCCATAACGAACGAAACGTGGTCGCCGATGAAGCCGTTGATCGCTTCTTCTGCGCCGGCGTCGTTCGATTTAGAATCCCGGAGAATCAGGTTGAAGCGGGTTCCGCTCGGTATGGCGGCCAGGCGAGCGTTTTCATCCTCCACCGCGAGTTGACAGGCCGCGGTGAACTCGGGCGTAAAGTCGGTCAGGGTTCCGGTCTGATCGAGCATTGCGCCGACGGGGGTGGCGTTCGGATAGATCGTGGGCGACGACGAGTGTCCGCCACAGCCGGCTAGGAGGCCGGCCGAGATGGACACGGCAATAAAAAAGCGATGCATCACCGGCAGTATAGAGAACGGGCCGATGGTGCGACGGCGAGTTACCGGAAAGAACGACGTTACGGCATGGTAGCCAGGCTTCGCGAGATGGGTGGTACCAACAGAACGACGATGGCGCACTTGAACGCGTCGCCGGCGAGGAAGGGAAGGACGCCGGCTTGGAAGGCGGAGCCGGCCGGCATGTAGCGGGTGAGCCATAGAAATCCGAGCAAGAGGATCACTGTGGAAGCGGCAATCGCGGCGATTGCAAGTTTCCAAACCGACCGGTCCCACCCCCGTTCGGCAAGAAAGCCGAGCATCCATCCTGCAACCGCGAAGCCGACGAGGTAGCCGCCGGTAGGCCCCGCCAAGGCGGCCGGTCCGCTGGAGATCGAGGCCAGCACCGGGAGTCCGCTGATCCCGGCGGAGAGGTACAGGAGCTGGCTGAACAAACCGAGCCGGCCGCCCAGGGCGAGGCCGGTCAGCATAACCCCAAGCGTCTGCATGGTGACCGGCACCGGCTCCAAAGGGATCCTAATCTGCGCGCAGAGGGCCGTGAATGCGGCCCCGCCAACCACGATCATTGCTTGGCGCACCCGCGTGTTGGGTCGTAGCAGAGCGAGGGCCGGGGTCGAAGCGGTCATTTGGCGGAGGATACCTTTGTGGGCGTTGTCAGGCTCTATCGGTGGCGGAGGTTGGCGATTGTTTCCCGCTGGCCGCCGGGTGGGGTCCAGAAGAGGCTAACGCGTTGGGCTCCGCCGGCGTCGAAGTAGGTTAGCTGGAGAGGGTAGACGCCGGGTTGCAGGTCGACGGTTACGGTGCGCTCGTAATACCCGTGCGCGCCGTCGTTTTCGAGAATCCGTTTGCCGTCCAAGTAAAGGACCGAGCCGTCGTCGCTGCCGATGCCGAGGGTGTAGCGGCCCGCTTTCTCGATGACGAGTCCCCCTTCGAACAGGAGCGCGAACGGCTCCTTGAGATCCAACCCGTCGAGAGTGGCCGTCGATACGACATCGGAGGTGCCTCCGGCGAAGGCGGAAGGGGCCGGAGTTAGGTCGCCCTTCCAGGCGATCTTGGTTCGCTTTAGCCCGGATTCGGTAAAGCCGGTTGCGGTTCGTAGCGTCACGGCATGACCGACCGCGGCATCGCCCCGGCGGCCGCCGGGGAGCTGGAAGAAGAGGCGGACATCCCCTTCCCGCGCGGGAACGCGGCCGTCCCGCACTTCGGTTCCGTCGGCGAGTACCACCCGCGCGCCGGCGAGGGCAGGGCGGGTGACCTTCCATTCATGGGCGGCAGCAAGGTTCAAAACCCCCGGCTCGAGGGTTGGGGCGCCGAGCTGGAAGGCGATCCCCATTTTCTCCATGCGCACATAGTGCTGGTTTAGCCGGTTTTCGAAGTCGCTCCACGACTTGTGCTCAGGCTGCGTCCAAAGCGTCTCCGCGAGGGCGGCGGCTCGCGGATAGGTCATCGCTTCTACCTTCTGGGGGGGTTGGGATGTGCTCAGTCCAGATGTTTCCCTGGCCGCCCAGCACCCGATTGCGCTCGTCTCCGGTCAGCTCCGCAGGGATCGGCTCGTACGAGTAGACGCGGGAGGTGGGAATGGAATCGTAGCTGTAATCGAAGTAACAATGGCTCGTCGGCGACATCGCCACGTCGTGGCCGGCTTTCGCGGCCGCGATTCCGCCTTCGATGCCGCGCCAAGACATAACCGCCGCACCCGGAGCGAGGCCCCCTTCGAGGATCTCGTCCCAACCGATGAGTCGCCGGCCTTTGGAGGCGAGGTAGGCGTCCATCTGGCGCACGAACCAGCTTTGAAGCTCGTTCTCGTCCTTCAATCCGAGGGCGTGCATCCGCGATTGGCAGTATCTGCATTGATGCCAGAGCGTCTTGTCGACTTCGTCTCCGCCAATGTGGATGAACTTCGACGGGAAGATCGCCATGACTTCGTCGAGCACACGCTTGTAAAACTCGACGGTCGAGTCTTTACCAGGGCAGACCATGCTCGGCGCCTGGCTATTCGAGTCCTTGAGGTATTTCGCCATGACGTCGGCGGGCAGCTCGCATTGCAGTTGTGGGTGCGATGCGGCGGCAGCGAGGCTGTGACCCGGCATCTCGATCTCGGGGACGATCGTGACGTTACGTTGCCGGGCGTATTTGACAATGGCGCGCAGCTCGCTTTGCGGATAGTAGCCGCCGTACAGCTTGGCGCTCGATCCGGGGCCGGGGAAGTAGAGATTGCCGTAATCCCATTCGACCCCCTGCTCCTTGCGCCAGGCGCCGATCTTGGTGAGCTCAGGGAAGCGCTTCACCTCCATCCGCCACCCGCCGTCGTCGGTGAGGTGCCAGTGGAAGGTGTTCAGCTTGTGGGCCGCCATCTCATCGATGTACTTCCGGATGAACTTGGGTCCGAAGAAGTGGCGGCTCTCGTCGAGCAGCAGTCCACGCCATGCGAATCGAGGGGCGTCGTGGATGTGGCAGGCGGCGATTTGACCGTTTTGATTAAGCTGCCGCAGGGTTTGGATACCGTAGAAGAGGCCGGCGTCGGTCGTCGCGCTGATTCTGACGGAATGTGAGTCGACGTTAAGGTCGTATTCCTCGGCGGCCATTCCGGGCCCTTTCTTGAGAAAGATCGCGGAATCGCCACCGCTTTCGGAGCGGAGTGGCAGGGCGAGTGCTTCGCGGAGCCGGTCTAGGGTCTCGGAGCTGGAGCCCTGGCTCACGACCGGCGTAGTCCGGGTTAAGGCGAACGAACCGGTATTCCACTGGACCTGGTTGGGGAGCGGGATCAGAGCGGGCGTCGCGGAGGCAAGAATCAGTGCAGACAGCATCGTCACGCGCATATTCTAGCCGCGTATCCGCATCTAGATAGCGCCGGGGCGCCGATGATCGTTGGGAAGGGACGAGGGGTCGGCTTCGGCCGATTCCCCGGACCGCGGGCTGAAGCTTGGCGGAACATTGGGTCTGAAGTCCGCGCTGGCCTTGCTCCCTATCCCGAAGGGATTACGTCCAGTAGCGAAGGGTTGCGAGGCACGAGCTACCCTGGTTCGGATGACAGACAATCTTTCAACCCAAAGGGGTTGCGGCATTCTGGGGACGCAACCCCGTTGGGGTTGAATTGGTAGCTACCGCCACCAGGGTAGGACCCCGCTACGCGGGTCCAACCCTTCGCTTTGGGACGCAATCCCTTCCGGATTGGGAGATGGAATCTGCGCTTCGGAAGAGCGGTGAAGACGAGGTCATCGCGAGCTAAGATGAACGATCGGGCGGAGAATCACATGAGACGAACGAATGTTGTGGCGGCGGGCATTTTGCTGCTCCTGGGAATCGGGTGCGGAGGAAGTGGGGGCGGAAGCCAAACGCCGACCGGCCGAACGTTCGCGGCGGTTCCGGTGATCGAGTCGGTCGACACGCCGTCCTGCCTTCGTTTTGCTCCGGATGGACGGCTCTTCTTCACCGAGCTCACCACGGGCCGGGTACGCGTGGCAAGCGGGTTCAGCTTATCGGCGACTCCGTTCACTACCTTGCCGGTGGCGACGGCGGGTGAGCAGGGGGCGCTGAGCATGGCGTTCGACCCGCAGTACAACACCAATCACTTCGTTTATTTTTGCTACACCGACGCGGGGGCGGGGTGCGACCGGGTGGTGCGGTTTACGGATTCGGCCAACGTCGGCACCGCGGAAACGGTGATCGTCGATCGGTTGCCGATCGCGGGGAACCATAACGGGGGACGGATCGGATTTGGAGCCGACGGCAAGCTGTACGTCACGATCGGCGAGAACGGCAATCCGGCGAACTCTCAGAATCCGAATGTCTTGCCGGGCAAGATTCTCCGATACAACCCAGACGGAACGGTACCGGGCGATAATCCGGTGGCTGGGAACCCGATGTGGGCGCTGGGGCTGCGCAATTCGTTTGGGTTGGCATTCCAGCCCGGCACAGGCACGCCGTTCGTCTCGGAGAACGGCCCTGGGTGCGACGACGAGATCAACCGGATTGTGAAGGGGGCGAACTACGGCTGGCGTCCCGATCAACCGTGTAACGACCACGACTCCGCTTTCGTCATGCCGTTGGCCCGGTTCAATCCGACGATCGCTCCCACGGGGATCGCGTTCTCGACCTCCGACGCCTACGGATTCGCGGGCGGGTTGGTGATGGGGAGCTACAACGATGGAACGCTCCGGGAGTTCTCGATTAGCGGGAGCGCAATCACGAGCCAGCAGGTATTGGTCACCGGGCTTGGGCACTTGTTCGATGTGACCGAGGGGCCAGACGGGTTTTTGTATCTGGCAAGCTCGGACAAGATCTACCGGTTGACGATCTTGCCTTCGCTGTAGATCGAGGAAGGCCGGTCATTTCTTTGTACGTTTTGTACGCTGGTCAGGGGGTGTACAAAACGTACAAAGAAGTCCTTTCCAGATTGAGCGCAAAGATTCAACTGGTTGACGGACGCTGGGACTCGGGCGGGCCGCCCGAGATACACATGGGCGGGCCGCCCATGCCACTTTTTTGGGCTAGGCTTCGATGACTGAATCGTCGATTAGCGCTACCCAGCCGCCGGCGACGCGGCGGGCGGGCCAGAAGCCGGGGGGGAAGTCGGGGGTACCGTGGGCGTCGAAGATCGGCGCGCCGTCGGCAAGGGCCTCGCTTTCGAACGCGGATACGGATTGCTTGATGAGAGCCGGCTGCTCGCCCGGTTCCAGGCGAAGCAGCGTGATCTCAACGAAGCCGTCCATTCCTCTTTCGGCATGGAGCGCTCGGACTAGGCGCTCTCGATCGCGGGTGGGAATCGAGATTCGCATGTTTCTACTCTATCACTCTATTGTCGGAAATTCATTGCAAAACCGCAGGGGCCTAGAGTGGTTTGGGCCTATATCTCTCTACGCCTTGACAGGCGATGACGATTCAGCCCAGAAACAGTTCAGTCAGCGACGGATATTGCCGCTACCGGCCGCTGATCACCGAAGAACTGGGTGGTGATCGCTCTTACGGCCGCCGCTTCGAGGCGACCGGAACCGCGAGAATAGCACTCGACCAAAGCATGGGCGAGCGCGTCGATCGTCCTCCGAGCCCCATCGTGGTTGAGGATCGCGCGAGACTGGGCGGCGGCATCCAAGAAGCGAGCGTCGGCGGCTTCCGGTGAGAGGTCGTTGCCGGTTACATCGCCGTATCGATCCGCCAGTCGTTGACGATCGCACTCCGATTCGGCCCACGCCCGGCCGCGGGTTCGCCACAAAAGCATTTCCATCGCGTATCCGGCCGCGAAGATCGATTCTGCGTCGGCAAGCGGGGCGGGAGAGCTGGACCAACCTGGATCGGTATCCGCTTCATCGGAAACCGCCAAGTCTCCAACAAAGCATCCAAGCGTCATCGCGACAACCGCATGGGCGGCTTGATGATTGGTGGCAAAGAAGAGCTCGCGCTCGGATAAGGGGCGGGCGACCGTCTCTTCGGAGGTCATTTAGCCGGCCTCGTTACTCGAAGCAGGTTGCCGTCCTGCTCGACCTTGACCCGACAGCCAAGTTTGCGAAAAGCCGTGATTGTCTGTTTGCAATCGTTGGGATTGTCCGTGACGATACGGATCTCATTCTCGGTCCGCCTCGAAAGAATTTCGACGGCGGCCGCGCTAGCGTCTTCTGGTGACATACGGGACTCCCGGCCCCCGTTAGGAGTGCCTTGGATCGTCCCGAGTCCGCATTTGCTGTTCCCCCGTGAGAGCAAAAAAGGTGGGCTCGGTACAGCTACGTCTACAGTATAGATCAACTTCAACAACGGAAAAGAAAAGAGCCGCCGCCCCGCGGTGCGGGGCGGCGGCTCTTATTTTATTGGAGTGACTTCGGACGGGCGGTCCGAGCCACTTTGGGGGCTTTAGAGGCCGCCGCCGCCTCGCCCGCCGGGCTGGTCCTTCTTGACGAACGGCTTGCCGCTCCAATCCGCGATCTTCTTCTTCTGATCGTCGGTAAGGATCTTTCCGATCTCGTCGTTCATGATCTTGGTGTTCTTTTCCGTGGCTTCGGTGAAGCCTTGGCGATCGATTTCCTGGTCTCGCATCTTCTGGAAGAGAGCCTGCATCGCTTCGCCCTGCTTCTTCTGAAGCTCCGCGATCTTCGCCTTCTGGTCGTCGGTGATGCCGAGGTCCTTCTGGTAGTCGGCATTGCCCGCGATGGCGTTGCCTTGGAACTGGACGAAGATCTCCTTGAGCCGCTTCTGCTGGTCGGCGTCCAGGATTGCGTTGATCTCCTTCGTGTTCTCCTCGTTCAGCTTGGTCATCATGTCTTGCAGCTTCTTCTGGTCCTCAGCGCTGGGCGGGGTGCCCGGCTGGAACTGAATTCCGCTGTTCTGAAATGCGTCGCGCATCTTCTCTTGCTGCTTCTGCTGGACATCGGCAAGCTTGGACTTCTGATCGTCGGTGAGTTTGAGGTCCTCTTTGACGTCGGTTCGGCGAAGCAGGCTGGTTGGGCTCTGCTGACCAAATCGTCCGAAGCCGCGCTGGCCTCCGCGACCTCCACCCTGGGCCATGGCCCCCACTGCGAGAACCATTACTGAAAGAATGGCAATAGCTTTCTTAGCATTCATAGAAACTAACTCCCTCCGTTTTTCTTGTCGCCCTTGACCGTCCCGGTACCCGGCGTGACCGCCGGAGGGGGAGTGGTGGGCTTCTTAATCAAATTGTTTAAACCCTTCTGGGTGTCGGGGCTCATATCCTTCATCCCTTCTTCGCGCAGGCGCCTCGCCTCGGCGGGGTCGCGGACGATCCGGGGGGTAAGGAATACGAGCAATTCGGTCTTTTGGTCTTCCTTCGACCGTGACTTGAACAGGTTGCCCAGGAGAGGGATGTCTCCGAGGAGCGGAACCTTCTTTACTGAGGACGTCACCGTGGAGCGGATGATCCCGCCGAGGATGATCGTTTCGCCATCCTTAACCGAAACCGTGGTGTCGGCCGTTCGTTTGTTGACGATCGGAGCGTTGAAGGTGGTGAACCCTTGCAGGTCGTTCGCGGTCTGGCTGACCTCCATCGTCACGTAACCGTTGCTGGTGATACGCGGGGTGACGGTGAGGACGATGCCGACGTCTTGGAACGAGTAGCTGTAAGTGAAGTTGCCGTTCGCGTCCTGGCGGCTCTGCGTGATGTACGGCACGCTTTGGCTGATGTTGATTTCAGCCTGGACGTTGTTCGAAGTGAAGATTCGAGGCGTCGAAAGCACCTGGAACTTATCGTCTTGCTGGAGCGCGTTTAAGAACGCGCTGAGACTACCGCCGGTAAGGGTGTAGCTGAACCCGCCGAGCGCCGGAGTAGAGTTTTGAAGACCGAAGCCGGTCGTCGCGGTCGAGCTGGTGCTCTTCGTTCCGAACGGGTTGCTCTGAGCGAACTTCCATTCGACGCCGAACCGGTTGGTCTTGTCCAGGGTGGCCTCGGTAATGATCGTCTCGATCATTACCTGCTCGGGGATGCGGTCGATCTGCTCGATGATGCCGCGAATGATGTCGGCGTTTTCGGGCGTGGTGACCACGATGATGGAGTTGGTGTTCGGGTCGGAGATCGTGGTGACTTGTCCGGTGAGGTCTCGTACGTTGACGACATTTCCGTTCGCGTCGCGGGCGGCTTGCTGGCCGGAGGTTTGTCCGGGCCGGCGCTGGTTCTGACCCCCACCTCCGAAGAATCCACCGCCTCCACCGAAGCCCTGGGCGACGATGTTCGTCATCAGCTCCCCTTCGGTCGCGTTGGGATCCTGCAGCTCGACCGGAATCTCCTGGGCCATTGCGTTACCGGGGACGCCGATGTTGCCGCCGAGCCCGTTGTTCCGGCCGGTGTTCCCTCGGTTCGTGGCGTTATTGCCCGTATTGGGGCGGTTGCCGTTGTTGGCGCCGCCTCGGTTCGTGCCGGTGCCCTGACGCTGGCCGAACGCTTGGTTGAGCAGGCCGGCGACGTCGTCGGACTTGGCGTTACGAAGGGGGATCACGACGGTCGACGATTGCGACTCGACTTTTACGTCTAGCTCCGTGATTACTTTGGTGACGAGCGCCATGTTCTCCGGCGTCGCGGTGACGACCAGCGAGTTGGTGTAAGGATCGGAAGTGACGGTGCCGGAGCCGGCCGTTTGGCCCCGGATGGCATTGAAGAAGGCGCCAGGACCTTGGGTTGCTTGCGTCGTGGCGCCGCCTCGGCCCCGCGGAACGTTGGCGCTAAGCAGGTTCTGAACAAGGGCGAGCAGGTCATCCGAGGCGGCGTACTGAAGGTGGAACACCTTCGACTGCAGCGGTTCGTCTACGATCTTGTCGAGCTGTTTGATCAGGTCGCTCACTTGGCGCTGGTCGTTTTCGGGTGCATTGACGATCACCGAGTTGCTGAAGTCGTCAGACGAGGCCCGGACGTTTGGCTGATTTTGATTTTGCCCAAAGTTGAACCCGCCGGGGAACTGAAAGCCGCCTCGGCCTCCCGGACCACCACCACCGCGGAACTGGAACCCGCCTCCGCCACCGCCCTGACCAAACCGAGCGAAAGGATTGGTGCCGGCGCCCGAGGGAGTAAAGACGTCGTTCACCACCCGGGCGAGTTGGCTCGCGTTGGCGTACTTGATCGGATAAACCTGAAGCTTGTTCTGGGGTTGGTCGCCACCGCCACCCATCAGACCCGCCAAGGCGGAAGGGTCGAAAGAGGGTCTGCCGGCGTTCGCATTCTTGTTCTTCTGGCGAATAACCAAAAGGTTGCCGTCCTTCGCCATGTCGAATCCCTTGAGGCTGAGCGTGGTGCTCAGGATCTGAAAGGCGTCGTTGAGGCTAACCGGCTTGGCGCTGGTGAGGGTGAGACCGCCGACGAGGTTCGGGTCTTTGACGATGGTGATACCGGTCGCCTTCTGGTACATCGACAGGATCATGTCGATGTTGCTGTTCCGGTAATCCAGCTTGATCCGGGACTTCGGATTGAGCTTGAAGTCCTCCCACGGCCGGCCGGTTTCTCCATTCGCTCCGGTTACGAACTGTCCCATGGCCATGACGGGCATGAGCAGCGCTACTGACATCCAACTTCGCTTGATTTTCACAGTTCGTTCCTAATTCCCGCCGTTGTTAAACCCGCCGCCACCATTGTCGAATCCGCCGCCGCCACCGCGGTTTCGGCGGCCACCTCGGCCTCGGCCACGGCCTCTGCCCTGGAAAGTGGCGTCTGGCTGAACGCTGAGATCGGTAACCGGGTTATTGCCGATGCCATTACTATTATTCGCCGTCGCGGGGTTTCCGTTCCCGGGAAATCCGCCATTGGGAAAACCGGTACCGGGAGCTCCATTTCCGATGGCGCCGGCAAGAGCGGGTCCGGGATTAACCGGGGCCACGCCGACCCCACCGGCAACGACGCTCGAGGGCTTCTTGAGTTCAGTAACGTCCCCAAGTTTGACGGTCTGGGTGCCGCCGGGGCCGCTGACCACGATCTTCTCCGGCGTCAGCTCCTTGACGGTCGAGTGTTTCCAGACATCTCCTTTCTGTACGTAGAGCGCATCGCCGGTGCTCGGGTTCTCCAAGAGACCTTGCGGCTGGCCGTTAAGCACCACGTAACCGGTGTAGCCCCACCCCGCCTGACCATCGGCGTTCTTCGGGTCGAACCCGAGGATCGGCCCATTGAGAGCCGCCTTTCCGCCGAGAGGGTTCTGCTTAACGATCAGTGGCCGGTAGGTGTTCTGTGGCGGCTCCGTAAAGGAGGCGAATTTGGCCGTCTTATCCTCGGGCAAAAAGAGGGTGTTCGTCGCGACCGGCTTGGTCCTCTTTTTGGTGGGACCGGTCGCGACCACCGGGGGCGCCGGGAACGCGAGGGTGTAGACGACGTACAGGCCGAGGATCGAAGCGGGGCCTAGAAGCGCCCAGGAAACTTCCTTTCCAAAGAGTTTAGGCATGGGAGGTCACATCCTTGCTCGAGCTGAGCGGAGGGCCGTTCGGATTGAGGTAGGCGACGACACCGATATTGGCGGTTACCTGGTCGGAGTTAGCGTCGGAGGCGGAGATTTGGATGAGGTTGACGGCGAGGCGATTGCCGAGCTGGTCGATCTCGCGCTCAAAGGCGAGGACGGCGGGATAGGAGCCCTGGACGGTCACCAGGTAGGGAAGAGTCGTCAGGGCGTCGACATTGATTCCTCGTTGGGGCCGGACATTACCGAGCTTAACGCCATTCTTCTTGGCAAGCGCGGTGACTTGCTTGAGCACTTGGGTGCCGATTTCCTGCGGTTTGCCGCTCCAGGTGGCGGCGTCGATCGCCTTGTTCTTTTCAGCGATCGCCTCGATCGCCTTGCCGATATTGGTCTTCGTCATTCGAAGATCCCGTTTGGCGTCGGCGACGGCCTTGGTCGAGGAGAGCGGATGGGTGTTATTGTAAATGCCGAAGGCGAGGGTCCCGGCAAGAACCACGATGGCGGAGACCGTGATCAAGCTGGGAAGCATGTCTTGCCGGTCGCGGAAGTTGATCATTTCGATTTCACCGGTGCGGAGGCGCCCTTCTTCGCAAAGGGGTCGGCGAGGGTCAGGTTGCCGACCGGGAAGGCGGAGACGCTGAACTGCACGACCGGAATCCCTTCGATCTGGCCGCTGCTGGAAAATCCGACCAGCTTTACGTCGCGGAGGCGAGGCTCGGCGGAGAGGCGTTGCATGTAAGTGCCGACCGCCTCGCTCGTCTTTGCGACGCCGCGGGCGGTCACCGGCTTTCCGCGCTCGGCGGTAAATCCGTTCAGCCAAATCCCCTGGGGAACCCGATTCGCCATCAGGACGGCGACGTCGCCGAGCCGTTGCGCCGGCTGGAACGCCCGGTTGACGGTGTCCTCGTTCTTGGTGGCGACGTCGAGCTCCTTTTCGCGCTGCTTTAGCTTCGTTTTGGCGTCCGACGCGTCCTTTTGCGCCTTGCCGATCTCGGCATCGACTTTGCTGCCGGCGGAGATCCGGTCGTTGGCTACAAATATCAGGGTCGCCAGAGCGGCGGCGGCGAGCACGAAGGCAGTGCGCCGGTGTTTGTCCCGCCCTTGCTTCAGGCGGAGATCGATGGCTTCGGGAAGCTCCAGGTTGAGGCCGAGACCGTGCACGTAGCCGTCGATCAGGGCGGCGAGGGGCGAATCGTTCGTGTCGAGGTCCGGCGCTTTGAGCACCACTCCGTCGGCGGCCACGATTTCTCCGCAAGGGATGCCGGCCACCGAGTAGGTGCGGCATACCTCGGCCTCGACGGCGGCGGAGGAGGGAACGACCCGACTCTGCCGGAGCTGGTTGTCCAGCACGATATCGATCCCGATCCCTTCTTGATCGCGGCTTACGATAGCGGCGTTTTGCTGCTGAAGCGCGCGGGCAATGCTGACGGATCCGATGGCGACGGGGACGACGGCGAGCACGCGAAGGCCGGCGGACTTAGCGTCTTCCCGGATCCGGCGGAGCTCGGTGGTGGGTACCGCGGCGACGATGGCAAGCCGCCCTTCCTGATTTAGGTCGTCGGTGACGTGGAAATCGATCGCCAGCTCGACCGGACCGAGCGGAAAGAGGTCGGCCATCCGCATCATCAGGATCTGCCGGATGTCGTCCGCGGAGGCGTTCGGAACGCGCGTGGTGCGGACGAAGACGGACCGGCGGGAGAGTGCGACGACGACGTAGCGGCCACCGTAGGTCGCGCCGACGGTCGCCAGATCTTGAAATGGTTGGGAAGACCGGGTTCGAGGATCGTAAACGGTTAGTCCGCGAGCGGAGTACTCGATGGCCAGGTCGGGAGCAGGGCCACCCCGCTTCGGGGCCGGGAGGCTGTTCAAGCTGCCTCCTTTAGAGTCGTGTCGACGTTGGTGTCGGTCGGCCAGTTCCAGCGAGTAATCATATCGTTGAATGGCTGATCCTGAACCATTAACAGCTTGGGGGTCCCATTTTCCACGTCGATAAGCGCGAGAACCGCAACCGACGTTTGTCCGGAGGTTCCTACGATTCGAACATAGAAGGTTTGGGACGAAGCGGTCAGGAGATCCGCGCACTGGGAAAGCACTTGCGACGTGATGCCCGGTACCTGGGTGACTTCACCTAACGAGGCGAACCCTTGGGTTTGGCGTTGAACGATGGCGGTGGCGAGGTCGGGCGTGATGCCGGGAACGGTCTGGAGTACTGACTCGGGGGCCGTGTTGATATTAATTCTCCCTAGCTGGCGCGGTTGGGCGTCGGTGGCGAGGTTGTCGAGGACCTTAGCGAGGTCGTCCGCGCTGGACGCTCTCGCGCAAATAGCGCCGACGGTGGCGAAGGTCGGCTGGGGACCCTGGGCGGGTGCGATCTGATTGAGAAAGTTTGCGCTGAATCCAAGCGCTTGGAGGCGTTGCCGCCGGTTTGCGGCGCCGGCCGCGCCGCCGACATTAATCAGCGCCTGACCCTGCGGGTTTAGGCGGGCGGAGTAGGAAACCGCGGTGAGCAGATCGGCCAAGGGCACGGTGTTGCCGTTGATATCCGTCGGTAGCGGGTTGCTGGTCTGCACGTCGGTTCTAAGTTCGTAAAGAATCTTGGCGGTCAGCCCTTTTACTTGGAGCAGCTCATCCACCGTCTCGAAATTGGCGAGTTTGGCGTTGTACGGCTCCGCAAGCGCATTGTAGTAATCGTCTTTCGCTCCGAGTGGACGTGCGGCGGAGCCAGTTGTTCGGTAATCGAGGATCGAAGCTATTTCTTCGGGCGCTAAAGGGAGCTTGTTCCATTGATCTTCGGTGGCCGAGTTGATGTTCACGAACGAACTGGCGTCGACGATCTGGAGCCGGAACGAAGCGTTTCCGACAATGAATTTCTCGCTGCCGGTCTGCCCGAGGGTCGCCCAATCGTCTTGGAGAGTGATCGCTCCCGATTGGCTCGTCGTGTTTCCGGTCGTAGTCGTCGTTTGGCCGGACTGGCCCGGCGCTGGGATGGTCGCCAGAACGGCGATTGCGCGCTGAATTCCGGCGAGGGCGGCGAGGTGGGCGCGTTCCCGCTGCTGGCGGCTAATCTGCGAGCGGAATGCCACCCGCTGATTGTTGGCTACGCTGGCAACGACGGCGACGAGGCCGGCGAGAATCACCAGCGTCACGACAAAGGCGCTTCCTCTCTGTCGTCGTTTCATCCTGCGGTCTCCTGTTGAACCGGATTGAGGGTCGTGACGTCGCTGGCCGGCACTTGCACGACAAGGATCCGGTCTTTATTTTCGTCGCTGAGCCGGTAGGTCACCCGGACTGCGGCAGGGAGGCGCTTGGTGGTCATCGTCCGGGTATCCCAGGTGGTGAGCCAGTCGGTTCCGTCGAAGAATTCGAACTTGAGGGTGTCGACGTTCGGTTGGACCAGCGACTCGTAACCGCCTTGGGTCGGATCGCCGTCGGCGGGACGTTGCTGACGAAGAAAAACCCCGCTCTTACCGGAGGCGTCGCCGATTGCGATCGTCGAGAGTGAAATCTCCCCAATTCCGCCTTGGGGGCCGACCTTTTGGTTTTGAGTTTCGAAGTCGTCCGTCGAGTCGAGCAGACCGGCATCGACCCGGAGCCCGGCGGCGGTGAAAATTAGCGTGTCCGCATTGCCGCTCCCGGCTACTGTCTGCATGTCCTGACCGTTGCCTACGCTCCCGATGAAAAAGGAGGCGGTTTGGTTGGCATCCGACGAAAGGTTGGCGTGGCGGATGAGGTCGGTGACGCGCTCTTCAAATGCGATCGCCTTTTGCGACTCTTCCCGGCCAACCCGCATCTTGGAGTCGTAGTCGATCGTGCTGACGTAGGCTCGGCTCACCCCCACCATCAGGATGCTGACGATGAAGACGGTGATGAGCAGCTCGACGAGGGTTAGGCCGCGCCTCATTGCGTCGCCCCCGTAGTGTTCGTGGGCGGCACGTACAGCAGAGTCGAGACCACGGACTCGGGCGCATTTTTGGCGGGATTGCCGGCGTAGCGAACGGTCACGGTGATGGCGTCGAGATTCTCAACCCCGCTGGGGGCTTCCTCGCTGCTCCATACGAACCGGTCGTCGTCGCGATCTTTGAAGTCGCCATTTTGGGGAGCGGTGATGTTGTCGCTGGTGGAGACGAGCTCATCGAGCTTCTGCATCGCGAGACGCTGCATCTGGTCCTGGTCGCGGAATCGCGATTCGGTCCGAGTCATGGAAGCGAGGGCGCCGAGGACGGCGACGATTCCCCCGGTGAGGAGCGCGACGGCGACCAGCGCTTCGATGAGGGTGAAGCCTTTAGTTGGTCGTCGTCCGGTGCTCATAATCTCCTGCGGGCCAGCGCTCCTCGGTTGCGTCGGGAAGCGGCCCCCGGACTAGCGTGGCAACTCCGTTGCGGTCGACGACCAGCGAACGAAGCATGCCGGCGTCGTTGGTTTCCACTCCGCCGCCGTCGCTATGGCCGTCGGAATAGAAGTGAAGGGTCCAGTCGCCGGCGCTCTTTTGCTGTCCGTCGGCTTGAAACGCCTGAATTTGAACTGGATTCGGCACCGCCAGCGAAGTGATCGTCTCGTCATCTTGATTGACGCGTTCGATGGAGGCGATCAGTTGGTGGGCCGAATCGTCGTACGTGAGCTTTGTCGTGACTCCCTGATTGCGGGCGGCGTCTCTCGTCTGGCCGGCGATATCCGGCAGGGCATTGACAAAAGTCCGCACCTGCCGGCTCGCGAGCATGTTCGAGAGGTTTGGCGTGACGAGGGCGGCCAGGACCACGATAATCGTGATCACGACCGACACCTCGATCAGAGTAAAGCCACGGCGAGATTTAGCCATTCTCTGTGAGGTCGGCGTTGTAGCCGTCACCGCCTTGGGCCTTATCGGCGCCTAGACTGGTGATAGTGTACGAGTTCGGGTCGCCGCTCGTGCCGGGGTATTCGTATTGATACGCCGTTCCCCACGGGTCGACGGGCTGGCTCTCGGGCATTCCTTTCAGGTACGGGCCTTTCCAGCCTTGGACGTCGCCAGGGGCAACCTGGAGGGCGGTAAGTCCCTCGTCGGCGGTCGGGTAACGCCCGCAGTCGAGCTTGAACGCTTCGAGAGCGCTCGATAGGTTCTTCAGGTCGGATTTGGCCGCCCCGACTTTGGCGTCGTCTGTTCGGCCGATAACCTTAGGCACGATCAACGCGGCCAGAATGGCCAGGATCAGGATGACGACGAGGAGCTCGATAAGGGTAAAGCCCCGCCGCTTCATTCCATTGATTTTCTTTTTCATATGTTCCTCTCTTCCAAAAGCTTTCTATTCTGCATTCTCACGGCGACTTTATTTCACCGTGTCTCCCGCCGCGTAGATCGGCAGGAGTACCGACAGGACGACGAAGCCTACAAAGACTCCCATGGTCAGGACGATGATCGGCTCGACCATGGCGGTCAGCCGTCGCATGCCGTTGTCAACCTCGAAGTCGAGGCTGTCCGAGACGCGGTTAAGCATCTTCGGAAGGTCGCCGGTCTCCTCGCCGATTGCGACCATGTGGGTCAAGACGGGTGGAAAGGCCCCGGCGTCTCGCATAGCTTGCGCAATTGACACGCCTTCGCGGACTTCGGCTTCCACTTCCTCGGCGCTTCGCTGGAAAACCCGGTTTCCGGAGGCTAATCCGGCGATGTTGAGCGCCTGGAGGATCGGTACGCCACCGAATACGAGGGTCGCCAGAACGCGGGAAAACCGCGAGACGGTCGCCTTGCGGATCACGGGGCCGACGGCAGGCATCCGCATGATCAGGGCGTCGCGTTGATACCGGCCGCTTTCCGTGCCGGCCCATGCCTTGTACAGCACGACCGCCGCCACGATTCCGCCGATGATGAAATACCACTGCTGGGTGATGAACGCGGTCATCGCGAGCAGAAGCTTGGTGCTGGCCGGGAGGTCGTTTCCGAGTCCCTTGAAGACGCCCGAAAGGCGGGGAACGACGAAAGTGAGCAGGAATACCACCACGAAGACGGCGGTGCTGGCGAGGATGCCGGGATACACGAGCGCGGAGGTGATCTGACTTCGGCGGGCAACCTCGTTCTCTTGGAAGTTGGCGAGGCGCGAGGTGACGTCGGGAAACTGGCCGCTGGCCTCACCGGCTTTCAGGGTTTGGGTGAAGACGGAAGGGAAGAGCTTGGGATAGGCGGCGAGGGCGTCGGACACCGGCTTTCCGCCCCGGACCTCGTCTAAAGCGTTTTCCGCGACCTCGGTGAGGGTGATGCTCTCCGACTGCTCGGAGACGACTTGGAGGACCCGGTCCAAAGGAAGGCCGGCTTCCGATAGGTCGGCAAGGCGGCGGGTGAAGAGGGCGAGATCGCCTCGGGAGACTTTGCCCTTGCGCTTGGCGACTTCGTGCTTTGCGGCGGAAGTCGTCTTGGTGCGGGTCCCTTCCTCCTTGATGTCGAGCACGAACCGGCCGGTGGCGGAAACGGTCTGAATAGCCGCCTCTCGGCTGGAGGCGTCAACGAACCCGGTCTTCTTTTGACCGGAGGGTTCGAGGGCGACATAGGAGAAAGTGGTCATTTCGATTGCTTGATTGTTGGATTGCTTGATTGCTCGATTGCTTGATTGCTCGATTAATAAGTTGAATCTAGCAATCGAGCAATCAAGCAATCAAGCAATGTCAGAAGTCTTCTCGTTGCGAGACGCGGAGGACTTCTTCGGGAGTGGTTTTGCCGTTGAGAACCATTAAGCGGCCGTCACCGAGAAGGGTTCGCATTTCCTGGGTTTCGATCGCGTGCGCCTTCATGGCGCTCGAGGAAGCCCGGTCGATCGTCATTCGCTTGATCGTTTCGTCTACGACGAGGAGCTCGTAGAGCCCCTGCCGGCCCTTGTAGCCGGTGCCCTGGCACTTTTCGCATCCCCGTCCGCGGCGGAAGTTGGCGTTCGGCTCGTGGCCGGTCAGGCCGATGGCGGCGAGCAGGTCCGGCTTGTGGGCGGCAGGCTCGGAGCAGTTCGAGCAAACCCGGCGAACGAGCCGTTGGGCGACGACGCCGACGAGGGAAGAAGCGACGAGGTACGGTTCGACGCCCATGTCGAGCAGACGGGTTACCGCGCCGGCGGCGTCGTTCGTGTGGAGGGTGGAGAAGACGAGGTGGCCGGTGAGCGACGCATGGATGGCGATCTCGGCCGTCTCGTGGTCACGGATTTCGCCGACCATGATTACGTCCGGGTCTTGCCGCAAGAAGGAGCGAAGGCCGCTAGCAAATGTGAGACCGATGTTCGGGCGAACTTGGATTTGGCTGATGCCGGGTACCTGATACTCGACCGGGTCCTCGATGGTGAGGATGTTAGTGGCGGGAGACCAGATCTCTTGCAGCGAGGCGTACAGCGACGTCGACTTACCGGAACCGGTGGGGCCGGTCGCCAAAACGATGCCGTGGGGCAGCGAGATGATCTTTCGGAATTTGGTGAGAACGTCGGCTCCCATGCCGAGCTCTTCCAGGCCGAGGAGGGCGGTTCCTTTATCCAGCAACCGCATGACGGCGCGCTCGCCGAAGACGGCGGGGACGATGGAAAGCCGGATGTCGATTTGCCGGGCGCCGACGGTGATTTTGATGCGGCCGTCTTGCGGGAGCCGGCGCTCCGCGATGTTCAGTTCGCCGAGGATCTTAAGTCGGGAGATAAGCGCGGCGTGCATCCGCTTAGGCGGGCGCATCATGTCGTGGAGCATGCCGTCGATTCGGTAACGAATCTTAACTTCCCGCTCGTACGGTTCGATGTGGATGTCGCTCGCTCCGTCTCGGGCCGCCTGCGCGAAGATGGCGTTTACCATCTTGACGACGGCCGAATCGTCGGCCATTCGCAAGAGGTCGGCGAGATCGGTGGATTCGTCGACCTCCGCCGCTCCCGCCTCGTCGCTGGTAGCCAGTCCGCTCAGGATCTTTTCGAGGAAGAATTCCTGGATCTTGTTGTCGATCAGATTGGCGTCGGCGAGGACCGGGGTGACGGGACGCTGAAGAAGGATGCCGAGATCGTCGACGGAGCCGAGCGATTGCGGCGAGCCCATCGCCACGACCAGAGACTCTCCGTCGAACCCGAGCGGCAGCACCTTGTTCTTCATGGCGAAGTCGCCGGGCGCCAGGGCGATGGCGTCCGGATCCGGCTTTACCAGGTTCAGGTCGACAAACTCGTACCCGTCGACCATGGGAGCAGGCTCCCGGGGGACGGAGGCGGTTTGGCTGAGGGAAAGGTCGAGACTCATGGGTGATTTGGGTGGGGCCGGTAGGCGGTCGTATCGTTGGGGGGAAGTGACGTGACGGGAAACGAAATGTTCACCTGCGGGGAATGAAACGCGAGCGAACCTCGCGCACACGCGTCCACCTTACCGCTGGGTTACGTTGAATCTGCGGAGGAGGTTCCGGATGGTCCATGTAATTGCGGCAAGCCCGGCAAATCGACTTTCGTGCAGGGAGAGGACGCATGCTTCTTGCATCTGAGTTCGCCTGCTTCGCGTGGATTCGACCGCATCCCGCCGGAGGGGTCGCACGTATACCGCTTCTGGGCGTGATGCGAGAGCTTATATAGATTCTATTGAAGTGGAAACAAAGACGTTAACTGACGCAAAGGAAAGTGTTAGGGGTGCGTTCTTATGCGGAAACTCACAAAAAAGGAGCTAGTCGATCCTAGGCAGGAATCGGCTGATGTTGTACATTAGATCAGGCAAGTTGTCTCGTAGTCGGAGCCTTGAAGGGCACGTTATTGAGATTTCTTTTGTTGATATGCAACGAAAAGGAATGTTTGGTGTAGGCGACGGTATCCGGCCCGAGCCGTGACCTCTTGGTAGTCCAGCGTTAGGAATTCATTAAGGGGTTATTTACCGCTATTTGATCGTTTTATCTGTAAAGGGATAGGGAGTGAGATGAATTCGTTTTGTTGGATGGCTCGCGGAGTGGCGGCGCCATTGATTGTTATGGCGGCCGTTCAGGCCGATGCCGCGCGGGTCCACGCTTCGGCAATGTTGGTTTCGTGCACCGGACCGGCTATCGTGGCCGACGCCCCCAGACCCTCGGAACCGGGACGAAACGACCCGGCGATGCCGGGGAGCCGCGTGTGGGCCGGCTATACGACGCGAAAGGGAAGCCCCATTTCCCGTCGGCGAAAACGCCGCACGCGTTAGCGAGAAGCTTCTATTGGCCCTGGTGGGCGAGCAGGGACTCGAACCCTGACGTCTTTTGGACACTGGAACCTAAACCCAGCGCGTCTACCAATTCCGCCACTCGCCCAATCGAATCTCAGAGGATACCCTTCGGGCGGATTTCGTTTTAGGGCGCCACTCGGCGGAAATCGAGCCAAAAGTTGGACCGCCTTCCCTTTTTTGCGGCGGAAAGCCATGATCCGGGTGAATCAACATTGATTCACGTGTGAATCACCGTTGAGTCAACTTATAGTGCGTCACAAGCAATGACGCGCGACAACCACAGTTGGAATGGCCGCCGGTCGATGACGCTCCGGGACGTCGCCCGCTCCATCGGAGTGAGCGAGTCGACGGTGTCCGTCGTGCTGAACGGTACCCGCTCTGGCACCCGCGTTTCCGCCACAACCCGACTGAGCGTGATCCAAGCGGCGGAAAAGCTGGGGTACCGGCCTAACGCGCAGGCCCGGTCGCTTCTTACGGGTCGAACGAACCGAATTGGCATCTATTCCGGGCGTAGCCGTCTCACGGCAAGCGGAACGTTTTTTGCCGATCTGCTTGGAGGCATCTTCGAAGGGAGCGGCGAGGTCGGTATGAACACGGTCGTCCACACATCGGGGAGCGAGCCGGACAAGCTGCTCGATCTGGTTTCGGACCGCGCCATCGACGGCCTGATCATTCACGCGCGGGCGGACGATCCGATCGTTCCGATGCTCGATGAGCTCAAGGTGCCTACGGTGGCGGTTGTGGACGCGATCGACTTTTTGCCGTCGGTAACCGCGGACGACGTGAGTGGGGGACAGATGCAGGCTCGGCACCTGGCGAGCCGGGGGCATCGACACGTTTTATACAAACAGACGGCCGCGACCGCACAGTCGGCGATTACTCGGATGGAGGCGTTCGTCGAGTCGGCGAGCGCGCACGGAATCCGAGTGACGGTTCACGAGGGCCTTGACAACGTCTCGCCCCTGACCGATCGCGATCTGCAGGTTCTGACGGACGGGGACAACCGGGCAACCGCGTTGGTCGGTTGGAACGATTGGCAGGCGTGGGCCGCTTGTGCCGTGCTCCGAGAGCGCGGCATGTCGATACCCGGAGAGGTCGCCGTCATCGGCTTCGACGGTTTCGAATTCCGCGATTTCAACATAACCTCGATCCGGGCGCCGTGGCGCGAGGTCGGAGGGACCGCGGTCTCGATCTTGTCGCGTCTGCTTTCCGGCGACGCCGTACCCGCCTTAACGAACCTGCCGGTCGAGTTCGTTCGAGGGGAAACCACTTGATTTACACCTGCCTCATCGACAGCGACTTTGCTGTCCAGTGCATCCAACGAAGGTCATCATGAAACGAAGAAGCAAAGCATTTACGCTAATTGAACTATTAGTCGTCATCGCCATCATCGCCATCCTCGCAGCGATTCTTTTCCCGGTTTTTGCCCAGGCAAAACGCGCGGCAAAGAATTCTGCCGACATCTCGAACATGAAGCAGATCACTCTGGGTCAGTTGATCTACACGGGTGACTTCGACGACATGTTCAGTCCGGTCAACGGCAACGACGCGGACTCCGGCACGTTTAGCCGAACCTGGATTCAAAAGACGGCGCCCTACATCAAGAATCTGCCGATCTTCCAAAGTCCGCTGGATTCTCGACACGACGCTCCGGTCGCGAGCTGGGCCACCTCCTTCTCGCCGGACAACTTCAAGAACGCGATCGGGCTCTCGTACGCCCCGAACGCCTACACGCACAGCGCCAACTCCGCCGGCTATGCCGCCGGATGTAGCGACTCCGCGCCGTGTGTGCTCGGCGGCGTGATGAACCAAAACGATAACGGCAACTACGTGCTTCCGCACTCGAAGTCGCAGACTCAGGTGACGCAGCCGGCAAGCACGATTCTTCTTGGGGATCTTTTCGACGACTCGATGTACAAGTCCGGCTGCTGCGGATTTGGGAACATCAGCGAGTGGTTCTCCGCGGCGTTCCTGCAGATCAGAATTCCGGGAGATATCGGTGGGCAGTATGAGTGGTTCGGACCGGAGGACATTCCCAATGGCCTCGCGGCGACCACGAACCCGTTCCCAACCGGACCGGACGGCGGCGTAAGCCTCACCAGTGGCGTAAACGCCAACTTCTCGTTCGTCGACGGCCACACCAAGGGGATGCAGCCGCGTGCGACGGACCCCGACCCAATCAACAACCGGGCCAAAAAACCTGTGGGATGCCGACCGCTAAGACGGCTCCCGCGAATCCGTCCAGCTCCACATCGGTGGAGCTGGGCCCCGATGACCGCGACATCAGACTCACAATGAAAAACGAAAGAAGTTTGCTAATCGCCTTGCTGTTGGTTGGAACCTTGACCACTCCGGGATGTAGCAAGTCGGAAGCCGGCACCATGACAAAGGCTCAGGAGGAAGCGGCTCGCCATCCAGTGGCGGATCCAACCTACAAAGGGCCTACCGAAGCGGACAGGGCCGCGATGGTCAAGTCCATCGAGGACTATCAGAACAAGCACAAGAACGATAAGATCGAGTTCAACACGCCCAAGTAGAAGGGGGGCGGGGTATCAGCCTCCGCCCGACCTACGTGTCGCGATTCCGGTGAAATCCGGTTCCATGTTGGACTAGCGTTGCGCGCGGGAGTTTGGGGTCGTAAGACGCACGGATCCATCCGTCCCGCACCATCCCCTCCATCGCCTCGGGCAACATGCCGAGGAACGTCATCGCGACCGGATCGTGCGCGCGCTGCTGCGCCATCAGTTGCATCATTTGCACGATGCTCGGCAATCGGGATTCTCGCTGCAGGAGCTTGACGAGCACGTCGAAGTGGCCCCAGAGCGGCAGCACCTTGCCATCGCGGGTGTAGCTGCCGGCCTTTATCACCCGGCCTTCGTGGTAAACCGCGCCATCCTGCCAGGTCGCCCCTTGCAAGTCGAGCCTTAGAATGTTGTTTTCTTCCAGCGGCGAACCGGCATCGAGCTCGGTTAGAAATTCGGTGGAGGACCGAATGCTGAGAAGGTTGAATCCGCCGGCGCCGACCGTGAGGTCCTCATCGATGAAGCCCCCTTGCGCCAGCCATTGCCAGGCCTTATCCGGCGAGAGTTCGAGGCCGTTCGCGCGCGCCAGCTCCGCGGTGAAATCCTTGAGGTCGGAGAATTGCGAGTTGGCCGTATACCAATAGTCGCCGAAGCGAATGTGCGTTTTGATGCGGCGGATCTGCCGGCGGTCGAATTGCTCACACAGCCACTCTCGCTTTAGCTCGCCCCGGTCGATTTCCAAGATGGTATAGGCGCACTGCTGGGCGCCAATCTGCGCCATCGTGACGCCTGCCGAGAGGATCGGATCGGCAAAGCCACCGCTCTCGCCCACCAAGAACCAGTTTTCGCCAGATTGACGCTCGGCCAGGAACGACCAGTCGCGGGTCGTCTCCAGCCGATCTTCGCTGGTGGCATTCGCGAGGAGAGCGGAAAGCGCCTCTTCTTCCTGGAGGGCCTGGCGATAGACCTCCTGCGGTTTCTTGCCCAAGGATTTGAAGTACTCGGCCGGAATGACCAGCCCGATACTGGTGCGGGTAGGGCCAAGGGGAATGAACCACAGCCACCCGTAACCGAGGCTGCGAACCTGAATGCGGGTCGCCCCTACGCCGATGCGGACCGCCCAGTCGGCGTTCTGCCAGTAGTCCCAGATCGCGATGTTCCGGAGCGTGGAGGGATAGTCGCAAGCGACGTTCATGGCTCGGCGAAGAATGCCGCTATTGCCGGAGGCATCCACGTAATGACGCGCGGTAACGACTTCGCCGTCCTCCAATTCCAGCCCGGTCACCCGGTCACCCTCCCGGTTCACTTTGGCGACCTTCGTTCCTTGCCGGACATCGCAGCCGAGTTCGGCGCAGTGGTTTAGCAGGATCTCGTCGTAGATAGCGCGGTCGACTTGGAATGCGGTGAGGCGGCGCTGACCCTCGAACTTGGCGGGTCGCGGCTCGTCCTTGAACTCGTCGGCAGGGAAGAACTCGAAATTCCAGAGTTCCGGGGTTTTGCCCCATCGCAGGGTCGCGCCGATCTTGATCGGAAAATTCGCGGCTTCCACCTTGTCCCAGCACCCCATCTCGATCAAGATCGGCGAGATCGGCGGGAGGAGGCTCTCGCCGATGTGGTCTCGGGGGAAGGTTTCCCGCTCCAAGATCGCGACCTTCAGCGCCGGATTGTACTTCTTGAGCAGGCAGCCGACGGTGCTCCCGGCGGGACCGCCTCCAATGATGGCGACATCGTAGTTCATTGGCGGATTTCCATCTTTCGGATCAACTGGCGCTCTCCTGGTGGCGATGAAAGCCGGGAAAGCCTGAATTGAGCTGCGCCAGCGGCTCGCGTGGATCGTACGACGCGCGCACCCAGCCGTCGTTAACCATCCCTTCTAGAGCAGGGGCCACCTGAGGCAATACATTTTGGATGAACGCACGGTCGGAGGAGCGTTGCTGCGCGACGGCCATGATGGCCTGGAGAATGTTCTGGAGCCGAGTCTCATGCTGAAGAACCTGTACGAGCAGCTCGAACGCTCCCCGGATGGGAAGGACGCGATTGCCGCGGACGTAGCACTTGGTCTTGCCGACGCGGCCTTCCAGGTAGCTGGCCCGGTCCTTCGTTCCGGCGCCCTCCAGGTCGAGCTGAAAGACGTTGTTCTTTTCAAGGGGAGAGTCGAACTGGAGGTCGGCCAAATAGTGCCGGGACTCCTTTAGAGAGGCGAGGCCGAATCCGCCGATCCCGACGGCCAAGTCCTCATCGATGAATCCGCCCCGCGCGATCCAATCCCAGGCTTTCTCGGCCGTAAGCTCGAGCCCGCTCGCCTCGGCCAACTGGGTAGTGAATTCCTTAAGCTCTTTCAATTGCGAGTTAGCGGTGTACCAGTAGTCGCCAAAGCGGATATGCGTATTGATCCGGTGGCGTTGGCGGAGGCTGAACTGCTCTTTCAGCCAAGAGGCGTCTCCCCGGTGCTCGATCTCGTTGACGGTATAGGCGACTTGCTGGCCGGCGATGTGCGCCATGGTGACGCCGGCGGATAGGATCGGATCGGCGAAGCCTGCGCTTTCACCGATGAGAAACCAGTTCTCCCCGACGCTCCTTTCCGCCAAGAACGACCAATCGCGAGTGCTTTTCAGCAGATCCTCGGACTTCGCGTTGGCGAGAAGCTTGGCGAGGGCGGGTTCGTCTTGGAGTGCCTGGGCATAGAGCTCGGCGGGCTTCTTTCCGGATTGCTTACTGTAGGAGACCGGCACGACAAGCCCGATGCTGGTGCGGGTGGGACCGAGCGGGATGAACCAGATCCAGCCGTAGGGCAGGCTGCGCACTTGGATGCGCGTACCGCCCACGCCGATCTTGACCGCCCACTCGGCGTTTTGCCAGTAATCCCAGATCGCGATGTTCTGCAACGCCGGGTGATAGGCGCATTCGATGCCCATGGCGCGGCGCAGGATGCCGCTGTTTCCGGAGGCGTCGATATAGTATCGAGCCGTTACGGATTGTCCGCCTTCCAGCTCCAGGGCGGTGACCCGGTCCCCTTCGCGGTGGACCTTAGCCACTTTGGCCGCTTGATGAACGTCGCATCCCATTTCCGCCGCGTGATCCAGCAGGATCTTGTCGTACACGGATCGATCCACCTGAAACGAGGTCGCGGTGCGTTGTCCGGCAAACTTGGCCGGCCTGGGCTCCTCCCGAAACTGCTCGACCGGTACGAAGTCGAAATCCCAGAGCTCGGGATTACGCCCCCATCGATAAGTGGCGCCGAGCTTGATTGGGAAGTTGGCCGACTCGACCTTATCCCAGCACCCCATCTCGTCGAGGATCGCCGAGATCGGTGGAAGCAGACTCTCGCCGATGTGATCGCGAGGGAAGACCTCGCGCTCGAAGATGGCGACGCGAAGGCCGGGGTTGTATCGCTTTAGAAGCGTGCCCGCCGTGGCACCGGCCGGACCCCCACCGATAATAGCGACATCGTATTCGTTCTGGACCTCTTCGACCATGACTAGCGAATCTAGTCTACCGATGCTAACTTGTCAGCGGGTTCAAAAGTTGCCCCGATCTGGGAAATCCCGCAGTATGGCCAATGAATTAATTTGATTCACCTTGGGCGGTAGTTAGGTCGCGTTGCCCCGCGGTTCGCGGCTGGCAGCCCGCCTGGGAACGCGTGAAGGTGGATCGGCGGATCACTTCGCCAGAGCCCCTGCGTTCGCTCCGGATGCTAAGAAGCGGGCGGGCGGACGTGGCCAAAGAGGAGGACGCCGCCATCTTCCACTCTTACGGAATCGAGGCTCGCGTCGACGGGGAATTCGGCGATATCGAAGATCGGATTGACCTTGTCGAGCTGGTTTTGGAGAAGGGTTTTGATTCCCGCGCCGGCCACGTCGACCGATTCGATATCGACCATCAGCTTGCGGCCGTCCTCGATCCGGAGCGTGCAGACCGCGCTGGCCTTTAGATCGACGAGTACGGTCTTGACCGCATCCACGAAGAGCTTGCCGTCTTTCGCGCGGACCTGAAACTTCCGGAGGCCGGCCGGGGCCTTGGCGTTCAAGAATTCCGCCAAGGAAGCTTCGCCCACGAACGCTTCGAGCTGTCCCGGTTCAGGAGCGGAGATTACGAGCGGCGAACGTTCGATATGAAGTCCTTTTCCGCCGAACCTTACGTCGTCGACTCTCAAACCCATGGGTAAGAGAACGTCCCGAAGGTGCACAGTGAACTCGCCGACGTCGACTTTTTCCTCGTGGGGCACGCCCCATGGTACCTCCAGGGTATTCGCCGGAGGGCCGTGCCACTTACTTCCACCTAGACGTATACAATGGTTCGAGCCTCACCAATGACCATGCTTTACCCTCTCCTTATGCTCGCGGGTCCGGGCAGCCAAATCCTCACGCCTCCCCCGATGCCCCGCGAGTTTCGCGCGGCATGGGTGGCGACCGTCGATAACATCGACTGGCCCTCGAAGCGGACGCTATCGGTTTCGCAGCAGAAGGCCGAGATGATTCGGATCCTCGATATCGCGAAGGGGATGAACTTAAACGCGATCGTCCTTCAAGTCCGGCCGTCCGCCGACGCGCTCTACCAATCGAAACTCGAGCCGTGGTCCGAGTATCTGACCGGGCAGCAGGGAAAAGCGCCGTCCCCCTATTACGACCCGCTGGAGTTCGCCGTCTCGGAGGCGCATAAGCGTGGATTGGAGCTACATTGCTGGTTCAACCCGTACCGGGCGCTCCACCCGGCACAGAAGGGACCGGTCGTCGCGAGCCATATCTCCAAGACGAACCCGGAGATCGTCCGCCGCTACGGCAGCTACCTATGGATGGACCCGGGGGAGCCGGAGGTGCAGAGGCGGTCGCTGCAGGTCGTGCTCGACGTGGTGAAGCGGTACGACGTAGACGGCGTTCATATCGACGACTACTTCTATCCTTACAAGGAGAAAGGGCCGGACGGAAAGCTCATGGATTTTCCGGACGATCGCAGTTTTCGGCGGTATCGGTCCGGTGGGGGCCATTTGGCGCGGGACGATTGGCGAAGGAAGAATGTCGACGACTTCATTCGGGACCTTTACTCGGGCATCAAGCAGGAGAAGCGGTGGGTGAAGTTCGGAATTTCCCCGTTCGGCATTTATCGCCCCGGCTACCCCGCGGGGATCAAAGCGGGGGTCGATCAGTACGCCGACCTTTATGCCGACGCGCGGCGATGGTTTGCCGAAGGTTGGTGCGACTATTTCACGCCGCAACTGTACTGGCCGATCCATCAGACCGCCCAAGCGTATCCGGCGTTGCTCGACTGGTGGCTTGCCCAGAACCAAAAAGGTCGGCATCTTTGGCCGGGTAACTACACGAGCCTTACCAGTCCGTCGGAGAAGAATTGGCCCGCACAGGAGGTCGCCGACCAGATCTCGATAACCCGCCAGCGAGGCGCCAACGGCAACGTCCACTTCAGCATGAAGGCGTTCCTGCAGAACTACAACGGCATTACCAGCCACCTTATGAACGGGCTGTACGCCAAACCGGCCCTGGTACCGGCCTCGCCTTGGCTCGACGACCGGGCGCCTAACGCCCCGAAGGTGGATGTCGAGTCGATGGGCGACAACCAGTGGTCGTTGAAGTGGCGCCCGGATGGGGATAACGACGTCCGCTTCTACCAAATCACGGTTCAGGTCGGCGAAAAGTGGGGCACTCCAAGCGTTACATCGGCCGACAACCTCAAGATTAAGCAGCCATCCGGCGCGGTAACCCGCGTCGCCATCGCCGCCATCGACCGAACCGGCAACGAGAGTGGGCAGACGGTGGTGAGGCTGAGGTGATGTTGGGCGTTAACCTTAATGTAACTTTGTCCTGCCAACGAGACTCCTTTCCAACGCCCAACGCCCAACGCCCAACGCCCAACGCCTTAACGCCCTCGCCACATTCCACAGGAACCTTCGCAGATATCGAGCGCCTATTCCCCGATTGGTATCCGCACCGCAAACGTCGAACCCTCGTTTAGGGTGCTGTCTAGGGAGACGCTGCCGCCGTGGGCTTCGGCGATGTGTTTCACGATGCTGAGGCCTAGGCCGGTGCCGCCGGTGGTGCGGCTGCGCCCTTTGTCGATCCGGTAGAAGCGC